>NZ_CP028158.1:3846445-4487519 GCF_003030345.1 Plantactinospora sp. BC1
TGGACGTGCTCGCGGTTGCCGGCCGCCTCCTCGGACGGTAGCGAGGCCCGGATCACCGCCTGGACCAGCGGGTGCAACTGGATGCTCGTCTGCCCGGAGTCGTCGGATTCGCCGCCTCGCCGCCGCTGGTCGACCCGTACGCCGGACCGCCCGGCCTCGATACGGGCCAGCGCGTACCGGCCGACCTCCCGGATCGCCCGCGCCATCAGCACCGGATCGCGCAGCGTCGGGTCGTACGGCACCAGTACCGAGACGAACCGTTCGCTGTATACCAGCCACATCGGGATCGGCTCGGCGGCGAAGAACGCGCAGACCTCGAGCAGCTTCGCCGAGGCGGGGCTCCGCTCGCGCAGACTCTCCAGCGAGACCAGCCACGGCTGCGCGCCGGTCTCCTGGTAGTCGGGTGGCAGCTCCTCGGAGAGCATCTGCGGCAACTGGCGTTCGAGCCGGTCCAGGTACTGCTGCACCGGCTCGACGGTGGTGGCCAGCCAGGCCCCGGCCTGCTCGACGGCGAGCGGCAGGTCGCCGAGGCGCTCGGCGACCACGGAGGCCTCGGACTCGGAGAGATGCTTCGCCCGCCGACGCAGGAAGGCGATGCTCTCCATCCGGCTGAAGACCCCGACCTCCACGGTCTTCGCCTTCTCGGCCCACGCCTGGTTACGGGTCGTCACCAGGGTGTGTCCGGGACCCTGCGGAAGGATCTCCCGCAGCTCGGCCGGATCCTCCGCGTTGTCGAAGACGATCAACCACCGCCGGTACGGCTGGCCACGGCGGAGCGCGTTCAGCACGTCGGTCACCCGCTCGGAGACGCTGCTGCCGGCCGCCACGCCGAGCTGCTCGGCGAGTTCCGCCAGTGAGGCGCGGACCACGCTCGGCTGCCGGGCGGAGATCCACCACACCACGTCGTAGTCGGCGCGGAACCGGTGCGCGTATTCCAGGGCGGTCTGGGTCTTGCCGACGCCGCCGAGGCCGTGCAGCGCCTGCGGCATCACCACGGTCTCCGCGGCCGACAACCGGTTGCGAATGTCCTCCAGTAGTGCCCGGCGGCCGGTGAAGGCGACGTTGCGCGGGGGTACGTTCCAGATCGGCGGCTCGGAGTTGGGGAAGCGGTGCCGTTGCGCGGCACCCGCCTCGGGTAGGGACTCGTCCCGGCGCCGCGGCCGGGGCCGGTCGAACGCCTCCATGAGCTGCTCGCGGGCCCGCTCCTCGCCCAGCCCGGCGAGCTCGATCGGGTCGCGTTCGACGAACGGCACGGGCACCCGGGCGTTGTCGAGCCGGACCGCGACGAGGTAGCGGCGGCTGTCCATCGGCTCCCGGTCGATGGTCTTGTTCCACAGCTCGGCGGCGTTGGGGGACTGCACGTAGTCCTGGGAGAGCAGCACCATGATCTGCCCCGCGCCCTCCGGCCCGCTGACGTCCGCCTCCGCGCCGACGGAGGAGAAGTCCACCTCCCGCATGACCACCCGCAGGCCGGTCTCGGTCAGCTCACCGGCGATCCACTCCGCCCACATCCGGTCGACCGCCGCGTAGCTGATCAGCAGGTCCGTGCCGGTGCCGGCGCGTACCCGCTCGAAGGCCGGCAGCCAGCGTCGGCGCTGACGCTCCTCCATCGGGGTCAGCTGCGTCACGCGGCCGTTGCTGAGTTCCCGGGTCAGCCGCTCGTACGCGGCCAGCAGGGTGCCCTCCTGTCGGGGCCGGTCCCCGAACGGCGCGAGGATCTCCTCGTAGGCGTAGAAGGGCTTGTACGGGATTTCGATGTCACCCCAGTACCGGTCGCTCTCCTCGGCGGTCAGCCGGGGCAGGAAGGGCGCGAAACTGCGCCGGGCGTGGTCCCGGCCGGCCTCGAGCTTGACCTGCTCGGCGTCCTCCACCCGCATCGGCACGGGCAGCAGCCGGATCGCCCCGTCGTCGCGCTGGCGCATGATCGAGCGGGCCACCGCGACCGCACCGTCGATGCTCTGCTCGTTCATCGTGAAGGAGGCGACCACGGTGTCGGGCAGCCGGATGGTGCAGATGCCGGCGCCGTCACCGACCCCGGTGCGGCTGTCGACCAGCACGTAGTCGTAGTTGTCCCGCATGCTCCTGGCGAGCGCCGCGAGGAAGGCGTTCCCGCCGAGCCGCTCGAAGAAGGCGGACCAGTCGAAGGTGCCGACCGCCGTCGTGTACGTCGGATCCTGCCGTCCGGCGGGCAGCAGGTCGAGAAAGCCGGCCTTGCGGCGCGCTCCGCCCGGCCCTGGCGGCGGCTCGAAGTTCCAGTCCAGGGAGACCGCGTAGCGCAGCACGTCGGCATAGGTCGAGACCCAGTCCGGGTCCTCGTTGTCGGCGGGTGATTCGAGCATCGCGTCGGCGTAGTCGCGGACCATGTCGATCACCCCGCGCGACGATCGCAGGTGTTTGTCGAGCAGGAAGGGGTGGAAATAGCGGTGCAGGCCCGGCGATTCCAGGTCCCAGTCGACGACGAGGACCCGCTGGCCGGCGCTGGCGAGGATCCAGGCCACATTGGCCAACGCCATCGTCCGGCCGGCACCGCCCTTGTAGGAATAGAACGTGATGATGCTGCCGGAAGGCTTCGGACCGGTCTCCGGCGTGGTCGTGTTCGCGGATGTCACCTGCACACCTTCTGTCAGCTCGGATTCATCCAGGGGCCGTCCACCCGTGCGTGTTCGGTGCTCACCGGTCCCTCCAGCGTGCGTTTCACCGTACCGACGCTGTGCACGCGGTTCCGGGCGGCTTCGAGGACATCGGGAAGTGCGTGGCCGAAGGCCATGTGGGTCGGAATCGCCGAACGGTAGAGTTCGTCGTCGTTGGCCAGCTTTCCGAACAATTCTCGGCACGCCATCGACAGATCCGGCCACCGGCGCCGGGTTTCCGGATCGTCCCGGCTGTTCGGAATGAGCACGGCGGTGATCGGCACCCGGTCGCCGCCCCTGCTCGTCAGGGCCCGCTGCACCTCGTCGACCTGGGTCACCCAGGCGTCGACGAGCAGCACGATGATCTGGTTGTGCTGGTGCGCCTGCGCCGCCCGGACGGCAAGCTCGTTCAGGTCGGCCACCCGGGAACGGAAACTGTGCGTCTCCGCGATGTTGCAGGCGTATTCCACGAGGGGGCTCAGCAGCGGTGGCCGGTAGGGAGCCCAGTCGAGGGCCTGGTCGCCGTAGACGTCGAGTTCGGTGCGTACGGCAGCCATGTCGGGACGGGGCAGCGCCACCACCACGATGTGCGTGGTGAACGGCTTGTCGTCCAGACCGGAGTCGCCGCCGGGCTCCGTGACGTTGCGGTGGAAGGCGCTGGGCAGGGCGGAGAAGTCGGCCGCCGCCACGCCCTCGGTGAGCTGGTGCGCCTCGACGCTGTTGACGACCTGCTCGGCCAGTTCGAACGTGAAGGCGCGGTAGTCGTCCTCGAGCCGCCGGAGTCGCATGAGCTGTCGGATGCCCAACTGCCGGTAGGTGTCGCCGAGCCGGTCGGAGAAGTATTGGATCGGCTCGGCGACCCGGTGCATCTTCGGCGGGGCGGTGGGGACCCACATGAGTGGTTTGAGGAGCGACGAGTCGACCTTTGCCGCCGACTCGTAGCGGTGCGCCCGGTCGGCGAACACCTGCCATTCCTGACCGCAGGACCGGCTCTGGAAATAGCGCGGCGACATCAGTGCGAGAAAAGATCGGCATGTGGAGAGCGCCTCGGAGAGCTGCCTCGGCCAACGCTCGCCGACCCGGATGCTCCGGTCGACGAAGCCGACCACTTCGTCCCGGGGCAGACCGGCCAGTAGCCGCACTTCGGTGCTCAGATCTTGAAAGAAGCGCTGAACAAGTTCATCCTCGTCACCTCGGGCGTAACTGAGGAAGAAGTAGAGCACTTGACCTCCGAGGTGCTTGGCCCGTGGCCGGGCGGATCTGGATTGGTGATCCATCCTTGTGTACTGGGGAGGGTCGTGGCGCCGAGTATAGAGGGTCCGGTCACCGGGTACGGGTACACGAATTGATCAATGACGGCTGGTGAAAGAACGAACTGAAACGGATCAAGAAGAGGTTGATCGGCGGGATCAGGAATCGCTCTTGCGCCGGACCGATGTGGACCTTCCGGGTGATCCGTGGGATGAGGCATACCCACCCGTGGCATCCGGCTGCGCCCCGCCGGATCCCTCGATCGCGTCGCCGACCGGCGCCGCCCGCGCAGTTCGCCGGGCTCACGGCCAGACCGCTACCTCGACCGCCACTATTGCCATAGTGTGGCAGGAGCACTCTCTTGGCAGAACTGGGAAGGAAGCTCCGGATGGCCGTCTACACGCTCCCCGACATGCCCTACGACTACGGCGCCCTCGAACCCGCCATGTCCGGCGAGATCCTGGAACTGCACCACAGCAAGCACCACGCCGCGTACGTCAAGGGCAGCAACGACGCCCTCGACCAACTCGCCGAGGCCCGCGACAAGGGCGACTACGGCACCCTCGTCGGGCTGGAGAAGACCTTCGCGTTCAACCTCTCCGGCCACGTACTCCACTCGATCTTCTGGAACAACCTCTCCCCCGACGGCGGCGACCGCCCCGACGGAGACCTCGCCGCCGCCATCGACGAACACTTCGGATCCTTCGACAAGTTCTCCGGACAGCTCTCCGCCGCCACCAAGAGCGTCCAGGGCTCCGGCTGGGGCGTCCTGGCCTGGGAACCACTCAGCCGCCGCCTCATCGTCGAACAGGTCTACGACCACCACGGCAACGTCGGCCAGGGCTCCACCCCGATCCTCGTCTTCGACGCCTGGGAACACGCCTACTACCTGCAATACCGCAACGTCCGCCCCGACTACGTCGACCGCCTCTGGAACCTCGTCGACTGGACCGACGTCACCGCCCGGTTCGACGCCGCCCGAACCAGCCAACCCAAGATCTGACCACCGGTGGGCCACCCCGACCCGGTCCACGCCGCCGAAACGGTCCAACGCGCCGCCGGAGTCATCGCCGCACGCCGACGCGGCGACCTCGACGGCGCCGAAGCCCTCCTCGCCACCTTCCCCACCGAAACGGCGAAAACCCTCGGCTTCTATCTCCTCGCCGACCTCGCCCTCGGACTGTTGCAGGCCCAGTCCGGGCAGTCAGTGGACGACCTTGTCCGGGAACTGGCCCTGCACCTCGCCACCGCCGCCGAGCAGCCACCGTCGGGAAGCCGGTAGCGGCGGGCGGGCAGCTCACGGTCGTGTACGGGCCGGAAAGGCTCCCTTTCCGGCCCGTCGGGCGGGATCTCAGGTGGCCGGGTGGGTAACGGGAACGCGCGGACGCCTGCGCTGGCGTTGGTCGTGACCTGCGCGAATATTCGAGCGCGTAGAGCAGCGTCCCGAATCCGCCACCAGGACAGCCACCAGGGAGGCGCATTTGCCTGCTCGTCGCCTCCCCGGTCCGCGTCGGGCGCCTTCTCGGCTCGACGACAGCCGGGGCGCTACCGTGGCACGGTGACCCGGAACTTCTTCTCAGGCGGGCGGCGGTCGGCGGCATCGACCGGGTCTTCGAACCGCCTGCTCGCCATCGCTGCCGCTCTGCTCGCCTCGATGCTCGTCGTCGTCTCACCGGCGAGTCCGGCCCACGCGCACACGGAACTGAGCCGTACGTCGCCGGCGGCCAGGAGCACGGTCAGCAAGGCGGTGACCGCGGTGACGCTGACCTTCAGCGGGCTGATCAAGAAGCCCGGGACCACCGTGGTGGTGACCGGCCCGGACAAGGTCTCCTACAGCGACGCCGACGCGCAGGTGCTGGACAAGACGATCACGCAGAAGGTGAAGCCGCTGCCCGTCGGTGCGATCACGGTCGTCTGGCGTACCGTCTCGGCCGACGGTCACACGATCAAGGGCAGCTTCACCTTCACCAACAGGGTCGCACCGCCCACCCCGACCGCTGCGGCCACCCCGACGGCCGAGCCGACGCCGACCGTGGAACCGACGACGCCACCTGCCGCGTCGCCCGCCGCAGTGACCAACACCGATGGTGGTGGATCGTCGCCCGCGGTCTGGTGGGCGGTGGTTCTCGGCGCCGTGCTCGCGGTCGCGGTGCTCGGGGGCCTGCTGCTGCGTCGCCGGCGATCGACCGGCGCCTGACGCCGTCGCACCCGACACAGCCGGCAGGCGTGTCCGTCGCCTGCACGAGGGTCCTCATCGGGCAGCCTTCTCGGCGGCGCGGGTGGGTGGCGTCAGCGGCGGTCTCGGCGTCGGCGCGGCGGGCACGACGCTCGCCGCCGACTGATCCCTGCCAAGGGCACGGGAGCCGGCGCCGGCCACGGCGGCGGCCAGGGCAGCGAACCCGGCGGCGATCGTGAACACGACCGCCGCCGACGCGTCGGCGGCGGAGAGCAGACCGGCGACGAGGTTGCCGAGCGCCGACCCGGCGAAGGTGGCGGTGATTCCCCACGCGAACGCCTCGGTGAGCGTTCCCCTCGGCGCGCACCGGCCGATGAGTTCGAAGTTGCAGATCACCAGCGGGGCCAGGAAGAGGCCGGCCGCCACCGACAACCCCACCAGCACCGGCACGGTCGGGGCCAGCGCCAGTGACGCGACGCCACAGGCGTACCCGGCGATGATCACCCGGATCCGTACGGCCGCGTCCGCCCGCCAGGAACGGGCACCGTAGAGCAGCCCGCCGAGCAGACTCCCGGCGCCGAACGCTGCCAACGCCAGGCCGCCGGTAGCCGGCGTGGATTCGCGATCGGTGAACTCCACGAAGCCGAGCCGGAGCATTCCCAGCAGCGCCCCGGCCAGGACGGAGACGGCCAGCAGCACGACTATGCCCGTCGAGCGCAGCGGACCGGCCAGACTGCCCCGGCGGCGGGCCGGAACCCAGGACCGCGACGGCGGCAGAACACTGAACCACAGCGTGCCGCCGAGCAGCACCACGGCGCAGCCGGCCAGGGCCCAGCCCGGCCCAGCCAGCACGCTGAGGGCACTGACCAGCAGCGGACCGACCACCAGGGCGAGGTCGAGGACCATGGCGTCCACCGCCAACGCCGTGCGGCGGATGTCGTCGTCGGGGATCGCCTGCGACCACAGCGCCCGGGCTGCGGCGGCCACCGGGGGCAGCGACAGCCCCACCGCCGCCGACCAGACGGTCAGGGCCACCGTCGTCGGCCGTACCTGGGCGGTGACGAGCAGTCCGGTGAACGCGACAGCGTTGGCTCCGGCGGCGAGCAGCAGTGGCCAGGTCTGGCCGTACCGGTCGACGAGCCGTCCGTGCACCGGCACACCGACCGCGTAGCCGACCCCGGTCGCGGCGGTCACCACCCCCGCCGCCGGGTAGGTGCCGGTCCGGTCCACCGCCAGCAACAGCACCGCGAAGACGTACGCCTGCAGCGGCACCCGGGCGCAGACGCCCACGAGCAGCAGTGACGGCACCCACCGGTGCCGCCACAACCGCCGGTACGCCGACACCGAACCGCTCACCCGCTGGTGCCGCCGGCGCGCCCGTCCGTCGGATGTGGCGCGACGAGGCGGGCCGGGTCGGTGAGCCGGGCCCGGGTGATCCCCGCCGGCATCCCGGTCTCGGCCAGCACCGGCACACCAGCACCGAACATGTAGAGGGATCCCTCGGCGAAGCCGTCGACGCCGAGCGCGGCGTCGAGTTCCTCGTCGCGGAACGCGGCACTCTGCCACCCGCCCAGCCCCACCGCGGTCGAGGTGAGCACGAACGTCTGCCCCAGATGCCCCGCCGACAGCAACGTCACCCGCAGCGCCCGGGAGTGCCGGTACTTGTACATCGTCCGCGCGAACACGACGGTCACGAAGCAGACGAACGCCGACGGCGTGCACATCTCCGACTCGTACGTCAACCGGTGCAGCCGGCCCCGGTCGAAGTCGGGATCGACCAGTTCGAGCGCGTGCGCCTCGGCGTTGTAGTGGTACAGCCCCGGCGGCACGTCCTGCACGTCGAGGACGGCGACGTAGCCCTCCAGTTCGTGCCGGGCGCCGCCGCACGGGCTGGTCCGCAGCATCAGCGTGCCCAGGTCACCGGCGTCGTAGAGCTGCATCGGCGCGAAGGTGTAGAACAGCACCGTCGACAGCTGCGCCAGGCTCGTCGGCTCGCCGGTGAACACCCGGTGCGTACGGCGGCGGGTCAACACCTCCCCGAACGGGTCGGCCAGCGGCAGGAACGCCCTCGGCAGGTACACCCGTGGCGCGTCCGGGTACGACTTGAAGATCGCCGGAGGGGTTCCGCCGGTCTCCCGTACCCAGCGGGCGTCGCTGCGGCGTTGCTCGAGGCTGTCGCCGGTGTAGATCGTGTTCCGGGTGCCGAAGTGGAAGAAGCGGGCCTCCTCACCCCAGTTCTGCCAGGCCCGCAGGAACTGCTCCTCCCGCTGCGCGCCGACCCGGTCGAGCAGCAGGCCGGCGTCGACCAACGCCCCGACCGCGTCCTGCACGGACTCGCGGTCGTACTCGCCGAGGCCGGCCGCGACCTTCTGCACCGTCGACCAGTCCGTGAAATGCTCCAGCAGTTCCACCGCCTGCCCGTCGACGGCCACCGCGTTGTCGGCTTCGGTGTCGGTGGAGCGACTCTCCAGGTAGTTCTCGGCCGTCAACTCCCCCTCATGCCAATACATCATCAACGTCTGCGCCCGCCGGAACTCCGCCTGCGTCATGCGTTCTCCCTGCCGAAGAAGCCGCGATCGTTCTCTCTGCCGAAGAAGCCGCGATCCGAATCCGCTCGGTCGCCGCCGGAGGAGCAACTCCGGCGGCGACCTTCTTGCCTGCTGGCGACCTGTCAGCCGTGGTTGTTCAACAGCCGGCTACGGGTCTTCTTCCGACGCACCACGATCTTGAGCGGCTTCTTGACCATCGTCGGTCCTCCTCCCCCGGAAGCACCTCGGCTCCCGGATCTGGACAGCAGTTGATCCAGTAGTCGCCCCGCAACAGATAGTAGTTCCCGGCAATTCTGGAATGTCGATATCTGATCAATCCAGAGGCCGATGCGGATCAGTCGGACGCTGCCCGCACGCCGCCGTAGAACAGCGCCGGTACGCGGCCATCGGCGTAGCTGGAGAGGTACTGGTGGAACTACAGGTACCGGTGGCCACATCGAGTTCGAGCCACGGGCGTTGGATGGCCACGACCCAGGCGACACCCTTTGTTCGAAAATCATCGATGGAACGTCGGGAACCAGACCGATGTCCCGGCCGACTATCTCCCTGGCGTGTCACGACTGTTCGGGAGGTGGGACGGATGGAACACAGGCACTTCGTGGTCGGGGTCGGGGTCGACGCGACGACGGCCGACACAGGGCGGCCCGCCACCCCAACAGTGACCCCGGCGCCCTGGTCACCGCGGCCGGCATCGCGTTCGGCCTCGGACTCGCTCTGCACATGGTGCGGCGGGAGGCGAACGCCGACATAGCCGTCCGCGCCGAGGGCGTACTGGAGTACGAAGCCCGCGACGCCGTCTGGATCCGCTGACCATCACCCCATCCTCTTGGAGCCTCCCGTGTCAACAACCGCGACGCCGGCGTCGGAGCCGGAAACCCCGCTCGCACCAGTCGCCGCCGGCGCACCGCCGGGGACATCGGCCGGACGGCGGCGGTCGATCGGGCCGCTGGTGCTGCGGCTGCACTTCTACGCCGGAGTTCTGATCGCGCCGTTCCTGGTCGTGGCCGCGCTGACCGGTCTCGCGTTCGTCTTCACACCACAGCTGGACAGCCTCGTCTACGCCCACGAGCTGCGCGTCGACGCGGGTACCGCACCCGCCCGCCCGTTGGCCGAGCAGGTGGTGGCGGCCCGCGCCGCCCATCCGGACGGCGAGCTGGCGTCGGTGCTCCCACCGGTGGAGGCGACCGACACCACCCAGGTGGTGTTCAACCTGCCGTACCTGGGGGAGAAGCAGCACACCGTCTACGTGGACCCGTACACCAACGAGGTGCGCGGCACCCTGACCACCTGGTTCGGCGAGACGCCGCTGATGACCTGGCTGGATGACCTGCACCGCAACCTGCATCTCGGTGTGGTGGGGCGGCACTACTCCGAGCTGGCGGCGAGCTGGCTGTGGGTCGTCGTCCTCGGTGGTCTGTTCCTGTGGCTGCGCCGCCAGTGGACCGGTCGACGCAAGCTGCGCCGCACCGTGCTGCCCGACCTTGCCGCGAACGTGGGTGTGCGCCGTACCCGCAGCTGGCACGCGGCCACCGGGGTGTGGTTGGCGATCGGGCTGCTCGCGCTCTCCGCGACCGGGTTGACGTGGTCGCGCTACGCCGGCGGGAACTTCGACATCGTCCAGAACGAGTTCAACGCGCACAGCCCCACCCTCGAAACCGCCCTGCCCGGCGCCGCCCCGGGCGGTCACGCCGATGGTGGCGGGCATCACGGCGGCGGTACCACGACCGGAGATTTCGATCCGGCCGACGTGGACAGGGCCACGTCGATCGCCCGCGAGGCCGGCGTGGACGGGAAGGTGATCGTCACGCCACCCGCCGAGCCCGGTACGGCGTGGGTGGTGGCGCAGGACGACCCCTTCTGGCCGTACGGCTGGGACCGGGTCGCCGTCGACCCGGCCGCCGGGAGCGTCGTGGCGCGCTCCGACTTTGCCGACTGGCCGCTGCTGGCGCAGCTGTCCAAGCTGGGCGTCGCGTTCCACATGGGTTTCCTGTTCGGGATCGTCAACCAGATCCTGCTCGCCGCGCTCGCCGTCGGGCTGCTCTGCGTCATCGTCTGGGGATACCGGATGTGGTGGCAGCGCCGTCCCACCCGCGCCGACCGGCGCGCACCCCTGGGTACCCCGCCCGAGCGCGGCGCGTGGCGGCAGACCCATCCACTGGTCGCGATCGTCGCGCTGCTGGTCGCGGTGGCGGTGGGCTGGGCGTTGCCGACGCTCGGTGTCACGCTCGCCGCGTTCCTCGTCGTCGACGTGATCCTCGGCGTGCTCCAACGCCGGCGGGCGCGGCGGGCGATACCGACCTCGCCCGCACCGACCCGAAACTGACGACCGGCCGGCCGGCATCGACGTGCCGGCCGGCCCGACTCACCGTCCGACCATCCGCTGGCATCTACCGCAGCAGGGTGACAGCGGCGAACCGGCCGACGAGGAGCGCGAGATGGGGCCAATGCCCAACGTGTACGCGGAGTCTCGGCGTTGACCGGACGTTCCTGCGGGCCGGGTGTCTCACCGCCCGGTCAACCATTGACTATCCTCGATGCGCCGGGTTTCCTGGAGCCCACCCCTCGGCCGCGAGGGCGGCCGAAACACGTGAGAGTTCCGCTCCGTTGGGTGCCACGGCGCCCGTGGACATGGGCGAAATGAGGGATCACGGCGCGATGACCAGTATCAGCGGCGACCCGACCGTCACCGAGTTGGCCCTTGCCGCCGCCCGTGGGGATCGGCAGGCGGCTGCGGCGTTCGTGGCGGCGACCCAACGGGACGTGTGGCGTTTCCTGGCCCACCTGTCCAGCCCCGCCGAGGCGGACGACCTGACCCAGGAGACCTACCTGCGGGCGCTACGGAGCCTGCCGACGTTCGCCGGCCGGTCCTCCGCCGCCACCTGGCTATTCACGATCGCCCGCCGGGTCGCGGTCGACCAGGTCCGCGCCGCCGCGGCCCGGCCCCGGCTGGTCGCCGGCAGCGACTGGCAGAAGGCCGCCGACACCGACCGGGCCGACGAGACGTCGCGGTTCGAGGAAGGCGTGATCCTGCGCCACCTTCTCGACGGCCTGGCGACCGAGCGGCGGGAGGCGTTCGTCGCCACCCAGGTGCTCGGACTCTCGTACGAGGAGGCGGCGCGGGTCTGTGACTGCCCGGTGGGCACGATCCGGTCCCGGGTCGCCCGCGCACGGGAAGACCTGGTCGCCGCGATGGCCGAGCCGCCGCGCAGGCTTCGCGCCGTCTGACCTCAGGCGACCCGGCGTACGTCGGCACGAGTCTGCGCGGTTCTCGTTGACCGGGTCCGGCCGGGAACCAGCCGCAGGGGTGGCACCGGTGACGGGTCGGCGTCGAAGGTGGCCCGCCAGCGCCGCCACGGCTGCTGCCGACCGGCCAGTGGCGCCTCGGGGTCGCCACCGATCCGAGCCATGATCAGGATGACGATGTAACCGACGGCGATGATGCCGTGGCTCAGCACCCGGGCGATGTCGACCCGACCGGCGATCAGATCGTTGACGGTGAGCAGGCTCAGTACGCCGACGAAGACGGTGAGCATGGGCACGAGCCCGGCCGGGCGGGTGCGTCGCAGGGCGATCCAGGCGAAGCCGGCGCCGACCGCGACGTTCCAGGCGGCGGACTCGTGCCAGAGATGGCCGCCCGCGCCTACGCCCGCGCTGTGTAGGTGTCGCGCGGCGGCGGTGCCGCCGATCTGCGCGGCGCCGAGAAGGAACTGGGCGATGCCGAGCACGCCGAGGAGGATCCGCAGCGCGGCCGGCAGTCGGGCCGGGGTCGGAAGCGGTGCCGCGTCGAGGACCGCGTCGTCGACCCGGGCCCCTGCCGGGGCGGGGCTGGTGCGGGCCACGCGGGTGACCATGGCGGCGGCCTCGTACCAGCGGCGGCAGTCGGGGCAACCGGCCAGGTGGCTGTCGGCGGCGGCGCGTTCGGCCTGACTGTCCTCACCGTCGAGACACGCGGACAGCGACTCCCGGAACTGCTCACACCCCATGCACCGGTAGTCGGCCGACAACACCACCGGGTTCCCACCACCATCGTCGGATGCCGGACAACCAGCGGCAACGCCGAAACCGCCCACACCGCGGACCGCCCGCCCGCGCCCTGGTGCGGACGCTGCCCGGCCCGAGCGGCGGAACCCGACGGGAACCAACCACCAGTCCACGACGACCAGTAGTAGAACGAGGATCGAGCAGCGGAGGACGTGCACATGCGCAGGTCGGCATCATCCGGCGTACGGGGCTGGGCGGCGAGGTTCGGCGTGACCGTGGTGGCGGTACTCGCCGTCGCAGGTTGCGGCGGGGCCGACGACACATCGGGGGCCGCGCCCAGCCCGGCCCCGTCGGCGACCACCGACAGCGCCACGTTCACGGTGCGGGACCCGTGGATCAAGGCGGCCGACAAGGGGATGACCGCTGCCTTCGGCACCCTGGTGAACAACACCGGCGCCGACGTCACCATCACCGGCGTGAGCACCTCTGTCTCGCCGATGGAGGTGCACGAGATGACGATGAAGGACGGCAAGATGGTGATGCAGCCCAAGACCGGCGGCATCGCGATCAGGGCCGGCGGCAGTCACGTACTCGAGCCCGGCGGCGACCACCTGATGCTGATGGACCTCACCAAGCCGGTCCGGGCCGGCGACGAACTGAGCTTCACCCTCACCTTCGCCGACGGAAAGACCACCGAGTTCACCGCGGTGGCCAAGCCGTTCACCGGTGCCGAGGAGAGCTACGACCCGAGTTCGGGCATGCCGATGAGCCCCGGGCACCAGCCGACGCCGAGCCCCGCGTCGTGACCGACCGTGCCGCAGCCCGCCCGGTGAGCAGGCGTCGGCTTCTCACCGGTGGTGCCCTGGGTGTCGGCGGCGCCGTCGCCGGTGCGGCGGCAGGGGTCGCCGCGACCGCCGCCGGCCGGCAGCCCTCGGCACCGGCCCCGGTCGACCTGGGCGCCGCGACCGCCGTCGGTACCGATGTCGTGCCGTTCCACGGCGCCCGGCAGGCCGGGATCGCCACCGACCCGCAGGCGCACGCGTCCTTCGTCGCCCTCACCCTGCACCGGGGCGTCGACCGGGCGGCGTTGGGCCGGCTGATGCGGCTGCTCACCGACGACGCCGCCCGGCTGACCCAGGGCCGGGCTCCGCTGGCCGACACCGAACCGGAACTCGCCGTGCTGCCGGCCCGGCTCACCGTCACCTTCGGGTTCGGTCCCCACCTGTACGCGGCGGCCGGCCGGGACGACCGCCGCCCGCCATCCGTCGCCCCGCTGCCCGCCTTCGGGATCGACCGGCTGCAACCGGCCTGGTCCGGGGGTGACCTGCTGCTCCAGATCTGCGCCGACGACCCGCTGACGGTCACCCACGCGCAGCGGATGCTGGTCAAGGACGCCCGGCCGTTCGCCGCCGTCCGCTGGGTGCAACGCGGCTTCCGCCGCAGCCGGGGCGCCCAGGCCGACGGGCACACCCAGCGCAACGTGATGGGACAGCTCGACGGCACCGCCAATCCCCGCCCCGGCACCGCCGCCTTCGAACAGTCGGTCTGGATCGGCGACGGCCCGGACTGGCTACGCGACGGCAGCACCCTGGTACTGCGACGCATCCGGGCCGAGTTGGAGACCTGGGACAAGCTCGGCCGGGCCGACAAGGAACTCGCCGTCGGGCGGCGGCTGGACACCGGCGCGCCGCTGAGCGGCCACCATGAGCGGGACGAGCCCGACTTCTCCGCCCTCAACGAGGCCGGGCTGCCGGTGATGCCGGACTTCGCGCACGTGACCCGGGCCAGGGTGATGGACGACCGGCTGAAGATCCTGCGCCGGCCGTACAACTACGACGCGGCGCCGGACGCCGCCGGACGGGCCGACAGCGGCCTGATCTTCGCCGCCTACCAGGCCGACATCACCCGGCAGTACCTGCCGATCCAACGCCGGCTCGCCGAACGGGACCTGCTCAACGACTGGATCACCCCGATCGGCTCCGCCGTCTTCGCCATCCCACCCGGCTGCCAGCCCGGCGGCTGGATCGGTGAACAGGTACTCGGATGACCGGCACAGTACCGCGCAACCCGGAAGGACGGTCGGTGCGGCGCATCGGAATGCGGCTGGCGACGGTGGTGGCCGCACTCGCGGTCACCACCGCGTCCGGCGGGCTGCTGAGCGGCAGCCCGGCATCCGCGCACGCCCAGCTACTGGGCAGCGACCCCCGGGCCGACTCGACCGTCACCACACCACTGGACGAGATCACCCTCACCTTCAACGAACCGGTCCGGGGCAACTTCAGCACCATCGTCGTCACCGGACCCGACGGCACCCGGCACGGCGCCGGCCAGCCACGGACGATCGACAAGCAGGTACACCTGGCCGTAGAGCCGGTGCGGTCCGGCGGCTACCGGGTCGCGTACCGGGTCGTCTCCGCCGACGGACATCCGATCCAGGGACAGTTCCGGTTCACCGTCACGCTGTCTCCGGCGCTGGAACCGACGGCCGCCCCGGTCGCTCCGGCCGCATCCGACGGACCATCGGCGTCCCCCGCCGCTGGAGCGGCGAACGGAGACACCGGCGGCGCCGGGCTGCGGCAGGTCGGTGCGGTCGGGCTCGGCGTCGCCCTGGTCGGCGCCGGGTTCCTCCTGCTACGCCGACGGCGCCGGACCGCGACCCGGTGACAACCGGATCACGGCCGCGCACGGCCGTTCCCGCTCCGCCCGACGCCGGCCCGACCCGCCGGGTTCACTGGCTTCCCGTCGCTGCGGGGGTGGCCGGGCTCGGCGTGCTCCTGCTCGCGCTCGGCGCCGGGAACGGTTTGACCAGTACCACGGTCACCGGCCTGCCCGACCCGGGCCCGGTCACCAGCTACGGCCTGCCGGTGATACGACTGCTGCTCGACGTACTGGCCACCCTTACGGTCGGGCTGGCGGTGACCGCCGGGTTCCTGCTGCCCGGCGACGGGCCCAGCGTCTCCGCACCGGGATACCTGTTGCTGCGCCGGGTCACCGCCTTGGCCGCCGGCTGGGCGGCCACCGCCCTCGTCCTGATCGTGCTGACCGTCTCGGACCTGCTCGGCGCCCCGCCGTCACAACTCGGCGTCGCCACCGTGGTCAGCTTCGCCACCTCGATCTCCCAGGGACAGGCGCTGCTGCTCCAGGCCGGACTGGCCGGGCTGGTGGCCGCGCTGTCCTGGGTCGGGGTGTCCCGAGCGGCCGCCGCGACCACCGCCGTACTGGCCCTGCTGGCGGTGCTGCCGCCCGCGTTCACCGGGCACGCCGCCGGTGCCGGCAACCACCAGGTCGCCGTGACCAGCCTGGCCCTGCACGTACTCGCCGCCACCGTCTGGGTCGGCGGGCTGGCCGCACTGCTGATGGTGCGCCGGCACCGCCTGCTCGCTGGCACGGCCGCCCGGTACAGCCGGCTCGCCCTGGGCTGCTGGGCCGCCGTCGCGGTCAGCGGCCTGACCAACGCCTGGGTACGCCTCGGCGCCTGGGACCAGCTCTGGCAGTCCCGCTACGGCTGGCTGGTCGTCGGCAAACTCGCCGCCCTGCTGCTGCTCGGCGGACTCGGCACCGCACACCGCCGCCGTACCCTCCCCGCGCTGCACGCCGGGCGGCGCGCCGCGTTCACCCGGTTCGCCGCCGGGGAACTGGTGCTCTTCGCCGCCACCTTCGGCCTGGCGGTGGCGCTGTCCCGCAGCCCCACCCCGATCCCGACCGACCCGGTCGAGGCGGACCCGCTGGTCGAACTGCTCGGCTTCACCCCACCCGCCCCGCCCACCCCGGCCCGACTGCTCGGCGACCCGCTGCCCGACCTGTTCTTCCTCACCGTCGGCGTCCTCGCGGTGGCCGGATACCTGGCCGGGGTGTGGCGGCTGTACCGCGTCGGACACCGCTGGCCGCCGTCGCGCACCGCGAGCTGGCTGGTCGGGGTACTGCTGCTGACCGCGATCACCAACCTCGGCGTCGCCCGCTACGCCTACGCACTCTTCAGCGCGCACATGGTGCAGCACATGGTGCTGTCGATGGCGGTGCCGATCCTGCTCGTCGGCGGCGCCCCGATCACCCTGGCGTTACGGGCACTGCGCCGCCCCGCCGACCGGCAGATGCGCGGCGCCCGGGAATGGCTGCTCCTGCTCATCCACAGCCGGCCACTCCGGCTGCTCACCCACCCACTCGTCGCGCTCGGCATCTACACCGCCAGCCTCTTCGGCCTGTACTTCAGCGACCTGCTCGGCACCCTGATGCGCTACCACCTCGGCCACCTGGCCATGTTGACCCACTTCGTCGTCGCCGGATACCTGCTCTTCTGGGTACTCATCGGCATCGACCCCGGGCGGCCACGACCCGCCCCACCCCTGCTGGTGATCATCCACTTCGCGGCCATGATGGCGCACGGCTTCTTCGGCCTGGTCCTGATGCAGTCCACCACCGTCATCGCGCCGGACTGGTACACCGCCGTGCATCCCGACTGGGCGTCGCCCCTGCTGGTCGACCAGCGCCTCGGTGCCGGCATCGCCTGGGCCTTCGGCGAACTCCCCGCCGCTGTTGTCATGATCATCCTGGTCCGGCAGTGGATCCGCGCCGACCAGCGTGAACAGGCCCGACTCGACCGGGCCGCCGACCGCGCCGACGCCACCGGCGAGGAGGACGACCTGGCCCGGTACAACGCCTTCCTGCACGCCACCGCACAGGTCGACGGCGGCCAGGGCGACGACGGCCAGGCTCCCGGCCGGAACGGAGGCGTTGGCCGGGAGCCGCACTAGCGGGCGTTCGCCGCGTGACCAGGATCCGCCCACGTTAGGCAGAACGCGGAGGCCCGTTCCTGACGGCTACCGGGCGGCGTCGGCGAGTAGTTTGAGCGCCAACTGCTGGAGTTCCGGCCCGGCCTTCTCCGGACTTCCGGTGTCGTAGGGCGGCTGCGGGTCGTACTCGACCCGTCGTAGAGCAGGGTCGCGATCCGCAGTCCCTGCCGCGCAGGAACGGTCAGCATCTGGGTGCCGGCCGCGCTGGAGACCGTCTCGGGGCGGTGGGATCATCCGGGCTGCGGAGGTCGGGACGTCGCCGGGCCGGTCGGACAGGCCGGTCCGACTGACCGCACGCGTTCCTAGGCGCTGCTGACGAGGTCACGGCGGCGGAATGCCGCCACGGCGGTCTGGACGAGCAGCCCGGCGAGTAGCGTCAGTACCAGGACCGCGACCACGTTGACATCCTGCAGTGGGTACTCGCCGATGTGCTCGAACGGTGAGAGGCGCAGCGCCGTGTCGGGGATGTCGAGGATCGGGGCGAAGTAGCCGGCGATCAGCCCGTAGCCGAGCACCACCCAGATCGCCGGCAGCGTTCTCGGCGCCGCAGCGTAGAGCAGGGTGGCGGTGGCGAGGACGAGCCAGACCGCCGGGGTGTGGGCGAGGTGGCCGAGCAGCAGCTCACCGATCAGCGTCCCGTCGCCCGTGCTCGCCGCTGCCCCGATCCCCATGCCGAAACCGCTGACAAGCAGCAGCCACGGTACGCCGACGGCCGTCACGGCGGCGTGGCTGCCGATCCACCGTGGGCGGCTCACCGCCGTGGCGAGGACCGGTTCGAGGCGTCCATCGGCTTCCTCGGCGCGGAGCGCCTGCACGGCGAGCACCGCGTACACCCCGACGGTGAGGGCCATGGTCAGGCCCATCATGCCAAGGTAGCCGGCCAGGAGGTTGTCCGAGCCTCCCATGATGGCTATCAGGTCGTCGGGTGCGTCGGCGAAGCCGTCGAGCAGTGGCTGGGTGAAGGAGCCGTAGGCGAGGCCGGCGACCAGCAGCGCCGCGCTCCAGCCGATCAGGCTGGCCCGTTGTAGCCGGAACGCGAGGGCGAACGAACTGGCCAGCCAGGCGGCGGCTCGTGGCGCGCCCGGTCGGGGCGGCACCAGGCCGGCGCCGAAGTCCCGGCGTGCCGACAGGGCGTAGCCGGCGGTGGCGGTGGCGGTGGCGAACGTCAGTGAGATGACCAGTGGCCACCAGCGGTCGTGGACGAACGGTGCGGTCTGCTGGGACCAGCCGATCGGGGACAGCCAGGACAGCCAGGACGGGCCGCTGCCCTGCACCGCTGCCATGTCCCCCAGTCCGCGCAGCACGAACGCGGCCCCGAGCGCGGCGCCGGCCATTCCGGAGGCGGCTCGGGGATATTCCGACAGTTGGACGGTGACCGTGGCGATGCCGGCGAAGGCCAACGCCACCGCCCCGATAGAGACACCGAACAGCAGCGATCCGCCGGCGTCGAAGCCCCGACCGATCATCATCGCGCCGATCAGCATCGCGACCAGCACCGCCATCACGGCGGTGAGCGTCAACGCGGCGGTGAGCTGGGCGTACCGGCCGACGACATTGGCCCGGATCAGCTCGGCCCGGCCGGTACGTTCCTCGACGCGGGTGTGTCTCACCACGGTGAGTAGGCCCATCAGGCCGGCGCCGATCGCGACGTAGAGGCCGTACTGGCCGGCGAGGAACCGTTCGATGGTCAGGTCGTCGAAGCCGAAGCCCGGTCCGCCGAACAGCGCCCCGGCCGGGCTGCCGGAGAAGCCGCTCAGCCCTTCCAGATCCTCCGGGCTCTGCACGATGGCGTCCAACGCGGTGGCGAAGTACGTCATCAGCAGCGACAGGCCCAGCGTCCACGCGGGGAAGCGGATCCGGTCGCGGCGCAGCATGAACTGCAGCAGAGTCCAGGTCCCGGTGACGGTGGTTCCGTGGCTGGCCAGGGCGGACGTCGGCCGGTTGACTGTCGTCGTGGTCATTGCGCCACCTCCGCCGCACCGTTGTGCGCGCGCTGGTCGCCGTAGTGACGCAGCAGCAGCTGCTCCAGGGTCGGCGGCCGGACCGCCAGTGCCTGCACGCCGAGGTCGCCGAGCTGGCGGACCACAACGGCAAGGTGGTCGCCGTCGACCTCGAAGCGGATGTGGCCGTCCTCGGACCGCAGTCCGTGCACGCCGGGCAGGTCGGCCAGCGCGTCCGCCGGCCGGTTGGTGACGGCGTCGACCGAGGTACGCGTCAGGTGACGCAGATCGGTCAGGGAGCCCGTCTCGACGATCCGTCCCTGACGGATGATCGAGATCTGGTCGGCCAGCACCTCGACCTGGGCGAGGATGTGGCTGGACAGCAGCACGGTGCGGCCGGCGTCCTTGGCCTCGCGGATGCACTCCTGGAACACCGCCTCCATCAGCGGGTCCAGCCCTGCGGTGGGCTCGTCGAGGAGCAGCAGTTCCACGTCGCTGGCGAGCGCGGCGATCAGGGCCACTTTCTGCCGGTTGCCCTTGGAGTAGGTGCGGCCCTTCTTGCTCGGGTCGAGGTCGAAGCGTTGGCACAGTTCGTCACGGCGGACCGGGTCGGTGCCGCCGCGGAGGCGGGCGAACAGGTCGATCGCTTCGCCGCCGGTGAGGTTGGGCCACAGTTCCACGTCGCCGGGGACGTACGCGAGCCGGCGGTGCAGGGTCACCGCGTCCGCCCACGGGTCACCGCCGAGCATCCGGGCGTGGCCGGCGTCGGCGCGCAGTAGTCCGAGCAGGATCCGGATGGTGGTGGACTTGCCGGCGCCGTTGGGGCCGAGGAAGCCGTGCACGGTGCCGGTTTCGACCTGCAGGTCGAGCCCGTCGAGGGCCTTGACTCGGCCGAAGGACTTGTCGATGTGTTGGATGTCGATTGCAGGCGTCATCGTCGTTGACCTCGTTTGAGGAAAGCCCAGGTCAGCCTGGGACCCGATGTCGTGGAGCCGCGAAGGTTCGCGGAAGGAGAACGGCCCCGCCGAGGGGGCGCGGTGGCTAGCGTGCGGCGTTGCCTGCGTCGCCTGCCGTCGGCGGATCCGGCACGTACATCAGGTATTCGTCGAGCATCGACCGGTCGACCAGCAGACCCTGCGTGAACAACTCCAGCGCCGGCAGTGCGAGATCCTCCATGTACCGGCGGAAGAGGATCGGGAACTCTTGCGGCGTGGCGGCGGCCCCGTGCAGGGTGAACCACAGCACCATGCTGCCCGTCGCCTGATAGGCCAGGTACCGCGTCCGGGCGGCCCGGTCCCGGCTCGGCCGGATCACTCCCGCCGCCTCACCCGCGGACAGGTACTCCTCCGCGTCGGCGATCATGTGATCGATCAGGCTGAGCGCCAGATCCCCGCCCGCCTGCATGCTGCGCAGCACGTACTGCACCATCGGCGCGAACTTCTCAACCTCGGCCATCTGCGCCAGCAGCATCGCGCCGGTGCCGTCGGTCAACGCCTTCGCCTTCTCCTCACGCATCACTGCGAGCACGTGCTCGTCACAGCCGCGACGCAGCCCGTCCTTCGAACCGAAGTGGTGAACGACCAGACCGGCGGTGACACCAGCGTCGGCGGCGACGGTACGCAGCCCGACGCGAAAGCCGTCCCGAGCGAATCGTGCGATGGCGGCGTCACGGATTCGGCTCACGGTGGTGAAGTCACCATCGTGACTGTCCGACCTCACGCCGTTCGACGCCACGACACCAGATTAAACACTCGTTCAACGTGCGCGCAACGCCCTGTCCGTCGGCCTGTTGTCGGGGCCCGCACTGCCCACACAGCCGTTCGGCCCGAGGCCCGCGCCAGCGGAAGACGTCCGGCGAGGTGCCGTCGGGCGGCCAGCGGATGACGACCAGCGCCGACCGCCGCCTCGTGTGCCTGGGACGAGTGCTGGGGTTGTGCCCGGCGGCTCGTCCGCTGGTGCCGGCTTCCACCCTCTGATGGACGATTGTTGCGCCGAAGGCGTTGGCGGCGGGGTCGGTACTTCGTCATGCACTCGAGGGAGACGTCGAGCGCGATCGTGCCGGCTCTGGGGACGCATCGACGCCGGCCCTGGTGGTTGCCAGGGCCGGCGTCGGGTGTCGTGGAGTCACGGGGTCGCCGCGATGCCCTCCATCCCGTTGAGGATGCCGCCGTTGTTGGTTGCCTGGGGGAGTCCGGTCGTGGTGTTGACCAGTTTCAGGGAGCCGTCGTCGAGGACGTCGAAGCCCTGGACGGTACCGGCGGCGCCGTTCTGCACGTAGAGGAAGCCCCCACTGGTGGTCATGTCGATCGTCCCGCCGTCGCCCTTGGCGGCGACCGCGGCGACCAATACGACCTGTCCGTCCTCGTCAATGCGGTAGCTGCTGAGGGTGGAGCTGCCGGCGTTGGCGACGTAGTAGTAGTCGCCGACCCGCTGGATCCAGCAACTAGCCATCTGGCCGTTCGGGACCGCCGGGCCGACCGCGGTCAGTTTGCCGTTCTCCTCGTCGAGCCGGTAGCGGATCACCGCGTTCGTCGCGGCCAGGGTGACCATCAGGCCCCCGCGGTGGTCGAAGGTGAAGCCGAACGGCATGCCCTCAGCCGGGTTGCTGACCGGCTCCTCCGACAGGCGACCGCCGCGCTCGATGCGGAACGCGTCGATGATGTTGTGGCTCTTGGTGCTGACCAGAACCACCTCGCCCTCCGGGTCGATGCCCACCTGGGCCGGGGCGTCGCCGAACGGCGGCGGGTTGGGGTTGTCCAGGCCGAGCGACCGCTGGGCGCCCCGAATCGGTTCCAGTTCGTAGTCGTCGAGGCGGTAGCCCTGGACGACGCCCTCGCCGCCGGCGTTCAACACGTAGACCAGGTCGTCGCGCACATCCAGGCTGACCGGCAGCAGGCCACCGGACCAGATCACCTGGAGGCGTTCCAGTTCGGAGCCGTCGACCCGGAACAGGGTCACCGTGTTACTGCCGGCGTTCACCGCGAAGAGCAGCCCGTCGCGGTAGACTAGGGAGCTCTGTGAGGCGAGCGGGTCGACCGGTGGGTTGAGGGTGGAGCCACCCAGTCCGCCGGTCTCGAACTCGCCGGCGAGGCTCAGTTCGCCGCCGTCGCCGCGCTGGTAGACCCGGATCGTGTTGCCGAGCGGCTTGTTCGTCTGGACGAAGACCAGGCCCTCCACGCGTTCGTGTCGGTGTGGTTCGTCGCTGGCGGACCCCGGAGCCGCGGCGACGGCGCCGCCGATCAAACTGACGAGGGCAGCCGCCAGTATCATCCTCTTTCGAAGCATGATTACCCTTCTTCCGCTCCGCGAGTAATACGAGTATTTTTTCCCATTTGGGAGGCTACCGAGCCGCTGCGGCGGTCGGCGCCATTTGCGCTGCTCCAGCCCTGCAAACACCCGTGCGGCGGAACTAGCCGGAAGATGCCGCCCACAGACGGAAAGGCGTGCACCCGAAGGGTCTCGTCGCCTGCCTGCCCGCCCTACTTCCTCGCCCGGGAGGCAGACGGCCTGGCGTGGCGGGCCAGCAGCGGAGTAACGCCCTGCGCGGTAGCACCCGAAGGGCAGGCCGGCTCTCGCGGACGGGGGTTGATCCAAATCGGCGAGGGGTAGGCGGTGGTGTGCCGGGAAGTCTGGTCGGCGGCTCATTTCCCGACCGCCTCGGAGGCACTCGATGGTCCAGCCCGGCAGCGGCCCGCCGCATCGCGGTCATCGCCCTCAGGTGGGTGAACTCCCCGTGGGCAGAGGCTTACCGGTCATTGGGCGCCTTCCAGATCGGCCCTACCGCCCTGCATCTGGATCTGACGCTGGCGCAGTGGGCCGCCGACGGCCTGCTGGCGATCTTCTTCTTCGTCGCCGGACTGGAACTCAAGCGGGAGTTCGTCGCTGGCGATCTGCGTGAACCTCGCCGGGCGGTGCTGCCGGTCGCCGCCGCGCTCGGCGGAATGATCGTCCCCGCCCTGATCTACACCCTGGTCAACGCGGGCGCCAGTGGGGCGTTGACCGGGGTGGGCGATCCCGACCGCGACGGACATCGCGTTCGCACTGGCGGTACTCGGCGTGATCAACACGCATCTGCCGGCGGCGATGCGGACGTTCCTGCTGACCCTCGCCGTGGTCGACGACCTGCTCGCGATCGTGATCATCGCTGTGTTCTACACCAGAGCCCTGCACTTCCTGCCACTGTTGTTGGCGCTGCTCCCGCTGGCGGTGTTCGGGCTGCTGGGGCGGCGGGGGTCCGGTCCTGGCGGCTGTTGCTGCCGCTGGCGGTGGTCACCTGGGCATTGGTACACGCCTCCGGGGTACATGCCACGGTCGCCGGAGTGCTGCTCGCGTTCACGGTTCCGGTGATTCGCCGCAAGCCAGAGCCCGGCCCCGGGCTGGCCGAACGTTTCGAGCACCGGTTCCGACCGTTGTCGGCCGGTGTCGCGGTGCCGGTGTTCGCGTTCTTCGCCGCCGGAGTGTCGGCCGTCGGCGCGGGTGGGCTCGGGGCGAGCACGACCGACTCGGTCACCGTGGGGATCGCCGTCGGGTTGGTCGTCGGTAAGACGGTGGGTGTGCTGGGCGCAACGTGGCTGGTCCAGCGGTTCACCCGGGCCCGCCTCGCCGAGGGGCTGAGTTGGTGGGACGTGTTCGGGCTGGCACTGCTGGCCGGGATCGGGTTCACCGTGTCGCTGCTGATCGGGGAACTGGCGTTCGGGGCCGGCAGCGAACGCGACGAACACGCCAAGATCGGCGTCCTGCTCGGGTCGGTGTTGTCGGCGGTGCTGGCCACCCTGTCCTGCGGGCCCGCAACCGGCACTACCGACAGATCCGCGCCGTCGAGGAACGCGACGCCGACGCCGACGGGGTGCCGGACGTGTACGAGGCGGACGCGTCGCGGGGGTGACGCCGGCAACGCCGCTTGTGACCCACCGCCTCCTGCTCGTCGGATGGGCTGCCGTCGAGGAGATCCGTACGCCGATCGGTCAGATGGCGCCGATCCGACGGGTGACCGGCGGCCTTCCTCATATCGACGGGTGGGCGTAGGCTCTGCCCTGGTGCGCCGGGAAGTCTGGTCGGCAGTCGTGACCGCTGTCGATCTCGGAGGCTTCCGTGGATACCCCTGCCATTCGCACCGCAGCCCTGACCAAACGCTACGGCCGAGTGTCCGCGTTGGACGCGCTCGATCTCACCGTCCCGGCGGGCGAGGTGTTCGGATTCCTGGGCCCCAACGGCGCGGGTAAATCCACCACCATCCGGCTCCTCCTCGGCCTGGCCCGACCGACCGCCGGCCACGCCTGGATCTTCGACACCGACGCGAGCGACGTGGCGGTAGCGCACCGGTCGATCGCGCACGTGCCTGCCGATGTGGCGCTGTGGCCCACGTTGACCGGCGCGGAAACACTGGAGTTGCTAGGTCGCACCGGCCCTGGCGTCGACCGCGCCTATCGCGACGAACTGGTGGACCGGTTCGCGTTGGACCTGTCGAAGCCCGGGCGAGCGTACTCGACCGGGAACCGACAGAAGGTCGCGCTGGTCGCCGCGTTCGCGGCCCGAGCCCCACTGCTGATCCTGGACGAACCGACCAGTGGCCTCGATCCGTTGATGGAACGCGAGTTCCAACATGCGGTCGGGCACGCCCGGCAGCGCGGGCAGACGGTTTTTCTCAGCTCTCACCAGCTGGCCGAGGTCGAAGCGGTGTGCGATCGAGTGGGGATCCTGCGCGCGGGGCGCCTGGTCGAGGTCGCCGGTGTGCCGGACCTGCGTCGGTTGCACCGCAGTCAGGTGGAGGTGACCTTCGCCGGCACGGCACCGGAGGTGTCGCAGGTGCCTGGCGTCGAGGGTGTCGAGGTGGTGGGACCGTCCCGGCTCCGGTTCACTCTCACCGGCCCGCCGGCACCGGCGCTGCGGGCGCTGGCCGCGGCGGAGGTGACCGCGTTGCAGGTCCACGAGCCGACCCTGGAAGAGATCTTCCTCGACTACTACGCGCACGGTTCGCGGTGACCGCCGTCGGAGCCCGCATCGGACAGACCCCGGTGGTGCCCGCGACTCGAACGGTGGGTTGGGCGATCACTGGGCTCGCCGTACGGCAGGTCCGGCCTGGTGGCATGATCGTCATCGCGGTGCTGGCCGGCATGTCCGCCATGGTGGCCGCCACCTACACCAGCACCGTCGGCAACGCGCTGGACGCCGAGGCGCTCGCCGCGCTGGCCGACAACCCGGCCATCCGCACCCTGTTCGGTGAACCGGTCGCCCTCGACGATGCGGGCGGGTTCACGGTCTGGCGCACCGGCACGGCCCTCGGCGTGCTCGTCGGCGTCTGGGCGCTCCTCGTCGCCACCCGGATCACCCGTGCTGAGGAGGACGCCGGCCGGTGGGACCTGCTGGCCGCGGGCCGTCTCTCGCTCGCCTCGATCGTGGCGCGACACCTGACCGTCGTACTCGCCACGGCGCTGCTGGCCGGGTTGGCGGCGACGGGGACCCTCACCGCGGTCGGTACCGCACCCCAGGGTGCCCTGCTGCACGGGGCAGGACTCGCGTTGACCGGGATGGTCTTCGCCACCACCGGCGCGCTGACGGCTCAGGTCTTCGCCAGCCGCGGCGCGGCAACCGGCGCGGCGGTCACGACGCTCGGTGCCGGCCTGATCGTGCGGATGATCGGCGACGGCGTCGACGCCCTGGGATGGCTGCGTTGGCTGTCACCGTTCGGGCTGGTCGCACTCTCCCGACCGTACGAGGCGAACCGTGCGCTGCCGCTGGTGGTGCTGGCGGTCGCCGCCGCGACACTGATCGCCGCCGTCACGGCGATGGCAGCCCGCCGGGACGTCGGCGGCGGCTGGCTCGCCGCCTCGGCGAGCCGGCCGCCACGGCTGCGGCTGCTCGGCTCGGTACCCGGATTCGCGACCCGACGCCTGTTACGCCCCCTCCTCGGGTGGGCGACCGGAGTAGGCGCCTACTTCCTGCTCATCGGCCTGCTCGCGGTATCCATGACCGGGTTCCTCGCCGACAATCCACGATTCGCCGACCTCGCCGCGCAGGCCGGATTCGACGCTCTCGGGTCGATCGAGGGCTACGTGGCGGCACTGTTCGCGCTACTGGCGATCCCGGTCGGCGTCTTCGCGGCCATCCGTATCGCCGCCCTCGCCGCCGACGAAACAAACCGGCGGCTCACCCTCCTGTACGCCCAGCCCGTCACCCGCACCCGACTGCTCACCGCCGAGATGACCGTCACCGCCTGCGGGACAGCGATCCTCACCATCGTCACCGGCCTTGCCACCTGGGCCGGGGCGACCACCGTCGACGCACCCCTGCCGCTCAGCGCCGCCCTCACCGGCACGGCGAACGTGCTCCCCATCGCTCTGCTCTGCCTCGGCGCGGCCGTACTCGCCCTCGGCTGGCTACCCCGCGCGGTCGCGCTCGTCGGCGCGCTGCCCGCAGCCAGCGGATTCCTCCTCCAGGTCACCGCCGACAGCACCGGCGCACCGCCCTGGGTCGGCCGGCTGTCCCCGTTCGCCCACCTCGCCCCGGTCCCCGACCAGCCACCGAACTGGCCGGCCACCATCACCATGCTGATCCTCGCCGCCGCGCTCACGGCCCTAGGCGCCATCGGCTACCACCGTCGTGACCTGCGCGGATAGCCATCACGCACCACAGGACACCCCATCGCGCCGGGATACGAGGACATCGCATGCGACCGCCATTGGGGCCATCTGCGTGATCCCGAAGCTTGCGCAACAGAAATTGAAAGGTCGAGGGTTGTTGTGGAGGCTGCTCGGCGTGTCGTGCCGAATCGGCCGGGTTGATCTACTAGACCGGTAAAGTGAGTTATCCCGATCGCGGTGGTCTGAGTGCGGGCCGCCCGGCAGCGCCGAGAAGCGGTAGGTCGCCAGGCGGCCGAGATGCTCGCCCAGGGTGAGCCGACCGTAATCGCGCAGCGGTTGCGGGTGTCGGAGAATTCGGTACGGCAATGGCCGCAGGCGTGGAGTACTGGCGGAGACGAGGTGTTGGCCTCGACCGGGCCGGGCGGGTCAACGTGCAATTTCACCGACGAACAGCTTTATGCCGCCGCCCCCGCCCTCGCCACCCATGTCCCGCTGAGTGCCACCACAAACACGAGAGCGGCAAGCATCCAGGCGAGCCAGGAAGGACCGCCAGGACGCACCACGGTCCATACAACGATCAAGGACCCGATCACCACGACCGTCAGGGCTACCAAGAAACCGATGCCGGCAACGCTGGCCGGGACAGGCAGACGAGTTCCCGAGGCTTTGCCCGCGAGGCGGCTAGTAATTGCCACGAGTAGGGCTGCGGCAGTGAGAGAGGGACCTGCGATCTGCTGCGGCAGAAGAGCAGTCGCCGCGACCGCAGCGCCTGCGATTACGCCGGTTATCGCGTGGTACCACCACGAAACAAAGATCCGGCGGTTAGTCACATTCGACCGGGCTAACGATTCTTGTTCTTCTGCTGAGGTCATATCCGTAAGTCAACATCGGGCCCCTTGCTCTGTCAAGCGCCCTAGTAGCGCAAGCCAATCGAGCAGCCTCTACAACAGAGGCCGTCCTTTTCTAACTTTGTATCGCTGTCAGAACTGTCCTGTCGCCAGCAGATGCGCTGCTCATCGTCCAGGGCGGAACAGCCTCGCGGACCTGTCTGGCTCGTCCGGGTCCACGGTGATCAAAATTTCGTCTCCCGACCGCAGGACGGTGTCCCGGTTGACCGGGACCGCTTCGCCGTCGCGGGTCAGCAGGCTCACCCACACGCCCTCGTCGCGGCTCAGGTCCCGTACCGAGCGTCCAACGGCCGGCGAGCCCTCGCCAACGTGGTACCGGTGGGTTCCCTGTGGCTCGTTCCGAACCCGCAATCCGACCGTCCACGGCTGTAGCGGCAGTGCCCGCATCGGCACCCGGCACAGTCGGGCCACGACGGTCACCAGCCCGCCCTGCACGATCACCGAGAACGCCACGACCACGAAGATGATGTCGAACAGCCGCAACTGTTGAGAGAGATCGCTAGTCAGGATGAAGGTGCCGAGCAGGATCGGCACCGCACCCTTCAAGCCGGCCCAGGCCACGAAGATCCGCTCTCCCCACCGCAGCCGGGCCGGTAGCAGCAGCGTCCCGACGACCAGCGGCCGCACCACCAGGGTCAGCAGCACCGCCAGGACCAGCCCGACGAGCCAGGCGTTGCCCTCCGGCAGGCTCCGCAGCGACACCACCAGCCCGAGCACGGAGAACGCGACGATCTCCCCGAAACTCGCCAACACCTCATGGAACCGCTCGATCTCCCGCTTGTACGGCGCCCGCGCGTCACCGACGAGGATGCCGGCCAGGAACACGGCGAGAAATCCCGACCCGCGAGCGACAGTGGCCAGGCCGTAGATCGCCAGGCCGGCGAAGAGCACCTGCAACGGGTAGAGGCCCTCGCCTGGCAACGTGACCCGACGCATCAGCAGCACCAGCAGATACCCGCCGATCACACCGACCAGCAACCCGACGACGATCTGTAGGGCGAACTCGCGTATCCCCATGCCGATCGCACCCCAGCCGCTGGCCGAGCCGGCGGCGAGCAGGCTGAGCATCAACGCGATACCGACCGGGTCGTTCGCCCCCGACTCCCCCTCCAGCAGCGTGCCGGTCCGGCCCAGGATCTCCCGCCGGCCCAGCACCGAGAAGACCGCCGCCGGATCCGTCGGCGCCAGCGCCGTACCGATCAGCAGCGCGGCCAGCCAGCCAAAACCGAAGATCCAGTGAGCGAGCCCGGCGAGTACCAGCGCGGTCAGCACCGTGCCGAGCACACCTAGCCAGAGCACCGGCGCCAGCGCGCCGCGTAGCCGGCGCCAGCCGATGTTCATGCCGCCGTTGAACAGCACCAACACCAGCGCGACGGTCACGACGTGCCGCACGGTCCCGGTCGACAGCTTGCCGAGCTGGGGGAAGAGATCCGACAGTGCCGCGGCCACGAGCAGGAACACCACCGGCGCGGGCACGTGCAACCGGTCGCTGACCCGATGCGACAGTACTGCGGCGATCGCGGCCAGCGACAGCAGGGCGACTACCCAGGCGAAACCGATCATCCCGGGTCCCCTCCAGCACACGCGACCCGCGATGGCCCTACCCGACAACAGGACCGACAAACCGGTCCCACTGGCGCCACGGTTCTGCGGCTGTGGTCATGATTCGGAAGACTCCCGAACGCCGTACGCGCCCGCTGGCAGAAGCTCGGCTCGCCAGGCCCCGGGACCCGGAGCAGGCAGGAACGAGACGATCAGCTACAGACAGTTGGCGGCCGGTGGTGCGGTCAGGCACGGCGCCTACATCCCCCGTTCGATCACGCCGTAGGTCAGTGGCTCGGGGGCCGTAAGGGTTTTGCAAGATGCGTTGGGCGTTTCCGCAGGTGCAGTCCCCGTAGATTCGACGCATGTGGAATCGGGTCTTCAGATCACCGTTCGCTTGGGCTGGTGTGGTGGTTCTCGGCATCGTGGCGGCGTTCGGCCTGTACTGGTTCCAGCCGTGGAAGCTGGTCACGGACAGCCGTGTCGATGACGCCCTTCCCGTCGCGCCCGTGACGGCATCGCCGGCACCGGACGCTTCCGGTGCGACTCCGGCCTCTGCCGGATCCGACCCGCCAGCGTCGAACCAGCTACTGGCCGCGGGTATCTTCATCACCCACGAGCACACTACGACGGGACGAGCGGAGATCATCCGACAAGCCGACGGTCGGCATCTGCTCGTGCTACATGATCTCGACACGTCGAATGGGCCGGACCTGCGGGTCTGGTTGACCGACCAGCCGGTGGTGGCGGGTACGGCAGGGTGGCGGCTGTTCGACGACGGGAAGTGGTTCGAGGTGGCGCGGCTCAAGGGCAATCGCGGCAACCAGGTGTACGAACTTCCGCGCTCGTTCGATCCGGCGGACTTCCGCAGCGTCTCGATCTGGTGCAAGCGCTTTGCGGTCTCGTTCGGGGCAGCGGAACTGCAAGCCACCTGACCTGCGACATCTTCACGACCTAGACGGCCGGCGGTCGGCCCCGGTTGATGGATCAGGCGGCCGGCAGTCGGACGACGAAACGACACCCGTCGGCGGTGTTGTGTACCTCCACTCGGCCGCCGTGCGCATCGACCAACCCGTGGACGATCGCCAGTCCCAGTCCGCCCGAAGCGCCCGCGTTCGTCTGCCGGGGAGTGCGGGCCGGTTCGCCCCGGAACGCCACCTCGAACAGGCGGGGCAGATCCGCCGGTGGGATGCCTCCGCAGGTGTCGGAGACCGACAGCCAGGCGGATCCACGTTCGCGGCCTGCCTCGATGCGGACGGTACCGTCCTGCGGGGTGTAGCAGACGGCGTTGACCAGCAGGTTGGCCACCACCCGGGTCAGTTCCGGTTCGCTGGCCGACACCGTCGGCCAGCCGGTTTCGGCCGCGACCAGCCGGATCCGTCGTGCGGCGGCCAGCGGCGCCGTGCTGGACAGCACGTCCGAAACGACCTCGCGGAGCGAAACCGCGGTCAGGGACAGGGCGAGCGCCCCGGCGTTGATCCGGGACAGTTCAAACAGGTCGTCGACAAGGCGGGTCATCCGGTCCGTCTCGGTTCGGATTCGTCGGTGGTACTCGCCGGTCGTCGCCGGGTCGCTGACGACGCCGTCCTCCAGCGCCTCCGCCATCGCCCGCAGCCCGGCGAGCGGGGTGCGCAGGTCGTGCGACACCCAGGCGATGAGGTCGCGGCGCCCCTTTTCGAGGTGCCGTTCCCGATCGCGGGCCTGGTTCGCCCAGATTGCCGCGGCGGCCAGTCGCCGTCCGAAGTGCCAACCCACGGCGAGGCTCACCGTCGCTGCCGCCGCGACGGTGATCAGGACCACCTCCAGGTCGTGCGGTGACAGAAACATCGCCTCCGCGACGGCGGCCACGCCAACGACGACCGCGATGACCGTGACGGTCAGCAGGACACACAGGTGCACGGTGATTGAGCTGCGCCGGAGCAGACGAAGCAGGACCGCGCCGGCTGTACCGACGACGACCGCGGCGCCGAGGGCGATCACGAAGATCAGCGCGAGGTCACGCATCGGCGGGATCGTAGCGGTAACCGACGCCCCACACGGTCACGATCCGCCGCGGCGCTGCCGGCTCGACCTCTATCTTCTCCCGGAGCCGCCGTACGTGCACCGTGACCGTCGAATGGTCACCGAAGTCCCATCCCCAGACCCGCTGCAGCAGTTCGGCACGGGTGAACACCTGAGCCGGTTGCCGCAGGAAGTGCGCGAGCAGGTCGAACTCTCGTAGGGTCAGCGCCAGCTCGGTGTCGTTCAGGCGGGCCACCCGAGGTCCGGTGCGCAGCACCAGGCCGCCGTCGGTCAGGACCTCCGACCGCCCGAGTGGTGGTTCCCCGCTGGCGCGGCGGAGCACGGACCGCACCCGGAGCACCAACTCCCGGGGCGAGAACGGCTTGGTCAGGTAGTCGTCCGCGCCGAGTTGCAGGCCGAGGATCCGGTCGGCTTCGTCGCCGAGCGCGGTCAGCATGATGATCGGCAGGCTGTCCGGTCGTGCCCGCAGCTCGCGACACACCTGAAGCCCGCTGACCTTGGGCAGCATCAGGTCGAGTACGACCAGATGTGGTGCCTGCCGCGCGACGGCGGTCAGGGCCGCAGCGCCGTCCCCGACGTGGTTGACCTGGTAGCCGGCGTGCTCGAGGTAACGGCAGATCACATCACTGACGGTCTGGTCGTCGTCGACCACCAGGACCCGGTGTGTCACCGATGGTCTCCACGCACGCCTGTCCGATCGACCGTGTTCGTCGCCATCGGGCCAGGGTAGCCACCGGCCGGCAGAAAGCAGAGGCTGCGGACCCTTTCGAAGTGCTTACGGCGATCGGCTTCCGGAGCCCGTCAAAGGTCGACCAGCGGAATCGGTCGAACCGGCGACCGGCCGTTGACTGTTGCAGCCCATCAGCTGGCTGGGGCCTGGTGGGACCGCAGATGTCCGCGCGTGGCGGGTGACAGACCGGTCGGCCCCTGCGGATGCGCCCTGAGATTACGAGGGCCTTACGGAAAGGCCCGCGTCCTCGCGATCCCCGCCGGAGGCGTCGACGCTGATCCCCATCGACCCACCAGGGAACTGTGTTCGTGAAGGAGTATCCATGAGGATCTCGATGCGACGCCGGACGCGCGTCATGGCGCTCGGGGTGGTGCTGGTCAGCCTGGCCGGGGCGACACCGGCCCAGGCAGCCCCGAACTGGCGGGTGGCGGCTCTGCCGCAGTTGGAGCTTTCGAGCCGGCTCGTGGACGTGAGCGCGACCGGCCCGGACGGCGCGTGGGCCGTCGGCTACCAGGGCGCCAGCTACGGCGCACCGCCACCGCCCCGGCCGTACGCGTTGCTGCAGTGGAACGGAAACAGCTGGACCGAGCGGCTGCTGTCGGATGACGTCAGCACCCTGTCGGGGGTGAGCGCGACCACCGCATCGGACGTGTGGACCGTCGGACAGGACCGGCAACTCGCCCCGTACGCCGCACGATGGAACGGCTCGGCCTGGCAGGGATACCGACCGCTGGGCCAGGACACCGCCTCGACGCTATTCGACGTGGCCGCCGACGGTGGGCGGGCCGTGCTCGTCGGCGGGAACGCCCATCCACTCATCCTGGAATGGGACGGCCAGCGCTTCACCAGGGCGACGGTGCCGGGCGCCGACGCGTGGCCCGGCACCCTCTACGGAGTGACGACCGCCCCGGACGGTGCCACGTTCGCCGTCGGAGCCTGGCACGTCGAGGACGCCGCCTACCCGGAACCGATGATCGTGCAGCGCACCGGCTCGGCATGGCAGGTGGCGACCCTGCCGACGGTGCCCAGCGCGCGCCTGCTCGGCGTCTGGGCCCGCTCCGCCACCGACGCGTGGGCGGTCGGCACCGCCGACTACGACAGCGCACCGAAGCCGCTGATCATGCGCTGGAACGGCACCACCTGGCGGCGGGTGACCGCACCGGTAGCCGCGGGCAGCCTCGGCGCCGTGGCCGGCGACCAGGCCGGCAACCTGTGGATCAGCGGAGCGAACCCCGTACCGCCGTACGTCGAGTATCCCGGGTCGCTGTTCCTGCGATACACCGGCGGACGGTGGAGCGCGGCCTACGGACCGAAGGTCAACAATGCCGACCCGTACCTGTCGGCGTTGACCAACATCCCGGGCACGTCGACGTTCTGGGGCGTCGGCGCCGTCTGGGACCCCGTTGCGGAAAGCAGGGCACTCATCGAACGCATCGGTTGATGACAGGGGCGGAGCTGCGACCGAACGCTGTATTGGAGGCAGCTCCGGCAGCCGAACTCCTCGCCTGCGGAACAACCGGAGTCAGGACGACGAGAGCCACGAGCACCAAAGCGAGGACCAAAGGGGCCGGCCAGGAACGCACCAGCAGCTGGTAGGCGACCCGCCTGTCACCCCACATCGACCCGTACTTCACCTTTGCCTCGAGACCCGGCCCCGCGACGGACCGGCAGTCCGCCTCGCTCCCAACAGCCCGGCCGAGAATGTGACCAGCGCTCACATTTCATCGGATTCCGGGCAACAGGGAGACGCCATGGCCGGTTTAGGCAAGACCTACAAGCGCTGCGGCTGCCGCGCCACCAGCACGAAGAAGCGGCTGGAGAAGGACTGTCCCCGACTGCCGCAGCGAGGCCACGGCACCTGGTACTTCGACTGCTCCGCCGCCGACGCGTTCGGCAAGCCCGCCCGGGCGTGCCGAGGCGGCTTCCCGTCCAAGGCCGCCGCCAGCAGAGCCCGGGACGAGTGGCTCACGTGTTTACCCGAAGCGACGGTCTGCCACTGCACTCCGGCTACGCCACACTTCACTTCGCCCGGCTCGTCGCACGCGTCGACCTGCCGCCGATCCGTCCCCAGTATGATTACAGAGAGTAACGACACCATATGACAGCCAGACGGCACCAGGGTCCACGCAGGACGAGCAACAAAAAACGCCTGACCGCGTTCCCGCAGGTCAAGCGTCTTTGATCTTGCGCGCCCGAAGGGATTCGAACCCCTAACCTTCTGATCCGTAGTCAGATGCTCTATCCGTTGAGCTACGGGCGCAGGTGCCGGGTCAGTCTACACACCGACCTAAGCGCGGAGACTCCGGGATTCGAACCCGGGAGGGGCTTTAAGACCCCAACCGCATTAGCAGTGCGGCGCCATAGACCAGACTAGGCGAAGTCTCCCCGTGGTCTCACCAGACCACGTCGGTCGAGGATACAGGGCGGCCACCCGGCGGAGCAAAACGACTTCCCGGGTACGCCCGGCCCGCGTCGGCCCCGCCCGCCAGACCGGCGTTACGACCTCCGCCGATTCCTGTTCGGTGCCAATCAGCCACCGAGACTAGGCTCACATGGTATGGAGGAGCAGCCACCCACCGAGCCGCCACGACGCCGCCCGGAGCCGAGGTCCACGCGCCGCTCCGGCCCGACCAAGGCCACCTTCACCCCTGCTCCGGACCCGGAGACCGCCACAGAGGCGGAGACGGGCGACCGGCCTCCGACGCCGCCCCGCCCCCGCGCCCGCAAGACGCCTCCGACGGTGCTCTTCCAGCCGCCTCCCGAAGTCGAGCCACCGACGTCCGGGCGACCGCCCACCCGACCCGCCCGGGCTGCGGAAAGCCCCGCTCAGACGTCGGGAAGCCCCGCTCAGACGTCGGGAAGCCCCGCTCAGACGTCGGGAAGTCCCGCTCAGGCGCCGGGAAGCCCCGTGCGGGCCCCCGAAACGCCCGCACAGCCGGGTCCCGCCGCACCGCCCTCGGCCGCACGACGGGCCGACCGGGTTCCGTCGGCCACGGTGCCACCGCCGACCCACCCGCAACCCACCGACCCGGCTCCGGCTCCGGCTCCGGCTGAGGGATCCGGCGCGGAGACCACGAACGAAGGGGCCGTCCCGGCACCCGAGCATGTCGCCAGCACAGGCAGGGACACCACCGTCGACGGGGAGACCACGGCCGACGCCGGCCCGCAGGGCGGCACCGCGAGGGCAACCGCCGCGTCCAGGGCCGCCGTCAGGAAGACGGCCGGGATCAAGGCCACCGCGCAGAAGATCGACGCGGCGAAGAAGGCAGCCGCCAAGAAGGCCAGCACCGCCAAGAAGGCCGCCGCAGCGAACGAGGCACCCGCCAAGAAGGCCGCCGCAGCACGCGAGGCACCCGCCAAGAAGGCCGCCGCAGCACGCGAGGCACCCGCGAAGAAGGCCGCCTCCGTGACGAAGGCCACGGCGAAGAAGGCCCGTACCGCGAAGAAGCCCGCAGCCGAGGAAGCCGCCGCAACGCCGTCGCCCGAGCCCGCCACGACGGACCCCGCCGGGAGTACGAGTACCAGTACGCCGGTACTTGCCGCCGCCACCGCGCCACCGACGACGACGGCACCGCCCCCCGCCACCGACGCCGTCGACCCCTCCGTGAACAGAATCCCGACTCCCGAGCCGACCGGCATCGGTACGTCACAGCCGGGTGGCGCACCCGACGAAACCGTCCCGGCCGATCGGGCGGCTTCGGGGCGTACTCCTGGGCGGGAGGGTCGCCGCTCGACGGTCCGGCAGCTTCTCGACCACCCGGGGTACGCACCCGAGCTGCTCGCCCTGGCCGCCGTACGCGGATTGGGCCCGGAGGCTCGCGCCTGGGCGGACTGGGTCCGGGCCACGTACCCGGGTGCCACCGCCGACGGCCTGGTCCGGCTGGCCACCCGGCGGTACGTCCGGCTCGCCGCTACCGGCGCCGCCCTCTCCACGGTGACCGGGCTGCTGGCGCCGCTCGCCGAGCTGGCCGCCGTCACCTGGGCGCAGGCCGGCCTGGTGCTGCACCTGGCCGCCGCCCACGGCCATGATCCGACCGGGCCGGAGCGGGCCGCCGACGTGCTGGTGCTGACCCGGGTCCACCCGGACCTGGCCAGTGCCCGGGCCGCGCTGGCGGCCGCCGAAGCCGCGATCGCGGAGGGCGGCCACGACCCAGACCGAGCCACAGCGGCCACCCCACCCGCAACGGACAACACCCTGCCCACGACCGACGACGCCTCAAACGAGGACGAGGAGGACGCCGACGCCGACGTCGACGCCGAGCTGGGTCGGCTGGTCGAGGCGGGCTGGCGGCTGGGGGCGCCGATCGTCGCCCGGACCGCGAACTGGCTTGTGCTGCGGCTGGCCGTACGGCGCCTGCCCGGGGCGATAACGCTGGCCGCCGCGATGCTCGGTTCCGCCGACACCGAACGGCTCGCCGCCCGGGCCGTCGGGTACTACCGCTCGGAAGCGGGCCGGTCGGATCTGGCCGTACGTCCGGCGGTGGCCGTCGGGAACGAACAGGCCACCTACAACCAGTCGAACCATTCCCGGGGCAGCAGCGCGTAGCCGACGAAGGCGACCACGTCCAGCAGGGTGTGCGCCACCACCAGTGGCAGCACCCGCTTGGTACGCAGGAAGAACAGCGCGAAGAGCACTCCCATGACGGCGTTGCCGACGAACGCCCCGAAGCCCTGGTAGAGGTGGTAGGAGCCGCGTAGCAGCGCGCTGGTGGCGATGACGGCGCCGACCCGCCACCCCAGGTCCCGGAGCCGGGTCATCAGGTAGCCGACCACGACGACCTCTTCGAGGATCGCGTTCTGCGCGGCCGAGAGGACGAGCACCGGGACCGCCCACCACAGGTCCGGCAGGCTCGCCGGGACGACACTCGCGTTGACGCCGAGATGCGCGGCGATCCAGAAGAGGCCGAGCCCGGGCAGGCCGATCGCGGCGGCCAGCGCCGCGCCCCAGGCGAGGTCCGGACCGGGCCGGCGCCCGTCCAGGCCGAGTACCTCCCGGGCACCGCCCCGACGCTGCCCGGGCAGCGCGTCCGGGGCGAGCAGCCCGTCGCGGTCCAGGGTCCGGTCCCGGTTCAACAGGTGTACGGCGAGCAGCACCGGCACGAGGGCGAAGAAGATCCCGAGGAGCTGGTACGTGAGGTCGAGCCAGGGCCGCGCCGACTGCGAGGCGTTCAGCGTGGCGGTCTGCTGGGACAGCGGCCGGTCGGCGGTGAGCCGGGCGATGATCGTCACCGCCGAGTAGACCGCGGACTGTCCCAGGGACAGGCCGAGGACCAGGAGCACCTCGGTGCCGAGTACGCGGCGGGAGAGCGGGCGGGCGAGATCAACCGTCACCCGACAACTGTGCCCGATCGGCGATCACATTTCCGGCCGGTTCGCAGCCATTCCGGTGCCGACCGGAGTCGGTTCTCCGACAACGGCCGATCGACAGTCAATCGCACACTCTGTGCGACCGACACTGACTCACGGTATTCATTCTTATCCGCGCAGTGGCCCCGACCGAGAAGGTGTCATGGACAACCTCGCGCAGCTGTTGAAGGAGAGCTGGACCCTCGTCGAAGACCGACGGGACAAGATCGGGGGATACTTCTACGCCCGGATGTTCCTGTCCGACCCCGCCCTGCGCACATTGTTTCCGGTGCAGATGAGCGGCCAGCGGGACCGCCTGCTGGAGGCGATCGTGACCGCCGTCCAGACCATCGACGACCCGGAGAACTTCGACGACTATCTCCGGTCGCTCGGCCGTGACCACCGCAAATACCACGTCCGGCCGGCGCACTACGACACCATGGGCACCGCGCTGCTGGCCGCGTTGGCGGAGGTCGCGGGTGAGCAGTGGACCGTCGAGTACGACCAGGCGTGGCGGGACGCCTACCGGGTGATCGCCGAGCGCATGCAGGCGGGCGCGGCCGACGACCCGAACCCGCCGTTCTGGCACGCGGAGGTGGTCGGCCACGAGCGCCGGGGCAGCGACGTCGCCGTACTCACCTGTCGGGCGCTCCAGCACCCGTTGCCCTACCGGGCCGGGCAGTACGTCAGCGTCGAGGTGCCGCGGTACCAGCCGCGCCTGTGGCGGACGTACTCGATCGCCAACGCCCCACGCCCGGACAACACGCTCGAGTTCCACGTCCGGGCGGTCGGTGCCGGGTGGGTCTCCAGTGCCCTGGTACGCCGGGTCAAGGTCGGTGACCTGCTGCGGGTGGCCGCCCCGATGGGCGGGATGACCCTGGACCGGGCCTCCACCCGGGACGTGCTCTGCGTGGCCGGCGGCGTCGGTCTCGCCCCGATCAAGGCGCTCGCCGAGGAACTGGCCGGATACAACCGCACCCGTTGGATGCACGTCTTCGTCGGCGCGACCAACCGGGACGAGCTGTACGGGCTGACGGAGCTGCACCAACTCGCCGCCGCGCACCCCTGGCTGTCGGTCATCCCGGTGTGCAGCGCCGATCCCGGCTTCGACGGCGAGCGGGGCGAGATCACCGACGTCTTCGCCCGGTACGGCCCGTGGACCACCCACGACTGCTACGTCTCCGGATCGGCCACCCTGGTCCGGTCCGCGCTCCGCGCGCTCGCCGCCGACGACGTGCCCCCGGAGAACATCCGGTACGACGCATTCGGCGACCTCTAGACACCCTCCCTCTCCCCCCAAAGCCGGGTCTCCGTGCCCTCCTCTCCGTAGGGCACGGGGACCCGGCCCCCGTTTCGAGGGCTGCCGCCGGGCGGGGTCAGTAGCGCCAGGGGTTGCCGGTGTCCCGGTATTCCTCGATCGGCACCAGCGGGACCTCCGGGTCCATCCGGTCGACGTAGAGCCGGCCCTCCAGGTGGTCGATCTCGTGCGCGACCAGTCGGGCCATGGCGAGTTCGAACGACGTGATCATGCGCCCGCCGTCCCAGCGCGCGTGCTCGACGTCGAGTCGCAGCGGCCGGGCGACCAGGCCACGGAGGTCGAAGAGGGAGAGGCAGCCCTCGTACTGCTCGTCGGTCTCCAGGGCGGCGTCGACCACCCGGGGGTTGAGCAGTACCACCGGTTCGGCGTCCCGGTCCGGTGGGCGTACCACGGCGGCGGCCCAGGGCAGCCCGATCTGCGGGGCGGCGAGCCCGACCCCCTTGCTGAACGGGTGCAGCTCGTCGAGGCGTTCCAGGGCGGCCCGGAGCCGGGCCACCACGTCCCGGGCGTTGGCGTCGTCCCGGGGCAGGTCGAAGTGCCGGGCCGGCTGGCGGAGCAGGTCCGCGCCGAGCTGCACGATGCCGGCGGCCCGCATCCGGTCGCTGGCCCGGCCCTCCGCCGATTCGGCCGGCGGGGTCGCGGGGGTGGCCGGCTGGGCCCGGTAGCGCCACTCCAGGCGGTAGCGGGCGTTCAGCGGCGGGTCGTCGGTCGACCACTCGAAGAGGGCCCGGCCGCCCTCGTCGTGCCGGACCAGTGGCGTACGCAGCGGCCCCTCCTCGGCCGAAAGCGACGTCTCCACGCCCCAGACCTGCGGGTCGAGGTCGAGTGGCAGGTCGAGCCGGAGCGCGAGGCGGCGGGTGGGCAGCCGTACGGCGCGCTGAAACCACTGCCCCCACTTGTCCTGGTTGACCCGGTAGGAGTATTCGGTGGTCACCCGCTCGCCCGGGTACAGCGGAAACCGGCCGTCGCCGTTCTCGAAGAGCAGCCAGACCTCCTTGAACGCGTCCCGGTCGTGCTTCTTGCGCCACTCCATCGGCTCGCGGCTGCCCTGGTCGTCGCAGAACGCCTGGAGGTCCAGCTCGGCGAAGGTCAGCGGGTTCTCCCGATGGTGCCGGTTGGACCGGGCCGGGTCGTTCGGATAGCGGTCCACGGCTATCCGCACCAGGTAGCGGGTCACCGGCTCCGTACCGGCGTTGTAGAGCGCCCGCCGGATCACGCAGCGGTACGCGCCGTCGTGGTAGGCGAGCGTCGCGGTCTCCTGCTCGACGATCAGGCCGGTGCCGGGCGGCATCCACTGCTCGGGTACGGGCGGATCGCGGTGCGCGACCGCGCTGGAGCGGGCCTGCCGCAGCTCGTCGTACTCCTGGAAGCGCTGCCAGATCGCTCCGGCGGCACCGAGTACGGCCTCCGCGCGCCGGGCGAAGTCCTCGGTCGGCCGGTGTCGCCGACCCTCGACATGGCTGACGTAGGAAGGGTCGAACCCCATCCGGGCCGCGAGCTGTTTCTTGGTCATGCCCCGCTCGACCCGCCGACGGGAAAGCTCGGCCGCGAACGAGTCGGCAGCCCGCTCGATTGGCGTGGTCATCAGGTTCCTCTGGCCGGGAATCTCAGTTTGCTGGCCGAGCCGGCCAGTCTGACAGAACTGGCGCGTTAACGACAATGGCTTGACATTCCGGTCTCCGTGGATGATCCTCCCTCGCCCACCCGTGGCGTACCGGTCAGATCTTCGACGCGTCGGGGCGAACATGGCGGGTCGGGATGCGCGGGTCCCCAACTCTGGTTAGCCTTGCCTTAGTAGGCTATGGTGACGGTCGGTGTCAGACATGGGGGGTTGATCCAGGTGTTCCCGAGGCAGACCAGTCCGGTTGCGGCCGTCGTGCCGGGCGCCTGCCCGTCGGCCGGAACGCCACGAAACGGCAACCCAGCGTGACCATCCTGATCGGCGACCGCGCCGCCGCACCACTGGCTCCGGTCACCGCGACCCTGCGGGCCGCCTTCGGCACCGACGAGCTGCCCGGCCTCGCGACCGGCCTGCTGGTCTCCGACGAGACCGGCTGGGCTCCGGCCACCGAACTCGTCGACGGCACCCGGCTGCCCGAGCTGCTGGCCGTCACCCGGCAGCGCTGGGGCGCCACCTCGCACGCCGCCGCCGCACTCGCCTGGAAGTCCTACACCTACTGGCTCCTGCTGCCCGTGGTGCTCGGTTGGGCCTCCGCACGCCGGGTGCCGCTGCTGCGCCCCTCCGACGTGCTGGTCCGGTTCGAGGAGAACCGGCCGCTACTCACGCTCGGCATGCGTCGCAGTACCGAGATCGCGGTGCTCCCCTCGGACCCGCTGGCCCTGCACGGCCTGCCCGAGGTACGGGTGGTGCTCGGCGAGGCCGAGCTGCTCGCCGCGCTGCGCGCGTCCCTGCTCGACGCGCACCTGACCCCGATGCTCGACTCGCTGCACCAGCAGGTCCGGGTCGGCGCCCGGACGCTGCTCGGCTCGGTCGCCTCCGGCGTGGCGCACGGCGTGCTCCGGGCCGCCGACGCGCTGCCCGGCGGCTCGGCCGAGACGATCGGGGCGCTGCTGGAGACCCTGGGCGTGGCCGACCTGGTCGACCTGGTGCCCGGTCCGACCGGCGAGCTGACCGTGCAGCGCAAGACCTGCTGCCTGGCCTTCACCCTGCCACAGCCGAAGGTCTGCGCCGGCTGCTGCATCCGCACCCCCTGAGCACACCGTCAGCGCTCGGAGCCACGTTGCACCGCATCCGACGATCCGCGGCGTCACCGACGGATTCCACAGCGTGGCGGACGGCCAGGAGATCGACACTGGACTGTTATCCCCGCGTCACGTCCGCCCAACGTCCTGGGGCTATGTTCGGGTGGTCTGTAACGAAAACGCCCCCGAACTGGTCACAACCGATGCCTGAAGTCACGAGTTCGGCTCGCACGAGTGCCCCAATTTCCCTACGGTCGTCGTAGATGGTTCACTCTGTCGGTCCAGTGCAGGTCGAGTCAGAGCGTGAGGGATCTACGCATGGCAGAAATAACTGGAGATCAACGCATTCAGGAAGAGGTGCTCGAGGGCCTCGCCACCGCCGTCAACCACCGACGCTGGTTCGTCGAGCTGGCCCTGCCCTACCTGGGCAACAACCCGATCGAGATCGGCAGCGGGCTGGGCGACTACGCCATCGAGTGGGCGCCGTTCCTGGAGCGCTTCACCGCGACCGAGGCTGATCCGGACCGGCTGGTCGCGCTGAAGGAGCGCCTCGCCAGCGAACCGACCATCGAGGTGCGGCAGATGCTGCTGCCCAACACCGAGCAGGGCGACTACAGCGCCGCCGTCTCCTACAACGTGCTGGAGCACATCGAGGACCACGTCGGTGCGCTGCGGAGCATGCGCAACCTGGTCCGGCCCGGCGGAGCGATCGTGCTGATCGTGCCGGCCTTCCAGTTCGCGATGAGCCCGGCCGACATCGCCACCGGGCACGTCCGGCGCTACACCAAGAAGACCATGCGGGCCGCGCTCGAAGAGGCGGGCCTGGAGGTCGAGACGCTGCACTACGCCAACGCGCTGGGCCTGATCGGCTACTACATGGCGACCAGCGTCTTCCGGCTGATGCCGAAGGAAGGGCCGATGGTCAAGGTGTACGACAGCCTCGTGCTGCCGGTGACCAAGGCCGCCGAGCGGGTGGTCCGGCCGCCGTTCGGCCAGTCGGTCTTCGCGGTAGCCCGAGTGCCCGCCTGACGCCACCGCGGGCCCACGGGCCGGCATCATCGGCTCGAATCGCCGGATGCCGGCCCCGTCGCCAGCCTCAGCCCTTGACCTGGTACGTCGGTCGGATCACCGCTCGGGCCAGGGTGTGGAAGGTCAGGTTGAACCCGACGTACGCCGGGCTCGCCTCCGGGGTGAGGTCGAGCTTCTCCACGTCCAGGGCGTGCACGGCGAAGACGTACCGGTGCGGGCGGTCTCCGGCCGGCGGCGCGGAACCGCCGTACGTCTGCTCGCCGTAGTCGTTGCGCACGCTGAACGCCCCCTGGACGCCCGCCGACGACTCCTGCCCGGCCCCCCTGGGCAGCTCGGTCACCTCGGCCGGCACGTTGACCAGCACCCAGTGCCAGAATCCGCTGCCGGTGGGCGCGTCGGGGTCGTAGCAGGTGACCGTGAAGCTCTTGGTCTCGGCGGGGAAGCCCGTCCAGGCGAGTTGCGGCGAGAGGTTCCCGCCGCCGACGCTCGGGTGGGCGAACTCGGCCGCCATCGGCTCGCCGTTCTGGACGTCGTTACTGGTCAACGTGAATGCCGGAACGCTCGGCAGCATCTCGTACGGGTCGGGTGGAACGGGTCGGTCGAGAGTCATCGCGATGTCCTTTCCGCACAGCGGGTGGCTCGGGCCGGGCAACCGGCGCCGTGCCCTTTCTACCCGTTCGACGGGTAACCACCCGTGCGGACCTCACCGGGCCGGTACGCCGGCCGCCGGTGCCGCCGCTACGACTCGGCGTCCTGCGGCACCGCGTCGGCGGCGATCCGCAGCGCGGTGGCGGTGATCCCGGGCGGGGGTACCGCCGCGCGGCGGTGGATCTCGACCACCATCGGGCGCCGCGGCTCCTCGACCCGGGCCAGATAACCGCGTGCCGCCGCCAGCGCCTCACAGTGCAGGACCCCGCAGATCCGGCAGATCCCCTCGGCGTCCGAGGCATGGTCGGCGACGATCCGCCGGGCCACCAGGATCAGTCGGTTCCGCACCTGCACCGGGGTGAGCCGCAGCTCCATGGCGCCCTCGCTTCACTCCGTACGCCCACCCGGGCGTGACTGTCGCCAGCGGCCCCGTACCGCCGATTTCCGCAGAAGTTGTGCACGCATAATCACCGTGCGATTACTACGCGTAGAGCGTAGGGGTACGCCCCGCGTAGCCGTCAACAGAGTGTGGGACATCTCCCAGGTAGCGGACCAGACCCCGCACGGACAGATCCACAGCGGCAAACACGGAGACACTGGTGGGGAGTCTCTCCGCCGCCGAGTGTGTACCGTCCGAAGTGGTGCCCCCGCAGGTCAGGCCCGAGCCACCACCCACCCAGCTCCAACCTGGGACGGTCCCCATGTACGACGTCGACCCGTACTTCGGCCCGCTTCTCCGCCGACCGCGGCAGGAGCGAGGACTCTCGGTCCGCGCCCTCGCCCAGCTCGTGGACGCGACCGACGTCAGCGCCGAGGTGCTCAGCGCCGTCGAGTTGGCCGTCGATGACCTGGCGAGCGCGTACGCGACCAGTCCGCCAGGCGAGCTGCTCGACCCGATCCGGCAACAGCTCGCCCGGATCGGCCGGCTGCTCGACGCCCGGGCGACGCTCGACCAGCGCAGACGCCTACTGGTCGCCGGTGGGTGGCTCAGTCTCCTGCGGGCAACCGTGCACATCGATCTGCGCCACCGCGCCGCCGCAACCGCGCACCTGGCGATCGCCGAGCAGTTGGCACAGCAGACCGAGCACCGGGAGATCCAGGCGTGGTGCCTGGAGACGGTGGCGTCGGACGTGCTCACCGCAGGCGACTACCGACGGGCGCTCAACCTGTCTCGCCAGGCTCAGGAGGTGGCGCCGCGCGACAGTTCGGCGTACATCCAGGCGACCGCGCAGGAAGGCCGGGCATGGGCCCGGATCGGCGACCAGCGGGAGACGCGCCGCACGTTGTCCCGACTGTCCCGGCTGGTGTCCCCGCTGCCGGTGCCGGACCGGCCCGAGCACCACTACCGGTACGACCCGGCGAAGGCGCTCTCGTACACCGCGACGACGCTCGCCTGGGCCGGTGAACCGGCTGCCGAGGACTATGCCCGAGCGGCGGTCGCGGAACTGAACGGATCTGCCCGGCCCCGGCGCACCGCGTCGGCGCGGCTGGACCTTGGCCTGGCGCTGGTCGCTGCCGGGAAGCCAGACGAGGCCAGCGTCACGGCTCAGGCGGCGATCACGTCCGGCCGGGTGGTGGCGTCGAACTGGTGGCGGGCGTCCGAGGTGGTTGCGAGCGTCGAGGCGACCGGCATCAGCGAAGCCCGGGACCTGCGTGACGCGTACGAGGCGTACCGGCCGTTGCCGGAGTAGCGGAGAGCGCGGCGTCGCAGCGGACTTCGGCCTACTGGACCGCTCCCGCCGTAGTCGCGGTTCGGCTATCGGGATGGTGTGACGGAACAGGGACGATGGCGTGTTCCTGCCTGAATGTCTGTCACGTCGCGCGGAGGGCGTGGGATTCGAACCCACGAAGAGGATCACTCCCCTTACCGGTTTTCAAGACCAGCGCCATCGGCCACTAGGCGAGCCCTCCGGGGCCGTGGTCGTCGATCCAACGGCGGTCACGGCCGTGCCTAGTGTGCCATGACCGGCGGTCGGCCGGGCGTATCAGCCCGGGGACCGCCGACGGATCGACGGGCACAGCCGGCCGAGAGCCATGGGACCACCGGAACGATCACGGGATCGCGGGTCGGGGCTTGGGGCGGAAGGGAGATCGGGTAAGACTGGAGCGATGAAGGCGATCACGATTCCCGAGCCGGGTGGACCCGACGCGTTGGTCTGGGCCGACGTGCCCGAGCCGACTCCCGGACCGGACGAGGTGACGCTCGACATCCGGGCGAGTGCGGTCAACCGGGCGGACCTGCTGCAACGCCAGGGGCACTATCCGCCGCCGCCGGACGCTCCGCCGTACCCGGGTCTGGAGTGCGCGGGCGTGGTCAGCGCGGTCGGCGCCGAGGTGACCGGCTGGAGCGTCGGCGACCCGGCCTGCGCGCTGCTCAGCGGCGGAGGCTACGCCGAGCGGGTGGCGGTGCCGGCCGGGCAGCTCCTGCCGGTACCGGAGGGGGTCGACCTGGCCGACGCGGCGGCGCTGCCCGAGGTCGCCTGCACGGTCTGGTCCAACGTGGTGCAGCTGGCCCGGCTCGGCATCGGGGAGACGCTGCTCGTGCACGGCGGCGGCAGCGGTATCGGCACCTTCGCGATCCAGCTCGGCGCGGCTCTCGGCGCCACCGTGCTGGCCACGGCCCGGGGCGGCAAGCACGACCAGCTCCGCGAGCTGGGCGCCAGCGGTCTGGTCGACTACGCCGAGGAGGACTTCGTCGAGGCGACGAAGCGGCTCACCGACGGCCGGGGCGCCGACGTGATCCTGGACATCATGGGCGCCTCCTACCTGGGGCGTAACGTCAAGGCGCTGGCCACCGGCGGTCGGATCGTGGTGATCGGCCTCCAGGGCGGCCGCAAGGGCGAGCTGGACCTGGCGGCGCTGCTGGCCAAGCGGGGTTCGGTGGCGGCGACCGCGCTGCGCTCCCGGCCCGCCGCCGAGAAGGCCGCGATCGTCCGGGGCGTACGCGAGGAGGTCTGGCCGCTGATCGAGTCGGGCTCGGTCCGCCCGGTGATCTACCGCCGGCTGCCGATGTCCGAGGCGGCCGAGGCGCACCGGGTCGTGGAGTCCAGCGACCACGTCGGCAAGGTGCTGCTCACGGTCGACTGAATCACAATCACCCGGTCCCGTCGGCCGGGCCCGGCTCCAGGAGCGGGGACGGGGACGGGGGTGCGGGCGGCTCCGGGTGCACCACGGCAGGTGGCGGGGCGGGCAGCATCCTGCGCGGGCCGGTGCCCTGGGCGGCCAGTTCGTCGCCGGGGTTGTAGAGGTTGCAGCTACGCAGCGACAGGCAGCCGCAGCCGATGCAGTTGCTCAGGTCGTCGCGGAGCCGGGTCATCAGCTCGATCTTCTCGTCCAGCCGGCGACGCCAGCGCGCGGAGAGCCGCGCCCAGTCGGCCTTGGTCGGGGTACGCCCGTCCGGCAGCTCGGCGAGCGCCTCCCGGATGTCCTCCAGTGAGACGCCGAGCTGTTGCGAAATCCGGATGAACGAGACCCGGCGCAGTTCGGCCCGGTCGAAACGTCGCTGGTTGCCTCCGGTACGCCGGGCCCGGATCAGCCCGAGCCGTTCGTAGTAGCGCAGCGCCGAGGTCGCCACGCCGGAGCGGGCGGCCAGTTCCCCGATGGTCAGGCCCTCCTGACGCACGTCGATCCTCCCCTGTCTCCGAAGGGCTTGAGTTGAAGCGCACTTCAACTTGCAGGGTAGAGGCATGACGACCACAGCCACCCCGCCGGGGCGTACCCGCCGATCCGCGCCGCAGCCACGGCGCTCCGAACTTCCGGCCGAACTCTGGCCGCTGCTTCGCCGGCTGACCGGCGACGAGAAACACGCGCCCAGTGCACATTCGACCCTCGACGTGCTCTGGGTGCTCTACGACCGGGTCCTGCGGGTCTCCCCGGCGACCGCCGACGAGCCCGACCGGGACCGCTTCCTGCTCTCCAAGGGGCACGGACCGGCCGCCTACTACGCGGTGCTCGCCGCCAAGGGTTTCATCCCGGAGCACTGGCTCGACGACCTGGCCGGCCCGGAGAGCCGGCTCGGCCACCACCCGGACCGGGTACTGGTCCCCGGGGTCGAGATCGGCACCGGCTCGCTCGGCCACGGCCTCGGGCTGGGCGTCGGCACCGCGCTCGGGCTGCGCGCCCAGGGCCTGGACCGACCCCGGGTGTACGTCCTGCTCGGCGACGCCGAACTCGACGAGGGGTCGAACCACGAGGCGATGGCGTACGCCGGGGCGACCGGGCTCGGCACGCTCACCGCGATCGTGATCGACAACCGGTCCGCCAGCCACGGCTGGCCGGGCGGGATCGCCAGCCGGTTCACCGTGCACGGCTGGACCGCCAGCACCGTCGACGGCCGCGACCACGACGCGATCGAGGCCGCCCTCACCGCAACCGGATCCGCCACCGGATCCGCAACCAGGACCGCCACCAGATCCGCCGCCCGACCGGATCGGCCGCACGTGGTCGTCGCGGTCGTCGAGCCCAAGGAGTGACGGACGATGCGGGACACCTTCATCGACACCGCCACCGCGCTGCTTGACGACGATCCGCGTACCGCCGTCGTGCTCGCCGACATCTCGGCGTCGAGTTTCGCGCCCGCCGCCCGGACGCACCCGGATCGGGTACTCAACGTCGGCATCCGGGAGCAGTTGATGGTCGGAGTGGCCGGCGGGCTCGCCCTGACCGGGCTGCGCCCGATCGTGCACTCGTACGCCACCTTCGCCGTCGACCGGGTGTACGAGCAGCTCAAGCTCGACCTCGACCACCAGGGGGTGGGTGCGGTGGTGGTCAGCGTCGGCGCGTCGTACGACGGGGCGAGCATGGGCCGCACGCACATGTCCCCGGGCGACGTGGCCCTGCTGGACACCCTCACCGACTGGACGGTGCACGTGCCCGGGCATCCGGCCGAGGTGCCCGGGCTGCTCCGGGCCGCCGCCCGGCACGACGACCGGGTCTATCTGCGGCTCTCGGCCCAGGTCAACGAGGCGCCGCTGCCCGGGGCGGGACGGCTGACGGTGCTTCGCCGGGGCTCGGCCGGCTCCGCCCTGGTGGTGGCGGTCGGCCCGATGCTCCGGCCGGTGCTGGCGGCGGTCGCCGGGCTGGACGTGACGGTCGCGTACACCCACACCCCGCGCCCGTTCGACGTGGTCGGGCTCCGGGAACTGGCCGGTACCGCCACCTCGGCCGGCGCCGCCCCGGCGGTGGTACTGGTGGAGCCGTACCTGGCCGGCACGTCGAGCGCGCTGCTCGGCGCGGCGCTGGCCGGGGTACCGCACCGGTCGCTCTCGCTCGGCGTGGGCCGCTCCGACCTGCGGCGGTACGGCGAGCCGGCGGACCACGCCCGGTGGCACGGCCTCGACCCGGCGGGCCTGCGCCGGTCGATCGTCGAGTTCCTGGACTGACCACCCGCCACGGCCGCGCCCCTGACCCGTCCCCGGGTCGGGGGTGGGGCCGGGCGGCCGGTCAGCGCCGGCCGGCGCGCTCCCGCCGGCGGGTACGCTCCCGGCCGAGGATCAGCAGCGCCTCGACGCCGTCCTTCCAGGTGATCTTCTTGCCCTCTTCCCGGTTGCGGGCCCGGTAGCTGATCGGCACCTCGTAGGGGCGGATCCGGCGGCGCAGCAGCTTGCCGGTCACCTCCGCCTCCATCCCGAAGCCCCGGGAGCGGACGTCCAGCGAGCGGTAGAGCGCGACCGGCATCAGCTTGAAGCAGGTCTCCAGGTCGCCGATGTAGGAGTTGAAGAGCACGTTCGCGGCGGTGGTGACGGCCTTGTTGCCCATCACGTACCAGAAGCTGTAGGCGCTGTGGCTGCCGAAGGTCCGATTTCCGTAGACCACCGTGGCCCGGCCGTCCAGCACCGGGGCGAGCAACTTCGGGATGTCCTGCGGGTCGTACTCCAGGTCGGCGTCGAGGATCACCATGTACTCGCCCTCGGCGTTGTCCACCGCCGTCCGGATCGCCGCACCCTTGCCGGCGTTGCGGGGATGGGTGATCACCCGGAGCCGGGTGTCGTCGGCCCGGTCGAGGATCTCTCCGGTACCATCTCGGCTACCGTCATCGACCACGACGAGTTCGATCTCGCACGGATAGTCGACCGCGAGGGCCTGCTTGAGGGCGTCCGCGATGCGTTCTTCCTCGTTGTAGACCGGCATGAGGATCGAGAGCTTCACGGGAGTCTCCACGGTGCCGACGACAAATCGGCCCTAGCCTAGCCTGATTACCGGCCTGGGCCATGCCTGGCATCCGCTCCGGGCCTCGCCGGTCACGCGCGTTCGGCGGGATCGGCGTGGGCCGGCGGCGGGGTCGCCCGGGCCGCCGGCGGGACCGCAGTAAGGGGCGCCGACCCCTGCGACCGGTGACCGGTCCAGGGTCCGGCCGGTAGCCAGACGGTGAACCGGGCACCACCCTCCGGCGCGTGCCCGGCGGTGATCCGGCCGCCCAGCCGGCGCACCAGACCGGCGGCCAGGGCCAGCCCGAGACCACTGCCGACCTTGCGTACCCCCTGGTAGCGCTGGCGCAGCGCGCCGCGTTCGAAGGCCACCGCGAGATCGTCGTCGGTCAGTCCCGGCCCGCCGTCCCGGACCTCCAGCACCCCACCCGGCGCTTCGGCCGGCCCCGCCGGGCGTACCGCGAGCACGATCGCCGCGCCCGGCGGTACGACCCGGAGCGCGTTCTCCAGCAGCCCGTCCACCACCTGCCGGATCCGGCCCGGATCGGTGTGCACCGAGGTCGGCCCGGCCGGCACCTCGGCCCGGAGTACGACGCCGAGCGCGGCACAGCGGGCGCTCCACACCTGCGCCGCGTCGGCGGTCAACTGGTTGAGGTCCACCGGCACCGGCTCCAGGGCGAAGTCCGCCGCCTCCAGCCGGGCCAGCGACAGCAGGTCGCCGATCAGCCGGTCGAGGTGTTCGGCCTCGGTCAGCATGGTCTGCCCGGCCCGCTGGGCACCCTCCGGACCGACCACCCCGTCGGCGAGCGCCTCCGCGTAACCCCGGATCGCGGTCAGCGGGGTGCGCAGCTCGTGCGAGACGGAGAGCAGGAACTCCCGCTGCCGCCCCTCGCTCTGGGCCAGCGCGGCGGCCAGCTCGTTGAGCGCGTACGCCAGGTCGGCGGCCTCCTCCGGCGGCTCCACCGGCAGGCGTACCGCCCGGTCGCCGGAGCGCAGCCGGGCCGCCGCCGTGGCCGCGTGCCGGATCGGCCGGGCGAGCCGGCGGGCCAGCAGCGCCCCGGCCACCACCCCGGCGGCGAGCCCGGCGAGCAGCGGCAGCCAGAGCAGCCCGGCGACGTCGCCCCAGAGCCCGGTGGTGGCCGGCCGGGCCAGCACGACACCGTTGCCGCCGGGCAGCCAGCGCCCCTCGACCATCGCCGGCTGGCCGGCGACGGTCCGCCGCCCGGAGAAGTTCCGGCCGGCGGCGACTCGCTCGACCACCTCGGCGGGCAGGCCGGGCCGGTCGGGGCTGCCGGCCCTGATCAGGTACGCGTCGATGCCCTGGTTGCGCAGTTGCCGGACGATCCGCTCCTCGTCGGCGGCCCGACCCCGGTCCAGCCGGTTGCGCAGCGCCTCGGCGGCGAGCCGGGCCTGGGCGGTCAGCGCCTCCCGGGCCTGCCGTTCCGCCGAGCGGGCGGCCAGCGGTACCGCGACGACGGCGGTCACCAGTACCGACACCAGGGCGACAGCACAACTGACCGCGACGGCGCGGGCGGTCAGGGTACGCCCGAAGCGGCGGGACCGGTTCCGCTCCGGTGCGCCGCCGGCCGGGTCCGCCGCCGGCCGGTCCGCCCCGGGCGCCGGGTCAGCCGGCACAGGCGTACCCGACGCCGCGATGGGTGCGGATCACGTCGGCGGCCGGGCCGAGCTTGCCGCGTACCTGCGCGACGTGCACGTCGACGGTGCGGGTGCCGGTGTGCGCGGCGTACCCCCAGACGCTGGCCAGCAGCTCCTCCCGGGTGAAGACCCGGCCCGGCCGGCCCATCAGGTGGGCGAGCAGGTCGAACTCGGTCGAGGTGAGCTGCACCGGGTCGCCGGCCACGGTGACCTGCCGGCGTACCGGATCGAGGGTGACCGGGCCGACCACCCGGGGTTGCTCGGCGGCGTCCGGCGCGCCGCCGGTGCGACGCAGCACCGCCCGGATCCGGGCGACCAGCTCGCGCGGGCTGAACGGCTTGGTCACGTAGTCGTCGGCGCCGAGTTCCAGCCCGACGATCCGGTCCACCTCGTCGTCCCGGGCGGTCAGGAAGATCACCGGCGTCCAGTCCCCGGCCGCGCGCAGCCGGCGGCAGACCTCGGTGCCGGGCAGGCCGGGCAGGGCGATGTCCAGTACGCAGGCGACCGGCCGCAGCCGGCGGGCCGCGGCGAGTCCGGCGTCGCCGTCGTGTTCGACGTGTACGCCGTAGCCGTCCCGGGTCAGATAGAGCCGGACCAGGTCGGCGATGGACCGTTCGTCCTCGACCAGCAGGACGAGGCCCCGGTGCGGGGAGGTGCCGGGTTGCGCGGTGTCGACGGCCACCGGCCAATGATGTCCGATCGCCGGCCCGGTGCCCCCGCCGGCAACGTTCGGATCCGGTACGGGTCCGCCGTGGCCCGTCGGGAGGCTGGTCGAGCGGCCGGCCCGGCCGGCGACCGTGGTGCTGACCGGCGGCTCAGACGGCTACGACGGGGCTCAGTCGCGGGGCGCGGGCCGGGGCGGTCAGCCGGGCCGGCGGGGTCGCCGCCGCCACCGTCGGGACCGGGTGCTGGTGCGGGGTGCCGGGCACGGCCGGGCGGTCGAGGGGTACGGCGGGGTCCGCCACCCGGGACCGGGCCGCCATCTTCGGCCGGAACACCTGGCTGAACAGGGCGTCGAGCTGCCACATCTGGCTGGGCCGGTCGGCCCGGATCAGAAACCGCTCGCGTACGCCGTCGACGGCGGTCGCGGCCAGCTCGACCATCGAGGCCCGGGGGTCGGGGTTCCAGGCGACGTTGTTGAGGTGCCGCAGCTCGGTGTTGAGGTGCAGCCGCAGCCGGTGCAGCAGCCGGGTCTGCTCGGTCACCACCAGCCGGCGGGTGGTGAGCAGCAGCAGGCAGCCGTTCGCGGGCTGTTCCGGACGGGTGCACCGGGTCACCAGTACGGTGACGTCGCCGGCCGGTACGCAGTTGCGCAGCACCGGCAGGTGCCGACTCACCGTCGGGCTGGCCACCCCGGTCTCGGCGGCGGCCGGCAGAAACGTTCGACAGAACACATCCACGCCTTCTCCAACGAGATCCGGCCGGGGATGACGCGGCCGAGGCATGGATGAGAATGAAATTATAGAAGTTCCACGATGGTTGCGTTGGCCATCCCGCCGCCCTCGCACATCGTCTGGAGGCCGTACCGGAGGCCGTGGTCGCGCATGTGGTGCAGCATCGTGGTCATGATCCGGGCACCGGAGCCGCCGAGCGGGTGACCGAGGGCGATCGCCCCGCCCCGGGGGTTGAGCCGGGCCGGGTCCGCCTCGGTCTCGGCCAGCCAGGCGAGCGGCACCGGGGCGAACGCCTCGTTGACCTCGTACACCCCGATCTCCTCGATGCCGAGCCCGGCCCGGCGCAGCGCCCTGGCGGTGGCCGGGATGGGTGCGGTGAGCATCAGCACCGGGTCGTCGGCGGTGACCACGGCGGTGTGGATCCGGGCCAGCGGTCGCAGGCCGTTGCGCCGGGCCCACTCGGCGGTGGTCACCGCGAGCGCGGCGGCACCGTCGGAGATCTGCGAGGCGGAGCCGGCGGTGACCACCCCGTCGGCCCGGAACGGGGTCTTCAGCCCGGCCAGCCGCTCCAGGCTGGTGTCCCGGCGGATTCCCTCGTCGGCCTGCACCTTTGCACCGTCCGGTACGACCACCGGGACGATCTCCGCGGCGAAGGCACCGGCGTCCTGAGCGGCGGCCGCCTTCTCGTGACTGGCCAGCGCGTACTCGTCGAGCTGCCGTCGGGTCAGCCCCCACCGCTGGGCGATCAGCTCCGCGCCGACGCCCTGGTTGAACGGCACCGGATCGTCGGCGGCGAAGCCGGGCGTACCCCGGTAGCGGTCCCGGACCAGGTCGCCGTAGGGCAGGCCGGTGCCGGTCGAGCCGCCGGGGGCGATGCTGCTGCCCATCGGCACCCGGGTCATCGACTCCACGCCGCCGGCGACCACCAGGTCGGCCTGGCCGGAGGCGACCGCCGCCGCCGCGAAGTGCAGCGCCTGCTGGCTCGACCCGCACTGCCGGTCGAGCGTGGTGCCGGGCACCGACTCCGGCCAGCCGGCGGCGAGTACGGCGTTGCGGCCGACGTTCCAGGCCTGCTCGCCGACCTGGGAGACGCACCCCCAGATCACGTCGTCCACCTGCGCCGGGTCCAGTCCGGCACGTTCGGCGAGCGCAGTGAGCACCCGCGCCGACAGGTCGACCGGGTGTACGGCGCCGAGTGCTCCGCCGCGCCGCCCGACCGGGGTGCGTACCGCACCGACGATGACCGCGTCCGCCATGTCTACTCCCCAGTAACTTGGCTACCCTCGATACTACGTCGTCGCCGGCCGTCCTCCCGAAGAGGTCCCGCTCCGCCTCCCGAAGAGGTCCCGCCCGGCCTCCCGAAGAGGTCCCGCCCGGCCGCGCCGGTGGCCCGGTGACCGAACCCCGGGCGGTCGCCCCGGCGGCGGAACCGGTGGCGGTGGCATCCTGGACGCGTGCACTCCGAACCGGACACTTCCGTACGGCACTGGCGGGTCGAGACCGCGCTGCCGGTGTGCAAGCTCGGCGTCGCCGTCCTCTTCGTGGCGCTCGGCGTCCTCTTCGCCGACGGCGACCCGGTACGCCTCGGCGCCGGACTGCTGGTCGGGGCGGTCCTGCTCGGCTGGGGCGTACGGGACCTGGTGGCACCGGTCCGGCTCGCGGTGGACCCCGGCGGGGTCACCGTGATCCAGGGCTTTGCCGGACGGCGGCACATCCCGTGGTCGGAGATCGACGGGATCACCGTGGACACCCGGTCCCGCCTCGGGCTGGCCACCGAGACGCTGGAGATCGACCGGGGCGCCTCGCTGCACCTGTTCAGCCGGTACGACCTCGGGGTCGCGCCGCGCGAGGTGGCCGAGGTGCTGCACGCCGTACGCCCGGGTGGCCCGTCCGGCGGCGGCCCGGCGTACTGAGCCGCCGGGCCGACCGGGTCAGGCGAGCAGGGCGGCGGACTGCATCAGGGTCAGCCCGGCCAGCACCAGGCCGATCAGCGCACCGCCGCCGATCTGGAAGAGCGTGCGGCGGGACCGGGGCGCGTAGGCGAGCACCACGGCCATCGCCGCACCGGCGGTCAGCCCGCCCAGGTGGCCGGCGATGGAGATCCCGGGTACGGCGAAGGTGAAGACCAGGTTGATCACGAGGATCGGGATCACCGACGAGGTGTCCCGGCCCAGCCGACGCATGATCACGAAGAGCGCGGCGAAGAGCCCGAAGATCGCGGTCGACGCGCCGACCGTCCTGGCCTGCGGCACGCTGAACAGGTATGCCGCGACGTTGCCGCCGAACCCGGCGACCAGGTAGAGCGCCAGGAACCGCAGCGGCCCGAGGGTGGCCTCCAGGGAGCGGCCCAGCACCCAGAGCGCCCACATGTTCATCAGCAGGTGCAGCAACCCGTAGTGCAGGAACATCGCGGTGAAGAGCCGATAATATTCACCGGCCGCGATGCCCTCCTCGACGCCGAACGGGCCGACCCGGTCCAGGCCGAGCACGGCACCCCAGTCGGTCAGCGGCGTCGCACCGCCGAGCAGGCCGCCGAAGCCGGCCCCGGCCACCGCGTCGCCGCCCCGGGCGGTGTAGATGGAGAGCAGGATCAACGCGACGTTGATCGCGATCAGCGCCTTGGTGACGTAGCCGCGGTGGCCGGCGGCACCGCCACCGAAGACGGTGCGCGCCGGCCGCTGCCCGCGGCGACCCACCGCGACGCACTCCGGGCACTGGTGCCCGACCGATGCCTCCCGCATGCAGTCCGGGCAGATCGGCCGGTCGCACCGGGTGCACCGGACGTAGGTCTCCCGGGACGGGTGGCGGTAGCAGACCGGCGTGGTCGGCGGAGACTCGCTCATGCCGGCACTCCGCGCAGCCGCGCGCCGGTATCAGACGCGTCGACGCGCAGCCGCCTGATCCGCTCGCTCATGCCGGATCCCCGCCGCGCCCGTTCATTCCCGACCTCCGCCCGCTACGAGTCATGCAGGCAAAGGTACCCGGGATCGACGTCAGCCGTCCTTACGCTCGATCTCGACGCGCTCGATGACCACATCCTGGAGCGGTCGGTCCTGGGCGCCGGTCGGGGCGTTGGCGATCGAGTCGACGACCTTCGCCGACTCCTCGTCCGCGACCTGGCCGAAGATGGTGTGCCGGTTGTTCAGGTGCGGGGTCGGCGCGACGGTGATGAAGAACTGCGACCCGTTGGTGCCCGGCCCGGCGTTCGCCATCGCCAGCAGGTAGGGCCGGTCGAACCGCAGGTCCGGGTGGAACTCGTCGGCGAAGTTGTAACCGGGACCACCCCGGCCGGTGCCGGTCGGGTCACCCATCTGGATCATGAATCCGCTGATCACCCGGTGCGAGATGGTGCCGTCGTAGTACGGCCCGCTGCCCGGCTGGCCGGTGCGCGGGTCGGTGTACTGCCGGGTTCCCTCGGCGAGTTCGACGAAGTTCCGCACCGTCTTCGGGGCGTGGTTGGGAAACAACTCCAGCCGGATCGGACCGGCGTTGGTGTGCAGGGTTGCGTAGGCGGCCTCGGCCACGGGTACTCCTCGCTCGACAGGCCGCCGGCCGCGAGGTGCCGGCCGGCGGGGCGGTCCGCCGGCCAGGAGGCGCAGGCCGGCGCTGGTAGGTGGTTCTATGCGGATCCTCCCATGTGCCCGTTCTGGCAGTGCGGGCGCATCCGAAGGTGCAGGATGACTGGGGAACAACACCCAAGGAGGTGGGGACCGGTGTTTGGATTCGGGGGGCGCAGATCCCACAGGAAGCTCGTCAAGGCCGAACTGGGCGAGAGCTTCGATCACCTGATGCGCGCGGCCACCCACGCGGCGTCCGGGGTCGGGGCAACGGTGGGACCGCGGGCGTACGCCGCCCAGGCCTATCTCGCGCCGACGGCGACCAGGGTACGGGCGACGGCGTCGGACGGCTGGGAGTCGGCGATGACCAGGTTTGCGCCGCTGGCGACGGCCGCCACGGACGGCGCCCGCCAGGCCGGCTCGGTCGCCCGCAAGGCGAGGTCGAAGAAGATGAGAGCGATGCGGAAGAAGAACTCGATGATGCGTCGACGCTGGCCGGTCCTGACCGGGCTGTTGGTCGCGGGGGCGGTGGCCGGCGCCATGGGCGCGGTCGTGGTGCGGCGACGCGGGCAGCGCCCGTGGGACGAGTACGACCCGGCGGCCACGCTGGACGCCGTACGCGACGACGCCGCCACGATCATGGACAGCTCGGCCGGCGGCACGACCCGGGAGACCACCGGGGACAAGTCCGTGCCGACGGAGAAGGTGAAGGACCGTACGGCGACGGCCGGCGAGAAGATCTCGACCGGGCCGATCACCGACGGGGCCCGGAAGGTGTCGACGAAGAGCGGCGACCGATCCGACGGGTTGCTCGGTACGGCCGCGTCCCGCAACAGCGGCAACTGAGCGGCGACCGCGGGTCGACGTTCGGGGACCGTCACGGCGGTGTGGGGCCGGAAGCGCCCCGCGCCGCCGTGACCGTCTCCGGCGGCGGGCTCAGAGCCAGCGGTTGCGGCGGAACCAGCGGTACAGGCCGAGCGAGATCGCCAGCATCAGCGCGAGTACGACCGGATAGCCGTACTTCCAGCCGGTCTCCGGCATGAAGTCGAAGTTCATCCCGTAGATGCCGGCGATGGCGGTCCAGACCGCGGCGATCGCGGCCCAGGCAGCGATCTTGCGCATGTCGTTGTTCTGGTCGACCGTCACCTGGGCCAGCCGGGCCTGGAGGATCGAGTTGAGCAGGTCGTCGTAGGAGTTGACCTGCTCGACCGTGCGGGTCAGGTGGTCCTGCACGTCCCGGAAGTAGCGCCGGATCTCCTTGGGGATCTCCCGGTTGACCTGGGCGGTCAGCGTCATCATCGGCCGTTGCAGCGGCACGACCGCCCGCTTGAACTCGACGAGTTCCCGCTTCATCTGGTAGATCCGCTGAATCCGGCCGTGCGCCTGCCGGGCGAAGACCTCGCCCTCGAGTATGTCCAGGTCGTCGCCGACCTGGTCGGTCACCTCCAGGTAGATGTCCACCACCCGGTCCATCACGGCGTACGCCACCGCCCACGGTCCCTGGCGGAGGATCTCCTGCCGGGCCTCCAGCTCGGAGCGGACCGGTGCCAGCCGGCAGGCGTCCCCGTGCCGGACGGTGAGCACGAAGTTCGGCCCGATGAAGAGCATCATCTGGCCGGTCTCGATCACGTCGGAGTTCTCGGTCAGCTCGCCGTGCCGGACATACCGGACGGTACGCAGCACCAGGAAGCTGACCTCGCCGAAGCGCTCCAGCTTGGGGCGCTGCTCCGCCTTGACGGCGTCCTCGACGGCGAGTTCGTGCAGCCCGTACGCGGCCGCGATGCCGGCCATCTCGGCCTGGCTCGGCTCGTGCACGCCCAGCCAGACGAAGGCGCCGGGCTGCTGCCGCGCCGCGTCCAGCGCCTCGGCGTAGCCCGTCTGCCCCGGCTGGCGTACCCCGTCGACGTAGAGCCCGCAGTCGACGATGCCCAGCCCGTCCGGCCGGGAGTCGGTCGGGGTCCGCCCTCCACCGGCCTCGGTGCTCAGCATCCGGGTCACCGCCGCCCGGACCGGCGCCGTCCAGGCCCGGGGTCTCGGTCGGCTGTTCCCACTGACCGCCACTCGGTCGGAATCGGTTTGATCCGGCATCGCCACCGCCCCCTTTCGGCCCGTTCGGGTGCGCGTTGCAGCGTACGCCGCCGATGCTCGGCACCGGACATGTCGCGGATCACCCCTGGTGGCGCCGCCGGTGGCGGCACGGCCCCCTGGATGGCGCGGTGAAAAGTGGCGCCGGGTGGACCGTCCACGTCGGGGGGTAAGGTGCGGACGGCCCACCCGGCGCCGTGGGGGCGGGGGTTCTGCTCGTGGGCGCCAGCCACGGCCGGAGACTCGCCGTCCGGTGCCGGAACGGGTCGCCTCCACGCGAGTGGCGCTCGCAGCATTGTGGGCCGGCTACCGGCACGTAGGAAGCCCCGAATTCGCCATCCGCCACTATTGTCAGATATCTGACAGAAGGTTCCCTTGAAGGGCCTGGTCAGCTAAGCGGCGGTTACTCCCGCACCGCCCGTACCGCGTCGGCGAGCCGGCGGACCCCCTCCTCGATCTGGTCGGTGGTGACCCCGGAGTACGCCAGCCGCAGCGCGTGCCGACCCCCCTCGACCAGGAAGTCGCTGCCCTTGACCACCGTGACGCCCCGCTCGGCCGCCGCCGGTGCCAGCCGGTCCACGTGCACGTTCTGCGGCAGCTCGATCCAGAGGAAGTAGCCGCCGTTCGGCTCGGTGAACCGGGCGTCCGGGATGTGCTCCCGCAGCGACGCGGCCAGCGTGGCGGCCCGCTCACCGAGGGCGGTGCTGACGGTCCGGATCGAGCGCTCCAGGTCGCCGTTGACGCAGAACTGGTGCACGATCCCCTGCGCCACCAGGCCGGGCGAGATGTAGAGGTTGGTCGCCTCCTTGGCGATGTGGGCGATCAGCCGCGCCGGCCCGACCAGGTAGCCGACCCGGACCCCCGGGCAGACCGTCTTGGTGAAGCTGGAGGCGTGCACCACGGTGCCCTCCCGGTCCAGCGAGAGCATCGAGGGCAGCGGCTCGCCCCGGAACCGGACGTCCGCGTACGGGTCGTCCTCGAAGATCGTGAAGTCGTACTCGGCGGCGAGGTCGAGCAGGGCCTGCCGCTTCTCCTGCGACAGGGTCACCCCGGCCGGGTTCTGGAAGTTGGGGATGATGTGCGCCAGCTTCGGGCGTACCCCGGATTCGAGCAGTTTGCCCAGCTCGTCGGTGTCGATCCCGTCCGGCTGGATGGTGACCGGGTGCAGCTCGGCGCCCTGGCGTTGCAGGTTGAGCAGGGTCCGGTCGTAGGTCGGCCGCTCCACCACCACCGGGTCGCCGGAACGCACCAGGTGCTGGAAGAGGAAGGCGTCCGCCTGGAGCGATCCGTTGGTGACGAGAACCTGGTCGACCTCGACGCCATGCTTGTCGGCGATCCACTTCCGCAGGGGCGGGTATCCGACGGATGTCCCGTACCCGGTGATGCCGGCCGGATCGGCGTCGAAGGCGCGTACGGCCGCAGCCTTCAGCCCCTCGATATCGACGATGTCCAGCGACGGCGCCCCACGGGCGAAGGAGATCAGCTGCTCGACAGTCATGACTACCCAGCGTACGGGCGCCGCCAGCGTCCCGGGCGGAGGCACGACAATGTCCGTATCTTGGACGGCTGAAACCGCCGGGCGGGCGATCCGCCGGGTTGTGGCCGATGGCGACGGCCGCCGGACGGGGGGACTCCGGTCAGATCGAGGCGACCGCCGGGGCGCCGACCCAGACCCGGACGATGTCCCGGACCGAGATCATCCCGACCACCTCGTCGTCGTCCAGCACCACGAGGTGCCGGAAACCGCCCCTGGACATCGCCTCGGCCGCCTCGTGCACGGTCCAGTCCGGTCCGGCGTAGACCACCTCCGGGGTGAGGTGCGCGGCGGTCCGTTCGACGTCGACGTCGAGGCCGGCGCCGACCGCCTTCAGCACGTCACGTTCGGTCATGATGCCGACGCCCTCGGAGTCGGGGTCGACGACGACGGCGGAACCGACCCCGCGCTGCGCCATCATCTCGGCGGCCTGTCGGAGGGTGTGCTCGGGACCGACTATCAGGACATCGCCGGACATCGCTTCACGTACCCGCATCACTCATCACATCCCTGGGACGGGGACACCGGTCACGGACAGACTGGACGCTCCCCGGGGGAACCACAAGCGGCGGTGTGGGCGGCGGGACCGGGGTGGCTAGTCTCGACCCGTGTCCACAGAGCCCCTACGCTGCGCCGGAGCCCTGATCGTCGACGACGAGGGCCGGATCTTCTTCCAGCGAAGGTCCCCCAACCGGAAGCTCTTTCCCAACACCTGGGACATCGTCGGTGGTCACCTCGAAACCGGCGAGACGGTCGAGGAGGCGCTGTTCCGTGAGGTCACCGAGGAGACCGGCTGGACGGTCTCGCTGGTGCTGGGCACGGTCGGCGAATACCGCTACACCCCCGACGACGGCATCGAGCGGATCGAGACCGACTACCTGGTCCGGGTCGACGGCGACCTCACCCGCCCCCGGCTGGAGGCCGGCAAGCACACCGAGTTCCGCTGGCTCGCCGAGGACGAGATCGCACTGCTCGACGAGCACCGCGACGTCAACGACGGGCTGATCCGGCGGATCGCGGAGGACGGTTTCCGCGCCCTGCACCTGATCGGCCTGTGAACGACTCCGTCCCGCTCGCCCCGCACCAGGCCGCCGCGCTGGTCTGGCCGGCAGTCGACCGGGTCTTCCGCGGTGTCATGGCGACCGCCCGGGTGCGGGGTGGCGCCGAGCTGGTCCAGAGCTACGGCGGCCCGGCCGCGACCGGCTTCCTGATCGACTTCCGGACCAGGCTCGCGACCCCCGGCGGCACCATCGACAGCGTCGCGCTGGCCGCCCTGCTCCGCTACGGCGACCCGGCCGAATGCCAGCGCGTGCTGGACAAGCAGGTCGCGCACGGGATGCTGCACCGGCAGCCGGACGGCGGCATCCTGGCCACCGAACGCGGCCGGGCCTTCCTGGCCGAGCTCGCCGAGGTGCACGCCGAGGTGACCGGCGAACTCTGGGCGGCACACCCCGAACGGGTACGCCGGCTCGTCGGCACCCTCGGTCTGCTGCTCTCCGCCGCGCTCGACGAACTGCGTCCCGCCCAGATCCCGGCAACCGGCGTCGGGCAGGGTCACCTGCCACCCGCTCCGGTCGAAACCGGCCCGGTCGAGGGGCCGACCGACGGACGGGCCTTCGAGGCGATGGCACCGCCGTACGAGCCGGACGGCAGCCCGCCGGGCGTACTGCTGCTCAACCGGCTCGGCACGCTGCGCTACCACCGGGCCGACGCGCACGCCGCCGCCTGGCAGGCCGCCGGGCACACCGCCCGGAGCATCGCCGAACTCGCGGCCGGGCCGGAACGGATCGCCATCGAGCTGGAGACGGATCGCCGGGCGGCCGGCCCGTACGCCGTACTGACCCCGGCGGAGCGGCTGCGGCTCCTCGCCGACCTGGCCGCACTGCCCGGCTGACCTCCCCCGGTCCGGTAACCGCCCGCCTGGGCGGTTCGCACCCGGGCACCCGCCGTCGCATCGACATGGGTTGGCCCGGCGTTCTCCGGGAATTCGTACTCCGGACACGCGGCGCTATCCTCCCTGCGTCGGACGTGTCGCGAGGAAGGACCCGGAATGATCGGTGTGGTACTGGCCGCGGGGGCGGGTCGCCGGCTGCGGCCGTACACGGACACCCTGCCCAAGGCGCTCATTCCGGTCGACGGCGAGACCACGATCCTCGACATCGCGCTGCGCAACCTGGCCGAGGTCGGGCTGACCGACGTGACCGTGGTGGTCGGGTACGCCGCCGAAGCGGTCGAGTCCCGCCAGGCCGACCTCCAGAGCCGGTACGGGGTGCGGCTCACCCTGGTGCACAACGACAAGGCCGAGGAGTGGAACAACGCGTACTCGCTCTGGCTGGCCCGGGAGCACTTCGCCCAGGGCGCGCTGCTGGTCAACGGCGACACCGTGCACCCCGTCGACGTGGAGAAGACCCTGCTCGCCCGGCGCGGCCCCGGCATCCTGCTCGCGGTCGACACCGTGAAGAAGCTCGCCGAGGAGGAGATGAAGACCGTCTTCGACGACTCCGGCCAGCTCGTCCGGATCAGCAAGCTGATGGACCCGGCGCAGGCGTACGGGGAGTACATCGGGGCGACCGTGATCGAGTCCCGGGTCGCCGGTGAGCTGGCCGACGCCCTGGAGGCGACCTGGCGGCGCGACCCGAACCTCTACTACGAGGACGGCTACCAGGAGTTCGCCCAGCGCGGCGGCGAGGTGCGTGCGGCACCCATCGGCGACCTGCCGTGGGTCGAGGTCGACAACCACGAGGACCTGGCCCGAGCCCGGGAGATCGCATGCCACTACTAGCCCGTACCGTCAACACCCCGCTGGTGATCGACGTGCGCCGCGGCGCGGTCGCGGACCTCGGCGCGCTGCTGGCCGACCGCCGGATCTCGGCCGGCGGCGAGGTGGCGGTGGTGGTCGGCCCCGGGCAGGGCGAGCGGATCGCCGAGCTCTGCCGGCCCGGCCTCGGCAACGCCGACGTCTTCACGGTGACCGGCGGCACCCTGGACGCCGCCCAGGAACTCGGCGAGCACCTGCACCGCCGCTCCTACGACGCGGTGGTCGGGATCGGCGGCGGCAAGACCATCGACACCGCCAAGTGGGCCGCCTCGCGCTACGGCATCCCGATGGTGACCGTGGCGACCAGCCTGGCGCACGACGGGATCGCCTCGCCGACCGCCTCGCTCGACCACGACGGCGGCAAGGGCTCCTACGGGGTGCACATCCCGATCGCCATCGTGGTCGACCTCGACTTCGTGGAGAACGGCCCGGACCGGCAGACCCAGGCCGGCATCGGGGACGCGCTGAGCAACCTCAGCGCGATCGCCGACTGGGAGCTGGCCCATCGGGTACGAGCCGAGCCGATCGACGGGCTCGCCGTCACGCTGGCCCGCTCCGGCGCCGAGGCGCTGCTCAACCACCCCGGAAAGATCACCGACGACGCCTTCCTCACCACCCTGGCCGAGGCGCTGATCCTGGGCGGGATCGCCTCCTCGATCTGCGGGTCGAGCCGGCCGGCCAGCGGCGGCTGCCACGAGATCTCGCACGCGCTGGACCGGCTCAACCCGGGTACCGGCTCGCACGGCGAGCAGGTCGGGCTCGGTGCCCTCTTCTGCACCTTCCTCCGCGGCGACCTGGAGCGGTTCGGCCAGCTCGCCTCCTGCCTGCACCGGCACGGCCTGCCCACCACCCCGGCCGAGCTGGGGTTGACCGACGAGGAGTTCGTGGCCGCCGTCCACTATGCCCCGCGTACCCGGCCGGACCGGTACACGATCCTGGAACACCTCGACCTGCCTCCTGCCGCGATCGGTGAACGGCTGGCAAACTACGTCGATGCAATCCGTGAACATCTCGGCTGACCCGGTGTCCCCGCCCACCACCGCCGACTTCTACCGGGTCAACCGGGGTGGTGGGCTGTTCAGCGAGGCGATCAGCCAGCGGATCGGTGCCGCCCTGGCCCTGGCCGCGCACCGGACCGGCCTGCCACCCACCGCGCTGACCATGGCCAACCTGGTGCTCGGGCTGGCGGTCTCGGTGACCGTGGTGACCCTGGCCGGGCCGGTCGCCGCCGGGGACGTGCCGGCCTGGGCGGTCGGGCTCGCCGCGCTGCTCGGCTGGCAGCTGGCGTACGCCCTGGACTGCGCCGACGGGCAGCTCGCCCGGGTCACCGGCCAGGGCAGCCCGGCGGGCGCCCGGGTGGACATCCTCTGTGACGTGGCGGCGCAGATCGCGCTGGTCACCGCGCTGTCGGCGACGGCGGTGGCGCAGCGGCCCTCGGCGCCGATCTGGCTGGTCGCGGCCTTCGCCGGCACCTGGATGGTCAACCTGGTGACCTCGGTGATGGCGGCCGGCCCGAACGCGGCCAGCATGGTCACCTCGACCTCGCTGCCGGTACGGCTGGTGAAGCTGATCCGGGACTACGGTGCGGTGATCTTCGTGGCCGGGCTGGTGCTGACCGTCGTGCCGGAGTGGACGACCTGGCTGGTCGCCGCGTTCACGATCGTCAACGGCGGCTTCCTGCTGGCCAGCATCGCCTTCTCCGCCCGCGCCTCACTCCGCTGACTCCGGGCGGTGCTGACTCCCGGCGGTGCTGACCGCGATCGGCGGGCGGGTCAGCGCCGGGCCATCCCGGCGTAGACGTCCAAGAGCTGCTTGGTGACCACGTCCGGGTGGAAGGTCCGCTCGTAGCGGGATCGGGCCAGCGGGGCGACGGCGGCGGCCGCCTCCCGGGCGGCGGGCAGCGCCCCGGCCAGCGCGGCCGGGTCGGCCGGTACCAGCCAGCCGGCCGCACCGGCCGGGTCGTCCGCGCCGACCAGGTACGGGATGCCGCCGAGCGCGGTACCCAGCACCGGGCGGCCCGCGGCCAGCGCCTCGATCACCACGGTCGGCAGCACGTCGTGCCAGGTCGGTACGGCCAGCACCACGGCGGTGGCCCGGAGCGCGGCGGCCACCCCGGCCCGGTCCAGCGGGCCGAGGAACTCGACGTCGGCGCGTTCGGCCGCCGCTGCCTCGGCCAGCGGCCGCAGCTCGCCGTCCCCGGCGATCCGCAGCGGCCCGAGCGCGCCGTCCGGGTGCCGGCGCCAGGCGTCGAGCAGCAGCCCGACCCCCTTCTCCGGGGAGAGCCGGCCGAAGAAGAGGAAGCCCTCGCCGAGCGGGGCCGGCACGCCGGGGTCCGGGATGCCGTTCGGCTTGACCACGATCCGGTCGGCCGGGATGCCGTAGTCGCGCAGGTGCGCGGCGATCCCGGAGGTGAGCGCGATGTAGCGGTCCACCGAACGCCAGGTCGGCCGGTGTACGGCCAGGGTGGTCGCCATCAGCGCGCTCTGCGCCCGGGAGCCCCGGTAGCAGCGGTGCACGATCGCCGGCACGCCGAGCGCCCGGCCCCGGCAGTCCTGGCAGATCTTGCCGTCCCGGAAGTAGAGCCCGGAGGAGCAGACCTGCCGGTAGTTGTGCACCGTCTGCACCACCGGCACCCCGTGCCGGTGCGCGGTCCGGACCACCCAGGGCGAGAGCAGCGGGTACGGGTTGTGCAGGTGCAGTACGTCCGGCCGGTGCTCGGTGATCAGCCGGCTCAGCTCCTGCTGCGCCTTCGGCGCGTAGATCGGCGAGACCGGCAGCAGCGCCTTGGCGGCCGGGGAGAACTCCGCGATCTCGTCGGAACTGCGCAGGAAGGGATGGACGGTCACCCCGGCGGCCCGGAGCTGGATGATCTCCTGGTCGACGATGGTGTTCTCGCCGGACGGCTGCGCCTCGCGGTAGCGGTTGTGCGCCACGATCACCTGCACGCCGGTCGCCCCTCCTCCATGATCGCGTCCTCCCCCGTTCCGCGCGTTCCGCGCGTGGCCGGGATTGAACGCTACCGTTTATGTCGTGCCCGAGTTACCTGAGGTGGAGGCGCTCGCCGGTTACCTGCGCGAGCGGGCGGTCGGCCGGCGGGTCGACCGGATCGAGGTCGCGGCGATCAGCGCCCTGAAGACGTACGACCCGGCGCCGACGGCGGCCGCCGGGCGGGAGGTCGTGGACGCGGGCCGGCACGGCAAGTTCCTCGACGTGACGCTGGCCGGTGACGGCGGGCCGGAGCTGCACCTGGTGACCCACCTGGCCCGGGCCGGCTGGCTGCACTACCGGGAGTCGTTCAACTCGGCGGTGCCGCTCAAGCCCGGCAAGGGCCCGATCGCGCTGCGGGTACGCCTCGACGACGGGTCCGGTTTCGACCTGACCGAGGCCGGTACGCAGAAGAAGCTCGCCGTCTACCTGGTGACCGATCCGACCCAGGTGCCCGGGGTGTCCCGGCTCGGGCCGGACGCGCTCGCCGCCGACCTGCCCACCTTCGCCGAGCGGCTGCGCGGCCGGAAGGGCCAGGTGAAGGGCGTGCTCACCGACCAGGAGGTGCTGGCCGGGGTCGGCAACGCGTACTCGGACGAGATCCTGCACACGGCGAAGCTGTCGCCGTTCGCGCTGACCAACCGGCTCACCGACGCGCAGATGGCGGCGCTGCACGAGGCGACCCGGCAGGTGCTCGGCGATGCCGTGGAGCGGTCGCTGGGGCAGCGGGCGGCGGAGCTGAAGGGGGAGAAGCGGGCCGGGTTGCGGGTGCACGCCCGGACCGGGCTGCCCTGTCCGGTCTGTGGCGACACGATCCGTGAGGTGTCGTTCGCCGACTCCAGCCTCCAGTACTGCCCGAGGTGCCAGACCGGCGGCAAGCCGCTCGCCGACCGCCGCCTCTCCCGGCTGGTGCGTTGACGCGTTGAGTGATCGGGTTCGCCCGCTGCGTGGTCGTGCTTGTAGGTTGAGCGATCCTGCTTGTACGTTAAGTGATCCCGGCTCGTACACCGGGTCAAAAACGCCCACTGGGCAAGAAACCGGCAACCGCCGGGCTCTACCGCCACGGTTGTCCGTCGGTATAGTGACCCCGGTCTGCGACTCCGCGGCCTCCGGACCGAATGAGGATCGGGGCCTGCATGGGAGAGACTGAGACGGTGGGCGACCCGAGCCCTTACGGCAAATGGGCGGCACGTGTCACGCGGGAGGACGTGGGTGAGGTGACGACAAGCCTCCAGCGCCCGGTAGGCAGCGGCCGACCGAGTACTCTGCGTCACGTCGACAGCTTCGAGATCCAGCCACCGACCACTCCGCAGACGAACGGGGTACCCCGTTCGGCGTGGGCGCGGGCGCGGCGGCGGGTCTCCCGTTGGCACCGGCCCTACATCGCGATCCTGCTGCTGCTCGACTTCGGGGCGGCGGTGCTGGCGAGCTGGACCGCGATCCAGTGGTTCGACCAGGCGGCGGCCGGCTTCACCGACGCGGACAAGGACCCCACCTGGTTCCACACCGTCTCCTATCTGCTGCTCCCGCTCGGCTGGCTGATCGTGCTCTGGGCCAACGGCGCCTACGACCGCCGCTACCTGGGGCTCGGCACCGACGAGTTCAAGCGGGTCACCCGGGCCGGGGTGGCGGTCGCGGCCAGCGTCTCGTTCCTGGCCTTCGCCACCAAGACCGACCTGTCCCGGTGGACCGTCGGCACCGCGCTGCTCGGCACCCTGCTGCTGGTGCTCCTCGCCCGCTCCGCCGCCCGCCTGCTGCTGCACACCGTGCGACGCCGCGCCGGCCAGGCCGCGCAGCGGATCGTGCTGGTCGGCACCCTGCCGGAAGCGCTGGAGGTCTACACGGCGATCAACCGGGTGCCGGCGGCCGGGCTGATCCCGGTGGCGATCCATCTCACTGACGGTTACGCCGCGGCCCGGGGCATCGAGACGCCGATCCCGGTCTACGCCGGCCGGGACATCCTCTCGCTGGTCCGCGAGGTCGGCGGCGACACCATCGCGGTCTGCGGCTCGGCCAGCACCGAGCCCGGCGAACTGCGCCGGCTGGCCTGGCAGTTGGAGGGCTCCGGCGTCGACCTGATCGTGGCGCCGCAGCTCACCGACATCGCCGGCCCCCGGGTGCACATCCGGCCGATCGAGGGCCTGCCGCTGCTGCACGTCGAGGAGCCGACCCTCTCCGGCCCGGCGCTGCTGGCGAAGAACCTGCTCGACCGGTTCGCCGCCGGGCTGGGGCTGCTGCTGCTGGTCCCGCTCTTCGCCGCGATCGCGATCGCGATCCGGATCTCCGACCCCGGCCCGGTCTTCTTCCGGCAGCCCCGGGTCGGGCACGAGGGCCGGACGTTCCGGGTCTGGAAGTTCCGCACCATGTACGTCGACGCCGAGCAGCGGCTCGCCAGCCTGGTCGACCAGAACGAGACCGACGGCATGCTGTTCAAGATCAAGGAGGATCCCCGGGTCTTCCCGGCCGGGCGGTTCCTCCGGGCCAGCTCGCTCGACGAGCTGCCCCAGTTGATCAACGTGCTCTGGGGCGAGATGTCCCTGGTCGGTCCCCGCCCGCTCCCCGCCGACGACGGCGACTTCCTCGGCGACGTACGGCGCCGGCTGCTCGTCCGGCCCGGCATCACCGGGCTGTGGCAGGTCTCCGGCCGCTCCGACCTCTCCTGGGACGAGGCGGTCCGGCTGGACCTCTACTACGTCGACAACTGGTCGCTGGCGTACGACCTGAGCATCCTGTGGCGGACCGTCGGGGTGGTACTGGCCCGCAAGGGCGCGTACTAGGCGACATCGGGACCGGCCGGTGACGGATCCGGCCGGATCGGTGGCTTGGCGAACCGGTCGACCAACCGTCAGGATCTCTGGGTGGGGTGGCCCAGTCTGTCCACGGCGGTCGCCGTGGTGGCGATGATCAGTGCGTTGGCGGCTGCCCTCTTCGCCGTCGTCCGGCTGCGGGCCCGGCAGGGCATCGCCACCGCCACCCAGCGGGCCACCTACGACGTACTGCACACCGCCGGACTGGCCGCCGAGCCGCTGCGCGCCGGACTCACCCCGGCCGGCGCGGCCAAGGCGGTACGCCACCTGCGTACCCTGGTCGGCTCGGCCGGGCTCGCGCTGGCCGACCGGAACCGGCTGCTCGCCCTCGACGGGCGCGGCGGCCACCACGGCGAGCAGCTCCTCGCCGCCGCCGTCAACACCATCCGGACCCGGCGGTCGACCGTGCTCGGCGAGTCGGAGCTGCGCTGCGACCGGGTCGACTGCCCGGTCCGGGGCGCGGTGATCGCACCGCTGACCGGGCCCGACGGCCGGGCCGGGGCGGCGCTGGTGGCGATCGCCGACGACCAGCCGGCGCCCGGGCTGGTGCAGGCCGCCCTGGAGACCGCGCACTGGGCCGGCGCCCAACTCGCGCTCGCCGAACTCGACTCGTCCCGGGAGCGGCTGGCCCGGGCCGAGGTACGCGCGCTGCGGGCCCAGATCAGCCCGCACTTCATCTACAACGCGCTGACCGCGATCGGTTCGTTCGTCCGGACCGACCCGGAGCGGGCCCGGGAGCTGATCCTGGAGTTCGCCGAGTTCACCCGCTACTCGTTCCGGGCGCACGGCGAGTTCACCACGCTGGCCGAGGAGCTGCGCTCGATCGACCGCTACCTGACCATCGAGCGGGCCCGGTTCGGTGACCGGCTCCAGGTGAAGTTGCAGATCGCCCCGGAGGTGCTGCCGGTCAGCCTGCCGTTCCTCTGCCTGCAACCGCTGGTCGAGAACGCCGTCCGGCACGGGCTGTCCCGCAAGCCGGGAGTGGGGATGGTCAGCATCGAGGCCCGGGACGCCGGGGCGGAATGCCACATAACGGTCGAGGACGACGGGGTCGGGATGGACCCGGCCGTGCTGGCCGCCGGCATCGCCGACGCCGCCGCCGACCCGGCCGACGACTCCGGCCAGCACGTCGGCCTCTCCAACGTGGACGAGCGGCTCCGGTCGGTCTTCGGGGACCAGTTCGGCCTGGTCGTCGAGACCGACCTCGGATCGGGTACGAAGGTGAGCATGCGGATACCGAAGTTCCACCGCCACGTCCGGGCGAGCGCGTGACCGGCTGCCCGCACCCGCACGCGGACGGGCGAGCGACCCGGAGGGGTGCCCCGTGACCGGTTTCCTGCGCGTCCTGGCCGTCGACGACGAGCCACCCGCGCTCGACGAGCTGGCGTACCACCTGCGGGCCGACCCACGGGTCTCCCGGCTGCACACCGCCGGGGACGCCACCGAGGCGCTGCGGGTGCTCCGGGACGCCGACGTCGACGTCGTCTTCCTGGACATCCGGATGCCCGGCCTCGACGGCATGGAGCTGGCCCGGGTACTCCGCCGGTTCGCCCGGCCACCGGCGATCGTCTTCGTCACCGCGTACGACGACGGGGCGGTCGACGCCTTCGACCTCGGCGCCACCGACTACGTACGCAAGCCGGTCCGGGCCGAACGGCTCGCCGAGTCGCTGCGCCGGGTGGTCGGCTCCCGGGTCGTCGCCACCCATCCGGCGGCACTGGCCCGGGCCGAACCCGACCCGACGATCCCGGTCGAGCTGGCCGGCACCACCCGGATGCTGCCCCGCTCCGCCGTCCGCTGGGTCGAGGCGCAGGGCGACTACGCCCGGCTGCACACCGCCGACGGCTCGCACCTGGTCCGGGTGCCGCTGGCCACCCTCGCCGAGCGGTGGGCCGACGCCGGTTTCGTCCGGATCCACCGCTCCTACCTGGTGCAGCTCCGGCTGATCGCCGAACTCCGGCTCGCCAACTCCGGGTACGTCGTGGTGGTCGACGAGACCGAGCTGCCGGTGAGCCGCCGGCACACCCGGGAACTGAAGGACAAGCTGGTCCGGGCCGCCAAGCAGGACTGGAACCGCTGACCCGTCGACGCGTACCCGGTCAGGGGCGCCGCCGGGCGTCCAGCTCGGCGGCCCGGGAGGTCAGGTGGCGGCGCTCGGGCAGGCTCGCCGTGCGCCGGGCGGCCTCCCGGTAGTCGGCCGCCGCCCCGGCCGGGTCGCCGGAGAGTTCCCGCAGTCGGGCCCGGGTGGCGAGCAGCCGGTGGTGGGTCGCCATCCGCCGGTCGGCGGCGAGGGTCTCCAGCAGGGCCAGCCCGGCGGCCGGGCCCTGCACCATGGCGACCGCGACCGCCCGGTTCAACGTCACCACCGGGCTCGGCGCGAGCTGTTCCAGCAGGTCGTAGAGGGCGAGGATCTGCGGCCAGTCCGTCTGGTCGACGTCTTCGGCCTCGTCGTGCAGCGCCGCGATCGCCGGCCGCGACCCCCGCACCGCGCACGGCTGCCGCTGGCTCCACTACGACCGCAGCCCGGCCGGCCGGAGCCGATGGTGCACCATGGGCATCTGCGGCAGCCGGGCCACGACGCGCGCCCACCGGCAACGGGCCCGCTGACGGCCGCACGGAACACGGGCGGCCCGCCGCCCGCGCAACTCAGCAACGGGGGAAAGAAGAATGGCACCATCGCGTCCGACCGTCACCCGCCGGGCCCTGCTCGGCGCAGTCGCGCTAGCGCCGCTGACCGGCTGCGCGAGGGGCACCACGACAGCACCGCCGCACGCCTCGGCTCCACCGCCCAGCACGGCCCCGGCCAGCACGTCTCCGGCCACCGCCGCTCCGCCACGCCGGCACGACCAACTGCTCCGGTTGGAGCGCGAGTTCGACGCGCGGCTCGGGGTGTACGCCCTCGCCACCGGCACCGGCACCGTCGTCGCGCACCGGGCGGACGAGCGGTTCGCGTTCTGTTCCACGTTCAAGGGACTCGCCGCGGCGGCGGTACTGGCCCGCAACCCGCTGACCCACCTGGACACCGTCGTCCGGTACGCCAGGCGTGACCTGACGGCGAACGCGGTCATCACCAGGCGACACGTCGACCGGGGGAGGATGACGATCCGGCAACTTTGCGACGCCGCGGTCCGGTACAGCGACGGTACCGCCGGGAACCTGCTGGTGCGGGACCTCGGCGGGCCGGCCCAGTTGACGGCGTACGCGCGCAGTCTCGGCGACACGGTCACCCGGATGGACCGGATCGAACCGGCGATCACCCAGGCGACCCCGGGAGATCCGCGCGACACCACCTCCCCCCGGGCGATCGGCACCGACTACCAGAAGATCCTGCTGGGCGACGCGCTCGTACCCGAAAAGCGCGCCTTCCTCCGCGACCTGCTGGAACGCAACGCCACCAGCGTCGGCGCCCGGCGCATCCGGGCCGGTGTGCCGAAGGGTTGGACGGTGGCCGACAAGACCGGGACCGGCGGCTACGGCACGGTCAACGACATCGGCGTCGTCTGGCCACCGAACTCCCCGCCGCTGGTCATCGCGATCATGTCCAGCAGGGCCGCCCGGGACGCCGACCACGACCAGGCGATCATCGCCAGGGCCACCGAGTACGCCGTGGCGACCCTGACCCGAGGCTGAGCCGGCCGCCCGCCGGCTCGCCGGCCCGACCGGGCGGTTGCCGCGCGGTGCGACAATGCACTACTTCGACCGCGCGATCTGCTGCCCCGACCTGCCGAGGCGCACCCGGCGCGGCGAAACCGACAGCAGCGCACCGGCCGCGCCGTGCGGCGGGCCGGCGCGCCACACGGGGGGAATCTTCAGCGATGCTCGACTCCGCGACGACCCAGGTACTCGAACCTGTGCCGCCTCCACCGCCGAAGCGGCGTCGCACCCGCAGCCACTGGCTACTGATCAGCGGACTGCTGATCGTGCTCCTGGCCGGCGGTACGCTCTTCGCGATCGCGCCGCTGCGCGACCCGCTGCCCGCCGCGGCCGTCACCCGGACCCTGCCCGAGTCGACCACCATTCCCGGCAGGGCGCCGGTGGTGCCGTGGCCGAGGACCGGGCAGGCGGCGCTCTCGGTCGATCCGGTCGGCTCGCTCGGCACGTCGGGCGGCAGCGAACCGGTGCCGATCGCCAGCGTGACCAAGGTGATGACCGCGTACGTCATCCTCAGGGAGCACCCGCTCGACCGGGGCGAACACGGGCCGAAGCTGACCGTCAGCGCCGCGCAGGCCGCCGCGTACCCGGCGGAGCTGGCCCGGGGTGAATCCCTGGTGCCGGTCGTCGCGGGCGCGGTCTTCACCGAACGCCAGGCACTCCAGGCGGTGCTGCTGCCCTCGGCGAACAACATGGCCCGGATCCTCGCCGCCTGGGACGCCGGCAGCGTCCCGGCGTTCGTCGAGAAGATGAACGCCACCGCCGACGCCCTCGGGATGAAGGACACCCACTACACCGACCCGTCCGGCCTCGATCCGGGCACCGTGAGCACCGCCGTCGACCAGGTGATCCTGGCCCGCGCCGCGATGGAGCTGCCGGCGTTCGCGGAGATCGTGGCGCAGAAGAAGGCGACCCTGCCGGTCGCCGGCACGGTGCAGAACTACAACTCGCTGGTCGGCCGGGACGGCGTGGTCGGGATCAAGACCGGCTCCACCGACGAGGCGGGCGGCTGTCTCGTCTTCGCCGCCGTCGTCAAGGTCGGCGGCAAGAAGATCACCATCGTGGGCGCGGTCCTCGGGCAACCCGGCGCGAACACCCCGGTGCAGCTCGATCGGGTGTTCAAGGCGACCCGTCCGCTGGTGCGCACCGCCACGGCCGCGCTCGGGGTGCATCCGGTCGTCCGGGCCGGCGACCAGGTCGCCACCGTGCGGGGGCCGCTCGGCACCGGCACCACGATCCACGCCGGCAAAGACCTGGCCGTGGTCGGCTGGCCCGGCATGCGGGTACGCCTGGACGTCGACGTGCCGGCCGTACCGGCCCGGCTGCCGGCACAGACCGCGCACGGCCAGCTGACCGCGGTCGCCGGTGAGGGTGCTCCGGTCACCGGCGCACTGCACAGCGGGGCGCGGTTGGCGCCGCCGAGCAACTGGGAGCGGATCCGCCGGCACCGCTGACCGGCGCCGTACCGTCCCGGTCGGTCACTTGGTGCGATCCGGTCTGCGAACGTCGAAGGCCCCGGTCGGGACGCGTGTCCCGGCCGGGGCCTGCCGTGGATGGCGGATGGCGGCACTATTTCGACTGGGTGAAGCGGATGCTGTTGCCGAAGGGGTCGCGCAGGCCGCAGTCGATGCCGTACGGGCGCTCGGTCGGCTCCTCGGTGAACTCGACCCCCCGGGCCAACAGCGTCTCGTACGTCTTTCGGCAGTCGTCGGTACTGAAGATGAGCCAGCCGCCCGTGGCCCCCTTGGTGACCAGCTCGCGGACCTGCTGCGCCGTCTCCTCGCTCAACACCGGCGGGCCCGGCGTCGTCAGCAGGATCTGCCGCTCCGGCTCGCCGGGGATGTTGACGGTGAGCCAGCGCATGAATCCGAGATCGGTGTCGGTGTTGACCTCCAGGCCGAGCTTGCCGACGTAGAAGTCAAGGGCCTCGTCCTGGTCGAGGACGTAGATCTGCGAGTGCGTGATGCTGTTGAACATGTCCCTCACGCTACGGCCGGGGCCGGCCGAAAACTTATCCAAAACTGATCAGTGTGCGGGGGCGTACCGGCAGGTCAGCGCGGTCAGGAACTCGGCCGCATCCAGGCCATCGTGAAGCAGGTCGGGACGTCGACCGCCACCGTCTCCTTCCGGTACGCCCTCGGCGAGCGGCCGACGATGTCCCGGAACGTACGGCTGAAGGTGCCCAGGCTGCCGAAGCCGACATCGAAGCAGATGTCGGTCACACTGCGCTCGGTCTCCCGGAGCAGGAACATCGCCCGCTCGACCCGACGCCGCTGGAGGTAGCGGTGCGGCGTCTCGCCGAAGGTCGCCCGGAAGGTACGCGCGAAGTGCGCCTCCGAGACGTGCGCGATCCGGGCCAGCGCCGGTACGTCCAACGGCTGCGCGTACGCCCGGTCCATCGCGTCCCGTGCCCGGAGCATCCGGCGGTTGCTCTCCTCCACGGCACGGCGCACGGCTCCATCACACCACGGTGCTGCCCCGTGACGTCCGGCAGCCCGCGATCGGACCCGCCTCGTCAGCGCATCCGGCCCGGTATGTCGATACCGAGCCGCTCGGCGAGTTCGGCCGACTCCGGTACGCCCAGCTCCTGGTAGAGCCGATACGCGTCCATCAGGAGTCCCCGGGCCGCCGGATCGCCCGTCGACTCCGCCGCGGCGGCGAGGGCGACGAGGGCCCGCGCCCGCAGCACCGGCACCTGCTGGTCGGTCCAGTAGCGCAGGGATCGGCGGAGACGGCCGACAGCGTCTGCCCCAGCACGGCGTACCTCGATCTCGCCGAGACTCAACTCCGCCAGGGCGAGGCCCCAGTCGTTACCCCGGTCGCGGAAGATGACCACCGCGCTGGCCAGCGCCTCCTGGGCCTCGGCCGCGCGGCTGGCGTCGTGTGCCAGCGCCTCCCCCACGGCGCGCAGGCTCTGCGCGGTACCGATCGGATCACCGATCCGCGCGAAGAGTTCGGCGGCCTTCCTGGCCGGCTGTTCCGCCTCGCCGTCCCGGCCGGCGGCCAGCAGCGCACCGGCGAGGCCGCGCAGGCCGCACGCCTGGAGAAACCTGTCCCGGCACGACCGGGCGATCGCGATCGCATCCCGGATCACCCGTAGCGCCTCGTCCGTGTCACCGCGTTGCCGCAACACGAACCCGAGACTGGTGAGGGTCAGGGCCCTGGTCCGGCGCTCGCCGACCCGTCCCAGTGCCGCCACGGCAGCGCGCAGCTCGGTCTCGGCCTCGGCGAGCCGGCCGGTCAGGCCGAGGACGAAGCCGATGTCCCTACCCGTCATCGCGGCCCCGGCCTCGTCGCCGAGGTTCGCCGCGGCCCCCCGTGCCGCCCGCAGCGTCGACAGCGCCGCGTCGGGATCGTCGAGTTCGACCAGGCAACTGCCGAGCCCGCGGAGCACCACCGCCTCGCCGGGCCGGTCGCCGACCCTCCGGCAACAGTCCAGCGCGGCAAGCATCCCCCGACGCCAGTCGTCGTAGTAGCCACGTAGCTGGTAGAAGTCGGCGCTGCATCCGGCGAGGGCCCGGGTGACGGCGGCCAGGCCGGCCTCGGCGGAGGCGGGCACCAAGGCAGCCAGCGCTTCCCGTTCGGCCTCGAACCACTCGACGGGCCGGCCGGTGGCGACGGCGACGGCCCGCTGGTCGACGTCGACCGCCGGATGGCTCCGGTCGTCGAGGTGGAATCTCCGGCAGTCGAGTCGGTCCTGGGCGTTGCGGGCGAGAGCCAGCCAGCCCGACACGGTCCGCTCCAGCGCGCCCGCCCATTCGGCGCGGCTGATCCGGTCCTGTTGGCGCTCACGCGCGAACAGCCGGGTCAGCTCGTGGAACCGGTACCGCAGCTGACCGGCCTGGTCCGGACCGAGCGCGTCCAGCAACCGGGCGTCGAGCAACTCTTCGAGTACGGCGGCGCCGACGTCCGGGGAGGAATCGAGCAGAGTGGCGACCGGCCAGCCGGGGAACGTCGGCACGTTCAGCCCGCCGAGCAGTGCGAACGCCCGGGCGGCGGCCGGCGTCAGCCCCTGGTAGGCGAGCTGGAGACCCGGCCGTACGGCGAGGTCACCGTGCCGGAGTTCGTCGAGCCTGTGCCGCTCGTCGGCGAGCCGCTTGCCGAGCATGCCCGCCGTCCAGTGCGGGCGAGCGGCGAGCCGCGCCCCGGCGATCCGGATCGCGAGTGGCAGCCCGCCACAGGCGTCGACGATCTCGGCGGTGGCTGGTTCGTTCCGCACCCGGTCCCCGCCGGATACCCGGCAGAGCAGGTCGATCGCGGCGGCGGTGGGGAGTGGTCGCAGGTCGATCGCGGTCACGCCGGAGAGTCCGGTGAGCGAAAGACGGCTGGTCACCATGACCGCCGTGCCCTCGGGGGGCAGGAACGGCTCGACCTGACGGTGGCCGTGCGCGTCGTCGAGGAGGAGCAGGACCCGTCGCCCGGCCAGCCGCGTTCGGAACAAACCCGCTCGGGCGTCCAGCCCGGTCGGCAGTGCCGAACCGTCGGCGCCGAGCGCCCGCAGCAGAGAGGCCAACACCTCGGCAGGATCGACCGGTTGGCCCTGGGTGTCCCGCAGCGCCGCGTAGAGCTGTCCGTCCGGGAAACTACCGGCGAGCGAGTGCCCCGCGTGTACGGCCAACGCCGTCTTACCCACACCCGACGGCCCGGAGATGACGACCAGCCTCGCGGCTCCGGATGTCGGCGCGAGCACCCGGCGGAGCAGGCCGACCTCGTCCTCGCGGGCGACGAAGTCGGAGAGGTCGGCGGGTAGCTGCCGCGGTGCGGCGGTGGCGATCGGGGCAGCTATCCGCGACCGGCCGGAACTGGGCTGTCCAGGGTTGGGCTGGCCGGCGTTGAGCTGGCCGGGGTTGGGCTGGTCGGGCCTCGGCTGGCCGGTGTTGGGCTGGCCGGGTCTCGGCTGGCCGGGCCGATTGGCCCAGAAGAGCAGACGTCCGGCGAGGACGAACTCGTCTCGGGCGGTCCCGGTGAGCGCAAGTGCCGTCGCCAGCCGCTCGACCGTCCGTGGTCGCGGGCTGCGCCCCCGGCCGCGTTCCATCTCCCGGACGGAACGGGAGCTGATCCCCGACCCTTCGGCGAGCTCTTCCTGAGTCAGCCGGCGGTCGAGCCGGTGCTGCCGGAGCAGCGCAGCGAACTCCGTCTCTGGTGCCATCTGACCCCCGTCCAGTCACCAGTAGCACAACCGTACGTCCGGCAGAACGTCCGGTTCAAGATCCTGGACCGGCGGGGACCGGCCGCCTTTGATGAATGCACTGGTCAGCACTCTCACGGCCAGCCCTCCGGAGGAGGTCGATGCCGACAGGACGTCCGCGCCGGCTGCCGACCGGCCGCCGAAGACGCTGTGATCGCCTCCGCCAAGGCAGCTCACCCCCGGGCCAGTCAAGGAGCACAGATGCTAGAAACCGCATGGGCGACCCTGCGTTTCGGTACCTCCATGGTGTTCAACAGACCCTTCCACCGGCGCTCCCTCGACCGAATCATGACGGCCATGCGGGCCACGTACGAGGAACTCGGCCCGATCACGAGCACCGGCGGGGACATGCTCGGCGGACCTTCTCTCGACGAGGAGACCCGGAAGGTCGTACAGAGTCGGCGGTTCCGTGAGCAGGCGGTGCGGGCCGCCCGGGAGACCTCGTACTACGCCGAGGTGTTCCAGCGCACCGGGCTCGATCCGCGCCGCATCCAGTTCGACGACATCGCGTCGGTGCCGGTCACACCGAAGGAGGCGCTCCGGGACGACCCCGAGGCTTTCGTCCGCAGTGGAGCCCGGCCGCATCACCGCAGCACCACCACGGGTACCACCGGCTGGCCCACCACGGTGTGGTTCTCCGACGACGAGTACCACCTGATCGGCGTCCTCTCGGCCATCACCTTCCTCAACCGGGAGATCATCACTCCCGAGGACTTCGTACAGGTGTCGATCAGCACCAGGGCGCGGCTCGGCGTACACGGGGTGTCGTTCGCCGCCGGGGCGATCGGCGCGGTGATGCACGCCGCCGGGCTGGTCAGCCCCGAGCACACGCTCGCGCTGCTCTCCGAACGGCACCGGTTGCCCCGGCACAAGCCGTACGTGAGCGTGATGTCCACGTACCCGTCGTATCTCGGCCAGTTGATCGAGGCTGCCCGGGAGGGCAACTACCAGCCGAACGACTTCGGTCTGGAGCGGATCCTGATGGGCGGCGAGATCATCACCGCCGGCCTGGAACGTCGCGCCCAGGAGGTCTTCGGCCCGATCACCCTGCTGCAGAACTACGGGATGACCGAGTTGATGCCGTTCGGCGCCAATCTCTGCAACCAGGCTCACCTGCACTACGAGCCGGCGGTCGGACTCGCCGAGTTCCTCGACCTGGAGGGCACGGGCAGGCCGGTGGGGGCGGACGAACCGGGGGTGGTCGTCGCCACCCCGCTGCCGCCGTTCCGGGACACCACCGTGCTGCTGCGCTACAACACCGAGGACGTGGTCCGACCGGTAACGGGTCCGTTGACCTGCGACATGCGACGCATTCCGGCCAGTACCAATCTGCTCGGCAAGCTCAAACTGGCCGTCCGGCACGACGACGGTTGGGTGTTCGTCCGGGACGTGGTGGAGGCCCTGGACTCGGTCGACGCGGTCGTGCTGCCCGCCCGGTACGGCTTCTGGGCGGTCCCCGGCGGCGTCGCCGTCGAGGTGGTGGCCCGCGCCGACGACGCGGCCACCCGAGAGGCCATCGGCACCGCGCTGGAGGAGCGCGGGGTGCCACTGCGCGACCTCCGGGTCATCACCGACCGCGCGGACCTCCAACATCCGCGACCGCTGCGCTGTGACCTGCGGGAGGGGTCGATGGCCAAGCTCGCGGAGAAGCCGAAGGCCCCGACCCGGAAGCCGGTTGCCCAACCGGCCCTCGCGGGCGCGAACGGGAGGCCGTGATGCCTACGTCGTTCTACGTCGTCATCGGCATCGTGGCCGCCACCGCGTTCGCCGGCTGGTGGTTCTACCGACGCTTCACAGTGGACCGACCCCCGATCGGCGTGGTCACGCGCAGCGACATCGCGATCCTCCTCGCGCTCCTCGTCCTGCTGCCGTACCTCTACCTGAACCTGCCGATCGCCGTGGTGACCGTGGTGCTCGCCGTCGGCACCCTCGCCACCATGTACGTCACCCTCGAGCCGATGCTGCGGTACGGCTGGCTGGCCCTCACCGTCGGTCTGGTGCTGATCGGGGCCGACATCGCACTCGGCGTCCTCGACGGGGTCACGGCCACGTCGTTCCTGGTCGTGAACAACCTGGTCATGGTCATCGCCATCGTCGGGGCGACCAACCTGTGGGCGCAGAGCGGCGCGAAGGCCCGGGACATCGCGCTGCTGGCCGCCGCGCTGACCGGGTACGACGTCATCGCGACGTGGCAACTCTCCGTCATGACCGACGTGATGGAACGGCTCGCGACCGCACCGCTCGTACCGATCATCGGCTGGGACCTGGGCAACCTGGCGACGGGCCTGCGGATCGGGCTCGGTGACGTCCTGATCCTGACGGTCTTTCCACTCGTGATGCGCAAGGCCTACGGGCGGGCGGCTGGACTGGTCGCGCTCGTCCTCGGCCTGACAATTCCGCCGATCCTCTTCGCGCTGCTGGTCACCGGAGTGGTGACGGCGACCATCCCGGCGATGGTGGTCATCGGTCCGCTCGTCGTCGGCCAGTACTTCTGGTGGCGGCGGCGCGCGGGTGGTCGGGAGCGAACGACGGTCGAGTACCTGCGGGCCGAACCCCTCACCTCGCAGGCCGCGACATGACCGCGCCCCCGCCCATGAACGGCGACCACCAGGTCGCCATCGGACTCGGAGACTGAGGGAGGTGTAAAGATGATCAAGGTGCACCTGCAGTACTGCCGGTACGCGCTCACCGCGCTCTCGGCGGTTGGCTTCTCGCTCTGCAAGTCGACCTGAGACCGGTAATGGCCCGGACAACAGACGCCGGTTGCCCGCAGGGTGCGGGCAACCGGCGTTCGCCATGCGCGGGCTCGGCGACGGGTTCGACCGCCTTCCGTCCGGCAACGCGCCACGGGTAGCTTCGGTTCGATGATCGTGTGGCTCAACGGCACCCACGGCGCAGGCAAGACGACGACCAGTGCACTCGTGCAGCAACTGCTCCCGGACTCACGGGTGTTCGACGCCGAGAAGGTCGGCGAGACACTCATGGACATCACGCCGGGGCTGCCTGCGACGGACAACTTCCAGCACTGGCCGCCATGGCGACAACTCGTCGTCGAGACTGCCCGCCGCGTACTCGACTACACCGGCGGCACCCTGGTGATTCCCATGACTGTCCTGGTCGAGCAGTACTGGCGCGAGATCACCACAGGCCTCGCCCACCATGCCATCCCGGTGAGGCACTTCGTCCTCCACGCTGACCAGGACACCCTCCGTCGGCGGATCGCGGGGGAACACGCCATCCCCTCCCCGTTCCGCCTCAGATACCTTGAGCCGTACGCGGAGGCGGCTCGCACGTGGCTACACGACGAGGCCGAGGTCGTCGACACCGCGCACCTCACGCCCGCCCAGGCCGCCCTGCAGATCGCAGAGGCCGTGAGGAGTTGAGCCTCGGCCTACCCGCCAGACGCCCGCCGATCCGGCCGGCGACACGACGGAGGACAGGGAAGGGTACGCGGGGCGACGACATTGGACCGGGCTGGGTCCTGGTACGGCGTTTCCCCTGGTCGACGCGGTTCTGGGATGGAGCTGGTTCGGCCTGGAGTCACACCGGCTCATGGCCCGTGGATGGCCCGGCGCCTTCGTGCTCCTCGTCGGCAGGTCGCAGGTGCTCCCACTGAGGGTCGTAGCAGACAAGACCGTGCTCAGCGGCCAGTCTGGCAGCTTCGGCTGACAACTCCCTCGATCTGCCGTAGGGCATTGTCAGATAGATCATCAGCCCGGAGGCGTCGTCGAGCAGGGGACCCCACTCAGACGTCGCACCGCCAGTCAGCTCGGCCCAGCGCTCGGCCAGCACCGCAGCGTAGACCCGGATGCGCGGGGTCGGATCGAACGCCTCGTCCTCCATGAACTCCTGATAGAGCCGCTCGTACACAACGCCGCCGTCGACATCGTCAGCCGGAGGAGCGCCTTCCCACACCGCAAGGTCGTAGCTCATGCCGGCAGTGTGCCGCCCTGTGCCGACATCAAGTCGGTCGAGGGTCCACGCATTGGATGAGGGCCGTCTTTTGTCAGCGACCGCCTATCGCCGACGCGCTGAGCAAGCTCGTCGAGGACGCGCGCAAGCCCACCGACGGCACCGGCAACGGGGACCAGAACCAGGCGCCCGCCGACCCGGCCGGCGACGCGACGGAGGGCGCGGAAGGGCACGCGAAACCGGAGGGGCACCCAGGGGCACGACGCCCGGATAGAGATCGAATACGACGAAGGCCCAGCGTCAGGAGTTGTCCTCTGACCTAGGCCTTCGAGTTGGAGCGGGTGACGGGAATCGAACCCGCACTGTCAGCTTGGGAATTGCCGATGGGCGCCAGGTCGTGGGGCCGGCGGCCTGGTCACGGCGGTCCCTGGTGGCCTGGGTTGACCCCGGCTGTCCTGCCCTAATGGCACGCTAATGGCACGGGCTACCCGTCCTCGAAGGGCTCGTCGTGCCAGCGGAACCCGGCCTCGTCGTCCTCGATGCTCAGCAGGAACTCGGCCACCGGGCGGCCGTCCGGGTGGGTCATCGTGAGGGCGGCCCGGATCTCGTCGTCGATCCGGATCATGGCCTCGTCGTCGTTCGCATCGAGGGCGGCGCTCCGGGCGACGAACAGCGGGCGTAGCGGCTCGAACCCCGGCAGCGGGCGGAACCGGCCGTACGTCCAGGGAAAATCGTGACTCTGCTCGTCGATCTGGCCGACCAGCTCGCCCCGGTGGTACAGCCGCCACACCCTGCCCGCGTCCATCGCGACAGCGTAGGCGGACCCGGTGTTGGTCGGCTCCGGCGCGGCGCGGGGTGGCCTGGGAGGACCGAGGGCAAGCCGGCGAAGCCGGCGCGGCAGCCGATCGCCAGAAGCTCGACGGCGGCCAGCCACGCTGGCGATCGTCACGGCCTGGTCGTGGTCGTCATCCGGATTCGGGATGCTGCAGGCGCGGCAGCCCGTCGGCTGTCGGCGGCTTCCCGCCCCGGCGTCGCAGACGGCCGGGGCGGCTTGCCGCCGGACGGGGCCACCGCGCCCACACCGCGCGCAGCGCGGTGCCTTGATCCCACAACAGGGCTATTCGGCAGTTGCCGATCAAGCATCGGTTGACGACAGGCAGAACGCGGAGCCGTGCCTCGACCTCTCGCTTACAAGCTCTGTGCGCCTTGTGCAGTGATGTCTACCCCCGTCCGCGACGTCGGACGTTCGTCGACGCGCCGCCGTCGCCCGCTGTCATGGTCCCGGCTCGTTGCTGTCAACGCTGTCGCTGGCCCCACCGCAAAGGGTTAAGAAGGGGCTCGCGCCACCGGCGCTGCCTTGCGTCCTACCAGGACGTACGTTGAACGACCCCACACTGATGCACCTGATCATTTGGCGCATGTTCCGGATCTTGCCATACGGACGACTGACCACTTGGCAAGGCCTGTGCACTCATCGACAGACACAAACCCGGTGATCGCTGGTGTCAGATCCTTGACAATGGCCAAGCCCTGCGCAGTACAGTGGACAATGATCGACTCCACGCAGCGCGCCGGCGAGGGAGTGGTGTATGACCTACAAGAATTTGCGACCGGCCCAAGTCGTCCTCGATTCCCGGAATCCACGGCTTCCTGATGGAACCTCAAGTGACCGTGACGCGATCAACCGTCTTCTAGACGAAGGTGCGGACGCTCTAATCAATCTCGCGCGCGACATGGCCAAATCTGGACAGACCAACCCCGCAGAACTTCCCATTGCCATTAAGGATGGATCGAAGTATATCGTCCTTGAGGGAAACCGTCGCTTTGCCGCGCTTAAGCTGCTGAACGATCCAGCGCTAGCCAATAACGAGGAGCATGAAGCAGCGTTTCGACGTGCTCGCGCCCTCGGCGCGCCGCCGAAAACAGTCTTTACACTAATTTCTGACAGCCGGGAAGAGGCAGACCATTGGATTGTGCTTCGGCATACGGGCGAGAACAACGGCCGGGGCGTTAAGCGCTGGAGCACGGCTCAGGCCGCAACCCATGCGCGACGCGCAAATAAGTCGTCAATCGATAGTGGCACATTGCGGTCTATTGCCATCGCGGACGAGGTAGAAGCAGCTTACGCGGGAGATGCAGAGCTAGTTGCACTGGTTCGTCAAGTGCGTAGGGAGAAGCTGACGAATATCGGTCGACTATTCTCGTTGGACGTGCTGAATCGCCTGCACTTCTCGGTGCAGGTTGATGAGGGAAGCGCGCTCCGTGAACGAATCTTGCTAACGAGGCACACTCGCGGCGACCTGAGAGACTTATTCGTTTGGGCGTTCTCGCTAATCCTAGACAAGTCTGTTGACGTCTTCAAAAATCCGGAGAAGCGCCGCGAGCTATTGTTAACAATCCCGCACCTTCTTCCCAATGACGCGGATGCGTCCGCGACGCCATTTCGACTTGCGGAAGACTCGGTCAACACTTCTTTTTCCGCTGCCAACCGTTCGAACGAGCCTGACGACGAACGGACCGAATTCGACGGCGAGAACGATGCCGATGATGGATCCAATTCGGGCAATGGGGATTCCGGACAGGCCGGCACGACGTCGAGCGGCACGACTACGAGCGGGACAGGCGACGCATCCCGTTCGAGTTCGAAGCGACGGGAGTCGCGTCCGGAAAGATACTTGCTGCAAGGTTTAAAGCTCCCCAATCATCCGGATCGGATACAGAAACTCTTGCAGGAATGCAGGCGACTGGAGATCGAGGTATTTCCGAGCATCGCCTGCGTAATGATGCGAGTAATAGTCGAGCTGTCGGTGTCCAGCCCTTCGGCCCTCGTCCTTACGGGCAAGAGGGAGGGTGACCCCCTAAAAGACAAGATCGTTAGTATGCTAAAGTTCCTTGACCCAGATATCGAGCACAGCCGAAGGCGGGACAAGGAATTGGAGCAGGCGTATATCGAGGTAACGGGCGATTCGACTGCTTCGAACGCCCCGGCAGGACCCGGCATGCAGTACTTGAATGGCTTCGTTCATAACCCAGGAGTCAACCCGGATCCACACCTTGCGCGCCGCTTCAGCACGGCATTTCGTCCGCTCCTCATTCAGATCGACAACAAGCTGTGAAGACGGCATTCATCTCGCCTTTGAGGTATCCGGGCGGCAAGGGCAAGCTCGGCCCCTACTTTGCTCGACTGCTAGCTGATCAGACAGCTCGGATCGACACTTATGCCGAACCTTATGCTGGTGGAGCCGGCGCCGGGTTGTACCTTCTGTCGGAAGGTTACATAGATAAGCTCCTGATCAACGACCTCAACCCAGGTATTGCCGCATTTTGGCGAGCCGTGCTTTATCGGAACAAAGAGTTTGCTGAGAGAGTCCACGAGGCCGATGTAAGCATCAATGCTTGGCATCGCCATAGGCAGGTCTACCTAGACCCCGGAGAGCATGACGACTTCGAACTCGGCTACTCAACCTTCTTCCTCAATCGGTGTAACCGGTCTGGCATTTTGACTGCTCGACCTATTGGCGGTCTTGATCAGGCAGGCAAGTGGAAGATTGATGCACGGTTCAATAGGACGAACTTGTCCCAGCGGATTCGAAAGCTAGAGGCACTAAGCGACTCGATTCAAGTTACCCAAAAGCCTGCGCTTAGCTTCTTAGGCTCTCTATCCAAATCAATCAAACCCATTCTTCTGTATGTCGATCCTCCCTATCTTGTCAAAGGCGAGGAATTGTATATGAGCGCCCATTCGTGGAGCGACCATGAAGAACTTGCGGAGACGCTTGCGAAATTGCGCCATCCGTGGGTTCTGACTTACGACGTCGACGAGCGCGTCCGCAATCTATACCCGCTGAACCGCTGCATCCAATACAGCATCTCGCATACGGCGCAGACTCAGAAGGTTGGTCGCGAGTTCATGCTCTTCAGTAGAGGTCTCCGGATTGGGGACTTAGCTGTATCGTCTAATCGTCATGGCGTCTGGATCGCGTGAAGCCCAGCCATGCAAACGTCCACCGAGCCATCCCGTCTCCCATCGACCCGCCCATTGTGGGAGCGGGCTGCCACCCGGCCCGCCATGTCAAGCTGACCTTGACGGCTCGTACCGACGCCTCCGCGAACTAACGGCAGTCGCGGAGCTGCGGTATTGCGCCCCCGGCAGGCCGACGTCCGCTTCCCTACGCCGCACGGGCTCGTGGCCGTGCGCCCGGCCGGCAACCGGCCCACACTCGTCAATGCCCTGTCGTTCTGCGGTGGCCCCTTGGGCTTCCCGCTTCCGCGCCAGCCGCCGGGTGTACCCGTGACGGCCACGTACGACACGTCACGCGCCCAGGCGGCCGCGTACGGCCCGTTGTGCGCCGCCTTGAAGGCGTCTAGAAGTCTGGACGGTTGGATATGGAGAGCTATGCCCGGATCTCGTACTCCAAGGCGACACGGTCCGCAGGGAGCACCATGCTGCTGGCAACCTCGACTATTTGGGCTTGAGCGTACGTCCGGCGGATCACGGTGAGGACCGGCACGCCTATTGGTAGGCGGAGGGCCGTGACCTCGTCGATTGTGGGCACACGTGCCCGTACAACTTCTTGTACCTTCGTCACCGCGACGCCGAGTGACTGCAGCTGTGCGACATGGCCACCTGGCCATGGTTCACGGCCTGGATCGGCAACTGGTGTCCCGGCGACCATGTTGAGCAGGTAGTACGCGATGGTCAGCTGCTGTGGCACCCCGTAGGCGCTGGTCAGTAGACGGCGTTTGAGCAGCCCACTTCCAGGTTCGACCTCGAACATCTCGGCGAGTTCGGGATCCGCCGAGACTTCGTGATACTCGGCGTCGACCTGCTCATCGGAAAGTCGATCACTTTCCGGCCCGGTGCCCTCGTCTCCTGGCTGCGGGAGTCGGTTCAGGTAGCGCTCGGGGCCGAGTCGACGTATGGGCAGGTTGGGACGAGCGTAGGTCCCTCGACCGTGTTCGGTGACGACCAAGCCCTCACTGCGAAGCACGTTGATGGCTTCGCGAATGGTTCCTCGGGCGACGCGGAACTCTGCGGTAAGTGCGCTCTCGGAGGGGATGAGGGCGCCGGCTGGGATCGCACCTGCGGTGATGCGGCGTCTGAGTTCGTCTGCGATGGCACGGTACCGGGGCTGTCTGTGCGGGGCTGGCACGGGCATCACCGTACCTGTCTGCCGTGTTCTCGGCGGCCATTCATCGCCATCATGGATGTATAGACAAGCTGCCTGGTTGTAGGTACCTTTCAGGGGTGCGGTCGGGGTGGCTGGTCTGGCAAGGGGTTGGCATGCCGTCGCCCCGGCCGCACATGCAAAGTGCACTGACGCGCTGAGCAGTGGTTCGACGCGTCCCCACGCGTGTGCCTGAGCGGGCACGGCAATACCCGACGCCGCTCTCCGGGCGGTGCGCCGTGCCGTCATCGGGCCGGTGGCCGGTCCAGCCTCCGCCAGGAAGCCGGCCATCGGCTCTCTCAATCACCCTGCAAGGAGGTCGTGATGCGCCGTGTTCGCTTACCTGTCTGGCTCGCGTTCTGGCGGTCGCCTGAGCGCCACAGTCGACGGCCAAGGTCGGCGCCGTCCACACGCCGAGTCGTGGCCTACGCGACTCCTCGGCCCGCTGTGCCGTCCTGGGCTACGGCTCGAACGCGTGAGTACGTCTGTTGGCGAGAGGTGCCGTTGTTGACGCTCGGGCAGGAGTTCCGGGGACGTGGCGGGAGGTGGTCCCGGTGAGCAGGGCGCCTCGACAGCGGCCCGAGGTAGCACATCCGTCGTGGTGCGTGCCTCAGCGGTGTGAGTTCGTGGTGCCGCCGCAGACGCAGCACCCGCTTCGCCACCACAAGGGGCCGGTACGGAGCTTCGGCGACCGGCGCGGCGGTGGCAACGTCGTCGTGTACCTGTTCGCCGGGCAGGCAGGCCAGCCGATGATCGGGCTTCATGCTGTCGGCCGGTGGCGGGGATCCGGCGGGGCGGTGCTTCGGCTGGCCGAGGTATGGCGCCTCGCTCGGCACCTGGACGAGCTGCTGCACCAGGCCGGATTCACTCCCCCACGGAAAGACGACGATGGCCGGGAATGACCACAACGCCGCAGGGTTGCCGTGGACGAGGGACCTGCGGCGTGACGCCTGCCCCGTCTGGTGTCAGGGCTGCGTGGCGGCGGACACGAGGCACCGTAGCCGGATGGCGACCGTCGGCCGGGAGGGCAGCGGCTGGCTCAGCGTCCAACTCGTCGCCGATCGCGGCGCCGCGCACGCTCCGCTGTTGAAGGTCGACGTCACGCGCCACGGGTCTACCGAAACCGTGCTGCTCACGTTCGCGCAGACCGGCCGCATCCTCGCCGAGATCATCCACCTCTCGCACCCGGTCGGAGCCTGGCAGCTTCGAGAAGATCCGCTGCTTGGGGACGAGGGCGGTGACTGACCGGCGCGACAGGTCGACGGCCCGGCAGACGTATCAACGTCTAGGCGGTAGCGTAAGCGCCGTGAACTCTCGTGACTGGCGTCCGCGCTACCTTCAGCTTGCGGAGGATCTGCGCGCCCGGATCGAGAGCGGCGAGCTTCCCCGGGGTACGGCCATGCCGAGCGAGACGGAGTTGGCCGACTCGTCCGGCCTGTCCCGGACCAGCGTGCGCAACGCCATTCGGCAGCTTCGGGAATGGGGCCTGGTCCGGGCCGAGCAGGGTCGGGGCACCTACGTGCGGGCGCCTCGGCAGCGGGTCCGCCGGCGCAACACCGAGCGCTACCAGTGGGAGAAGGACCGGGTACTACTCGACGAGGCCGAACGGCGACGGACCGGCGGCACCGAGCATGACACCGGCCTGACGGTCGATGACCTAAAGTTCCACGCCGAGTACTCGCAGGTGAAGGCCGACGAGGAGATGGCGGCAGCGTTCGGGTTGCCGGTCGGTGCGCCACTGCTGCGCCGGGTCTACTGGACCAGTTCCCGACACGAAACCGCGCCGCTGTCGGCGTCGTACTCCTACCTGCCGTATGACCTGGTGAAGGGCAACAAACAACTACTGTCCGCCGACTACGAACCCTGGCCCGGCGGCACCCAACATCAGCTCTCCACCGTCGGTATCGAGCTGGACCGGATCGAGGAGGTCGTACAGGCCCGGCCTCCGCTGCCGGACGAGGCGGAACTACTCGACATCGAAGCCGGGGTTGCCGTCCTGGACGTGCGCAAGACGTCCTACGACATTCGGGATCGCGTGGTGGAGATCGCGGACATCGTTTTCCCAGGTGACCGGACGGAACTCTGCTTCACCACGAAGCTGAAGCGGTGGAACGCTTGAGTCGACTCGTCTCGGTCGTCACTCCGGTTCACTGGCCCAGCGTCGGCTACCTCGCCGACGCCTACGGGTCGTTGGCCGGGCAGAAGATGCCGGACGGGTGGGACTGGCAGTGGCTCGTCCAGGAGGACGGGCAGGACGGGCTACTGCTCGACCAGCTCCCCGATGATCCCCGAATCCTTGCCGGCAGCGGCCGGCCCGGCGGCCCAGGCGTCGCCCGGACTCTCGCCCTGGCACGGGCGGAAGGCGAGCTCGTCAAGGTCCTCGACGCCGACGACCAACTCACCCCGGACGCACTCGCCCGAGACATCGCCACGCTCACCGACAACCCACACCTCGGCTGGGTCACGTCACGCGTCCTGGACCTACACCCCGACGGGTCAACACACGGATGGGACAAGGACCCACCCGACGGACCCATCAGCCGCGGTGCTGTCCTCGCCTTCTGGAAGGCCAACGACTACCGGGCACCCGTACACCCGGCGACCCTGTGCATGCGCCGGGATCTCCTCCTGGCCCTCGGCGGCTGGATGGCCCTACCCGCCTCCGAGGACACCGGCCTGCTCATCGCGGCCAACGTCGTCAGTGACGGCTACTTCATCGCCGAACCCGGGCTGTACTACCGCAAGTGGCCCGGCCAGATGACCGGCCAAGCTGCGCACCGCGACCCGGCCGAACACACCGCACGAATGCGGATCATCGAAGCACGGGCCGAAGCCCTGCGGTCGCTCCTGTCGGCCTCGCCGTCGTCGTCCGCCTCGGGCCTGCCGACTTCCTGACGTCCCGCCTCCGCCGGGCTCGGCCTCCCTCGACGCGCCCGTAGGGACTTTTCTGTCCAAAGCAGACGACTTCCGATCGACTTGTTGACTTGTCTGCCAAGTCGCCATACCTTCGAAGCTCATACATGGCAGCCAAGTTGATTACTTGGCAGACAAGCTTCGGAGGTCTGGGCAATGGCTCTGCGTGGTGGGACCCGGTTCGCGGTCCGGTGTGAGGACGTGTTCCCGGCGGGGTGCGCGTTGGTGCCCGAGTCGCTGGGTGAGGTGGAGGACTACGACGAGAAGACCGGGCGGCGTACCCCGGCAAAGGACAAGGTGACGGGTCAGCGGGTGTGGCAGGTCCGGGTGATGGACCTTGACCCGGAGCTGGGCAAGCGGTCGCGGGAGACGACGGTCAAGATCTCGGCCGACGTTCAGCCGGTGCCGCCGACGGGCGTGCCGTTCGAAGCGGTGGAGTTCGACGGCATGACCGTCACGCCGTACGTGACGAACAACAACCGGATGGCGTACTCGCTGCGGGCGACCGGAATGCGTGCCCCGGCCGGCGTCAGCCGTGACTCGTCGTTGACGGCGGCCTGACCGCTGCTGGGTGGGCGGGGCTGTCTGGTCTTGGCGGACGGCAGCCCCGCCCCTCTTTGCCAAATCCCCCTGCTCATGGTGAGAGAGGCACTTGACGTGTCCAAGCGTAGGCGCCGTACGGCCCAGGTGCGGTCGCGGTGTGGTGTGTGTCAGTCCCGATTCGACCCGACCGACAGCGCGGACGGCCGTTGCCCGTTGTGCGCGGATCAGCTCGTCCTGCCGCTGCCGGCGGTCCGGGACGCGTCGGGCCGGTTCGTGTCGCTGCGGGGTGTCCGATGATCGGGCGGCCTCGGGGTGAGGTGGTGATGACCTCGGCCGGTGACCTGATGGTGATCCGGCCCAAGCGGCTCGAATTGCCCTTGTGGCTGGTGATTCCCGGCCTGCTGCTCCGCTGGGGCTGGCGGGCGCTGTGGTGGTGCTTACGCCACCCCGTCGCACCGCGTCGACAGCGTTCCTCCTCGCCGTCTACCTCGACCACGGCTGGCAAGGTCTCGTCAGCCTGCTGGTCCTCGTCGGCGGGGTGTCGGCGGTGTGGCGATGGCGGCACGAAGCATCGTGGTGGACCTGGTTCGCCGGTCCGCTGCTCGGCTGGTTCCGCCGGGTGACCGTCTACCGCCGAGTGTGGCGGGAGGCTATGACCCTGTGCGGGCTGGCCGAACGGTTCGACCATCAAACGGTCCTGCCCCGGCTGCTGTCGGTGCGCTCTGATCCGGCGTTGGACGTGCTAGCGGTCCGGATGGTGCGGGGTCAGACGCCGGAGGACTTCCAGCGGGTCACGTCGAACCTGGCGTACGCGTTCGGGCGCCGGCATGCCCGGGTCTACTCCGAGCACCCTGAGGACCGGCCAACCCGGTCGGGGCGGTGGGCGTGGCTGCTCCGCCTGGTCGATGCCGTTCGGTTCCGCGACCGGCCCAGCGTCGTCTACCTGGTCCTGGTCCGCACTGACGCGCTCCGCGCTGTCGTCCCGCCGTTCGACGTCCCGGCCGTGCCGGACTTCACCGCGTTGCCGCTGGCCAGGCGGGATGACCTGAGTACCTGGTGCCTGCACCTGCTGGCGACTCACGTCCTGGTCGGCGGCGCCACCCGGCGCGGCAAGGGCTCGGTGCTGTGGTCCCTCGTCCGCGCACTCGGCGGCGGGATCGCCTCCGGTCTGGTCCGGCTCTGGGTCATCGACCCGAAGGGCGGGATGGAGTTCGCCATCGGCCGGCCGATGTTCGCCCGGTTCGCCTGCAAGTCGTTCGAGGCCATGGCCGACCTCCTGGACGAGGCAGTCACCGTCATGCGGGAACGGCAGGCCCGGCTTGCCGGCGCCGTCCGGATCCACACTCCGACCGTCGCCGACCCCCTGGTCGTGGTCGTCATCGACGAAATGGCCGCGCTTACCGCCTACCTCCAAGACGTCGAGCTGCGCAAGCGGATCGCCGCGTCGCTCGGACTCCTGCTGTCCCAGGGTGCCGGGGTCGGCGTCCTGGTCGTGGCGGCGTTGCAGGACCCGCGCAAGGAAGTCCTGCCGTTCCGGGACCTGTTCCCCACCCGCATCGCGCTCGGCCTCACCGAGGCGTCGCAGGTCGACATGGTGCTCGGCGACGGTGCCCGGGACCGGGGCGCGCTGGCCGACCAGATGCCGCGCTGGGCCAAGGGCGTCGGGTACGTCATCCTCGACGGTACTCCCGAACCCGCCCGGGTCCGCTTCTCCTACATCTCCGACGACGAGATCCGGGCCATGGCCGCGCGCTTCCCGGCTCCGGTCGATGCGGCGGACATCCTGGCCCAGGTCGGCCGGGAAACCGCCCCCGAACCCACCCGGCCGTCGCTGCCCCGGCCGCGCTCCTCCGGGCCGCTGCTGCCTGACGCGCTCCTCAACCTCCTCCGGCAGGACCCGGACAAGGACGGGGGTGAGCAGGCATGACCGAGCCGACCGGGCGGCGGTTCTACCGCCTCCGCACCCCGAACGACAACGGGCAGAGCACGGCCGTATCGGTCCGCGTCGACCCGGACCGGCCGGACCCGTACCCCGTCTACCTCGCCGTAGGCGCCGGCCGTCGCCGCATGTACCTCACGCCCGATGAGGCGTGGGCGCTGTGGCGCTGCCTGTCCGAAGCCGTCGCCACCCTCGGCGAACCGCCCGACAACATCCGCACCACCATCCGACCGGCCCGGAGGTGACCAGCCATGACACCCCTCAACCGCATCGCGGCTGCGTTCCGCCGGCCGCTACGCATCCGGCTCGTCGCGCCGCCCGACAAGGCGGCGGCTGCCCTGCGCGGCCTCGCTGCCTTCCTCCACCACCGCACCGAGCTGCGGTACCGGCGCATCCGCATCGACCTGACCATCCGGCCCGACGAGGAGGGCAACCGATGAACCCGTGCACCCTCCACCCCGGCGAGTCGACCTGCGACCGGTTCGGCCTGATCGAGATCGAGCACGGGACCAGCGGCCGTGCCTGGACCTGCGTCGAACACGCAATCCGCGCCATCTGGACCATCGACGGTGCCCACGTCGTCCGCGACCTGCGCACCGAGCAGACGGGGGCGGGCCGATGACGCGGGTACGCCTCGAAGCCGCTGCCCGGCTGCTGATCCTGCTCGCCATCGGCGGGATGGCCGGCGCAGCCGCGTTCACCCACGTACATGACCTGACCGTCGCGCACGGCCAACCCGACTGGATCGGCTGGGCCAACGCCGTAGCCGTCGAGCTGATGGCCATCTACCTCGGCCTGGAGATCCGTGCCCGGCGTCGCGCCGGTCGTCCAGTCGGGTTCGTCGCCGTGCTCCTCGTCGGCTTCGCCATCCTGTCCCTCGCCGCCCAAGTCGCCGAAGCCGAACCCTCGGTCTGGGGCTGGATCGTCGCCGCGGTTCCCTCCCTCGCCTTCCTCGCCCTGGTCAAAGTCGTCCTGTCCAGCGCACCGGCCACCATCGCGGCCACCGAAGACGAAGCGCCGGCCATCGTCGACGAACCCGAACCGGAACCCGTCGCCGTCGACCCCGAACCGGTCCAGGACCGTACGCCGGTCGTCTACGCCCCGGTAGCGGCATCGCGGCCGGGATCGTCGGCGGTACTGCCTCCGCTCGGCGTCGTCCACCCCACCCGTACCGCCGGGGTCGCCCGATGACGGCACCGACCCTTCCCGGCCTCGACCCGTCCGCCCCGACTCCGGAGCAACCTCGTCCGGGGTCGCGGGCGGCACGAATGGGCCTACCCCGCGCCGTCGACGTCCTCAAGGACGTCGCCACCGAATACGGCGTCTGCATCCGCCCTCTCGCCATGCGCCGAACCGACCTGAACACCGGGCAGACCGAGGTCATCGACCTGCCCTGCGGCGCGACCCGGGAGGACAAGTGCCCGGCCTGCGCGAAGAAGAACCGCCGGCTCCGGCAGGCACAAATCCGGGAAGGCTGGCACCGCACGGACGAACCCCTACCCGGCCCGGAACCCGCGACCGAGGAGCAAAAGGCGCTGATCGTGCTGCGGGCGCACCTGGAGTACGGCCGCGACGAAGCGGCCCGCGCCTCCGAGTGGGAGCAGATCGAAGACCTCGACGAGGCCATCCGCGAGGTGGAAGAGGCGATCACGGCCGAAGGGCTGCGCGGTCGGGTCGGTCCGCCTCACCAGTCCGGCGACGACGCCCAGGGCGACGAGGACACCGGCCGGCGCCGCAAGCGGTCCACCAGGCGGCGGCAGGACGCACCCGACCTTCCCCGACGCAAGGTCGAGCGGCGCACCGTCGGTAAGGTCTACACCGCCCCGGACGGCTCGACCTACCGGCCGTCGATGTGGCTCACCCTCACTCTCGACTCGTACGGGCCGGTGCTCTCCGACGGCACACCGGTCAACCCGGACCGATACGACTACCGGCGGGCGGCCTGGGACGCCGTCCACTTCCCGCGACTCCTCGACCGGTTCTGGCAGAACCTCCGGCGCTGTGAGGGCTGGAACGTCCAGTACGCGGGCTGTGTCGAGCCGCAACGGCGACTCGCCCCACACGCGCACTTCGCCATCCGGGGCACCATCCCCCGTGACGTGCTGCGCACCGTGGCAGCGGCCACCTACCACCAGGTGTGGTGGCCGTCCGTCGACGTTCAGCTCTACACCCGCGACCGGCCACCGGTCTGGGACGAGCAGGCGGCGGCGTGGGTAGACCCGGCCACCGGGCAGCCGCTGACCACCTGGACCGAAGCGCTCGACGCCATCGACCAGGACCCGGAAGCCGAACCCGTGCACGTCGTCCGCTTCGGCAAGCAGGTCGACGCGCGCGGCGTCATGCCCGGCACCGACGACGCAGAACGCACCATCCGGTACGTCACGAAGTACATCACCAAGGCCACCGGCGACTGCCACAAGATCGCCACCGACCGGCAGCAACGCCACCTCGACCGGCTCTGGCAGCAACTCCAGATCACGCCGTGCACGGACCGTTGTGCCAACTGGCTGCTGTTCGGCGTTCAGCCGAAGAAGGCGCACGCGAAGCTCAAGCCGGGTCGGTGCAAGGGCAAGGTGCATCAGCGGGAAACCCTCGGCATCGGCGGCCGGCGCATCCTCATCTCCCGCGACTGGTCCGGCAAGACCCTCGCCGACCACAAGCACGATGCCCGTGCCTGGGTGCGGGCACTCCTGGGCGTCACCACCGACCTTGCCGGCGTCGACGACGCCCAGGGCGCCACCACCGAACCCGTACGCCACGCCTGGGAACTGGCCCGGCCCGACGACCCGGACGTCGGCCCGATGGCGCACCGGCTCATGCGCGCCATCTCCGAACGCGCCCGATGGCGTACCGAACTCCTCGCCGCGAAGGACCGGGCGGCCCAGGGAGCGACGCCCGACCTTTCGGCAACCGCAGACAGCACAACAGTCAACGGGGAGGACTGAGCACAGTGGATGAGGTTCTGACCATCGAGCAGGCGGCGGCCCGAATCCAGATGAGTGAGCGGTACGTGCGGCGGCTCGTCGCGGAACGACGCATCCCGTTCCACAAGCTCGGCCGGTGCGTTCGCATCAAGGCGGTCGACCTGGCGGCGCACGTCGAGTCCGGTCGGGTCGAGTCGATCAGCCGTACCGACGTGTGGCGCGGCCTCGGTCGGGTGGCGTGATGGCGGCCGGTCGTCGGCATTTCGGCAGCATCCGCAAGCGGGAATCCGGCCGCTACCAGGTGCGCTATCCCGGACCGGACGGGCGGCAGCGGAATGCGCCCGACACCTTCGCCCGGAAGAGGGACGCCGACCAATACCTGTCGATGATCGAAGCGCAGATGATGCGCGGGGAATGGATCGACCCGGAACGCGCGAAGGTCACCCTTGGCGACTACGCGGAACGGTGGATCGCCCAACGGCCGAACCTTCGTCCCCGGACAGTTGCGCTCTACCGGTGGTTGCTCGGCAAGCACATCGCGCCCTACCTCGGCGACACCGAACTCGGCCGGCTGGACACGCCGCTGATCCGGGAGTGGCGGGCGGAACTGCTCGGCAACGGCGTCTCGGAGAGCATGGCGGCGAAGGCGTACCGGCTGCTGCGCGCCGTGCTGATGACGGCGGTCAACGAAGACGAACTACTGCGGAAGAACCCGTGCCGGATCCCGGGTGCCGACCAGGAGAAGGCGCCGGAACGGCCGGTACTGACCATGGCCCAGGCGCTCAAGCTGGCCGAGCTGATGGAGGACCGCTACCGCGCCCTGGTCCTCGTCACCACCTTCGCGTGCCTGCGCTGGGGTGAGGTCTCCGCGCTGCAACGGCAGGACATCGACGCCGACGCCGGGCTGATCCGCATCCGGCAGGCGTACACCGAGGTTCGGGGCATCGGCCTGGTCCTCGGCCCGCCGAAGTCCCGGGCCGGCGTGCGTACCGTCTCGGTGCCGGCGGCCGTCATGCCGGCGCTGCGCGACCACCTGGCGGCGTTCGTCGACGACAACCCGAACGCGCTGGCCTTCACCGGGCCGAACGGGCGGCCGATCTGGCGCGGCAACCTCAACAAGCTCATCGGCTGGTCGGCTGCGGTCAGCAAGCTCGGCGTGCCTGGGCTGCACTTCCACGACCTCCGACACACCGGGAACACCCTCGCCGCCCGGACCGGCGCCAGCACCCGCGAGTTGATGGCGCGGATGGGCCACGACTCGCCGCAGGCGGCGATGATCTATCAGCACGCCACCGCCGAAGCCGACCGAGCCATCGCCCAGGCGGTCAACGTCGCGATGAAGGCCGAGCGGAAGAAGGCAAATAAGGCGGCGGCCGGCGACGCGCCCGCGAAGTCGAAGGGCAAGGGCGGCAAGCCGAAGAAGAGCGACGCATCGAAGAAAAGCGACGGGTCGAAGAAGGCGGGCAAGGGCAAGCGGCGCGGCGACGACCTGGACGACGGGATGGCCGGCGCGGTGGCCCGGCGGCGCTAATGGCCCGTGGATGGCCCGAAGCATGATCGCGGCCCGGAACACATCGAAGGCCCTGGCTGGGACTGATGTCCTGACCAGGGCCTCCGGGTTGGAGCGGGTGACGGGAATCGAACCCGCACTGTCAGCTTGGGAAGCTGATGTTCTGCCATTGAACTACACCCGCGAGCGGACCCCACTGTACCCGGTCGGGTCCGATCATGCACTCACCCTCCCCCCGGGTACGGCTGAACCGGCCTGTCGCGCCTTCAGATCCCACGCGAACCACGCCGCGCCGCCTCGTTTGCAACGCTGACCGCAGCTAGTAACGTCCGCCTCACCTGCAACTATGGCTCTGTGTCATCGCAGAGCCACTCTCCGAAAGCAAAGGGTGTGGCAATGGCGTTTCGTGGACTGTGGTTGTCGTCGCGTTCCGGCTTGACCGGCATGGCGAGCATGTTTCTCGTCCTGCTGCTCGGAGCCGGCCCGGCGGTGGCGGCGCCTCCGGGCTCGGCCGGACGAACCGGCGCACCGGACTGCGCCGAGACGACCAGCGGCCACCCGAACGCCGCGATCCCGAACGCCAAGGCCAGACCCGGGGCGCCGCACGCCGCCGAGCCCAACGAGCTGACCCCGGCCGAGGCCGCCGAACTGGACCGAGCGGTCGACTCGGCGTACGCGCAACGGGTCGGGGTGGCGCCGCTGGGCGTACCGGGCAGGCTCAGGATCACCATCGACGTGGTGTTCCACGTCGTCAGCGAGAAGCGGAGCCGGGCGGACGGGGACATCCCACTGTCGCTGATCCAGGCCCAACTGAGGGTGCTGAACGACGCCTTCGGTGGGCGTACCGGTGGGGCCTGGACGCCGTTCCACTTCAGGTTGAAGAAGGTGAACCGGGTGGTCAATCCGGCCTGGTACCCGATCGTGGCGGAGAGCCCGGCGGAGACGCAGATGAAGCGTGCGCTGCGGGTCGGCGGCAAGCACACCCTGAACATCTACACGGGGCTGCTGGACGACGAGTTGCTCGGCTGGGCCACTTTCCCGCAACGCGAACTCGACCCGTACGACGGGGTGGTGGTGCTCGCCGAGTCGCTGCCGGGCGGCACGGCGGCGCCGTACAACGCCGGTGACACGGCGACGCACGAGGTCGGGCACTGGCTGAACCTCTACCACACCTTCCAGCAGGGCTGCTCCGGTCAGGGCGACCACGTCTACGACACGCCCGCCGAGGCGGAGCCGGCCTTCGGTTGCCCGGAGCGACGGGACACCTGCACGACGAAGCCGGGCCTCGACCCGATCCACAACTTCATGGACTACTCGGTCGACGCCTGCATGTACGAGTTCACGTACGGTCAGGTGTTCCGGATGCTCAAGGCGTGGAAGGCGTTCCGGGAGCCGTAGGTCACGGTGTCGGGACCGGTTCCGCCTCGACGGCCCGGCGCCGGCCGCGTCGCTTCGGCCCGGCGGCGGTGCCCCCGCCCGCAACGCCCTCGCCAGTGGTGACGGCGCCGGCCGGGTCGAGCCAGACCTGCACGGCAGGGCGCTCGGACCGGTCTCCGGCGGCGAGCGGGGTGGCACCGTTGCTGCCGTGCCGGGCCACCATCGCCACGTCGACGGTGAACTCGAAGAGCCGCCAGTCGACCTGCGGTGCGGCCCGCAGGTTGCCGGCGAGCTGGTCCACCCGGGCCTGGTCGGTCACCGGGCGGGCCCGACCGGCGACGTAGGCCTCGTCGTCGCTGTCCTCGGGTGGGAAGGAGTGCAGCGCGTAGCGCCCGTCCCGTTCGAGGTCGCGCCGCTTCGGGGAGTCGACGACGAAACAGAAGAGTCCCTCGTCGGTGATGACCGGGGACACCGGGTGCACCCGCGGCCCACCGTCGGCGCGCACGGTCGCCAGGTAGCCGAGACCCGGACCGTACTGCTGGATGAGGACGCGGATCGCGTCGGCGAGTCGAGGCTCGTCAGAGGCGAATTCGGACCAGGATGCCATGGGTACATTCTATCGAACACATGTTCGATCACCTACCCCGAACCCACCCCGATCCCACCCTTCGGCGAGGTCGCGGCCAGCCGGCCGCACCCGACCGCTAAGGTGATCCGGTGCTGCTCTCCGACCACGACCTAGTGATCGAGATCAAGGCGGGCACCCTCGCGCTGGAGCCGTTCGAGCCCGCGCTGGTGCAGCCGTCGAGCATCGACGTACGCCTGGATCGGCTCTTCCGGGTCTTCAACAACCACCTCTACACGCACATCGACCCGGCCGTGCAGCAGGACGAGCTGACCTCGCTGGTCGACGTGCCGGACGGCGAGCCGTTCGTGCTGCACCCGGGTGAGTTCGTGCTCGCCTCCACCCTGGAGGTGATCTCGCTCGGCGACCAGCTCGCGGGCCGGCTGGAGGGAAAGGCGTTGGCCGTGGACACGCCCATCCCGACTCCGGCAGGGTGGCGGGAGATGGGCGACCTGAGGGTGGGCGATCTCGTCTTCGATGATCGGGGCCAACCGGTACGGATCGTGGCTGCGACTGACGTGATGACCAACCGTCCCTGCTTCCGGGTCAGTTTCTCGGACGGTGAGTCGATCGTCGCCGACGCCGATCATCGGTGGATCACCACCACGAAGCTGGAGCGCAAGTACATCGCCCGCGGCACGCTCGCGGCCGGCTCGGTTCGGACGACCGCCGAGATTGCCGGCGATCTTCGCTACGGTGACAAGGAGCGAAACCACCATATCCACGTCACCGAGCCGGTCCATTACCCCACCCGTGACCTGCTCGTGGACCCCTATGTTCTCGGTGCGTGGCTCGGCGACGGCACATCGGCCAGTGCCGAGTTCACCTGCGCCGACGAATCGATTCTCGACGAGATCCGACGTGCCGGCTACCCGGTCTCGAAGGTCAGCGGTCGCTACCGGTACCGGATCGGCGGGGTAGGCCACACACGCGACGCCAGCAGCGGTCGGTATTCGGCGAACGGGTCGTTGTCGAGCCTGCTCAAACAACTCGGCGTCGTCGGCAACAAGCATGTGCCGGCCGAGTACCTCACGGCCGATGTCGACCAGCGCACCGCGCTGTTGCAGGGCCTCATGGACACCGACGGCCACATCGACGATCTGGGCCGCTGTGAGTTCGTCAGCACCAGGGAAAGGCTTGCGGACGCGGTGGTCGAACTCGCCGCAAGTCTCGGACTGAGGCCGGTGAAACGGAAGAAGCGGGCGGTCCTGAACGGCGTGGAGTGCGGGGTGGCGTTCCAGGTCAAGTTCACGCCACACCTACCGGTCTTCCGGCTGCCCCGGAAGCTCGCACGACAGAAGGCTGGCCGGTTCCACCGTTTCCGTGCGGTCGACGACGTGCGGCCCGTGGAGTCCGTCCCGGTCCGCTGCATCCAGGTGGCGGATCCGCGTGGGATGTTCCTCGCCGGCCGGACGTTCGTGCCGACCCACAACTCCAGCCTCGGCCGGCTCGGCCTGCTCACCCACTCGACCGCCGGCTTCATCGACCCCGGGTTCTCCGGGCACGTCACGCTGGAGCTGTCGAACGTGGCCAACCTGCCGATCCGGCTCTGGCCCGGGATGAAGATCGGCCAGCTCTGCATCTTCCGGCTCTCGTCGCCGTCCGCCCACCCGTACGGGTCGGCGGTCTACGGGTCGCGCTACCAGGGGCAGCGCGGCCCCACCCCGAGCCGCTCCTGGCAGAACTGGCGCACCTGGCCCACCCGCTGACGCCCCGCCCGCGCGGCGGCGACACGGACCGAACGGAGGAACCCCCGCCGCAGGTGCGCGACGGGGGTTCCTCCGTTGACACGGTCGATCGGGGAGAGGTCAGCCGGGTCTGCCGAAGCTGTGGATCTCGCCGTCGTCCATCCGCTTCATCTTCACCGGTTCGCCGGCCCGGGACGCGTGCACGATCCATCCGCCGCCGACGTACATGCCGACGTGGCTGAGGTCGGCGTAGTAGAAGACGAGGTCACCGGGGCGGAGCTGGGAGCGGCTGACCGACTTCACCTGCCCGCGCTGCGCCCGGGCGTTGTGCGGCAGCCCGACGCCGCCCTTCGCCCAGGCGGCCAGGGTCAGGCCGGAGCAGTCGTACGAGCTGGGGCCTTCCGCACCCCACTTGTACGGCTTGCCGATCTGGGCGCAGGCGAACTTGACCGCCTGGCCGGCCGGGCCGCCGGGGTAGGTCGCCGGGCAGGGCGCGGGCCGCAGCGGGCCGGCGGAGCCGTTCCCGTACGCCTGGATCCGCAGCTTCTGCAACCGCTCGACCTCGGCGTCGATCTCCTTCTTCTTCGCCGCCAGCTCCGCCTCGGTCTTGGTCAGCTGGCTGACCAACCGGTCCAGCGGGGCCTTCTGGGCGGCGTACTTGTTCTTGAGGTCGACGACCGCCTGCACCTCGCGCTGCTGCTGCCGCGCGAACTGGTCGAGCACCGAGAGCTGGCCGACCAGCGCGGTCGGCGACTTCGTGGTGAGCAGGGCGTTGACCGCGGACGCCTTGTCGCCCTTGTACGCCTCCACGGCGAAGTCGCTCACCCGGTTCATCGCGGCGTCGATCTGCGACTGGAGCGGGGCGATCTTCTTCTGCAGGGCGGCGGCCTGCTTCTTCTTCGCGGTCAGGTCCTGCCGGGTGGCGTTGTGCCTCTCGACGACCGGCTCCAGTTTGCGCCAGGCGGTGTCGATCTGCTGCTCGATCTCGGCCACCGACGGTTCGGCGAGTGCCGGCGTCGTGCCGGTGAACAGCACGGCGGCGCTGGCCAGGGCCGTGAGCGCGATGGCGAGAATGGACCTTCGAGGGCGCGGTTTCGCGTTCCCGGCGTCGGCGGAGGCCGATCGGAGGGATGGCGACCGCGGCGGGGCAGGGGGAGCCACCGGGGTCCGTACTCCTTCTTCCGTAGCCCGCCTACCGGGTTAGCTGACGGGTTCGGGCGGGAAGATTGTCGCCCTACCGCGTGAGACGCGGATTCACCCCATGAAGCTCGGGTCCCCGGTTCGCTGAGTGTGACGATTCGGCGGTGTCGAGACGTCGCCGCCCGGCTAGGCGGCCTGCCGTCGGCTCGACGGTCCCCAACCTTAGAGAAGGGTGTTATCCAAACGCAACCCCGTGATCTGAGTCGATTCGTTATGTATCGGATCGGTCGCTGACGGTGGGAGCATTCGAACCCGCGAACCGAAGGATCGAACCCGCCGATCACACTCGGTATATGTGAAAGATTCCTACATAGTGACGACCTTGGCCGGCAGGTATTGACCAGCACCGGTCCCGGGTGGAGGGTGATCACCAGGCCCACCCCCGGCTCATGGAGGTTCGATGCTTCCCACGAAACAGCCGCTGAGCAGGAGAATCGCGATCGGGGCCGCAGTCGTCGGCGCCGCCGCGCTGCTGCCGGCCAGCCCCGCGCCCGCCACCGCCACGTCCGCCGACAGCCGGCAACAGGAGTACGCCGCCGCAGCGGCCGAGTTCGGCGTACCCGAGAGTGTGCTGCTCGGCGTCTCCTATCTGGAATCCCGCTGGGACACGAACGCCGGCACGCCGAGCACCACCGGCGGGTACGGCCCGATGCACCTCACCGACGTCGCCGGGCTCGCCACCGGGCCGGAGCACCCCGAGCACGGTGAGGACCGACGCGGCGACCCGGCCCGACCCGCCCGCCCGGCACCCGGACCCGCCGGCCCACACCTCGACCGGAGCGCCGACGCGCCGCCCGGCGGGCAGACCCTCGACGCCGCCGTCGCGCTGACCGGAGTCGACGAGCACCTGCTCCGCTCGCAACCGGCGGCGAACATCCGGGGCGGGGCGGCGCTGCTGGCGTCGTACCAGAAATCGCTGGCCGCGCCGACGGGCCCGGCCAGCGACCCGGCGGCCTGGTACGGCGCGGTGGCCCGGTACGCCGGCAGCGACCGCGCCGACGCCGCGGCGGCCTTCGCCGACGAGGTGTACCGGACCATCGCCGAAGGCGCCAGCCGGACCACCGACGACGGCCACCGGATCACCCTCCCCGGCCGACCGGGGATCGCCCCGCAGCGCTCCTGGCTGGACCGGCTCGGCCTGCCCGGCACCCCCCGCCCGGACGGGCTGGAGTGCCCGCGCGACATCTCCTGCGAGTGGATCCCCGCCCCCTACCAGGCGTTCGGGGACGGCGACTACGGCAACCACGACCTCTCCGACCGGCCCGCCCGACAGAAGATCGAATACATCGTCATCCACGACACCGAGGGCAGCTACGACACCACGCTGCGGCTGGTGCAGGACCCGACCTACGTGAGCTGGCAGTACACGCTCCGCTCGGCGGACGGGCACATCGCGCAGCACGTCAAGGGCAAGGACGTGGCCTGGCACGCCGGCAACTGGTACGTCAACGCCAAGGCGATCGGCCTCGAACACGAGGGCTTCGCCGCCCAGGGCACCTGGTACACCGAGGCGATGTACCGGACCTCCGCCAAGCTGGTCCGCTACCTCGCCGACCGGTACGACATCCCACTCGACCGCGACCACATCATCGGGCACGACAACGTACCCGGCATCCTGCCGGCGAACGTGCGCGGCATGCACTGGGACCCCGGCCCGTACTGGGACTGGTCGCACTACTTCGACCTGCTGAAGGCACCGTTCCGGGGCATCGGCATCCCGGCCGCCGGCCTGGTCACCATCGACCCGGACTTCGCCACCAACCGGCCGGCCTTCACCGGCTGCGACACCGCCGGGGTGCCCTGCCCGTCGCGCGGCTCCTCGTCGGTGATCCTGCGCAGCGCCCCGGCCGTCGACGCGCCGCTGGTCAACGACATCGCGCTGCGCCCGGACGGCACCCCGAACACCATGCACATCTCCGACCACGGCGCGCGGGCCTCGGCCGGGCAGACCTACGCGCTCGCCGGCCGGCAGGGCGACTGGACCGCGATCTGGTATCTCGGGCAGAAGGCGTGGTTCCACAACCCGAGGAGCAACCCCACGGCGAAGTGGACGGTCGGGCTGGTCGCGACGCCGAAGCCGGGCCGGGCCACCATCCCGGTGTACGGCCGGGCGTACCCGGAGGCCGACGCCTACCCGGCCGGCGTGCCGGTGCAGGCGGTCACGCCGTTGCAGTACACCCTCGCCGCCGGGCAGCGCTACGCCGTCGGCAACATCCTGCCCAGCGAGTACTACCGGGCCACCACCTTCGACGGCTCGTCACCCGGTGACTGGACGGTGATCCGGGGCGACCTGCGGTACGTCCAGATCCAGTTCGGCCACCGGATCATGTTCGTGAACGCCGACGACGTACGACTGCTGCCGTCGCCGATCGGCGCGCCGGGCTAGACCTGACCGGCGGCCGGCGCCGGCTGCTGCGCGGTGCCGGTGGGGTCGGTGGCCGCCCCGACGACGGCGGTGAGCACGTCGTCCAGGGTGACCACCCCCATCGGCACCCGCCCGTCGCTGACCAGCACCATGTGCCGGCGCTCCCGGCGCATCGACAGCAGCAGGTCGGCGAGGCTGCGCTCCGGCGGCACCACGGCCAGCGGCCGGAGCAGCTCCGTCGGCACCGGCGCCCGGCGGGCCGCACCGGAGTACCCGAGGACGTCCTTGACGTGCACGAAGCCCAGCACCCGGCGGGTGGCCCGCTGCACCACCGGGAACCGGGACCGGCCGGTACGGGTCGCCAGCACCTCCAGGGAGGCCGGAGAGACGTCCTCGGCCACCGTGGTGACCGTGGCCCAGGGTCGCAGCGCGTCGGCGGCGGTACGCCGGTTCAGCGCCAGCGCGCCGGTGATCCGGGCGTGCTCCTCGGAGCCGAGCAAGCCCTCGGTACGCGCCTGCGAGACCAGCCCGGCCAACTCCTCGGCGGTGAAGACCGTCTTCACCGCGTCGGCGGCCTCGATCCGCCACAGCCGCAGGATCCGGGCCGACGCCCACTTCATCGCCAGCAGCAGCGGCTTGGTCGCCACGCAGAACGCCAGCATCGCCGGCCCGAGCCAGAGCGCGGAGGGCTCCGGCCCGGCCAGGGTGATGTTCTTCGGCACCATCTCACCGATCACGGTGTGCAGGAAGACCACCACGCCGAGCGCGATCACGAAGGCAACCGGGTGCACCGCGCGGTCCGGCAGCCCGACGGCGTGCATCGGCTCCTCCAGCAGGTGCGCCAGGGCCGGCTCGGCGATGGCGCCGAGGCCGAGCGAGCAGATGGTGATGCCGAGCTGGGCGCCCGCGATCATCAGCGGGATCTGGTTCATCGCCGACAGCGCCCACCGGGCCCGCTTCGACCCGGCCGCCAGCGGTTCGAGCACGGTACGCCGGGACGCGATCAACGCGAACTCGCTGCCCACGAAGAAGGCGTTGCCGAGCAGCAGCCCGAGGGTGACCAGCAGGTTCATTCGGCGGCGTCCTCGGGCCGGACCACCCGGACCTGCTCGATCCGGTGCCGGACCACCTCGACCACGGTGAACTCGAAGCCCTGCTCCTCGACGGTCTCGCCGGCCACCGGGATGTGGCCGAACCGGGCCAGCAGGAACCCGGCCAGCGTCTCGTACGGGCCCTCGGGCAGCCGGAAGCCGACCTGTTCGACCAGCTCGTCCTCGCGCAGCACCCCGTCGACCAGCACGGTGCGTTCGCCGCCCGGCACCGTCAACTCGACCGGATCCTCCACTCCGGACCCGGCGGAGCCGGCCGCGTCCGGGGTGAACCCGTCGACGACCGGGTCGAACTCGTCGGCGATCTCCCCGACCAGCTCCTCGACCAGGTCCTCCACCGTGACCACGCCGTCGGTGCCGCCGTACTCGTCGACCACGATCGCCAGGTCCGCACCGGCGCCGCGCAGCGCCGCGAGTACCCCGTCCAGGTCCAGGCTCTCCGGCACGTACACCGGCTCCCGGGCCACCGCGGCCACCGTGGTGAAGGACCGCCGGTTCGGTGGTACGCCGAGCGCGTCGACGACCCCGGCCACCCCGGTGACCAGGTCGACGGTCTCCTCGTAGACCGGGAACCGGGTCCGGCCGGTCTGCTGGGACAGGGCCAGCAGCTCGGCGACGGAGGCGCTGGCCCGCAGCGCGACCACGTCGACCCGGGGCGTCATCGCCTCGGCGGCCCGCTTGTCGCCGAACCGGATCGTCCGTTGCAGCAGCATCGCGGTCTCCCGGGGCAGCGCCCCGGCCTGCGCGGAGATCGCCGCCAGCAGGCCGAGTTCCTCCGGCGACCGGGCGCTGGCCAACTCCTCCTGCGGTTCGACGCCGAGCCGGCGGACCAGCCAGTTGGCCGAGTTGTTCAGGGCCCGGATCAGCCAGCCGAAGATCCGGGAGAAGGCCCGCATCGGCCCGGCGGTGGCCAGCGCCGCCGGCATCGGCCGGGCCAGCGCGGCGTTCTTCGGCACCAGCTCGCCGAAGAGCATCGACAGCAGCGTCGCCAGCGCCAGCGCGAGCAGCGGGGTGACCCGTCCGGTGTTCTCCCCGGCGACCGGCCGGAGCAGCGGGGCGAAGAGCTTCGCCAGCGCCGGCTCGGCGAGATAGCCGGTGAGCAGGGCGGTGATGGTGATCCCGAGCTGCGCGCCGGAGAGCTGGAAGGAGAGTTCCCGCAGCGCCTTGCGGACCGTACCGGCCCGCCGGTCGCCGCCGGCCACCCGCCGGTCGAGTTCCGCCCGGTCGACGGTGACCAGCGCGAACTCGGCCGCGACGAAGAACGCGTTGCCGCCGGTCAACAGGACGAAGCCGGCCAGCGGCAACAGGGTGCTGAGGAGTAGAGCGTCGATGATGGGTTCACCTCGACCGTGGTTGCGTCCCGCCCGCGAATATCGAGCACAGTACCGGCCCGACCAGGCGACGGCTGCCCGGTGCGCGGGGCGGTCGGCCCCCGGGACTCAGCGCCGGAAGCAGCGCCAGCCGAACGGGTCCCGGCCCTCCCGGTTTTCCGCGAACGCGCCGTCGCCGTAGGTGTCCCGGCAGGCCCGGTCGATGTCGATGGTCCGGGACGACAGCAGCAGCCGCTCGCACTCCCAGCCGTCGCCACGGGTATCCGCCCAGCTCGCCCCGCCCACGTGCTCGTCGCAGTAGCGGTCCATCATCCGGGCCAGCCCGTCCCGGCCGTCCGGACCGAGCAGCACGGGCTGGGCGGGCGGCGGGGGTGGCGGCGGTGCGGCCGGCGAGGACGGCGGGGCGGTGGTCGGGGGCGGCGTCGGTACCGCCGCTCCCGCTTCCTGAAGCGGTGGCCGCGCCGGCGTCGACGGTGCGGGTGGGGGCGACGCCGGAGCACCGCCGGCCCGGGAGGTCGGGCCGGGAGTCGCCGTCGGGGTCGCGCCGGGGGTACCGGTCGGCAGCGCGGCGTCCGGGGTCGGCTCGGCCACCGGCGATCCCGGTGCCGGCGGGTCGGCCACCGCCACCGGTACCCCGACCTCCGGCTCGGTCCCGCCACCCCAGAGCGTCGTGCGGAGCGTCTCCGCCCCGAACGGGATGGCGAGGAGCAGCAGCCCGACTCCGAGCCCCACGGTGGAGATCAGCCGGAGCCGCCGGCCCGACCGGTCCCGCCGGTCGGCCGACCCGGTCCTGCGGTGCCGTCCGCTCGACTCCGCCGCCATCCGGTGTGGTGCGCTTTCCGCCACGCGGCGCCCGCCTCCTCGCGGTCTGAGGGGCCGTCGTCGGCCACCATCGCCTGGTTGGAGACCGCCGCGCGGCGGTCCAACATCGACAGGTACGAACGAACGCCGTATGTGGTTCACCGCAGTCCGTGACTGTGGCGGCCCGGCGGATCATCGGGCGCCGCTCCACAGGGTTTGGACAGGTGGCACCGGCTAGCGTCGGATTCATGATCGATGATACGGCTCCGATGGCCGCCGAACCCACCCCGCTGAGCGGGATCGCCGAGTGGGCGACCGACCTGATGGACACGCTCGGCGCCCCCGGAGCGGGCCTGGCAGTGGCGCTGGAGAACCTCTTCCCGCCGCTGCCCAGCGAGATCATCCTGCCGCTCGCCGGCTTCGCCGCCAGCCGGGGCGAGATGAGCCTCTGGTCGGCGATCTTCTGGACCACCCTCGGCTCGGTGGTCGGCGCGCTGGCGCTCTACTACGTCGGCGCGCTGCTCGGCCGGGAACGTACCCGGGCCATCGCCGCCCGGCTGCCGCTGGTCAAGCTCGCCGACGTGGACCGTACCGAGGCGTGGTTCGTCCGGCACGGGGTCAAGACGGTCTTCTTCGGCCGGATGATCCCGATCTTCCGCAGCCTGATCTCCATCCCGGCCGGCATCGAACGGATGCGCCTCGGCACCTTCCTGCTCTGCACCGCCCTCGGCAGCCTGATCTGGAACACCGCCTTCGTGCTGGCCGGCTATCTGCTGGGCGAGAACTGGCACCTGGTCGAGGAGTACGCCAGCCTCTTCCAGAAGGTGGTGATCGTGGCCGTGGCGCTCGCGGTCGGCTGGTTCGTACTCTCCCGGCTCTCCCGGCTCTCCCGGCGCGACCGGCCGCGCAGCCGCCACCGGATGTGACCGGCGCCCGGCCCGGGTCGTCCCCGCCCGGCGGCCCGGGTCCGGTCAGCCGCCCAGGTAGCGGAGCACCGCCAGCACCCGCCGGCTGTAGCCGGTGACGTGCGCCAGGTCGAGCTTGTCGAAGATCGCGTTCACGTGCTTCTCGACGGCGCTCTGCGAGACGTGCAACTGCGCGGCGATGGCGGCGTTGGTGTGCCCCTGCGCCATCAGGTCGAGCACCGCCCGCTCCCGTACGGTCAGCCGGCTCAGCGGGTCGGTGTGGCTGGTCCGGGCGAGCAGTTGGCGTACCACCTCGGGGTCGAAGGCGGCCCCGCCGTCAGCCACCCGGGCCAGCGCGTCGAGAAACTCGCCGACCTGGGCCACCCGGTCCTTCAGCAGGTAGCCGACCCCGCCGCTCTGGCTGGTCAGCAGCTCCACGGCGTAACGCTTCTCGACGTACTGGGAGAGCACCAGGACCCCGACGGCCGGCCAGCGGCGGCGGATCTCCAGTGCGGCGCGCAGCCCCTCGTCGGTGTGCGTCGGCGGCATCCGTACGTCGACCACCACCGCCTCCGGTGGATCGGCCGTGACGGCCGCGACCAGGGCGGTCGCGTCCCCCACGGCGGCGGCGACCCGGTGCCCCTCCTCGGCCAGCAGCCGGACCAGCCCCTCCCGGAGCAGGGTCGAGTCCTCGGCCAACATCACCCGCATGGCAGCTCCGCGACGACGGTGGTGGGGCCGCCGACCGGGCTCGCCACCCGGAGGCGGCCGTCGAGGGCGGCGACCCGGCGGGCCAGCCCGGAGAGGCCGCCGCCGGTCGGGTCGGCCCCGCCGACGCCGTCGTCGACGACCGTCACGACCAGCCGGTCGTCCCGGACCGCGACCTCGACGTCGACCCGGCTGGCCCGGGAGTGCTTGGCGGCGTTCGTGACCGCCTCCGAGACCACGAAGTAGGCGGCCGTCTCGACCGCCCGCGCCGGCCGGGCGGTCAGCCGGTGCTCGATCCGGACCGGCAGCCCGGCGTGCTCGGCGACCCGGGCCAGCGCGTCGGCCAGCCCGAGGTTGTCCAGCGCGGTCGGATAGACCCGCCAGGCGACCTCGCGGAGGTCGTCGATCACCCGGCCGGACTCCTCGTGCGCCTGCCGCAGCAGCTCCGCCGCCCTGGCCGGGTCGGTGGCCCGGCGGGCCCGGCCGACCAGCATGCCGAGCGCGACCAGCCGCTGCTGTACGCCGTCGTGCAGGTCCCGCTCGATCCGGCGCCGCTCCGCGTCGACCGCCGCCACCACCCCGGCCCGGCTGGTGGCCAGCTCGGTGATCCGGCGTTCGAGCGCCTCCCGGCCGTTCGGCCCGAGGAACCGCCGGGCCAGCCGGCGGTCCAGCGCCGCGACGCCGAGCACCCCCTGCACGGCGAGGAAGAGCAGGACCAGGGCGAAGACGCCGAAGTACACCACGATCAGCGGGGTGGCCTCGATCCCGTCGACCGGGCGTCCGATCGCCCAGCCGACCACCACGGCGCAGGCCACGACGGCGCCGTACAGCATCATCCCCAGCACGATCCCGCCGAGTACCCCGACCGGCAGCCGGGCGGCGAGGTAGCCCACCGCGCGGGCGTCGGTGATCACACCTGCGGGGCTGTCGCCGAAGTACCGCTCGACCCGTCGCCGGTCGTACTCGGCGAGCCGGCGGGCCAGCCCGCCCAGCCACCGCCGGGGTCGCGGAAAGCGGGCCGGCACGGCGTGGCCGAGCAGCGTGCCGACCAGGTGCCCCAGGCTGACCGTCGCGGTGACGGCGCCGAGCAGCACCCCGGTGGCGACCCGCAGCCAGGCACGGAACGACCACCAGGACGGGCGGCTTTCCGGACGGTCCCACGACGGCACCCGGCCGGCGGTCTCCTCCGACCCGCCCGGCAGCGCGTCCGTGGTCCCGATCCCCTGCTGCGGCACGTGTCGAAGGCTACCGTTGTGGTTTTCCACAGCCTGCCGGCGGCGGAACTCCGCAGCCACCTGGCCGACCCGGGACCACCGACCGGCGGTCGGCCGGCCGGGCGGGTGGTCAGGCGCCCGGCTTGACCGAGCGGAGCAGCACGGTGGCGACGTCGACCACCTCGACCTGGTCGCCGGCCTCCTTGCCGTTCACCCCGTCGTTCAGCATCGTCGAGCAGAACGGGCAGCCGACCGCGACGGTCTTCGCGCCGGTCGACATCGCCTCCTCGACCCGGTCGACGTTGATCCGCTTGCCGATCCGCTCCTCCATCCACATCCGGGCACCACCGGCGCCGCAGCAGAAGGAACGTTCCTGGTTGCGGGGCATCTCGGTGATCCCGTCGGCCGCCGCCGCGCCGAGCACCTCACGGGGCGGGGTGAAGACCCGGTTGTGCCGGCCCAGGTAGCACGGGTCGTGGTAGGTCAGCCCGCCGTCGACCGGCTGGACCGGGGTGAGCCGTCCCTCGGCGACCAGGTGGGCCAGCAACTGGGTGTGGTGCACGACCTCGAACTGGCCACCGAGTTCGCCGTACTCGTTGCCGAGGGTGTTGAAGCAGTGCGGGCAGGTGGCGACGATCTTGCGCTTCGCCGGCTCGCGGTCGCCGAAGGCCTCGTTGAGGGTCTCGACGTTCTGCTGGGCGAGCATCTGGAAGACGAACTCGTTGCCGATCCGCCGGGCCGGGTCACCGCTACAGGTCTCGCCCTCGCCGAGGATGGCGAAGTTCACCCCCGCCTCGTGCAGCAGGGTGGCCACCGCCCGGGTGGTCTTCTTGGCCCGGTCCTCGAACGCACCGGCACAGCCGACCCAGAAGAGGTACTCGAAGTCCTCGACCTCGCCGACCCGGGGCACCTCGAAGTCGAGGCCCTTGGTCCAGTCCTCCCGGGTGTTCGGCGGGGCGCCCCACGGGTTGCCCTTGTTCTCCAGGTTGCGCAGCATCACGCCGGCCTCGGAGGGGAAGCTCGACTCGATCAGCACCTGGTAGCGGCGCATGTCCACGATGTGGTCGACGTGCTCGATGTCGACCGGGCACTGCTCGACGCAGGCGCCGCAGGTGGTGCAGGACCAGAGGACGTCAGGGTCGACCACCCCGAGCTCCTCGGCGCCGCCGATCAGCGGCCGGTTCGCCTCGGCCAGCGCCAGCACGTCCAGGTGCGCCAACTGGGCCTCGGTCGCCTTCTCTTCACCGGTCAGGTCCTTGCCGCCACCGGCGAGCAGGTACGGCGCCTTGGCGTACGCGTGGTCGCGCAGCGACAGCACCAGCAGCTTCGGCGAGAGCGGCTTGCCGGTGTTCCAGGCCGGACACTGCGACTGGCACCGCCCGCACTCGGTACAGGTGGTGAAGTCCAGCAGCCCCTTCCAGCTGAACTGCTCGACCTGGGCCACCCCGAACTGGTCGGACTCCGGGTCGGCCTCCTCGAAGTCGAGCGGCTTGCCGTTGCTGGTCATCGGGCGCAGCGCGCCGAGCCCGGAGCCGGTCCGGCCGGGGTCGCGCTTGAAGAAGATGTTGGGGAAGGCGGCGAACCGGTGCCAGGCGACGCCCATGGTGACGTTCAGCGAGATCACGATGACCCAGGTCATCGAGATCGCGATCTTCACCAGGGCGGTGACGCTGGTGCCCGCGTCCCAGGCCGGCAGCAGCGCGCCGACGGCGTGGCTGACCGGGGTGGCCCAGGCCGGGAACTCGAAATGGTCGGTGGCGACCTTGAAGCCGCGGATCAGGAACCCGCAGACCAGTACGGCCAGCACCACGGCCTCGACGAAGTAGCCCTGCCACATGGTCGAGCCGGTGAACCGGGAGCGCCGGGCGGGGTTGCTCGGCCGGTTGCGCAGCCGGATGCCGATCAGCACCAGGATCCCGACCACCCCGAGGATCCCGATCAGCTCGGTGACCAGTCCGTAGCCGACCCAGTGCCCGATCAGCGGCAGTCCCCCGGTCGGGGTGACCACCTCGAAGTACGCCTCCAGCACCAGCAGGGAGAGGACGAGGAAGGCGACCATCACGAACCAGTGCGCGGCGCCCACCACGCTCCAGCGCAGCATCCGGGTGTGGCCGAGCGTCTCGACCAGCATGTTCCTGGCCCGCAGACCCCGGTCGGTGAACCGCGTCGGGTCGGGCTGGCCGAGCCGGATCACCGCGGTCATCCGCAGCACCGCGCGCGTCGCCAGCCACACCGCGACCGCGGTGATGCCGGCGGCGAGGATCGTGGTGACGATCTGGACGCTGCCCATGCCTGTTGGCCCTCCCCGTCCTGCTGTCTGACCTCGTCCGCCGCCGGCCGGCCGTCGACCGGCGGCGCCGATGCACGAAGCCTACGCGGCGAGGTTACTCGTTGGTAACGTGACTATCCTCGCATCGACAGTCAGCAGGGCCGAAATGGGCGGCGAGGCGTTCGCCACCGGCAGCCGCCCCGGGGTGCGGGACCGCCGGGGTGGGATGTCGGACCGGAGTCAGCGCCAGCGGGAGAGCAGGCCCAGCGAACCGACCATCGCGCCGAAGCCGATGGCGAGGTTCCAGTACCGCCAGGTGGCGACGGGGTATTCCATGTCGGACAGGTAGAAGACCACCAGCCAGCCGATGCCGAAGACGATCAACCCGACCGCCGTGGCCGGCAGCCACACCGGGCTAGGCTTACGGGTCGCCGCGGTGGACGTCGGACGGACGTCCGTCGGCGGGGTGTACACCTTCTTCTTACGTACCTGAGACTTGGGCACGGCGCTCTCCTGAGGGGGTGGTGATCCTCGTCCGGCCTGACAACCGGACGCAAGGGCGACGGTCCATGGCCAATAATGTTCGACAGCTAGCGTAGTCGCGAGAACCCGTTCAGGCCACGGACCCGGGCATCTGGGTACGGACGGTTGAACGCCCGGATCGCCTCGGTAATTCCCGCGATTAGGACATAATTACCAGATCGGTATGATCGTGAGGGAGAAGGCTCGATGGAGTACACCTCCGGCGTCGCCTCCTGGCGGAAGGTACTCCGCCGCGCCGCCGTGGGGCTGCTGCCCCGGCGGTCGGCCGAGCGCCGCCCCGGGTGGTCCGTGGGCGTACCCCTGATCGCGCTCGCCGCCGGACTGCTCTTCACCACCACGGCGACCACCGCCGGGGGCACCTCGCTGCGCGAGGACCGCCGCCCCGAACTCGCCCAGCTCATCGAGGACCGCCGCGACCAGGTCGCCTCCGGGCAGGAACGGGCCGCCGCACTCCGCGACGAGGTGGAGAGCCAGGCCGAGGCGCTCGGCGGCTCCGACGGCCGGGTGGCGGCCCAGCGGGACCGGGCCACCGGCAGCCGGGAGGCGGCCGGGTTCACCGCGTTGGCCGGCCCCGGCGTCACGGTCGAACTCGACGACGCACCACAGCAGGGCGACGGCAAGCTGCCGGCCGACGTCAGCAACGACGATCTCGTGGTGCACCAGGGCGACGTACAGGCCGTGGTCAACGCGCTCTGGGCCGGCGGCGCCGAGGCGATGACCATCATGGGTGTCCGGGTCCTCTCCACCAGCGCGGTACGCTGCGTGGGGAACACCCTGCTCCTGCACGGCCGGGTGTACTCACCACCGTTCAAGATCACCGCCATCGGCAATCCCGCCGCACTACAGCGAGCGCTCGCCGCGTCCGAGGGGGTCCGGTTGTTCAGGGACGCGGTCACCCACTACCACCTCGGATACCGCGAGACAGTGGAGCCCAGCGTGACGGTTCCCGCGTACGACGGTCCCGGCGGACTCCGGTCGGCCAAGGTTCCGGGGTGACTCCGGTGGCCGGCGACCCGAACTCCGCCCGCAACGGTCGGCACCGCGCCCCGGACGGCGACGACCCGACGATGTTCATCCCGCGACTGCCGGAGGACGACGAGCCACCGGCGGCCGACCGGGCACCGCGGTCGGCCCGCCCGGAGCCGGCGGAGCCGGTCGGCCGCCGCCCCCGGATCACGGTCGACCACGTCGTGCCGGCGCCGCCGGGCCGGGGACCGCGCACACCCGAGCCGCCTCCGCCGGCCGCACACGACACCGTCGGCCCGCCCGCACCGGAACCCCGTCCGGGAGAGCACGGTCGGTCCGGGGACCGTCGCGGCCCGGCCGACGGCTACCGACCGCAGCCCTACCCGCCGGCCGACTCCGAGTTCCGGCAGCCCTACCAGCCGGCCGAGCCGGAGTTCCGCCAGCCGCACCAGCCGGTCGAGCCGGAGTTCCGCCAGCCGCACCAGCCGGTCGAACCCGAGTTCCGGCAGCCCTACTCGCCGGTTGAGCCGGAGTTCCGGCAGCCGTACCAGCCGGCTGAGCCGGAGTTCCGGCAGTCGTACCAGCCGGCCGAGCCCGAGTTCCGGGTCGCCGGTCCGCCGTCGGAGCGCCGGGAGCTGGCGCCACCGGCCGGCCGACCCGTCGCGTCCGCCGAGCCCGAACCCTGGTCGCCGGCTCCGGAGAGCGTCCCGGAGCGGCGGGAACCGGCGCCCGCCGTCCGACCGGGCGCCTGGGAGCCGACCCCGGCCACCGCCGAATCCGATCGCTGGCAACCCGCCGAGCCCGGCCACCGGCAGCCGTCCCCGGACGACCTCGGCCGTCGGGCCAACGGGGCGGGTCGCGTCGACAGCCCGACCGCGCTCATCCCGACCGTCCCCCCGGCGGACCCCGAGACCACCGCGCCGATCCCGCCGATGTCGCAGCGGGCCGCCGGCACGCCCGTACCGCCGCACCGCACCGCCGCCGCCGAGGCCACCACCGCGCTGCCGCAGGTCCGGCCCGCCGCAGTGCCCCGCCAGGACGACATCGAGGCGACCGCGCTGATCGGCGCGATCCCACCCCCGCCGGCCAGCGACGACGCGGGCGGCTCAGCCGACCCGGACGGCGCAGCGGACGCCGACCAGCGCCCCCGGCGCGGCGAGCGGGTCGTCCAACTCCGCCCGGAACAGACCGGCGAGGGCTACAAGAGCGTCTACTCCGAGCTGACCCGGCCGTCGCTCGGCTCCCGGATCCGGACCGGCATCCGGGCCACCGGCGAGGTGCTGATCACCTTCGGCCTGGTCGTCCTGCTCTTCGCGGCGTACGAGGTCTGGGGCAAGTCCACCATCGTCAACGCACACCAGGACGACCTCGGCCAGCAACTGGCACAGCAGTGGGACGAGCCCGACCCGACGGTCGGCCCGACCCCCACCGCCACCCCGAAGCCGGCCAAGCCGGTGCAGGGCAAGCCGATCGCCGGGCTCTACATCCCCAAGCTGGACAAGCACTGGGTCGTGGTCGAGGGCGTCACCCAGAAGGACATCCGGTACGCCCCCGGCCACTACCCGACCAGCGCCCTGCCCGGACAGGTCGGCAACTTCTCGGTCGCCGGCCACCGGAACCGGGCCACCTTCTGGCGGCTCGACGAACTCGACGACGGCGACTCGATCGTCGTGGAGTCCAAGGAAGCCTGGTTCGTCTACCACGTGTCGGAGACCCGGATAGTCAGGCCGTCCCAGGTCGAGGTGGTCGCCCCGGTCCCCGGCAAGCCCGGTGCGAAGCCGAAGAAGGCGATGCTGACCCTGACCACCTGCAACCCGAAGTTCGACAACTACCAGCGGTTGATCGTGCACGCCGAGCTGATCCGTACCGAGCCGAAGACGGTCGGCTCGCCCCGCCCGCCCGAGTTGGACGGCTGACCCCGCCATGTACGCGTGGATCTGGCGCAAGCTGCCGTTCGGGGTACCGGGCAAACTGATCGGCTCGCTGCTGATCGTCGCGAGCCTGCTCGCCCTGCTCTGGTACGTCGTCTTCCCGTGGGCCGAGCCGCTGCTGCCGTTCGACGACGTCCAGGTGACCCAGGACAACGGAGTCCCCGGGGGGCCGGCCGATGAGCCCGGGGTCGAGGGCGAGGATCCGGGCGTCGGCGGCGAACCCTCCGGTGACGAGCACGAGCTGCCGTACGACACCACCCGGAACAACACTCCGCCCCCGAGCCCCACCAGGTAGGCCCGATGCGCGTCCTCGTGATCGACAACTACGACTCGTTCGTCTTCAACCTCGTGCAGTACCTCGGCCAGCTCGGTGCCGACTGCGAGGTACGCCGCAACGACGAGATCGACCTCGCCGAGGTGGGCCGGCTGGACGTGGCCGGAGTGTTGCTCTCGCCCGGCCCCGGCACTCCGGACCGGGCCGGCGTCTGCCTCGACGTGATCCGCGAGTACGCCGGCCGGCTGCCGATCCTCGGTGTCTGCCTCGGTCACCAGGCCATCGGCGCCGCCTTCGGCGGGACGGTCGAACGGGCACCCGAGCTGCTGCACGGCAAGACGTCCGAGGTCCGGCACCGGGGTGTGGGCGTACTGGCCGGGCTGCCGGACCCGTTCACCGCGACCCGCTACCACTCGCTCGCCGTACCCCCGGAGACCCTGCCGGCGGAGATCGAGGTCACCGGCTGGACCGAGTCGGGCGTGGTGATGGCGATGCGGCACCGCGAGCTGCCGGTCGAGGGGGTGCAGTTCCACCCCGAGTCGGTGTTGACCGAGGGCGGTCACCTGATGCTCGCGAACTGGCTCGCCGGCTGCGGCCTGCCGGCGGCACTGGACCGGGCTCCCGCGCTGGCCGCCGAGGTCGACGCCCGACGTCGGGCCGCCTTCGTCACGGTCTGAGCCGACGTGACGCCCCGAGAAGGGGCGTCACGGTCCGAGCCCGGGCGTGCGGCCCTGGAACTGGGCGTCACGGTCTCAGGCTGGCCGGCCCGGCGCGTGGTCGCCGACGACCCCGGGCGACTCCGCCGGAGGGTGGTGCGGGCGCGGCGAGGTCAGCCTCGCCGCGCCGCCGCGATCACCGTGATTCGGGTCGGGTGACCGGCGGGTTCACCGGTGGGAACAGTCCGCCACCGCCACCGCCGCCGCCGTCGCCCGGCCCGGTGGGCGTGGGAGTGGGGGTGGGGGGAGTCGGTTCGTCCTCCTGCGCCACGCTGACGGTGATCGTCACGGTCGTACCGGTCGGCTTCTTCTCCCCGGCGGACGGGTTCTGCCGGGTCACCTCGCCGGCCTCGGCCGGCGGCACCGGCTCACCGTCGACGACCCTCACGTCGAAGCCGGCCCTGTCCAGCCGCTCCCGCGCCTCGTCCTCCTGGAACCCGAGGACCCTCGGCACCTCGACGACGTTGCCCCGGGAGACCGAGACGGTCACCGTGCTGCCCTTGGCGACCTTCCTGCCCTCGGCCGGGTCGACCTCGGTGACGGTGCCCTTGTTCCTCTCGCTGTTCACGTCGGTGCGCTTGACCGTCAGGCCCTGCTCCTTGAGCCGGATCTCGGCGGACTCGAAGGTGCCGCCGACCAGGCCGGCCGGGACGGTGACGGTGCCGGGGCCGGTGCAGACCCGGATCTCGATCTCGGTACCCGCATCGACCTTGGTGGTCGGCGGCTGACTCTGCGAGGTGACCTGTCCCACCTTGCACTCGTCGCTGGTGTCCGGGTCGCCGACCTTGGCGGTCAGCTCCGCCTGTTCGAGGGCGTTCCGGGCCGCCGCCTCGGTGCTGCCGACCACGTTCGGCACCTCGACGCTGGCCGTGGCGCCCGGGTCCTGGTCGTTGTTGAGCATCAGCGCGGCGACCAGGGCGATCACCGCGAGCACCCCGAGGCCGCTCAGCGTGGCGATCACCCAGGCGGAGGCCTTGCGGCGCCGCGCGTCACCGACCCGGGCCGGCGGCATCGGCCGGCCTCCGCCGGCCTGGATCTGCCGGGTGGTGGCGGTGTGCGACATCGCCATCGTCTCGTCCTCGCGCAGCACCGGGGTGGCCATCACCGGCCGGCCGGCCGCCGCACGGAGCAGGTCGGCACGCATCTCGGCCGCGCTCTGGTAGCGGTTGAGCGGGTTCTTCGACAGCGCCTTGAGCACGATCGCGTCGATCGGCGGGGTGACGTCCGGGTTGAGGTCGCTCGGCGACGGCGGATCTTCCCGGACATGCTGGTAGGCGACGCTGACCGGGCTGTCACCGACGAACGGCGGATGGCCGCAGAGCAGCTCGAAGAGGACGCAACCGGCGGCGTAGACGTCCGACCGGGCGTCCACCGCCTCGCCCCGGGCCTGCTCGGGGGAGAGGTACTGAGCCGTACCGATCACCGCGCTGGTCTGCGTCATCGTGGTGGCGCCGCTGGCCAGCGCCCGGGCGATGCCGAAGTCCATCACCTTGACCTGGCCGGTCTGGGTCATCATCACGTTGCCGGGCTTGATGTCCCGGTGGATGATCCCGTGCCGGTGGCTGAACTCCAGCGCGGCGCAGACGTCGGCGGTGATCTCCAGGGCCCGACGGGGCATCAGCCGTCCCTCGGCGGCGAGCACCTCCTTGAGCGTCCGGCCGTTGACGAACTCCATCACGATGAACGGCAGGGTCTCGCCGGTGGGCGCGATCTCCTCGCCGGTGTCGTAGACGGCGACGATCGCGGGGTGGTTCAGCGAGGCGGCGTTCTGCGCCTCCCGCCGGAAACGCATCTGGAAGGTGTCGTCACGGGCCAGATCGGTACGAAGCATCTTGATCGCGACATCGCGGCCGAGCCGGAGGTCGCGCCCGCGGTGCACCTCGGCCATGCCGCCGTAACCGAGCAGCTCGCCGACCTGGTACCTGCCACCCAGCAGGCGGGCCTGCGCCGTCATCTCGTCTGTCGTCCTTCGCTCATCTGGTCACCCCGCCGGGGTATCCGGTCCGTTCCACCTGACGGTACGGCGCACCGGGCGGTGCGTCGCGTCCGGCTTCCGGCCGGAATTCCGATATCGCCGTCTGGGGCGCTGACATGCCGCTGTTGTTCTGGTTCTCTTTCCAGTTGAAGGCAACCACGCCCGAGCAGATCAGTACCAACAGGCCCAGCACAACGAAGAGCGCGATCAGCAAGGAGCGGTTCCCGGGCGACGGCGGCGGTACGGCCGGACGCCCCGGATACGAGTATGCGGCCTCCGGGCGAGGCCGGACCGGCTGCGGCACCGGGGCCGCGCCGCGGTTGTAGCCGGCGGGCCCGACCGGCGCCGTACCGGCCGGCGGGCGGGCCACCGGCGCGACGGCCGGCGAGTGCGGCGCCACCCGCGCGGCGGCGGGTGGCACCCGGGGCGCGGGCGGCACCGAGGTCGGCCGGGGCGGCATCACCGGCGCGGCCGGCGGCGGCGCGGGACGCTGCGGCGGCACCGGCAGCGATCCGACCGGCCGGCCGGGCTGGTTGGCCATCCCGATCGTGGCGGCGGCCTGCCGGGACACCGCGGCCAGCTCGGCCGCGCTCTGCCAGCGGGCCTTCGGGTCCTTCGCCATCGACCGCTCGACGATCGCCCGGATCGCCGGTGGGATGTCGCCGGGAAGCTGCCGGGGAGTGTCCCGGACGTGCTTCATGGCGATCTCGATCGCACTGTTGCCCTCGAACGGCCGCCGGCCGGCGAGGCACTGGTACGCGACCACGCCGAGCGCGTACACGTCGGAGCAGGCGGTGGCGACCTCGCCGGCGGCCTGCTCCGGCGAGATGTACGACGCGGTGCCGAGTACCGAACCGGCGGCGGTGAGCTGGCCGACCAGGGCCGAGCGGGCGATGCCGAAGTCGGTCAGCACCAGCGTGCCGTTCGGCCGGACCAGCAGGTTGCCCGGCTTCACGTCCCGGTGCACGATGCCCTTGTCGTGCGCGGCCTGCAACGCGTCGGCGGCCTGCGCGACGAGTGCCATGGTGCGGGCCGGGGTGAGCCGGCCGACCCGGCTCAGCGTCCGGGAGAGCGCGTCGCCCTCGACGTACTCCATGACCAGGAAGGCGATCTGCTGGTCACTGCCGTAGTCGTAGACGTCCACCACCCCGGGGTGGTTGATGGTGGCCATCGTCCGGGCCTCGCCCCGGAACCGCTCGGCGAAGCCCGGCTCGTCCAGCAGCGCCGGCAGCAGGATCTTGACCGCCACCGTACGGCCGAGCACCTCGTCGGTGCCCCGCCACACGTCGCCCATGCCGCCACCGGCGATCCGCTCGTCGAGGCGGTACCGGTTACCAAGCAGCACTCCGGGCTTCAGCATGTCAGCGGCCTCCCCGGTCCTGGATGACCGCCCGCATGATCTGCTGGCTGATCCGCGCCGCCTCGCCGCTGCCGCCCGAGCCGGCGTTCTCCAGGAAGACGCAGACCGCCGAGACCGGCTTGCCGGCGCTGTTGATCGCGAACCCGATGAACCAGCCGTGGTCGGCGTTGTCTCCGCCGTTCTCGGCGGTTCCGGTCTTGCCGCCGACCCGGTAGCCGTTGATCCGCGCGTTGGTGCCGGTGCCGTTCTGCACCACGCTGACCATCATCTCTTCGAGCTGGCTGGCCACGTCGGCGCTGATTGGCTCGCGCAGCTCCTTGGGGACCGCGGTGTAGTAGTCGGTGGTGCGGTCCGGGCCGAGCTGCTGCTGCACCAGGTAGGGCCGCATCTGCCGACCGTCGTTGGCGACGGTCGCCGCGATCATCGCGCCCTGGAGTGGGGTCATCCGGACGTTGTTCTGCCCGATCGAGGACTGCGCCACCTGCGGTGGGTCGTCGTTGCCGTCCGGGGTGGCCATCTCGCCGGTACGGCTGGCCGCCGCCTTCTGGCCCGAACCGTTCAGCCGGCCGACGCTCAGCTCGTCGTCCTCGAAGCCGAACTGCCGGGCCTCGTCCTTGAGCTTGGCGGCGCCGAGCTTGACCCCGAGCTGGGCGAAGCCGGTGTTGCAGGACTCGGTCAACGCCTGGGTCAGCGTGACCTGGGCCTCCGGGCAGATGCCCGGCGACGCGTTGCGGATCGGCGCCCCGGCGGTCGGCGCCAGATAGCTCGGGCCGGCCGGAATCCGGGTGCCGGGGTCGTACCCGTTCTCCAGCGCCGCCGCCGCGGTGATCACCTTGAAGGTGGAGCCCGGCGGGAAGGTCTCGGAGAGCGCCCGGTTCTTCAGCGGCCCGTCCTTGGCCGCGTCGAGCTGGTTGTACGCGGCCTCGGCCTTCTTGGTGTCGTGGTCGACCAGCGGGTTCGGATCGAAGCTCGGCATCGAGACGAGCGCCTGGATCGCCCCGGTGGTGGGGTCGAGCGCCACGGCCGCGCCCTTGGTCACGTCGTTGCGGTTGTTGGTCAGCTCGCGGTAGGCGGTCTCCTGCGCCCGGGGCGAGAGGGTGAGCAGGATGTTCCCGCCGGCGGTCTGGTTGCCGGTGAAGAGGTCCCGCACCCGGTCCCCGAAGAGCTGGTCGCTGGTGCCGGCGAGGAACTCGTTCTCGCTCTTCTCGATGCCGGTGTCGGCCAGGTTGACCGGCTTGTAGCCGAGCGCGTGCGCGTACACCTCGCCCTTCGGGTAGGTGCGGAGGAAGTTCAGCTTGCCGCCGGTCTCCTTGCTGGTCGCCAGGGGCGTACCGCCGGCCTCGATGATTCCGCGCTTGCGCTCGTACTCGGCGACCTGGACCCGGCCGTTGTAGTCGCTGTTGCGATATTCGTCGGCCTTGTACGCCTGTACGTAGTTGAGGTTGACGAAGAGCAGGCCGAACAGGACCATCACGACGACGCCCACCTTGCGCAGGGGTGCGTTCACGGTCTGATCACCTCCGTCGTGGCGCCGTGCAACTGTGCCGGTGGACCGGCGGGAACCCCGCTCGGCCGGGCCGGTGACGCGGTGTCAGCCGGCCGGCGCGCGGCGTCGGAGATCCGGAGCAGGGCGGCGACCAGCAGCCAGTTCGCCATCAGCGACGAGCCACCGGCGGAGAGGAACGGCGTGGTCTGGCCGGTGAGCGGGATCAGGCCGCTGACGCCACCGATGATCACGAAGAGCTGGAGGCAGACCGTGAAGGAGAGACCGCCGGCGAGCAGCTTGCCGAACGAGTCACGCACGGCCAGCGCGGCCCGCAGCCCCCGCTCGATGATCAGCAGGTAGACCACCAGCAGGGCGGAGAGCCCGAAGAGGCCGATCTCCTCGCCCAGGCCGGCGAAGACGAAGTCCGTGTGCACCTCGGGAATCTCGGTCGGCTGCCCGGCGCCGGGGCCGGTGCCGAAGAGCCCACCGGTACCCAGGCCGAGCAGCCCTTGCAGGGTCTGCCAACCGCTGCCGTACGGGTCGCCGTACGGGTCGAGCCAGATGTCGACCCGGGTGTAGAAGCTGGCGAACGGGCCCCCGACGGTGCTGCCGAGATACCAGGCGAGCACGGCACCGCCGAAGAAGAGCAGCAGACCGATGATCAGCCAGCTGACCCGTTCGGTGGCGATGTAGAGGGTGACCACGAACATGCCGAAGTAGAGCAGCGAGGTGCCGAGGTCCTTCTGGAAGACCAGCACCGCGAGGCTGATCAGCCAGACCACGATGACCGGACCGAGGTCCCGGCCGCGCGGGAAGTCGATGCCGAGGAAGCGCCGGCTGGCCAGCGAGAGCACCTCGCGCTTGCGGACCAGGTAGTAGGCGAAGAAGACCAGCAGGGCCAGCTTGGCGAACTCGCCGGGCTGGATCGTGAACCCGCCGAAACTGATCCAGAGCTTGGCGTCCGACTGCGGGTTGACCTGCGAGTACTTCGCGGGCAACAGGGCCGGGGTGATCACCAGCACGATGCCGGCCAGCACCAGGGTGTAGGCGTACCGGCTGATCGCCCGGTGGTCCCGGATCAGCACCAGCAGTCCGGCGGCGAGCGCCACCGAGAGCAGCGTCCAGGCGAGCTGCCGTCCGCCGGTGCCGGAGAACATGGTGAGGTCGGCCCGCTCGTCCGGGGTGGCCCTGGCCAGGTCCAGCCGGCGCAGGAAGGCGACGCCGAGGCCGTTGACCAGGGCGACCGCCGGCACGAGTACCGGATCGGCGTACGGCGCCAGGAACCGGACCACCACGTGGATCGCCAGGAAGACGGCGGTGATCGAGGCGATCGGTACCCAGAAGTCGAAGGTCACCGTGTCGAGCAGGTTCGCCTCGGCCGTCGCCGCGTACGCCGCCACGACGACCATGGCGAGCAGCAGCAGCGCCAACTCGGCGTTCCGCCTGGACCTGGCGGCGACTCGGACACGTGGCAACTCGCCCGTGGGTGCGGGCGTCGATGCCGATCCAGGCGGGGCGGTCACGTGAGTTCCCTCGGATCGTCGGAGCTGACGCTCACTCGATCGACCGGCATCCCGCAGGGTCGGTGACCGGCGGGATCGGGTCGGACGGTGGCGCGTCGGGCGTGTCCGCCGGAGTGGCGGTCGCCCGCACGGTCTGGCCGGGGGTAGGAGTGGGTGTGGTCGGGGTCGCCGGGGTGGCGCTCGGCGTGGGGGTGGGGCCGGCCGTGGCGCTCGGCTGGCAGAGCGGCTTCAGGTTGGGGTTGCCGGGATCCTCGTTCGTCAGCTCCGCGAGCCGGCGTTCCGCGTCCGGCTCGTCGTCGGCCTGGATGCCCTGCTTCACCTGCTCCTGGGCGGCGTCGGTCAGGTCGTCCAGCTTCGTCGGGCTGGTCGCGTGCACGTTCGACAGTTCGAGCCCGGCGATCCGGCCCGGAATGCCCTGGAAGACCGCGAGCTGGCCGTCGTCGGTCGCGCCGACGTAGTACTGCCGCTGGGTGTAGTCCCAGCCGAACCAGAGCCCGGCGCCGACCACCCCGAGCAGCGCCACCACGAGTACGGCGGTGCGCAGCGGGTGCCGGCGGGGCCGCTCGGACTCGTCGTCGGCGGAGGACTCGGGCTCGGCCGGCTCCGGACTGGCCGGACGCGGCGGGGAGAGCGCCGAGGCCCGGGCGGCCGGTGTCGAGTCGTCGGCCGAGGTCGCCATGCCCCGGTCCCGGGAGGCCGCGCCGCCGACGATCGGGGCCGCCTCCAGGATGTCCTGGTCGCTGGCGTCCGCGATGATCACGGTGATGTTGTCCGGGCCGCCGCCGCGGAGTGCGAGCTGCACCAGCCGCTCGACGCACGCCTGGGGATCCTTGACGTTGCGCAGCGTCTCCCCGATGGTCTCCGCGCTCACCACGCCGGAGAGACCGTCGCTACAGATCAGGTAGCGGTCGCCGGTGCGCACCTGACGTACGGAGTATTCGGGGTCGATGTCGCGGCCGTCCAGCGCCCGGGTGAGCAGCGACCGCTGCGGGTGGCTGCTCGCCTCCTCCAGGCTGATCCGGCCCTCGTCGACCAGCATCTGGACGTACGTGTCGTCCTTGGTGATCTGGGCGAACTCGCCGTCGCGGAGCAGGTAGGCGCGGGAGTCACCGATGTGCACCATGCCGATCTTGCTGCCCGAGAAGAGCAGGGCGGTGAGCGTGGTGCCCATCCCCTCGAGATGCGGATTGGCGTCCACCGTGTCGCGCAACTGTTGGTTGGCGGTGTCCACGGCCGATCGCAGCGCGTCGACGAGGGCGTCACCCGGGACGTCCTCGTCGAGCGGGGCCATGGCACCGATGACGATGTTGCTGGCGACGTCACCGGCGGCCATCCCGCCCATGCCGTCGGCCACGGCGAGAAGCCGCGGCCCGGCATAGACGGAATCCTGGTTGCCGTCTCGGATCAGCCCGCGGTCGCTGTGCGCCGCGTAACGCAGGGTCAGAGTCATGGCCGTAATTCGAGAGAAGTGCGGCCGATCCGGATCGGCACGCCGAGGGGGACGGGGGTAGGTCCGGTGACCTTAGCGCGATCGAGGTAGGTCCCGTTAGTCGAGCCGAGATCTTCGACGAACCACTTCCCGGACCGGGGCACGAGCCGGGCGTGCCGGGCCGAGGCGTAGTCGTCGGTGATCACCAGCGTCGAATCCTCCGCCCGGCCGATGGTGATCTGTGCTTCGCCGAGCGTGATCCGTGTGCCGGCGAGTTGGCCCCCGGTGACGACCAACTGGTGCGCCGCCCGGCCCCGTTTGACCTTCGCCGGTTTGTTCTGTCCCAGCGCGGCCCCCACCCCGCGCGGCGCGGCGACGAGGCGACTCGACCTCGCGCCTGCGAAGAGGTCCCGACGGATCACCCCGACCACCGTGAAGACGAAGATCCACAGCAGGACGATGAAGCCGATCCGGGCAACGGTGATGACAAATGGGGGCAAGGTGGTTAGCCGTCCACGCGGAAGGTCAGGGTGGTGGTGCCGAGCTGGATCATGTCGCCCGGGTTGAGCGCCACGGCGGAGACCCGCTGCCCGTTGACCATGGTGCCGTTGGTCGACCCGAGGTCGGTCAGCACCACCTGGGCGCCGTCGAAGTCGAGCCGGGCGTGCCGGCGGGAGATGCCGACGTCCGGCAGCCGCAGGTTCGCCTGGTCGCCCCGGCCGATCACGGTCGAGCCCATCTGCAACGGGTAGGTGCGGCCGTCGCCGGAGACCAGCCGGATGTTGCGACCGCCCGCGCCGTGCCCCGGCGGCGGGCCGTAGCCGCCACCCTGGTCGTACGGCGGGTAGCCGCCGGGCTGCTGGTCGTATGGCGAGGAGTGCACCGGCGCCACGTCGCCACCGGTGTAGACCTCGGCGGTGACCCGGAACATCCCCGTGTCGAGGCCGTCCCCGCGCTCGATCTCGACGATGACGTCGCCGTAGACCGTCCACGCCTGCTCGCCGATGAACTCCGCCTGCGACTGGGCCAGCTCCTGGGCCAGCGCGGCGGCGTACGGCGCCAGCCGACTGTGGTCGTACGGTGAGAGATCGATCACGTAGCGGTTGGGTACCAGAGTGCGCCCACCGGCGAGGATCGCCTTGTGCGCCTCTGCCTCCCGCTGCATCGCGTTGAGGATCTCGACGGGGTGCACGACCCCTTTGAACACCTTTGCGAAGGCCCCCTCGACCAGGCCCTCCAGACGCTTCTCAAAGCGTTGCAGCACGCTCACCGGCTCCTCCTCGGGTTCCGAGGACATGATGGTATCCGGCCGCCGCACGTGCGGCTCGCACGCCGCTCGGCCGCCTGCATCCGGCCTCTCCTCAGTGGCCGGGGATAGTCGTGCTACTCTTCCATCCGCTGCGAGCGGTAACGCCCGCAGCGGCAGTAGGGACAGCGTAGTATGTCCCGGCACATGCCGAAGAGTGGGCTCCGGACATGATTGTTATTGTCCTGTGGCGCGCTCGGGGGATGAGTCGGGTTGTCCCGGGCCTTTCGTCGGGAGGGCACGGGGCGACGCGGGTCACGCCTCGCAAGGGGAAGTGGCGGAATGGCAGACGCGCACGGTTCAGGTCCGTGTGCCCGAAAGGGCGTGGGGGTTCAACTCCCCCCTTCCCCACCGCTTCGAGGGGCTCCGTGGTGACACGGGGCCCCTCGTTCATATCGGGGCAAAGGCGCCATCGCGCTATGCTCCGGTGGTTTTCCGACCCGAGGGCAGACCAGGAGTGCGTGTGACAGTCGCGTTGGTGACCGGATCCGGCGGCCTGATCGGCTCGGAGGCGGTCCGGCACTTCGCCGGGCTCGGCCTGGACGTGGTCGGAATCGACAACGACATGCGGCGGCGCTTCTTCGGTGCCGAGGCCTCCACCGCGTGGAACGTGCTGCGGCTCACCAGTGACCTCGGTGACGCGTACACCCACCACGACGTCGACATCCGCGACCGGGACGCGCTGGCGGGGATCTTCCGGCGGTACGGCCGGGACATCGGCGTGGTGATCCACACCGCCGCGCAGCCCTCGCACGACTGGGCCCTGCGCGACCCGTTCACCGACTTCGACGTGAACGCGGGCGGCACGCTCAACGTCCTGCAGAACGTCCGCGAGCACTGCATCGACGCGCCGGTCATCCACTGCTCCACCAACAAGGTCTACGGCGACCGGCCGAACAGTCTCCCGCTGATCGAGCAGGAGACCCGCTGGGAGCTCGCGGCCGACCACCCGTACTTCGACGGCATCAAGGAGGACATGTCGATCGACGGCTCGCTGCACTCGGTCTTCGGTGCCTCCAAGGTCGCCGCCGACGTGATGGTGCAGGAGTACGGCCGCTACTTCGGCATGAAGACCGCCTGCTTCCGGGGCGGCACGCTGACCGGCCCGGCGCACTCCGCCACCGAGCTGCACGGCTACCTCGGCTACGTGATGCGCTGCAACATGGAGCGCCGGACATACAAGATCTTCGGGTACAAGGGCAAGATGGTCCGGGACGCGATCCACAGCCACGACGTGGTCGCCGCCTTCGAGGCGTTCTTCCGGGAGCCCCGCTCGGCGGCGGTCTACAACCTCGGTGGCGGGCGGCACTCGAACTGCTCGCACCTGGAGGCGTTCGCGCTGGCCGAGCAGATCACCGGGCAGGAGATGGTCACCGAATACCACGAGGCGAACCGGGTCGGCGACCACCAGTGGTGGATCGGCTCGAACGCCGCCTTCCAGCGCGACTACCCGCACTGGAAGCAGATCTACGACGTGCCGATGATCCTCCAGGAGATCTACGCCGCCAACGTCGACAAGTGGATACCGCAGGGCGGGGAGAAGGCGTGATCTCGCGGGGTAAGCGGAACGTGCTCGGCGTACTGGTCGACGCGGTCGACTACGAGGCCGCGACCGAGCAGGTGGTGGCCGCCGGGCGGGAACGCCGGCCGATGGCGCTGACCGCGCTGGCCGTGCACGGCGTGATGACCGGGGTGCTCGACCCGGCGCACAACGCCCGGCTCAACGCCTTCGACGTGGTCACCCCGGACGGGCAGCCCGTGCGGTGGGCGCTCAACCTGCTGCACCGCGCCGCCCTGGCCGAACGGGTCTACGGCCCCGACCTGACGCTGAGCGTGCTGGCCAGGTTCGCCGACGAGGGGATGCCGGTCTATCTCTACGGTTCCACCGACGCCACCCTGGCCCGGCTGATCCCGGAGCTGGAGCGGATGTTCCCGGCGCTGAAGATCGCCGGGGTGGAGTCGTCGAAGTTCCGGCCGGCCCGACCGGGCGAGGACGCCGAGATCGCCGACCGGATCCGTGCCTCCGGGGCCCGGCTCGTGCTGGTCGGGCTCGGCTGCCCCCGGCAGGAGGTCTTCGCGTACGCGATGCGGCCGCTGCTCGACATGCCGCTGATGGCGGTCGGGGCGGCCTTCGACTACCACGCCGGTCTGCTCCGCAAGCCTCCACCGTGGATGCAGCGGGTGGGCCTGGAGTGGCTGTGGCGGTTCGGGCTGGAGCCGAAGCGCCTCTTCCACCGGTACATGGTGCTCAACCCGGCGTACGTGGCCCGGCTGACCGCGCAGCGGCTCGGCATCTGGAAGGCCACCCCGCCGGCTCCGGCGAACGACCGCCCCGCCACCTTCGCGGTCTGACCGGCCCGTACCCGGCCGGGTAGGGCGGGCCCCTACCCGGGAAAGGCCGGCCGCCGGGAGTGTTTCGGGGTGCCCGGTCCGATTGACTCGCTGCCATGGACGCGGTGCGGCTGGCGGAGGTCAGCAGAGGGTACGGTTCGGGCGAAGGCGCGGTGACCGCGCTGGACCGGGTGACCCTGGGCTTCGCCAGCGGCACCTTCACGGCGGTGATGGGTCCGTCGGGTTCCGGCAAGAGCACGCTGTTGCGGTGCGCGGCCGGCCTGGACCGGCCGACCGCCGGCAGCGTCACGATCGGCGACGTCGACCTGGGCGGGCTCTCCGAGACCCGGCTGACACTGCTGCGCCGGGACACCATCGGCTTCGTCTTCCAGTCCTTCAACCTGCTGCCCGCGCTCACCGCCGAGCAGAACGTGGCACTGCCGCTGCGGCTGGCCGGGCGTCGGCCGCACCGGGGCGACGTCCGGGCCGCACTCGCCGCGGTGGGGCTGGCCGGACGGTCCGGGCACCGGCCGGCCCAGCTCTCCGGGGGACAGCAGCAGCGGGTGGCGATCGCCCGTGCGCTGATCACCCGGCCCCGGGCGGGCCGGGTCGCGCCGTGCTGACGCTCGCCGGCCAGACGTTCCGGAGCCGCTGGACCGCGTTCGTGGGTACCTTCGTCGCGCTCTGTCTCGGCGTCTGCCTGCTCGCCACCACCGGGCTGGCCCTGGCGTCCAGCGTCGGCGGGACGGACCGGGCCAGCCGGTGGTACCGGAACGCCGACGTGGTGGTGGCCGGAGCGGATTCGGTCAGCGTCAGCACGGGTACCGGCGACGAGCGGTACACCTCGACCACGGACACCCGGCATTCCCGGCCGGTACCGGCGGAGTTGGCGGCCCGGCTGGGCACCGTGCCGGGGGTCGCGGTGGCGGTACCCGACCGTCAGGTCCCGGTCGACCTGGCCGGTACGCCCGGGATCGTCCGCCCCTGGTCCGCCTCGGCACTGGGCGGGTACGGCGCACTGGTGGGTGAGCCGCCCACCGTGGACGGTGAGCTGGTCTCCACCTCGCCGCCGCGCCCGGTTCCGGGTCCTCACCGGTGACTACCGGCGGGCGGCCGAGCCGGATCCGGACGACGACGCGCTGGCCCTCGCGGCGTCGTTGCTGGGTACCACCGCCGGGGTGGCCACCTTCGTCTCGGTCTTCGTGGTCGCGGGTACCTTCTCGTTCGCGGTCGCCCAGCGTCGGCGCGAGTTCGCCCTGCCTGGTCGCCCTGCTCGGTGCCGGGGTGGCGGCCCGGCGGGCGGCCCGGGTACGCCCGGTCGAGGCGCTGCGCGAGGCGTCGGTCGACACCCGGGTGATGGGCTGGGGACGGTGGCTCTTCGGACTGCTCTTCCTCGGCGGCGCCGTGCTGCTGCTCGCCGCGCTGCCGGAGATCGGGGTCTCGGACGGCCTGGCCATGGTGATGCTGGTCGCCCAGCTTGCCCTGGTCGCCGCCGGGCTGCTCGCGCCGGTGCTGATCCGGGTGCTGGTGCCGCTGCTCGGTGCTCCGCTGCGCGGGCAGACCGGTGCGATCGCTCGGGCGAGCGCGCTGAGCGCGCTGCGCCGCACCTCCGCCACCGCCGCGCCGATCCTGGTCACCGTCGGCATCGCGGCCACCACGCTGCCGCTGACCGCGACGCTCTGGCAGGCGGAGCAGAGCGCCGCCCGGGAGCGGGTCACCGCGAGCGCGGTGGCGACCGCGAGCGGTCCGGTGGGGTTGGCCGAGCCGACGGTCGCGGCGCTCGGCCGGGTCGCCGGGGTGCGCGCCGCCGTGCCGAGCCGGCAGACCGAGGTGTACGTGCGCAGCGACGACTACCCGGAGGAGTACTCGGCCCGGTACGTCGGTGCGGGGCTGGACCGGGTGCTGCGGCTGCCGGTGGTGGCCGGTTCGCTCGACGGGTTGACCGGTACCGACACGGTGGCGGTGAGCCGGTCGATGGGCTGGCGGGTCGGTGAGCGGGTCCAGATGTGGCTCGCCGACACGACGAAGGTGCGGCTGCGGGTGGTGGCCGTACTCGACGACTCGCTCGACCTGGACCGGACCCTGCTGCTTCCCTGGGAGCTGGGTCGGGCGCACCAGCCCGGTGGTGCCGACGTCGTCTATCTGGACGGCGGTGACCCGGCGGCGCTCGACGCGGCGGCCGTTGCCGGCGGTGGGCGGGTGCTGCCGACCGCCGAGCACCTGGTGGCGGGGGACGCGGTGCAGTACGAGCAGAACCGGGTGGCCCTGCTGGCGGTGCTCGGGATGGCGCTGCTCTACACCGGCATCGCGGTCGCGAACACGCTGGTGATGGCGACCAACGACCGGCGCCGGGAGCTGGCGGTGCTGCGGTTGACCGGGGCGACTCCCGGGCAGGTGCTGCGGATGGTCGGCCTGGAGGCGGTGCTGGTCGGGCTGGCCGGCACGGCGCTGGCCGGGCTGGTGGCCGCCGCGATGCTGGCGGGGCTGCGGGCCCGGTTGGCCGAGCTGGTGGCGCAGCCGCAGATCAGCGTGCCGTGGACGCCGATCGCGCTGATCGCGGCGGGCTGCCTGCTCGCCGCGGTACTGGCCAGCCTGGTGCCGACGGCGCTGGCGCTGCGTACCCCGGCCGCCCAGCTCGCGGGGATGCGGGAGTAGGTGTGGTGGCCCCCTGTTGCTCGGGATAGCGCTTTCCTATGCTGGGCCGATGATGAGGATCGACCAGGGCCTTACCCCGTCCGCGCTGCTACCCAAGATCGAACGACTCTGGGAGGCCTCCGCCCAGAAGATCGACTCGATCGAGAAGACCTGCCCGCCCGGCGCCGCCTCGCCGGTCTTCACCGTCGACGGGCAGTACACCGCGCGGGGCTGGACCGAGTGGACCCAGGGCTTCCAGTACGGCGCCGCGCTGCTCCAGTTCGACGCCACCGGCGAGCGGCGGTTCCTCGACTCCGGCCGGGAGCAGACCGTGGCGGTGATGGCCAGCCACGTCAGCCACATCGGCGTACACGACCACGGGTTCAACAACGTCAGCACGTACGGGAACCTGTGGCGGCTGATGAACGAGGGGCGGATCCCGGCCGACCGCGCCGAGCGGGACTTCTACGAGCTGGCGCTCAAGCTGACCGGCGCGGTGCAGGCCGCCCGCTGGCGTACCACGGCGGACGGCACCGGCTACGTCTACTCGTTCAACGGGCCGCAGTCGCTCTTCGTCGACACCATCCGGTCCTGCCGGGCGCTCGCCGTGTCACACCTGCTCGGGCACGTGCTGATGGGCGAGCGGGACGAGCGGATCTCGCTGCTGCGCCGGCTGGTCGAGCACGCCGGGAACACCGCCCGGTGGAACGTCTACTACGGCGAGGGCCGGGACAGCTACGACATCCTCGGCCGGACCGCGCACGAGTCGATCTTCAACGTGAACGACGGAAGCTACCGCTGCCCCAGCACCCAGCAGGGGTACTCGCCGTTCAGCACCTGGACCCGGGGGCTGGCCTGGGCGATGCTCGGCTTCCCGGAGCAGCTCGAATTCCTCGCGACCGTGCCCGACGACGAGCTGGCCCCGTACGGCGGCCGGGCCGAGATCGAGGCGACGATGCTGCGGGCCGCCACCGCCACCTGCGACTTCTACCTGGCGCACACCCCCACCGACGGCGTGCCGTACTGGGACACCGGCGCACCCGGCCTGGTCCAGCTCGGCGACTACCTGGACCGGCCGGCCGACCCGTACAACGCGCACGAGCCGGTGGACTCCTCGGCGGCGGCGATCGGGGCGCAGGGGCTGCTCCGGCTCGGCCGCCATCTGGAGCGGGCCGGCCGGACCGAGGAGGGCCGGAAGTACTGGCAGGCCGGGCTGACCGTCGCCGACACGCTCTTCGGCGAGCCGTACCTGAGCACCGACGCCCGGCACCAGGGCCTGCTGCTGCACTCGGTCTACCACCGGCCGAACGGCTGGGACCACGTACCGGCCGGGCAGCGGGTGCCGAACGGCGAGTCGAGCATGTGGGGCGACTACCACGCCCGGGAGCTGGCCCTCTATCTCCAGCGGGTCGCCCGGGACGAGCCGTACTACACCTTCTTCGGCCCGGTGCGCGGCGAGGTGGCGGCGTGAGCGGACGTCCGGTGGCGGTGGTGACCGGCGGGTCGCGGGGGATCGGCCGCGGCGTGGTCCTGGCGCTGGCCGGTGCCGGCTACGACGTGGTGGTCAACTACGCCAGCAACGCCGACGCGGCGGCGGAGGTCGGCAAGGAGGTCGAGGCCCGGGGCGGTCGGGCCCACCTGGTCCGGGCCGACGTCTCCCGGGCCGAGGACCGGCGGCACCTGGTCGACGAGACGACGGCGGCGTTCGGCCGGCTCGACCTGCTGGTCAGCAACGCCGGGGTGGCGCCGAGCGTCCGGGCGGACCTGCTGGAGGCCGGGGAGGAGTCCTTCGACCGGCTGGTCGACATCAACCTCAAGGGGCCGTACTTCCTGATCCAGCTCGTCGCCAACACCATGATCGCGCAGCAGGCCGCCGGCCGGGTGGAACGGCCGAAGATCGTGGTGATCTCGTCGATCAGCGCGTACACGGCGAGCGTGAACCGGGGCGACTACTGCGTCACCAAGGCCGGACTGGCGATGACCGCCCAGCTCTACGCCGCCCGGCTGGCCGAGCACGGGATCAACGTCTACGAGATCCGGCCCGGCGTGATCGAGACCGACATGACCGGCCCGGTCAAGGCCCGGTACGACGATCTGATCTTCAACCAGGGCCTGACCCCGATCCGGCGCTGGGGGCAGCCCGACGACGTCGGCCGGGCCGTCGTGGCGGTCGCCACCGACCTGCTGCCGTTCAGCACCGGCCAGGTGATCGACGTGGACGGCGGTTTCCACCTGCGTACCCTCTAGCCGCCCCGACGACGAAGCGGGCCCCCTCCCAGACTGGGAGGGGGCCCGCTCGCGGTGGGTCAGCGCACTAGAGGGTCAGGGTCCAGGCGTTGATGTAGCCGGTGTCCCCGGAGTAGACGTCCCGCACCTGCAACCGCCAGAGACCGTTGGCGGTCTCGGCGGAGAGGTTGACGGTGTACGTCGCGTTCACGTTGTCGGCACCGTCGACGATGCTGCTGTTCTTCAGCCGGTAGCCGCTGCCGTCCGGAGCGATCAGGTCGACGACCAGGTCACCCCGGTAGGTGTGCACGATCTCCACGGCCACCGTGGAGGTGTTGGAGGCGCTCCGGTTGCAGCCGGAGATGGTGATCCCGCTCGTCACGTTGACGTTGGTGTCCGGGATGGCCACGTCGGCCGCGTTGCTGGCCGTGCAGCCGGTGCTGCTACCGGTCACCGTCAGCGTGAACGGGGTGCTCCGGGTGGCCGACGTCCCGCTGCCGGTGATGGTCAGCTGGTACGTCCCCGGCGGGGTGGCGGCGGAGGTGGCGATGGTCAGCGTGGCCGAGCCGCCCGAGGTGACCGTGGCCGGGCTGAACGTGGCGGTGGCGCCGCTCGGCAGGCCGCTCGCCGAGAAGGTCACCGACTGCGCCGAGCCGGCCGTGGTGGCGGTGGCGACGGTGGCCGACACCGAGCCGCCCGGCGTCGTCGACCCGGTGCCCGGCGAGACCGAGACCGAGAAGTCGTTGGCCGGCGCCTCGTTGACCACGTAGAGCAGCCGGTTCGGGGTGCCGGTGCCCACGTTGGTCACCACGTTGGGGGTCGAGTTGTTCACCAGGTAGTCGCGGACCTGCTGCGGCGACCAGGTCGGGTTGGTGGAGAGCACCATCGCCGCCGCGCCGGCCACGTGCGGCGACGCCATCGAGGTACCGCTGATGGTGTTGGTCGCGGTGTTGCTGTTGTACCAGGCGGAGGTGATGCCGACACCCGGCGCCAGGATGTCGACGCAGGTGCCGTAGTTGGAGAAGCTCGCCGCCGCGTCGTTGCTCTGGGTGGCGCCGACCGTGATGGCGTTCGGCACCCGGGCCGGGGAGTAGTTGCAGGCGTCCTGCCGCACGCCGAGCGTGTTGCCGTTGCCGGCCGCGACCACGTAGGTGATGCCGGCGTTGATGGAGTTGTTGACCGCGGTGTCGATCGCGCTGTCCGCCGAGCCGCCGAGGCTCATGTTGGCCACCGCCGGGCGTACCGCGTTCGCGGTGACCCAGTCCATCCCGGCGACCACCTGGGCGGTGGTCCCGTTGCCGGAGCAGTTCAGCACGCGTACGCCGTAGATCCGGGCCGCCTTGGCCACCCCGTACGAGGTGCCGCCGACCGTACCGGCGACGTGCGTGCCGTGCCCGTGGCAGTCGTCGGCCGTGCCGCCGTCGATCGCGTCGTACCCGCTCACCGCCCGGCCGCCGAAGTCGTTGTGGCTGAACCGGATACCGGTGTCGATGACGTACGCGTTCACGTTCGACGCCGTGTTCGGGTACGTGTACGAGCTGTTCAGCGGCAGGTTCCGCTGGTCGGTCCGGTCGAGGCCCCAGGACGGGGGGTTCGGCTGCGTACCGCTGACCTGGAACGTCTTGTTCTGCTCGACGTACGCCACGCTCGGGTCGGCGGCGATCCGCCGCGCGGCCTGCGCGGAGGCGCTGATCTCGAAGCCCCGCAGCGCGGCGCTGTAGGTGCGGCCGACCTTGCCGCCGTGCTTGCCGATCAGGCTCCGGGCCGTCGTCGACACGTTGGTCCGGGCGACGGCGGTGTCCTTGAACACCACGATGTAGCTGTCGGCGACGGCGTTCGCGCTGCCGACACCCCGGACCGGCGCTTCCGGTGGAGCCGCGACGGCCGGTACGGCGGCAGCGGCAATCATGGCCAGAGTGGACACTCCGACGACAACGGACCTACGAGGGAGACTCATCTCCCCTCCTCCCCTCCGATCGGTGCACGACCGCCCGCCCCCGTTGAGTGGCGGGTCAGCACGACCGATCGAGCTGACACTAGTCAGAAGCCTTGCGGAACAGTAGATCCCGAACGTTCTATCTCAACGGAAAGATGGCCGTCGTTGCCTGGACCGCCGGCTCCGCGCCCCCTACGGGTGACTTCTCCGGGAATCGGTGGGGGCGGGCCCGGATTCGCCGAAACGGAAAACGGGCAAGGCTGTTGGCATGGACACCGACCTCGTCATCCTGCTCGCGATCGCCGCCGTCTGGCTGGCGGCCGGTCTCGTCGTCGAGGGGCTGCCACAGCTGCGGGCGGCGCGACCGCTGCGCCGGCGTACCGGACTGCTGCTCGGGCTGGTCGGGTCCGGCCTGGCCGGGCTGGCCGGGGTACTGCTGGCCGGGCTCGTGCAGGCGGAGCCGACGCTCGCCGACCGGACCTCGGTCGGGCTCGCGCTGCCGGCGGTGCCCGCGGTGGTCGTCGCGGCGGTGACCGTACGCCGGCTGCGACAGCTCTGGGGCGGCGCGGGCGCGTTCGCCTCGGCGCCGGAGACCCCGGCCCCGCCCGCGCTGCGCGCCGCCGCCGCGCACCCGATGATCGCCCTGCCGGTGCAGGTGACCGGTCTGGTCATGCTGCCGGCACTGGTCACCGCCACCGGTCTGGTGCCGCTGACCAGCCCGGGGATGATCGGCCTGGTGCTCACCGTGGCGGTGCTCGCGGTCGGCACCATCGGGGTACGGCACGCGCTGCGGCACAGCCGCCTGCTGGAGCGGGCGGTCACCGTACGGTCGCGCTCATCGCGTACGGCTGGCGTCCTGCACGTATAGCAGTTCCAGGATCGCCCGGGCGGCCTCGAACCAGCGGTCGAGCCAGAGCGAGTTCGGGATGCTGCCCTTGGGCGGCAGTTCCAGCAGCAGTCCGCGCAGTAGCGGATGGTCGACGAGCGGCTCGGTCGGCGGCACGTCCGGCCAGCCGGCCGGCGGGAAGACCGGCTCGGTCAGGCCGCCCATGTCCAGCGACGGAAGCGTCGGCGTACGCTCCGGCGGGCTCGCCGACGTCAGGCCGGTACCCAGATCGGTGACCCGATCCGCCGGGGCACCCTCGGCCGGGCCGAGGTCGGTGTCGACCGGCGCCTCCTCCACCGTGGCGCCGCTGTCCCGGCGGGCACCCCGGTACTTGCCGCCGAACCGTTCCGGCTTGCCGGTGCCGTTGCCCAGATTCTCCGACCCGATCGTCATCCGTCTCGCCTGCCTCGCTCGGTTTGCGAACCCCCTGCGGCGGCCGGTCATGCCGACTCTCGCCGTCTGGTACAACGACGCGGCCGGTCACCGGCGACGGCCGGCCGGACCCGCCGCCCGGCCGGAAGCTCCACCGACGCGGGCCAGCGCGGCCATCCGGGCAGCTTCGCGGGCTGGCCGGGTGACCGCGCTGGGTTGTCCGGGACCGTCAGGTCAGGTCGAATTCGCCGTCCTTGGCACCGCCGACGAACGCGTCCCACTCGTCGGGCGTGAAGATCAGGGCGGGCCCGCTCGGGTTCTTCGAGTCGCGTACCGCGATCGCGCCGCCCGCGAAGGCCACCTCGACGCAGTTGTCACAATTGGGTCCGCTACGCGAACTCTTGTGCCACGCTGCCCCGCTCAGGTCGACGCGGTACCCCTTTGTCTCCACTTCCACAATGGCTCCTCTGCCAACTTCGAAATCAGCGCGACGGACTCCTCCGGGCGTAGGGCTGCCGCTCGGATATGATCGAAGATGAATATGTATTTCTGCAGCTCATCCCGCTTCTCCAGAAAAAGCCCGCCCGTGGCATTTTCGGCGTACACCACATCCGGATCACCCGGTTCCGGGAAGCCGAGGATGGTGAAAGTGCCGTCCATGCCGGCGTGCGCACCGGCGTCGAACGGCAGGACCTGGAGCGTGACGTTCGGTAGGTCAGCGGCCTCTACCAGCCGCTCCAACTGGGCCCGCATGACCGCGTCGCCGCCCACCGGCCGGCTGATCACCGCCTCATCGAGCACCACCCACAGATCGATCGGATCGTCCGGGTCAAGTAACGACTGACGACCCAACCGGACACGGACCCGCTGGTCGACTTCCTCGGCGACCCAGTCCGGCCGGGCGGACCGGATCATCGCCTGGGCGTACTCCTCGGTCTGCAACAGCCCCGGCACGGTCTGCTGCTCGTACGCCCGGATCGAGGCGGCCGCCGCCTCCAGCCCGACGTACGCCCCGGCGAGCACCGGGCTGTACGGATGCCACCAGCCCTTCTGCCGGGCCTCCCGGGCGATCTGGATCAGCTCGTCGCACTCGGCGCCCGTCACGCCGTAGATGCCGAGCATGTCCCGTACGTCCCGGACGGTGGCCGTGGTGTGGCCGGTCTCGATCCGGGACACCTTGGACGCGGAGCACTCCAGCAACTCGGCGACGGCCTCGATCGTGACTCCGGCCTTCTCCCGGCGCTGGCGCAGCTCGGCGCCGAGCCGACGGCGGCGGATGGTCGGGCTCCGGCGCTCGGTCACCGGGTCACCTCCGGACGATCAATTAGAGAGTCGGGACCGCCGCGCCTTCGAGACCGCCGATCGGCGGGGGATCATTCGCGGCGGATGGAGCGATGACCCTGTCGGCCACAGGGGCCGAAACCGGGTCCAGTCTGCCGGTTCCACGCGCGGCGCATCAAGCGCCGTACGACCCACTATCGCCATGCCGGAGCAAAGGGCAAACTGCAACTTGCATTGATCATGTTCTTGATGCACCCTGTCCGTATGGCTCGGGCTACGCAGCGTTCCCCTCTGGTCAGGCGACGCAATGCTCCCCCATTCTCGCCTGACCGTGGAGACGGCCGTGCCGGCGGTACGGCAAGAAGCCCCGCTCCGGGGTAAGAGCCCCCGCCGCTGTATGCCAGGGCCGCTACGGCGGCTGGCGCGTCCCGGAGTCGACAGGTGTCGGCCGGGGCGATGTGATGGCAACGACACATCGCCCCGGCCGACGCCCCACTCCGACCGGCCCTGGTGCGCGCCCGAACGACCGCGTCAGGCCCCACCACCAGACCCCCGCCCGCCACTTTCGCCGGCCCCCCGGCGCCAGTCGGACAGGAGCTGATGTGCCCCTTCCCCGCTCCGGTGACGTGCTCCATGTGACCCGCGCGGCGAGCGTCCAGTTCGCCGAGCCCATCTACTTCCGGGTGATCCGGGTGCACGACTGGCCGACCTACCACGGCTGGGTCTGGCTCGACGGATACGAACTCAACCCGAGCGGCGACGCGGTCGAGCGACGGTCGATATTCGTGCAGATCAACGGGTTGCGACACCTCCAGACCAACGCCGGGCGGCACAACTATCCCCAGGCCCGCAGGCCCGCGCTGACCAACTCCAGCACGCTGGCCGCGCGGGTCCGGGTCGGCTGAGGGGATCTGCGGCAAAGGTCGGGCGACAGCCCCGGGCACCGCCCTAGACTGGGCGTATCCACCCCAGGGTTGACCAACCCGCACGTCGTCGAGGGCCCCGAACCTGGGAGCCGCCGATGGCAGTTGAGACCTCCGACCGACACCGGACGACGTGTCGGAGCATGCGGGTCAGCGTGCTGCTGATCCTGATCACGGTCGGCCTGCCCGGCTGCGCGAGCGCCACCGGCAGTGGCCGTCCACCATCCGTACGACACCCGGTCGCCAACCCGACGTCGCCGGCCGAGGCGGGGGGTAGCGAGCCCGACCCGGGGCTCGTCGACCCCTCCGGACACGGCGCGGCGGCCGTACCCGCATCTCCCACCGACGCCGAACGGGGTTGGCCGGGGCGGCGCTTCCAGCCCTGGCACCGGCTGCCGGCTCAGGGCGACCGGGAGGAACCGGACGGCGTCAACATCCCCGACCCGGCCACCGACCCGGCCGGTGCACCGGAGCACGACCGGGAGGGCTACCCGACGCCGACGAGCCCGGACCGGTCACCGGCCGGCACCGGGGAACAGCGGGCCGGCCCGGCGCCGCGCACCGACGGACCGCCGCCGGGCTATCAGCGCTCGCTTGCGTACTCCGGCCTGTTCGGCCTGGTCATCTCCGCGGTCGGGCTGGTCATGGTGGGCACCAGACGCCGGTACTGGTGACCGCCGGCCCCGGCCCGGGTTCGGGTACTCCGCCGTCCCGCCCCGCTCCGGCACCGGCCCCCGCCGGTCCCCGCCCCGGCAGACCCGTTCCCGAGTCGTGCCGGTGCCGGACGGTGAGATCAGCCCTCCGGGGTGGGCTGCGGCGGGCCGGTCGGACCGGGCTCGGTGCTCGGCGGCGGGGTCGGCGGCTCGGCGACCACCAGCAGGACCTCGCTGCCCGGCTCCACCTCGGTACCGGTCGACGGCTCGGTGTCCAGCACCGTCCCCGGCGGCCGGGCGGAGGTACGCGGCTCGATCCGGGCCACCAGCCCCAACCGTTCCAGTTCCGCCACCGCCTCCTGCTGGGAGAGCCCGACGAGCGGGGGCAGCGGCACCGGCGCTCCGGTGGTGGCCGCCGGGGTGGGGCTCGGTGTGGTGGCGGCGGTGGTCGGCGCGGGCGTGGTCGGCGCCGCCGAGGTGGTCGCCACCGGTGTCGGCGAGGTGGGCGTGTCGCGCCGACCCGCATCGACGATCGCCCAGCCGGCGACGACCAGAGCGCCGAGCAGGAGCAGCGCCACCGTCCCGATCAGGATCGGCATCCACCAGCGCCGGTCGTCCGCCTCCGGGCCGTAGCCCCAGTCGGGCTGCGGCTGCCGGGGCGGGGGCGAGCCCGGGGGCGGCACTCCGGCCCGGCCGGACCAGGCCGGCTCGCGCGGCGGCATCGGCCTGGTGGCATCCGGTGCGCCGGGTTGCCGGTGACTCCCGGCGACCCGGGTGGCATCGTCCCGGCCCGCACCGGCCGCCGTGCGCGGACCCGGTGCTGTGGGCGGACCAGCGGCCGTCGGCGGACCGGCCGCCGTGGGCGGACCGGCTGCCGTGGGCGGAGCGGGGTCGCCGGCCCTCGGCCCGTCATCGGGTACGCCCCGGTCTCCGTCCACACCCCGGTCGTCCGGAGGCTGCCGCGGATCGTCGGCCATGCCACGTCCTCTCGCCATCGGATGGGACCGGGCGAACCGCCTCAAACCTATCCGGCGGGACGTGCCGCGGCCATCGTCGCGAGTCCGGGCGTGTCTGCCCGATCGGCGCCGCGTCTGCGGGCTATGGCGTCGGCGTCCCGCCCGGCGCGGGACCGTCGGAACAGTAGAGCCGGACCCGCTCGTTCCAGTGCAGCACCGTCCCGCCGGGCGGCTCCTGGCTGCGCACCTCGCCCCGCTCGCCGGTCGGATAGTTCGGATAGAGGCCGTCGTCGACGAGCCGCCGGGCCGCCTGCTTGCAGGACTCGCCGACGAGCGCGGGCACCACCACCTCCGGTGCCGCACCGACCACGGTGACCCGTACGGTGATGCCCCGCTTCACCGCCGTACCGCCCCTCGGGTTGGTACTGGCGACAGTGGGGTCGTCACCGACCCTGCCGAAGACGAACTGCACCCCGAGGCCGAGTCCGCGCAACTGCTCCCGGGCCTTCTGGAAGTCGTCGCCGACCACGTCCGGCAGGATCATCTGGCCGATCGGCGGCGGCGTGCTGCTCGGTCGACGGCTCGGGGTCCGGCTCGGCGTACTCCGTGGCGATTTGCTCGTGGCCTCCACCGTCGGGGTGGTGGTGGCCCCGGCGTCGTACGGCCCCTCCCGCTCACCGCCGTCGCCGGCCAGCAGGTAGCCGCCGAGGGCACCGACGACGGCACAGACGACCAGCCCGACCGCCGCGCCCGCGAACAGGCCCGTCCGGTTCGAGGGACCGCCGCCCTGGTCCGGGTGTCCCGCCACAGCCTCATCCGTCATGCCGACCCTGCCTCACCATCCGGCGTACGAAAGCCACGCCGTTGTTCCGTCCGCCCGGTGCACGTGTGTGCCCGACAGCATCGGTGGCCCGGCCCTCGGAGCGCAACCGGCCACGGTTCGTGTCGGGACGGCTCCCCCCGGTTGACGGCTCGCCCCCGGCGTCGGATGGACGCTACGCTGCCCCGCATGGCCGCACGAGGCTGGGGAGGATCCGTCGCGACGGCGGTCGGCGTGGCCGCCGGCGCCGGCGCCGCTCAACTGGGCTTCGGCTACGGGCTCGGCATCATCGCCTGGGTGCCGGCGGCCGGCGCCAGCGCCGAGGCGGCCTGGGTGGCCAGCCTCACCTGGGCCGCCTGGATAGCCGCCACCTCGACCGTGGCCGGCGCGGTCTGCGCGCACCGGCTCGGCGGGGGCGGCCGGCGATCCACCGGGCGTGCCGGCGATCCGCCGCCGACCCTGGCCACCCTGCTCTGGCGGGCCGCGCTCGCCGTCTCCAGCGCGATCGGCGCGCTGGTGACCGTGGTACTGGTCGCCGTGCCCGCCCGGGCGGCGGTCCGGGTCGACACCTCCGCCCCGCAGACCGTCGCGGCCGGCTACGCCATCCTCGGCGTACTGCTCGGGCTGGTGGCGGCGATCTGGGCGATCTCGTCACCGGCCGTCGCCAGCAACGTGCTCGGTACGGTCTGCTGGCTCTGGGCGCTCGCGGTGATCTCGGTCGTCGACGGCGTACTCTCCGGGCGCGGGCTCTCCGCCGCGCAGCTCGGGGTGTGGCAGTTGACCTCCGACGGCGAGCGCTTCTGGTTCCGCGAGTACTTCTACTGGCCCGGTGCCGCCCTCTCCCTCGGTTCCGCGCTGCTGATCGGCGCGCTCGCCGCCCGCTCGGCGGCACGCCGGCCGGCGACCCGGGTCGGTGCCGCCGTCTCGGGGATCAGTGGGCCGTTGCTGGTGGCGGTCGCCTACTTCCTCGCCGCGCCCCGGCTGGTGGGCATCCGTCCCGAGCAGGTGTCGGCGCACCTGATGGCGCCGTACGCGGTGGTTGCCGGTCTCGCCGGGTCGGCGCTGGTGGCGGCGCTGGCGCAGCGCGCGGAGACGATGGCCCGGCAGGCCGAGACCCCGGAACCGGGTACCGCACCGCACTCCTCCGGTACCGGGCCGGAGGCGCGGCCGACCGACCGCGGCCCGGCGGCGCGACCGGCCGAGACCGGCGGCTCGGCAACCGGTGTCCGGCACCGAGCGCGACCGACCGACACCCCCGACCGGATCGCCGACACCGACACGTCCCGAGACCCGGACCGGACCGCCGACCTGGCCAGCGGACAGACGAGCGGCGGACCGACGGAGAGCGGACCGGCGGAGAGCGAGTCGGCGGGCAAGCGCGGCCGGTCCGGGCGGCTGCCCGCCCAGCCGACCCGCGCGACGCCGCGCGGCGGTGACGAGTCCGACACCGCCACCGGCGGCGATTCGACCCCGGCAGCCGCCAACGCCGACACCGCGGCCTCGAACGGATCCACCGAGTCGGAGGAGCCGGCCGAGCAGTCCGAGCAGTCCGCCGAGGGCGGTGCGAAGGGCCGGCTCGGCCGCCTCGGCCGCCGCTTCCGCTGAGCGCGGGCGCTCGCTCGTCCGACGCTCCAAGCCGAGGAGAGCCACCGCCGACGCGGTGCTGGACGAGCGGCCGGTGTTCCGGACTCCGGCGCTGGACACGGCTCCCGCCGACCGTGGCCGCTCCCGTCGACGGGTGCGGTCAGTCGACCGGCCAGGTGTGCACGGGCTGGTCGGTCCGCTGGAGTTCGCCGTACCGGCGCAGCATGTGGTGCAGGGCCTCGGACCGGTTCATCCCCCGACCGCGTTCGGCGGCCTGCACCGCCTCGACCTGCCACACCGCGCCGTTGCGGCGGGTACGGCAGCGCTGCTCGATGATGCCGAGCAGCCGGTCCCGGTGGTCGGCACCGACCCCGAACCGGTCCAGCCCGGCCGCCGCCCTCGGCAGCAGTACGTCGAGGACCAGCTCGGTCACCTTCACCTCGCCGAGCCGGGGCCAGGTGACGGCGGCGTCGATGCCCCGCCGGGCGGCGGCGTGGAAGTTCTCCTCCGCGGCGCTGAAGGTGAGCTGGCTCCAGAGCGGCCGGTCGCCCTCGGCCAGGTCACGGGCGAGCCCGAAGTAGAAGGCGGCGTTGGCCAGCATGTCGACCACGGTCGGGCCGGCCGGGAGTACCCGGTTCTCCACCCGCAGGTGCGGGCGGCCGTTCATGATGTCGTAGACCGGCCGGTTCCACCGGTAGACGGTGCCGTTGTGCAGCCGCAGCTCGGAGAGGCGGGGGATGCCGCCGTTGTGCAGTACCTCGACCGGGTCCTCGTCGTCGCAGATCGGCAGCAGCGGCGGGAAGTACCGGACGTTCTCCTCGAAGAGGTCGAAGATCGAGGTGATCCACCGCTCGCCGAACCAGACCCGTGGGCGTACCCCCTGGGCTTTCAGCTCGTCCGGGCGGGTGTCGGTGGCCTGTTCGAAGAGGGCGACCCGGGTTTCGGCCCAGAGCTGCCGGCCGTGCAGGAACGGCGAGTTGGCGCCGAGCGCGACCTGCACCCCGGCGATGGCCTGGGAGGCGTTCCAGTAGTCGGCGAAGCTGTCCGGTGCGACCTGGAGGTGGAACTGCAGACTGGTGCAGGCGGCCTCGGAGACGATCGAGTCGGTGTGGGTCTGCAACCGTTCGACGCCCCGGATGTCCAGCTCGATGTCCTCGCCCCGGGCGGCGACGATCTGGTCGTTGAGCACCTGGTAGCGCTCGTTGCTGGAGAGGTTGTCGCGGACCAGGTGCCGGGGGGTGAGGGTGGGGAGGATACCGATCAGGATGATGTTGGCGTCGGACTTGACCGCCAGTTCCTCCGCCCGGCCGAGGCTGGCCCGCAGGTCCTGCTCGTAGTCGGCGAAGCCGGCGCCCTCGATCAGCCGGGGCCGGGCGTTGAGTTCCAGGTTGAACTGGCCCAGCTCGGTCTGGAAGCTGGGGTCGGCGAGGTTGTCCAGCACTTCCGCGTTGCGCATCGCCGGCTCGGCGTCCGCGTCCACCAGGTTCAGTTCGATCTCCAGCCCGGTGGTCGGGCGGTCGGCGTCGAAGCCGAAGTCGTCCAGCATGAGCGCGAAGACGTCCAGACAGCGGCGTACCTTCTGCCGGTATCGGATCCGGTCCTCCCGGGTGAAGGGGACCTCCGACACGTCCTCGCCCATCGACCCCTCCCGCCGTGCGGCGCTGTCCGCGCAATCCGGAGGGGCTTGCCCAGCGGAAGCGTGTTCCAATCATCACCGTGGGAGCGCCTCGCGCACGCGCGGCCACGGTCACGGCGCCCGCCGACCCCTCGGTGAGCGGGCAACGGCGCCGCGTCCACGATCGCACACGATCGAGCTGCTCTTTCCATCGGGAGCATTACCCAGCGAGGCGCCCCGGTCACCATGTGATCGGTGACCGGGGCGTCCTGGTGCCGACCCGGCGGGTGGCCGGGCGACGGAAGTCAGGCCTGGCGGATGGCCTCGCCCTCGATCTCAATCTTGATCTTCTTGCCCACCAGTACGCCGCCGGTCTCCAGCGCGACGTTCCAGGTCAGCCCGAAGTCCTCGCGGTCGATCTCGGTGGTCGCGGTGAAGCCGAAGATGTCCTGGCCGAACGGGCTACGGCCGGCACCCTCGAACTCGACCTCCAGGTCGACCTGCTTGGTGACGTCCTTGATCGTGAGGTCACCGGCGAGCACGAACCCGTTGCCGCTGTGCGACTTCACCCCGGTGCTGCGGAACTCCAGGGTCGGGTACTTCTCCGACTCCAGGAAGTCGCCGCTGCGCAGGTGGTTGTCGCGGTCATCGGCGCCGGTGTCGATGCTGGCGGCCTGGATGGTCGCGGTCACCGCGGACTCCAGCGGGTTCTCCGCGACGGTGATCGTCGCCTCCGCCTCGCGGAACTGACCGCGGACCTTGCTCACCATCATGTGCCGGGCCACGAACCCGACGCGCTTGTGCGCCTGGTCGAGCAGGTAGGTGCCGGCGGTGGGGATCGTCAGCCCTTCCCACGTACGGGTGGTGGCGGACTCGGCGCTGCTGGTCATGGTGATGCCTTCCCAGGAGATAGGTTGTGTGACCGATGACTGACTCAGCAACTATAGACATAGCAATATTCCCCGTGTCAATCACTGCTACGATGGCAGCGTGACCAAGAACCTGTACGACGACGCCCGGATCACCGCGGTCGGCCTCGTCATGGAGGTGTACGCGGGGCTCGCTGGGAGATTCGCCGCCCAGTTCGAGGAGCACGGGCTGTCGACGGTCGAGTTCGAGGTCCTGATGCGGCTGGCCCGGTCGCCCGAGCACCAACTCCGGATGACCGACCTCGCCGCGCAGACCTCGCTCTCCACCAGCGGCGTGACCCGGGTCGTCGACCGGATGGAGCGGGACGGCCTGCTCTGCCGCCGCGCCTGCCCCTCCGACCGACGCAGCGCGTACGCGGTGGTGACGGAGTCCGGCATGGCGCGACTCGAGGAGACGCTGCCCGGCCACATCCAACTGATCCAGGACTGGTTCATCGGACAGCTCGAACCGGCCCGGCTGGAGAACCTGCTCGACTCGCTGCGGATCGTCCGGGACGCGGTCCATCCCGGCGCCACCGCCGGCAGTCTGGGCGCGACCGCCGGGGCGACCACCGGCTGTTGATCTCCAGACACGGAGTGCCAACAATCGCCACGGATCCTGATTATCACCTCAGGAGCGGACGAGCGATACCTCCGGGGACCACCGGCAGAAAGACCGGCAGAAGTCAGCCGCATATCGGCACGTCATGCGTTAATAAGAAAAAACGGGCACCGGAGCCTGGTTAATCTTCAGGCAGCCGGGGGGCTCTGGGGACGTGGCGCGAGCGGGGATCAGTGAGGGCTCTGTCGGGGGGCTGTCCCGCTCGCGCCACGGCCCCAAGGTGACGGAATCCCCGAGGCCACCACCCGGTCAACTCTCCGCCGGGTCCACGCCCGCCGCGTCGACCAGCGCCCGCTCCCGGGGCAGCAGGACGATGGCGCCCTCCCGGCAGACCTGGTCGAGACGCCGTACCGCCGCCGCCCGCGCTGCCGGCTCGTCGGTGCTCGCCACCAGCCCGACCAGCGCCTCGGCCACGTCCCGCAGGTCACGGGAACCCTCGCAGGCGCGTACGGCCGCCGCGTACCACTCGGCGGCCCACTCCCGGTCACCCCGCCACATCGCCAGGCTGGCCTCGATCAGCGCGCAGATCCCGTCGTCCCGGGGCGGCACCTCGTCCGCCCGAGGGGAGCGTCCGGACTCCAACTCGGCCGGACCGGCACCGTCGACCGACTTCCGGGCCCGCAACTCGGCGAGTACCGCCGTCGCCTCGTCGATCCGCCCGTCCTGGGCGAGCGCCAGACCGACCGTACCGAGCGCCCGCCGACGGTGTCCGGGGTCGCCGAGGTCGGCCGGCGCGGCCACCACCTGCCGACCGTGCCGGACCGCGTCCGCGTACCGGCCCTCCAGGCGGGCCGCCTCGGCCAGGTTCGCCCGGGCGAGCACCCGGAGCCGCTCCTCGCCGCACTCCCCGGCGAGCCGGTCCACCGCCGCCAGCCGGCGTCGGGCGGCCGCGAGGTCGCCGACCCTGATCTCGTGCCAGGTCAGGTTGTTCTGCGCCACCGCCATGTCCCGGATCCGTCCGGCACGGGTGGCCAGCTCCAGAGCCGCCTCGCCGTGCCGGCGCGCCTCGTCGTGGCCGCCGATCGCGGTCCAGAGTCCACAGAGCACGTTCCGGGCCGCCAGTTCACCGGATACGTCGGACAACCGCTGGAACGTCGCCACCGCCGCCTCGGCAGCCGGCAGCTCCTGCGGCCCGGCGCCGTGCTCCTGGGCGAGCTGCGCCACACCGACCTCCGCCCACGCCCGGGCCGCCGGGTCGGCGTCACCGGTACGCGGATCGTCCAGCAGCCGGCGCAGCCACTGCCGGCCGGCGACGTCCCGTCCCCGGTAGCGCCACCAGCGGGCCAGGTTGCCGGCCAGCCGCAGCGCGGTGTGCGGATCGTCGTTCGCCGAGTACGCCAGCGCGGTCCAGAGGTCACCGGCGACCTCGTCGAGCCGGCCGACCGCCTCGACGAGCCGGGCACCGGCCAGGTCCGGCGCGACCCGGGCGGCCAGCGCGGCGAAGACCGAGGCGTGCCGTCGGCGGATCGCGGCGAGTTCACCGTTGGCGGTGGCCCGCTCGGCGGCGAAGTCCCGCACCACGTCCAGTACCCGGAACCGCAGCGGTCCGGTACCCCGTGAGTTGATCAGCCCGTGCGCCAGCAGCCGGTCCAGGAGACGTACCGGATCGACCGGGCCGCTCCGCTCGTCACCGGCACCGGCACCCCCGGCATCCTCGGCACCGGACGGTGCGTCGCCGCCCTCGGCGAACCCCGGTCCACCGGGCGGGGTCGGGTCCTCGGCCGGTACCGGGTCGGGGGCGAGCATCGCCTCGGCCAGCTCCACGGACCAGCGGTTGCGCAGCACCGAGAGGCGGCGCAGGGCGGCGCGCTCGTCGGCGTCGAGCAGCCGGTAGCTCGCGGCCACCGTGTCGCGCAGGGTCACCACCGCCTCCCGACCCACCGGCGGCCGGCCGAGGTCGAGCAGGCGGTTGCCGTACCGGTCGAGCAGCTCGTTGAGGTTGAGCACCCGGCCGTGCGCAGCGGCCAGTTCGATGGCGAGGGGCAGCCCGCCGAGCCGGCGTACCAGCTCGACCAGCGCGACCACCTCGTCGGGCTGCGGCGGCTCGCGGCCGATCTGACGCAGCCGGGCGAGCAGCAGCGCGACGGCCGGATAGTCGGCCACCACCGCGAGGTCGGCCGGTACGTCGGCGGGCGGCACCTCCAGCGGGGTGACCGGCCGGACCCGCTCGCCGGAGAGCCCCACCGGGTGCCGTCCGGTGGTCAGCACCCGCAGCGTCGGCGCGATCTCGGCGAGCCGGTTCAGCGCCTCGGCGGCCGCACCGGGAGCCCGCTCCACGGCGTCCACCAGCAGCAGCGACGGCGTGTCCGAGAACCGGCCGGCGAGGTCGCTGGCCCGGCCGACGCCGAAGACGGTGGCGACGACCGACAGGACGTCGCCCTCGGTGGAACCCTCGATCATCACGATCCCGCTGGTGCCGCCGGGAAAGTCGTCGGCCACCTCCCGGGCCACCTTGAGGGCCAGCCCGGTCTTGCCGACTCCGGCGAGACCGACCAGGCTGACCACGCCGCGCGCCACCGGTGGCTGCTCGGTCAGCATCGCGGCCAGGTCGGCGACGTCCCGGTCCCGACCGATCAGCTCACCCGGCTCGGGGAGCCCGAAGCCGCGCGGCGGCCAGCGCCGGGACGGCGGAGCCGGTGCCTCGCCGCCCGCCTCCACCGCCGGACCGGCCTGGCCCCGGGAGAGCGCGACGAAGTCGGCCCGGTCCTGACCGGCCAGACCGAGCGCGGCCGCGAGCAGCTCGACCGTCGTCCGCTGTGGACGCGACGCCCGGCCCCGTTCGAGGTCACGGACTGTACGGATCCCGACGGCGGCCCGTTCGGCGAGTTCGGCCTGGGTCAGCCCGGCCGCCAGCCGGCGCCGACGGAGCAACTCGGCGAAGCCACCCGGAACCCGGTCAGCGCCATGATCCGGAGTCATGGGCAGGAAGACTACGCAGCCCGGTACGGCCCCGGCAGAGATACGTCGCGCTACCGACGGAAGAGGACATAGATATCCGACAGATCACTGATGCCCGATCCGGCCGGTAACCGAACCCTCACCGTTCGGCGGAAACCGGTACCGGAGCGGCCGGCGATCCGGCGGCCGGCGATCGCTCAGCGTCACCGGAGTACCGCTGGTGCAGCCGGCGCAGCGGGGCCGGCGCCCACCAGTTCCACTCGCCGAGCAGGCTCATCACCGCCGGCATCAGCAGCCCGCGCACGACCGTGACGTCGAGGAGTACCGCCACCGCCATGCCGAAGCCGATCTCCTTGACCGCGGTCAGGTCACCGAGCAGGAAACCCAGGAAGACGATGGTGATGCAGACCGCCGCCGAGGTCACCACCGGACCGGTCCGGGTGATCCCGGCGAGTACCGCCCGCTGCCCCGCCCGGGTCCGGGCCGCCGGGGTACGCAGTCCCGACCAGCGGCGCCACTCCTCCCTGATCCGGGCCAGCAGGAACACCTCGTAGTCCATCGACAGCCCAAAGACGAAGACGAAGAGCAGTACCGGGGTGGTGAGGTCGATCGCCCCCCAGGACTCCACCCCGAGCAGGGCCGCCCCGACACCCCACTGGAAGACCACGACCAGTACCCCGAGGGTGGCGAGCAGGGTCAGTACGTTCATCACCAGCGCCTTGACCGGGATGACCAGCGAGCCGGTGAGTACGAAGAGCAGGACGGTGGTGACCAGCAGCAGCACGAGCACGGCGTACGGCAGCCGTTGCGCGACCGACGACCGGTAGTCGACCAGTTCGGCGGCGGCCCCACCGACCAGCAGCGGCAGTGGCTGGTCGAGGGCGCGCACCGCGCGTACGAGTTCCCGGGACTCAGGGCCGCCGGTCGCGCCCTTCGGAGTCAGGTCGATCACCACCGCCGGGCCGGGTACGTCGGGGCGGGGCTGCATCCGGATCACCTGGGGCAGGGTGTTGAGCTGGTTCATCAGGTCCCGCACCTCGGCGCTGGCCGGATCCGCCTCGACGACGACGGTGACCGGGGCGGCCCGGCCCGCCTCGAAGTCGCGCAGCAGCACGTCGTGCACCTGCCGCGCCTCCATCGACCGGGGCAGCGCCCGGGCGTCGGAGTTGGCCAGGTTGGCGCCGGCCAGGAAGGGCAGGGCCAGCAGCAGCAGGCCGGCGGAGACCCCGAACGCCACCGGTCCGGGCCTGCGCTGCGCGTACCCGGCGAGCCGGCCGAGCAGGCCGGGGCGGGCGGCGGGGCTACCGGAGCGTCGGAGGGCCGGGACGATGCGGCGGGCCGGGCGGGCGGCGGCGCCCAGGGCCCGGCGCACCCAGGTCCGGGCGCCGGGGGCCGGGATGTGCCGGTGGGCGACGGCGACCAGCGCCGGCAGCAGGGTCAGCCCGGCCAGCGTGGCCAGGGCCACCGCGAGCGCGCCGCCGAGCGCCATCGCGGCGAGCAGCGGCTCCGCGAAGGCGTAGAGGCCGACCATCGCGGCGGCGACGGCCAGGCCGGAGATCAGCACGGTACGGCCGGCGGTCGCCATCGTCCGGGCCAGCGCCTCGGCGGGATCGCCGCTGCCCGTCCCGCCGCCGCTGCCCGGCCCGCCGCCGCGCTCCTCGCGGAACCGGGCGATCAGCAGCAGCGCGTAGTCCACGGTCAGGCCGATGCCGAGCAGCGTCACCACGTTGACGGTGAACTCGCCGACCCCGGTGACCGCGGTCAGGCCGTAGAGGCCGAGCAGGGTCACCGCGACGGCGGCGAGCGCGGCGAGCAGCGGCAGTACCCCGGCCAGCAGGCCGCCGAGGATCACCACCAGCGCCACCAGGAGTACCCCGAGCGCGATCGACTCCCCGACGGCCGCGTCGTCGATCGCCTGCTCCGCGAAGGCCCGCTCCGCCAGCTCCTCGCCGCCGACCAGCACCTGCGGGGCGTCGATGCCGCGCAGCAGGGCGGCCACCCGGTCCTCGGCCGCCTCCCGCTCGGCGGTGGGCAGTCCGTCGGCCAACTCGACCCGGACCAGGGTGCTGCGGTTGTCGGCGCCGATCCGGCCGCCCGCCGTGTTGTAGAGGTCCTCGACCTCGCTGACCCCCGGTACGGCCTGGACCTCGGCGCGTACCCGGTTGACGCTGGTCACCAGCGCCGGGTCGTACGGGTCCCGGTCCCGGACGATCGCCACCACGGTCGGCCCCTCGGGCAGGAGTTCGGCGATCCGACGGTCGGCCCGCTGCGACTCGGCGTCCGGACGGAGGTTGTCGGTGTCGACCAGCCGGTCGAAGACCTGCCCGCCGAGGGTCGCCCCGGCGAGTACGAGTCCCAGCCAGCCGACCAGTACCGGCCAGCGCCACCGCCACAGCCACCGTCCGAACCCAGCGAACATGCCCCGAACCTCCCCTGAGGCGACGCCCGCTCGTCGCCCTCGGCGCACATGCAAACACCCTGAGCAGTCGGGCGTCAGCCGCTATCCGGTCAGAATCGACTGTCCGGTGTGCCGGGTCGGGCCCGGTCGGCGCTCCGATGTGCCGGGTCGAGACCGGGACCGGGGGCGAGTCGAGACCGGGACCAGGGGCGGGTCGAGACCGGGACCGGAGGGCGGGAGCAGCCGGGCTCGGTGGCCGGGTCAGCCGCGTCCGGTGGCGCGGCGGGCCCGGAGGCGTTCGGCGAGCGCGCCGAGGGCCGGGGCGGCGTCGGCCAGTTCGGCCCGCTGCTCGTCGCTGATCTCGGCCATCGCGTCGGCGAAGATCCTGGCCCAGGCGTCCTCGATCCGGGCCGAGCCGTGCGCCGCGTCGACGGTGGCGTGCAGCCGTACGGCCCGTCGGTCGTTCGGGTCGGGTTCGCGGCGGACCAGGTTGCGGGCCACCAGGGCGCGGACGGTCGCACTGACGTTGCTGGCGTGCAGGCCGAGGTCACGGGCGAGGGTGCTCACCGAGACGCCGGGGCTGTCGGCGACGTACCGCAGCACCTCCAGCTCGGAGGGGGGCAGTTGGCCGAGCCCGGCCGCGTCGACGCCGTGCAGCCGCATCACCCGGCTCAGTTGGTACAGAACTGGTACGAGTGTCCTCGCCTGCCGGAGAACCGTCTCGTCCGCCATGGTCACTCGTTTCACTTCACGAGAATAACGCTAGACATAGTTATATAGGTATAGTAATTTGCGGTCGTGACTTCCGCCCCCTCCCGGACCGACGAGTCCAGCCCACCCCCACCGCCAGAGACAACCGGCGAGCCGCCCGGCAGGAAACGCCGGCTGCTGCTCCCCGCCCTGGTGCTGCTGGCCTTCGTGCCGCCGATGGGCATCGACATGTACCTGCCGGCCTTCCCCCGGATGGCCGACGAGTTCCGCACCGACCCCGCCGGAATCCAGCTCACCCTCACCGCGTTCGTGATCGGGCTGGCCCTCGGGCAGCTCGTGCTCGGCCCGCTCTCCGACCGGTACGGCCGCCGGCTGCTCATCCTCGCCGGCACGGCGGTCTGCGCCGCCTCCGCCGCCGCCTGCGCGTTCGCGCCCACCCTGGAGACCCTGACCGCGCTCCGGTTCGTGATGGGATTCAGCGCGGCGGCCGGGGTGGTGGTCGGCCGGGCCGTCATCTCCGACACCGCCCAGGGGCCGGCCGCCGCCCGGATGTTCGGCATCCTGATGGCGCTCAGCGGCATCGCCCCGATCACCGCACCGCTGATCGGTGGCGTGGTGACCAGCGCCGCCGGCTGGCGCGCGGTCTGGGTCACCCTCGCCGTCGGGCTGCTGCTCACCCTGCTGGTCGCGCTGGTCGGCGTACCCGAAAGCCTGCCGCCGGACCGCCGGCACGCCGGCGGGCTGCGCGCCACCCTGGCCACCGCGCGGTCGTTGCTGACCGACCGGGTCTATCTCGGCTACATCTTCGCGTTCGGCTTCGGGTTCGCGGCCCTGTTCTGCTACATCGCCGCCTCACCCTTCTTCCTCCAGTACGTCCTGGAGCTCTCCGTCCGGCAGGCCGCCGTCGCCTTCGCCGCCGGTGCGTTGGTCGCCACCCTGAGCAGCGCGGTCAACGCCCGGGTCGTCGGCCGGGGCGCCTCACCGGCGCTCCTGCTCCGGATCGGCCTGGCCGTCATGCTGGCCACCACCGGCGGCCTGCTCGCCGTCACCCTGGCCGGGCGCCTCGACCGGGCGTTCGCGGTCGTGCTGCTGCTCTTCTTCGTCGGGCTCGGCATGATCATGGGGAACGCGACCGCGCTGGCGATCCAACGGGTACCGAAGGCGGCCGGCAGCGGATCGGCGGTGCTCGGCACCCTCCAGGGCGTACTCGCCGCGGTGACGGCGCCGCTGATGGGGCTCGGTGGCCGGGACAACGCCGTGGCGCTCTTCCTGGGCATGACCGTCTGCGTCACGGTCGCCTGCCTCGCGCTGCTGCTCACCCGGGGCCACCGCCCCGCCACCTGACACTGGCATCCGCTCCTCCGGAGCGTGCGTCCACCAAGATTCTTGGCGAGTTATGGTTCGGCACGCGCCATAATTCGCCAAGAATCTTGGCGAACCTGCGCCGCGCGGCGAGTGCCGGGCGTCGGGCGGGCGGGTCCGATATCCGAACCTGCCACCCGTACGGATGACGACGACTACTCTCCGGAGTATGACCCGACGGTTGCTCGTACTCAGAGTAGCCAGTGCTCTCCTGGTGCTGCCGTGGGTAACGCTGGGCGGCGCACCCGGAGCCGCGATGGCGAGGACTCCGACCCAGGCCCGAGCGGCTACGCCGGCCCCAGCCCGAGCGGGTACGCCGGCCCGGCCCTGCCCGACGCCGAGCCCGCCGGTGCCCCGCCCCACCCGGCCCGCCCCGCCCCCGCTCGATCCGGCGAATGCGGCGGTCGGCGGTCCGGCGCTGGCCACCGCCGGTCTGGTCACCCCGTCCGGCGTCGCCGAACCGCCCAGGGTCACCGCCACCTCGTGGCTGGTCGCCGACCTGACCAGCGGCGCCGTACTCGGCGGCTGCGGCCCGCACGAGTACGGCGTGCCGGCCAGCGTGCAGAAGCTGCTGCTGGTGGCGGCGGTGCTGCCGCACCTCGACCCGCACCAGGTCGTCGAGGTGACCGAGTCGGACCTCGACTTCGAGCCGGGCAGCTCGGCGGTGGGGCTGGTCCGGGGCGGCCGGTACTCCGTCGAGACGCTCTGGCTCGGCCTGATCCTCAACTCCGGCAACGACGCGGCGAACGTGCTGGCCCGGCTCGGCGGCGGTGCCGCAGGCCAGGCCGGCGGGGTCGCGGCGATGAACGCCGAGGCGGCCCGGCTCGGCGCGCACCAGACGCACGCCGCCACACCGTCCGGGCTGGACGGTCCCGGGCAGTACACCAGCGCCTACGACCTGGCGCTGATCGCCCGCGCCTGCTTCGGGCACCCCGACTTCCGGCGGTACGCCGGCACGAAGATCGCGCAGGTACCGGCGCAGGCGGCGAACAACACCAAGGGCTATCCGATCTGGAACGACAACCAGCTGCTCCACCGCTATCCCGGCGCGCTCGGCGGCAAGACCGGCTACACCGACCTGGCCCGGCACAGCTTCGTCGGGGCGGCCGAGCGGAACGGGCGTACCCTGCTGGTCACCCTGCTCGGTGCGGAGTCGCAGCCGCAGCGCGGCTGGGAGCAGGGGGCCGCACTCCTCGACTGGGGATTCGGTCTGCCCGCCGACGCGACGGTCGGCCAGCTCGTCGCGGCGGGTCAGGACTCCCGCGGCCAGATCTCGTCGCCGGCGGCCGGCGCCACCCGGGTACCCCCGGACCGGGGTTCCCGCACCGACTGGCTGCTCGGCACGGCCGCCCCGGTGATCCTGGTCGGTACCCTGCTGGTGCTCCTGGTCCGGCAGCGGCGCCGGGCCGCCCGCCGACACGACGGCGGTGACCCGGGTTCCCGCTAACCCGCCGCAGGTGGCGGTTGGACCTCGGAGACCTCCAGGACCCGGGCGGCCAGCTCGACGCCGGGCAGCTCCTCGGCCCGGTACGCCGCCCGGCGCGGATCGGCCAGATAGGAGTCGTAACCGTCCCGCCCGGTGAACGACAGCAGGTGCACCTCGGTCCGGCCGTCGCCGGTACGCAGCCGCTGCTCCAGCCGGCCACCGTGGCCGGCCAGCAGGGCCAGCACCCGCTCCTCGTAGCGGGCGAAGGCGGCGAGGTGCTCCTCGGGGACGTCGAGCACCGCGACGACCCGGATCCGGGACCGGGGTTCCGAGCCGTCCAACCGCTTGATGAAGTGCAGGTCGGCGTACCCGCCGGGGAAGCCCTCGCTGCGACCGACCTGGACGTAGCCGTGCCGGCGGTAGAACGGCGGCGCCTGGAACTCGAACGACGAGACGATCATCCGGTCGCAGCCGCGCCGCCGGGCCTCCTCCTCGGCGGCCCGCAGCAGCCGGCCGCCCACGCCGCGCCGTCGGTGGTCCTCGCGGACCCAGAGCATGTTGATGCCGCCGCAGCCGCCCCAGGTCCAGCCGGTCAGGCCGCCGACCAGCTCGCCCGCCCCGTCGGTCGCCCGGACCGAGAGGTCGGCCTCGTCGTCGGCGCCGGTCGCCGCGTTGTTGAAGGTCGTCAGCTCCGCGCTGAGCCGCCCGGAGAGCTCCGGGTCCTCCCCGCCGACCGCGACCGCCAGCCCCGCATCAGGTTCCGTCGTCATCCGGGCAGTATCCGCAACGTGTGCCGGGCGCCGCGTCCCTATTCCGGCCCGGCCGGGTACGGTCCGCCCGGGTGTTCCGCTGCGAGATACGCTGCTGACCGTCGGGCAGGGTCGACCGGGGAGGCGGGGATGGGCCGGTACGCCGCACTCCTGCGGGCCGTCAATCTCGGCTCCCACAACCGGATCGGCATGGCCGACCTGCGCCGGATCGTCACCGACCTCGGGTACGACGACGTCACGACCTACCTACAGAGCGGGAACGTCGTCTTCGGGGCCGGCGACGACGCCGGGCCGGAGCGGCTGGCCGACGAGATCCGGCGGGCCCTCGCCGACCAGTTGGGTCTGGACGTGGCGGTGATGGTCCGGAGCGGACCGGATTTGGCGGCGCTGGCCGACGGCAACCCGTACGCGTCCGGGCAGCCGGACGAGGTCAAACTGCTGGTGGCCTTCCTGGCCGAACCGCCCGGGGCCGACCGGGTGGCCGAGTTGTCCGTGCCCGGGGCCGAGACCGCCGAGTTCACCGTCGCCGACACCGGTCGGGACCTCTACCTGCACTACCCGGACGGGTACGGCCGGAGCAGGTTCAACAACGCCTACCTGGAGAAGCGGCTATCCGTCGCCTCCACCACCCGGAACTGGAAGACCGTCCGCGCCCTGGCCGGGCTGACCGCGACCGGTTGAGCGGCGGGCATCGCGGAAACCAACCGGCCGTCGCGGAAACCGGCCGACCATCGCGGAAACCGGCCGACCATCGCGGAAACCGGCCGACCATCGCGGAAACCAACCGGCCGGCCGACCGAGCCGTGCATGGGCCGGCCGGAGTCTTCCGGGCGGCTAGAGTCCCAGGTCGCGGGCGATGATCATCCGCTGCACCTCGGAGGTGCCCTCGCCGATCTCCAGGATCTTCGAGTCCCGCCAGAACCGGGCCACCGCGAACTCGTTCATGAAGCCGTACCCGCCGTGGATCTGGGTCGCCTCCCGGGCGTTGTCCACCGCGCACTCGCTGGCGTGCAGCTTGGCGATCGCCGCGTGCCGCTTGAAGTCCTCGCCGGCCAGCATCCGGGCCGCCGCGTCGTAGTAGGCGAGCCGGGAGGTGTGCGCCCGCCGCTCCATGTCGGCGATCTTGAACTGGATGGCCTGGAAGTTGCCGATCGGCTGCCCGAAGGCGTGCCGGTCCCTGGCGTACCGGACGGACTCGTCGACGCAGCCCTGGGCGAGGCCGACGGCGAGCGCCGCGATGGCGATCCGCCCCTCGTCGAGGATCCGCAGGAACTGGGCGAAGCCCCGACCGCGCTGGCCGAGCAGGTTCTCCGCCGGTACCCGGCAGTCGTCGAAGGTCAGCTCGTGGGTGTCCGAGGCGCACCAGCCCACCTTGGAATAGCCGGGCGCGACGGTGAAGCCCGGCGTACCGGACGGCACGATGATGGTGGAGAGTTCCTTGGAGCCGTCCGGGTTGGTGCCGGTGACCGCGGTGACCGTGACCAGGGCGGTGATGTCGGTACCGGAGTTGGTGATGAACGCCTTCGAGCCGTTGATCACCCACTCGTCGCCGTCCAGTACCGCCCGGGTCGCCGTGCCGCCCGCGTCGGAGCCGAAGCCCGGCTCGGTCAGCCCGAAGCCGGCCAGCGCCTCGCCGGTGACCAGCTTCGGCAGCCAGCGGGCGCGCTGCTCGTCGGTGCCGAACCGGTAGATCGGCATCGCGCCGAGCGAGACCGCCGCCTCCAGGGTGATCGCCACGCTGGAGTCGACCCGGGCGATCTCCTCCAGGGCGAGGCAGAGCGCGAAGTAGTCGCCGCCCATCCCGCCGTGCTCCTCCGGGAACGGCAGGCCGAACAGCCCCATCTTGCCCATCTGCGCGACGATCTCGTACGGGAAGGTGTGCCGCTCGTAGTGTTCGGCGATGGCTGGCGCGACGACCTCGCGGGCGAAGGACCGCACGCTCGATCGCAGCGCCTCGTACTCGTCGCTGAGCCGGAAGTCCATGGGTTCCTCCATCGGGTCGGTACGCCGGGAACGCTCGTGGCGCGCCGGGCGGGGCGGTCGGGGCGGGGTCGCGGACGGGCCGCTAGACGGGTGTGACGCCGTGCCGGCGCCGGGAGAAGCTGCGGTCCTTGCCCCGGGCGGCGGCGAACCGCCGGACCAGTTCGGTCCGCAGGTCGGCCGGCTCGACGATCGCGTCCACGACCAGCTCGCTGGCCAGCCGGACGACGTCGATGTCCTGCTCGTAGGCGGTGCGCCGCTCCGCGACGAAGGCCGCCCGCTCGTCCGGGTCCTCGATCGCGGCGATCTTGTTGGCGTAGACGGCGTTCACCGCCGCCTCGGCGCCCATCACCGCGATCTTCGCGGTGGGCAGCGCGATCGTGGCGTCCGGCTCGAAGCCGGGCCCGGCCATCGCGTAGAGGCCGGCCCCGTACGCCTTGCGGACCACGACGCAGATCTTCGGTACGGTCGCCTCGCTGATCGCGGTGATCATCTTGGCGCCGTGCCGGATGATGCCCTGCTTCTCCACCGCCGTGCCGACCATGAACCCGGGTACGTCGGAGAGGAAGAGCAGCGGCACGTTGAAGGCGTCGCAGAGCTGCACGAACCGGGTCGCCTTGTCGGCGGAGTCGACGAAGAGCACCCCGCCCTTGAACATCGAGTTGTTCGCCACCACGCCGACGACCTGGCCGTCGAGCCGGCCGAAGCCGACCGTCAGCTCCTTGGCCCAGAGCGCCTGGATCTCCAGGAAGGAGTCGGCGTCGAGCAGGCCCTTGACGTACCGGCGCATGTCGAACGCCTGCCGCTCGCTCGCCGGCACCAGCGCGGCCAGGTCGACCTTGTCGGAGGCGGCGACGGCGGGGGCGGCCGGCGGCGGCTGCGTCCAGTTCGCCGGCAGGTACGACAGGTAGCGGCGGACCACGTCGAGCGCGTCCGCCTCGGTCTTGCAGAGGAAGTGCCCGACGCCGGACTCGGCGCAGTGCACCCGGGCCCCGCCCATCTCCTCCAGTGTGGTCTTCTCCCCGGTGACCATCTCGACCATCCGGTCGGAGCCGAGGTACATGCTGGCGTTGCCGTCCACCATCGCGACCACGTCGCAGAACGCCGGAATGTACGCCCCGCCGGCCGCGCTGGGTCCGAAGAGCGCGCAGACCTGCGGGATCGAGCCGGAGGCGCGTACCTGGTTCCAGAAGATCTTTCCGGCGCCGCGCCGGCCGGGGAAGAGGTCGACCTGGTCGGTGATCCGGGCGCCGGCCGAGTCGACCAGGTAGACCATCGGCTGGCCGTTCGCGTACGCCCGCTCGATGATCCGGATGATCTTCTCGACGGTACGGGCGCCCCAGCTCCCGGCCTTGACCGTCGAGTCGTTTGCCATCAGGCAGACGGGTCGGCCGTCGATGCTGGCCTGGCCGGTGACCACGCCGTCGGCGGGGAGCCCGTCGGCGAGCGCGTTGGCGTAGAGCCCGTCCTCGACGAACGATCCCTCGTCGACCAGCAGCGCGATCCGTTCCCGGGCGAAGAGCTTGCCCTTGGCCGCGTTGGCGGCGTGGTATTTCTCCGCTCCGCCGGCCCGGACCCGCTTGCCGAGTTGTTCCAGCGCCGCACCGTCGAGTGTCACGCCGACCCCCTCGCCCGCGGCGGGACTTCGCGCCCCGCGCCAACCGACCTGAACGATCGTTAGGCTACTGCATCCGACCCACCCGGGCCAGCCGACCACCCGTCATACCGAACGACCACGTATCCGGACAGGATGTTGTAATAGACATTTGTCTATAACTACGCTGCTGGCACCCCCAACGGACCACCGGATCGGAGAGTGAGCCATGACCTCACGCATCAGCCGGCTACTGGTCGCGTTCGTCGCGACGACGGGTGCCACCCTCGGCATCACGCTGGCCAACCCCTCGCCCGCGTCGGCCGCCATGACCATCTGCTACAACACCAGCCAGGCGCCCAGCTACGCCAGCATCGCCAACCAGGCCGCCTCGATCTGGAACAACGCCACGTCGAACCTGACGCTCTCGGCCAACTGCGGCACCAACCTGCGGATCTACCAGATCACCGGCGGCGGCTCGTACGCCGTACGGACCAGCCTGGGCAACGGCCGGGTCTACATCGACACCCGGCAGGCGGCGCAGTACAGCCCGCTGCGGATCATGACGCACGAGATCGGGCACATCCTCGGGCTGCCCGACAACTACAACGGCAACTGCTCGCTGCTGATGTCCGGCGGCAGCGCCGGTACGAGCTGCACCAACCCGTACCCGAGCACGGCCGAGGCCAACCGGGTCACCCAGCTCTTCGCCGGTACCCGGGTCGGGCCGGCGCGGACCGCCGACGTCGACAGCCAGATCTTCCGGGACAGCTGGCCGGCGACCACGATGCTCGCCCCGATCGGCTGAGCCGCCGCCCCGGCGGCGACGCGTGACGGAGGGGCCGGTGGACGCCGGCCCCTCCCGCCGTCCACCCGGCCCGGTCACGACGCAGGCGGGCGGGGCCGGTCAGTCGAAGGTCACCGACTGGCCGGGCGGGATCCGGGCGTACTCCGTCTCGGCCTTCTGCTCGAACCAACGGTCCACGATCGGCGCCCCGCGCTCGCTGACCACCGCGTCGTGGATCGAGTACGCCCGGCGAGGCTTGACCGCCCGGACGAAGTCGAGCGACTCGGAGACCTTCAGCCACGGCGCGCTGGTCGGCACCAGCAGGGTCGCCACCGGCAGGTCCGGCACGAAGAACGCGTCACCCGGGTGGTAGAGCCCGCCGCCCGTCGATCCGACGTCGACCACGAAGCCGAGGTTCGGGATTCCGGGCAGCCCCTGGTAGATCTCGGCGTGGTCCCGGCCGACCGCCCGCACCCGGAACCCGCCCGCGTCGAACTCGTCGCCGGAGGCGACCGGAACCAGCGCCGGACCGAGGTCGGCCAACTGCCCGGCCACGTCGGCGTGGGCGTAGATCCGCAGCGCCGGATTGGTGGCCACCGCCCCGCTGATCCGCTCGGTGTCCAGGTGGTCGGGGTGCTCGTGCGTGACCAGCACGTGGTCGACCGAGTCCAGCGCCTCGGCCTCGGTCCAGATGCCCGGATCGATCACCAGCGACCGTCCGTCCGCCTCCAGGCGTACGCAGGCGTGGGTGTACTTGATCAGCCGCATTTGCCGAGCCTATCCCTGTTCGGCGGCGCTCACCGCCGTTACGCCGCCAGTCCGCCGCGCGGTCGTCTTTCGGTGGCTATCCCCTCGACCAGGGCACCATTCGGTACGGGAAGAGCCGGTCCACGGTCGTCGGCGGGCGGACCGACTGACGGCTGGCCGACGGCTCGGCAGGTGGCTCGACAGCCGGGCAGCCCGCCCCGCGCGCCGGGAGCGTACGGTCGATCAGATACCGCTCGATGGCGTCGTCGGTGCACTCGCTGCGGCCGTACACGCCGTGTCCCCAGCCGTGATAGCTGAACAGGACCCCGTCCCGGCCAAGCTGCCGGGTCACCCCGAGCGCCTGGTTGTATCCGGTCGCCGGGTCGTGCAGCGCGTTCGTGACCAGCAGCGGGGTGGCGCTGTCCCGGACCCGGAGCGGGTGTTGCGGGTTGGCGATCCGGGCGGGCGAGCCGAGGCAGGCCGCGGTCAGGGCGGCGGCGGCCGGCGAGTAGCGCAGGTCCGGCGCGATCCGTTCCGTCCGGCGCAGGTGCCGGGCCCACTCCCGGTAGTCGCGCACGGGCAGGCTCCAGTCGTTGCAGAAGATCGCGACCTGCGGGTACTCGGTCTCCTCGGGCAGTTCCGGACCCGGCTCCCACGGCTGCGCGTCCCCGGAGTCGAGGTCGACGAGGAAGTCGGCCAGGAAGGACCACTCCGGCCCGTAGAAGGCGCGGAAGACGAACCAGATCAGAATCTCCGGCCGCAGTGCGACGTCCGGGACGAAGGGGGACGGGATCTCACCCCGGTCGACCCGGTCGAGCAGCCGGTGCCAGAAGGCCCGCACATCCCGGCCGTGCAGCGGGCTGGTCGGCGTCCGGTCACTCCACCTCACGAACTCGTCGAAGGAGTCCTGGGCACTGGCCGCCTGGGTGTCGAGGAAACCGGTCGTGCCGAGGCTGTGGTCCAGGTTGCTGTCCGAGACGATCGCGCGTACCCGGTCTGGAAAGAGTTCGGCGTACTGCTGGGCGTTCAACGAGCCGTAGGAGAGGCCGTAGAAGGTGAGTTGCCGGTCCCCGAGCACCGCCCGGACGTGATCCATGTCGCGGACCACGCTGAGCATGTCGGCATGGTCGACGATCGGGCCGCTGCGCGCCCGGCAGTCCGCCCGCAGCCGGGCGTTGAAGGCCAGCCTGGCGTCGAAGTCGGCCTGGCTGCGCATCACGAACGACGGCTCCTGGTCGAGCAGGTCCTGCGAGCAGCGGATCGGGGTGCTCAGACCGACGCCTCGGGGGTCGATGCCGACGATGTCGAAGCGGCTGCGGATCTCCTCGCCGAACCGGTCCGCCCCGAAGATGGCCATCAACCTGCCGGAACCACCGGGACCGCCCGGGTTGATCTGCATCGAGCCGATCCGGCGGCCCGGATCGGTGGCCGGGCGCCGGGCCAACGCCAGTTCGATGGTCGGTCCCGACGGATGCGACCAGTCGAGGGGCACCCTGAGCACGCCGCACTGGGCGGTCTCGTCCTCCGGACACGGCGACCAGTCGATCGTGCCCGGCCGATCGGTGGACGGGGTTGCCGCCGCGACGTCCGGGACGGCGACGGGCAACCCGAGTGTGGTGACGACCAGCGCGGTGCTGAACAGCGACTGTGCGGTCCGCACGAATCCTCCATCCGTCGCGGCGACCGACGCGGCCCGACCCTTCGCGTCTCCGCGAGGCCCCGTCGACGAGACGAGTGACGTGACGGATGCAAATCTAGCAATGCGTCTCGAATGTGGGGAGGTTTCGGCGCGGGGGTTGGGCACCTCCACCAGGGTGCTTGCCGAGGCACACGTCCGCCCCCCGAGCGGGTCGACCCCGGCGACGACCCCGCCCGGCTCAGACCAGCCGGCTACGGCTCAGACCAGCCGGCTACGCGGGCCGGCCCGGAGCACCCCGGAGGGCAGCTCCCGGCCGACGAGCCGCTCGGCGTAGGCCGCCGCCTCCAGCAGCGCGTCCAGGTCGACACCGGTCTCGATGCCCATGTCGTGCAGCATGTGCACCACCTCCTCGGTGGCCACGTTCCCGCTCGCACCCGGGGCGTACGGGCAGCCGCCGAGCCCGCCGACGCTGGCGTCGTACTCGGTGATCCCGAGTTCGAGCGCGGTCAGCAGGTTCGCCAGCGCGGTACCCCGGGTGTTGTGGAAGTGCAGCAGCACCGGGATCTCCGGCTGCCGGTCCCGGACCGCGGTGACGAGTTCCCGGACCCGGCGCGGCGTCGCCATCCCGGTGGTGTCACCGAAGGCGACCCGGTCCGCCCCGTCGGCCACCACCCGGTCGACGATGCCGGCCACCCGGGCCGGGTCGACGTCCCCCTCGTACGGGCAGCCGAAGCTGGTCGCCACGATCACCTCGGCGGTCGCCCCCGCCTCGTGCAGCAGCGAGATCAGCCCGGCGATGTCGTCCAGCGACTCGGCGGTGGAGCGGTTGACGTTGCGCCGGTTGTGGGTGTCGCTGGCCGAGACCACCACCTCGATCTCGGTGAAGCCGGCGGCCAGGGCCCGCTGGGCACCCCGGGAGTTCGGCACCAGCGCCGAGTAGCGCACCCCCGGCACCTGCACGGCCTGCGCCCACACCTCGTCGGCGTCCGCCATCTGCGGAATCGCCTTCGGATGCACGAAGGAGACCGCCTCGATCCGGCGTACGCCGGTGCTGCCGAGCAGCTCCAGCAGGCGTACCTTCCCGTCGGTCGGTACCGGCTCCTCGTTCTGTAGCCCGTCGCGCGGTCCGACCTCCCGGATCGAGACCGCACTCGGCAGGTCGGCACTCACTTGTCGGCTCCCATCCGCTGCTCGGCTCCCATCCGCTGCTCGGCTCCCATCCGCTGCTCGGCTCCGATCGGCCCGGTCACTTCTTCGCCCGCATCCGGCCGACGATGCCGGTGTCGTAGTCGCCGCCGAGGAACTCGGGGTTGTCGAACAGCTCGGTGAAGAACGGCAGGTTGCACTTGGGTCCGGCGATCTCGAAGTCGGCCACCGCCGTACGGGCCCGGTCGATCGCCTCGGCCCGGTCGGCGCCGTACACGATCAGCTTCGCCAGCAGCGAGTCGTAGAACCGGGTGACGGTGGTGCCGAGGGAGTATCCGGAGTCGACCCGTACCCCCTCGCCGGTCGGCTCCGTCCACCCGGTCACCGTGCCCGGGCCGGGCAGGAACCGCAACGGGTCCTCGGCGTTGACCCGCAGCTCGATGGCGTGCCCGCGCGGGGCGAGCGCGTCCGGGTCGAAGTTCGGCGCCAGCCCGGCGGCCACCCGCAACTGCTCCTCGACCAGGTCGACGCCGTAGACGAGTTCGGTCACCGGGTGCTCCACCTGGAGCCGGGTGTTCATCTCCAGGAAGAAGAACTCCCCGGTGGCCGGATCCAGCAGGCACTCCACGGTGCCCGCGTTGCGGTAGCCGACCGCCTCGCCGGCCCGGACCGCCGCCGCCAGCATCCGCTCCCGCAGCGCGGCGTCGACGGCCGGCGACGGCGACTCCTCGACCAGCTTCTGGTTGCGCCGCTGCACCGAGCACTCCCGCTCGCCGAGCGCCACCACCCGGCCGTCGGCCAGGCCGAGGATCTGCACCTCGACGTGCCGCACCCGGGGGAAGTACCGCTCGATCAGCACCGAGCCGTCCCCGAACATCCGCTCGGCGAAGGCGCGCACCCTGTCGTACTCGGTGCGCAGGCCGGCGGAGTCGGCGGCGACCGCCATGCCCATCCCGCCGCCCCCGGCGGCGGCCTTGACCATGACCGGAAAACCGATCTCCTCGGCGGCGGCGAGCGCCGCCTCGACCGTGCCGGCCGGCTCGGTGGTGCCGGGCGCCACCGGCACGCCGGCGGCGGCCATCAGGTTACGAGCATTGATCTTGTCGCCCATCGCGCTGATCGCGTCGGCGCCGGGACCGACCCAGACCAGGCCGTTCGCCTCGACGGTACGGGCGAAGTCCGCGTTTTCCGACAGGAAGCCGTAGCCGGGGTGGATCGCCCGGGCACCGGTCGACTTGGCGGCGGCGAGGATCGCCTCGGCGTTGCGGTAGCTCTGCGCCGGGTCGGCCGGCCCGACGCAGACCGCCTCGTCGGCCTCGCGGACGAACGGCAGGTCGGCATCCGCCTCGGAGTGGACCGCGACCGTCCGTACGCCGAGTCGCCGGGCGGTCCGGATGATCCGGCGGGCGATCTCACCTCGGTTGGCGACGAGCAGAGACTCGATCATGCGCTACCTCCCAGTACTCGACCGGCCGTACCTCGTCGTACGGTCGTCCGCGACCCCGCTCGGTGAACCGCTGCCAACCTCCCCCGCCGGCACGGCGGACCGGAGGGTCGGACGCGGCGCCCGAGCGCCACGCGGCTAGGTTAACGAACGTTCAGTCGTCCGGGAACTACGGTTCGGTCGCCCGGGAACGACGGTTCGGTCGTCCGGGGAACGACGGTCTAGTCGTCCGGGTCGGCGAGCAGCGCAGCCAGGGTGGCGGCCCGGAGCAGCGCGGCACGGCGCTGACGGTCCACCTCGCCACCGAGGAACGGCGTGGAATTCATCAGACCGAACGCGGCATGGGCCAGCACCCGCGCCTCGCCCGCCGACAGTTTCGGGTGCAGCGCGGTCAGCACCCCCACCCACTCCTCGACGTAGAGCCGCTGGAGCCGCCGGATCTGCCGCCGGGGCTCCTCCGGCAGCCGGTCCAGCTCGTGCAGGTGCAACGCGATGACCGCCGGGTTGGCCAGGGCGAAGTCGACGTGGAAGTCGATCAGGGATTCGAGAGCCGCCCGGGCGTTCTCCGGATGCTCCGCGACCCGCTGCCGGCCGCCGGCCAGCAGCCCGTCACTCACCGGCATCAGCGCGGCGATCAGCATCGCCTCCTTGCCGGCGAAGTGGTGGTAAAGGGCCGGACCGGTCACCCCGGCGGCCGACCCGATGTCGTCCATCGAGACCCCGTGATATCCGCGGGCCGCGAAGAGGCCGACCGCGATCTCCAGAATCTCCTCGCGCCGGGACCGCCGTCGCCGCACGCCGCTGGCGGGCGCGCCGGCCTCCGTCGCCATCACCTGCTCCTTCACCGTCACCCGACCAGCCTAGTCAGCTGTCAATCGCTGACCCCCCGCCGAGTGTCGGCCGCCACTGGGCGGACAGACCCCCGTCCGACCGGGGCGGACAGGCCGGGCCGATCCGCACCGAAGCGGAACGGGCCGGACTGGGCCGGCAGCGCCGCCCGGTCGGGCGGGGACCCGCGCCGGCTACTCGTCGTCAGGGTCCAGGGAGTACCTGGCGCGCAGGGCGTCGGCCTCCGCCGTACGGCCGAGGGCGCCGAGCGCGACACTGAGCAGCCAGGCTGCCCGGAGTACCGCCTCAGAATGCTCCGGCAGGCTGTTCAGGGTGGCCCGGAGCAGTGGTTCGGCCTCCGCCGGCCGGTCCAGCCGGAGCAGTAGCTCCCCGGTGAAGAGCTCCACCAGGAGCGCCTCACCGAAGGCCTGGATCGACCGCAGCGCGTCGGCGACGCCGTCCAACCTGGTCAGCGCCTCCTCCGGCCGGTCCGCGCCGAGCAGCGCCCGGGCCGCGACGTCGGCCAGCATCGCCCGCTCCCACCGCACCGCCGGCTCCACCTCGGCGTCGTCCGGCTCCGGTCCCGCCGACCCGTCGGGCAGGGCCGCCGCCACCCGGTCGGCCACCTCCAGCGCGGCCAGCGCCGCCGCCGGGTCGCCGGCCCAGTGCCGGGCGGCCACCTCTCGACGCCGTACCCGCAACTCGTCCAGCGGCAGCCCGGCGAGCCGGAACGCGGTCGCGGCGGCGGCGAACCGCTGCGCCGCGAGGTTGTCCCGGTCCTGGGCGTAGAGCAGCTCGCCGGCCTCCTCCAGCACCCCTGCCCGGGCGGGTAGGTTGTCCGGGCCGTCGAGGTTGTCGGCAAGCTCGTCCAGCAGGGTCAACGCCAAGCCGTCCTCGCCGAGCGACCGGTAGACGGTGGCGAGCAGGTGCCGGCACTGGTCCGCGTCGGCCTGCCGGCCGAGCCGGTCCAGCTCGCCCACCGCCTCCTCCGCCGCCTCGGCCGCCTCCACCGCCCGGTCCGCCCGCCGGTAGGCGTCGGCCAGCTCCCAGCGCAGGTAGGCGGCCCCGTCCACGATGCCCCGCTCCACGCAGAGGGCGACCGCCTCCACCAGGTCGTCGACCGCCTCGCCGGGCCGGCCGGCGGCGACCAGCGCCCGGGCCCGCCCCGTCCGGGCCGGCAGCGCGAGCTTCTCGGTGGCCAGCCGCACCGCCTCGTCGTACGCCGAAACCGCCCGCTCCGGGTCGTCCAGCGAGTTGGCGTAGCCGAGACTGGCGACCGCCCGGTGTTCGGGCAGGCCGAGCTCGTCGTAGAGGTCCCGGGCCCGCAGCGCCGCCTCGCCGGCCTCGGCACCCCGGTCCAGCGACTCCAGCACCCGCACCCTGGTCAGCGCGATCCGCGCCACCAGGTGCCGGTCGTCGGCACCGGCCGCCTCGGTCGACGCCCGCTCCACCGCCGCCAGCGCCTCCGCACCCCGCCCCCGCTCGGCGTACGCCACCGCCAGCCGGTCCTGCGCGGCGGCCCGATACCAGGGGTCACCGTGCGCCATCAGGTAGTCGGCGGACTCCTCGACCAGCGGCAATCCCTCGTCCGGCTCGCCCGACATCACCAGCAGTACGCCCAACCGACCCGCCACCACCTGGGCGCGAAGCGGATCCGGGAGCTGCTGGTACAGCGCCAGCGCCTCCCGATTCGCCGCCACCGCCCCGGCCAGGTCGCCGGCCACCTGCCGCTCGACCGCCCGGAACTCGCCCCGGCGGGCGACGACGGACCGCTCCTGCGGCTGCCCGCCGAACCGTTCGTCGAAGACCGCGAGTACGGCGAAGAGGTCGTCGTCGCGCTCGGTGCGCCAGGCCGCCTCGGCCAGGTCGAGCAACCGCTCCGGGCCGGCGTCCGACGGTATGTCGAGCGGAGCCGGCGGCCGGGCCGACACCGACGGTACGGACGCGGCCCCCGATCCCTCGCCGACCCCTTCCGGCTCGACGGACGGACCGGATCCGGGCTCGGTGGATGGGACGGCCCCCGGCTCGGTGGGCGGAACCGCCCCCGGCTCGGTGGGCGGAACGGATCCGCCCGGGGCCACCTCGACGGTGCCGGATGCTGGGGCGGTGCCGGATGCCGGGGCGGTGCCGGTTGCTGGGGCGGGGGTGGGGCGGCGGCGGGCGGTCGGCGACAGCGGCAGGTAGCCACCGATCGGTTCCCGGCCGAGCAGCTCGGCGACGGCCGCCGACTGCGCCCCGGTGCCGTTGCGGGCGTCGAACCGGGCGGCCAGTTCCCGGGCCGTGCCGGCCAGCTCGTCGGCCAGCGCCGCCACCGGCACCTCGGCCGCCGGCCGATCGAGGTGCCCGGGGCGCTGCACCGGCAGCTCTCCGTGGCCCTCGGCGGTCAGCCGGTGCAGCAGCAGCGCCCCGCTGGCGGCGAAGGTCATCGCGTCGGCCGGCGACGGCGGCTCGTCCAGCCACCCGAGATGCCGTTCCAGCAGCTCCAGCCCGCGCGCCTCGTTGCCGGTCAACGCGCAGAACGTCAGGTGGTCACCGACCAGCGACATGTTCGCGATGTTCGTCCGGTGCCGGCGGTACGCCCGCAGGTGCGCGTCCCGCGCCTGCTCCCGCCGGCCGGTGTGCAGGTACGGCAGCAGCAGCGCGGTGAGTACGCACTGCGGCTGCTCGACACAGCCCAGCCGGCCGGCGAGTACCGGCTCGGCCAGCGCCACCGCCTCCTCGTACCGGCCGAGCGAGGCGAGGTATTCGATCTGGTCGGTCGGGTCGCAACCGGCACAGTCGGAGAGTTCGTCCCGGGGTGCGGTGGTCCACCGGCGGTACCACTGCGCGGCCTCGTCCGCCGCGCCGACGTGCACCGCCACCTGGTGCCGGTATTTGTAGACCATCTGGAGGCTGTGGCCGCCGCTGCGATAGCGCCTCTCCATGTCGTCGAGTACCGCCATGGTGCGGTCCAGCGGGATCTCGGGAAACTCGAGCAGGCCGCTGACCATGTGCTTGAAATACCAGAGCAGGGTGTGCAGGTGCCGCTGCTGGTAGGGCCTCGGGTTGCGGTCGAACTCGGCCAGGCACCAGGAGAAGGTGACGAACGACCGGGCCGGCTCGCCGCCGTAGTAGTAGGCGGCGGTGGCGAGCATCCGGGCCGCGAACCCGAGCTGCTCGTCGCCGGTGGCGTCCACCTGCCGGAGCAGTGCTTCGGCGGCGGCGACCTGACCGCTGTCGTACGGCATCTCGCCGACCCGGTCGATCGTCCGCCAGAGGTCGTCGGTGTCCCGGCCCATCGTCACTCCTGTCCTGGTACGGCGCGGCCGAGCAGGCCGAGGAACGAGCTGTTCAACAGGGCGGCGTCGGCGGGGCGGATCGGGTGGTAGCCGAGCAGCAGCGCCTGACCGTACAGGGCCTCGACGGCGAGCCCGACCAGCGCCGGGTCGCCGAGCGCGCTGACCCGGCGGACCAGCGCGTTACGGTGGTTGAGCACCAGCTGCGGGCGCTCGGCCGGGCCGGAGGCGGCGAGCGCGTCGAGCACCCCGGCCCAGGTCTCGTCGGCCCGCTCCCGGGTCGACCGGAGCTGCTCCTCGAAGGCCGCCGACCGGCTCACCAGATAGAGCGCCGGCAGCGACGCCGGGGCGTACGACCGGAGCACCACCTCGACACCGAGCCGGTCCAGGGCACGCTGCGCGGCGACGACGAACGGCCGCAGCGCCAGCTCCGTCCCCGGGTCGAGGGCGTCGAATCGGGTGGTCAGGTCGTTCGGCTCCAGCCGTTCGACCAGCACCGACCGGTCCACCGTCGGCAACCGCTCGATGATCTCGGTGTCGTACGTGTAACCGGCGTTGACCACCGCCAGGTCCTGCGCCGCCGCCACCCCGGCGAGCTGGCGGAACTCGTCGATGCTGGCCGCGTAGCGGATCAGCCCGTGCCGCTCGCGGAACTCGGCCAGCGTGGTCTGCCCGGTGTTGGTCTCCATCGGCCACCAACGCTCGACCAGCCGCAGCATCTCGTCGTCATGCAGGGCCAGCGCCTTCACCCCGAGATGGTGCACCTGGAGGAACTCGGCGAGCCGGCGCGGCGCGCTGCCGGCCAGCCGGACCAGCCAGCCCCGAAGCTGGTCGCCGAGCGCCTCCCGGGTCGCCTCCAGCAGACTGTCCTCGTAGAGCGCCTCCCGGCTGGCCGTCGGGCGCAGCTCGGTGGAGTCGACGACGCAGCGGGCGAAGAACGCCCAGTCCGGCAGCAGCCCCTCGGCGCCCTCGGTGAGCAGCATCCGCTTCAGGTAGACCCGATGACCGGCCCGCCCCGCCGGGTTGACCGGGGTGGGCAGCACGAACGCCGCGCCGGTCAACCCCGCCTCCGGCACCGACAGCGGTACGACGTCGAACGGGGTGCAGCCGAGCGCCTCGCGGGCGTACCCGACGAGGTTGTCCCGGCGGGCGGACGGCGAGGTGCCGGCGGTGGCCGACCACGGCGGTGGCCCGGTGGTGGTCTCGACGTCGCCGACCAGCACCCGGATCGGCAGCAGCGAGCCGAAGAGCCGGGCCAGCTCGGTCACCGTCGGCCGGGTCAGCCACTGGTCGGCGTCCCGGCGCGGGACCAGCGTGACGCTGGTGCCCGGCTCGGCGCGCTGGTTGTCGGCGGCGGCCAACTCGACCCGGTAGCGGCCGTCGGCGAACCCGGTCCAGAGCACGGTCGGCTCGCCGCCGTGCCGGGTGCACACCCGGACCTCGTCGGCGACCAGGAAGCAGGAGAGCAGGCCGATGCCGAACTGGCCGAGGAACTCGTGGCGGGCGAAACCCAGCTCGTCCCTTTTGGAGCTTCGTCCGATGGTGGCGAGCAGCTCGTGCACCTGGGACTCGGTCAGGCCGATCCCGGTGTCGTGCACCCGCAGCGTGCCGTCTCCGGTCAGCTCCGGCGGCTCGATCCGGACCACGGCCGGCGCGCCGGGCTCGGTGGCCCGGCGGGCGGTGATGGCGTCCACCGCGTTCTGCAACAGCTCCCGCACGTAGACCCGGGGACTGCCGTAGAGGTGATGGCTGAGCAGGTCGACCACGCCGCGGAGGTCGACCTGGAAGGTCCGGTCCACGATCTCTTCACTCACTCCCGTCCGGTGACGGCGCTCACGGTACCGGCCCCGGGCGACACGCCGCTTCCGGCTTTTCCGCCGACTTTTTCCGGCATCCGGCGGGCGTTCGGCTTGACCCTCGACCCGATCGAGACCGCAGGCTCGCCCGGTCGTCCGGTGCCGCGACGGCGAATCGAGCAGAGACGCCGCTACGGCGCGAGCCGAGGAGAGGTGGTCACCCCGATGTCCGGAACGACGGCGAGGTCGGTTGTGGGCTCCGCCCGGCGTACCCGGGTCGGCGGGTTCTGGACACTGTGGACGGCGACCGTGCTGTCGCGGCTCGGCGACGCGCTGCGTACCCCGGCCCTGGCGTTGCTCGCCGCGTCGGTCAGCCGCGATCCCCGGGTCGTCGCGTCGGTGGTGGTCGCCGGCCAGCTCCCGCCGCTGCTCTTCGGCCTGCTCGGCGGCGTCTACGCCGACCGCTGGGACCGGCACCGCACAATGGCCACAGTGGACGGACTGCGTGCCGTCCTGGTCGCCGGCTTCGCGCTGCTGGTCGGCACCGGCGACGTCGGGATCGTCGCGCTCGTCTGCTGTGCCCTCCTGCTCGCCACCCTCGGCGTCGTCTTCGACGCGGCGGCGTTCGCCGTACTGCCCGGCATCGTGCCCGCCGACCGCCTGGCGGTGGCCAACGGCCGGCTCCAGGCGGGTACGGCGGTGGCCGGCGGCTTCGTCGGCGCACCGCTGGCCGGGGTGCTCTTCGCGGTCGCCGCAGCCCTGCCGTTCGCCGTCGACGCGGTCACGTTCGCGGTCGCCGCCCTGCTGGCGCTGACCCTCCGCCCCACCCCGCCAACACCACCGGGCCCGATTCCCACCCCGCCACCGACCCCGACTCCCACTCCGATCTCGCCGCCGCTGCCGTCCACGCCGCACCCGATGGCGTCCACGCCGCGTCCGCTGCCGTCCACGCCGCGTCCGCTGCCGTCCACGCCGCGTCCGCTGCCGTCCACGCCGCATCCGTTGCCGTCGACGCCGCGTCCGCTGCTGTCCATGCAGCGTCCTGTCGGGGGGCGGGGTGCCGCCTGGCGAGCGGCCGGGGACGGGCTGCGCTGGATCTGGCGGGACGCCACCCTGCGCCGGATCACCGGGCTCACCGTGGTCACCAACCTCGCCACCAGCGGCCTGATCGCGATCATCGTGCTCTACGCGCTGGAGGTACTGGCCGTGCCGGCCGCCGGCTACGGACTCTTCATGGCGGCGGCGGTGTTCGGCGCACTGGTCGGGGGACTCTGCGCCGGCCGGCTCGCCACCCGGCTCGGCACCCTGCCCGGGTTGCGCTGGGTGCTGGTGGCCGAGACGCTCGCGGTCGCCGCGCTGGCCATGGCCCGGCACCCGGTGCCGGGAGCGATCGCACTCGCCCTCTTCTCCGCCGGCACCGCGACCTGGAACGCGCTCTGGTCGGCGTACGGGCAGCGGAACGTCCCCGCCGAACTGCTCGGCCGGGTCGGCAGCGCCCAGCGTACGGTCGGACTGCTGGCCGCCCCGGTCGGCGCGATTCTGGCCGGAGCGCTCGGTTCCGCCGCCGGCCTACCCCCGGTGCTCTACGCCGCCACCGCCATCTTCGCCCTCACCACCGTCGCCTCCTGGCACTCCCTCCGCCCCACCCCGAGAACCACCGTCGAGGCGGAGCGTTCGGCTCGCCATGATCTGCCGAACGCTACGTCCTGACATGATGCGCGGGTGCGTGCGTCGGTGGGGGTGGTGCGGGAGCTGGTGACCGGAGTCGTGCCGTGGGACGAGGTGGAGGCGGAACACCGGTCGGCGACGCTGCACTGGCTGAGCGGCACCGACGACGTGTTCCGACGGGTCAAGCCGGCAACCCCGCCCCGGCACCTCGTCTCGTACGTCGTACCGGTCGATCCGGCGGACGGCAGCGTGCTGCTGGTCGACCACGTCAACGCGGGGCTGTGGCTCCCGCCGGGCGGGCACGTCGACCCGGACGAGCATCCCGCCGAAACCGCCCGTCGAGAGGCGTGGGAGGAGCTGGGTGTACCGGTCGTAGCTGGCCTCGTCGGGGAGGAGCCGGTGTTCGTCACCGTGACCCGTACCGTCGGGATCGACGCCGGGCACACCGACGTGAGTCTGTGGTTCGTGCTTCGACTCGACCGGCAACACCCGCTCACACTGGACAGCGGCGAGTTCCGGGAAGCCCGCTGGTGGTCACCGGCAGAGCTACGCGACGCCGATCCCGCCCGCTTCGACCCACATTTCACCCGCTTCTGCGCCAAGCTCCAGCGGATGCACTGCTGAGGGGGCGGGTAGGGCGCCGACCGTCAGCGGGCCCGAGCCTGCCGGACGAACGAGCGCCACGCCTGCGGGGCGAAGACCAGGGCCGGACCTGTCGGATCCTTACTGTCCCGAACCCCGACCACCCCCGGCAAGTTGTCCGCCACCTCCACACATGCGCCGCTGGCCCCATTGCTGCGACTGCTCTTGCGCCAGACTGCTGCTGTCGTCAGCTCCATCGCTCCGCCACTTCTGAGATCAGCTTGGTGGACTGGTGGTGTGGTAGCGCCTCGCTCCGGATGGACTCCCACACCTTGGCTATCCACATTACGTCGGCTGCGTCCTGCACCAGTTGGCCGCGCAGATAGTTGTCCAGGAAGGCGATGTTTTCGTCGCCGGGCAGCGTGGCGACGATGAACGGCCCGGTGAGGCCGCCGTAAGCACCGACCGAGGTCGGCACAACCTGTATCCGAAGGTGCGGCATCGCGGCGGCGATCCTCACCAGGTGCGACAACTGTTCTCGCATGACTTCCGGGCCACCAACCGGCCGGTGCAGCAGACCTTCGTCCAGTACCGCCGTCAGCTGCGGAGGTTTCTCCTGCGTGAGCACGGTCTGTCGCTCGATACGAGCGGCAACCCTGGCAGCCACCTCGTCGGCGGTGAACACTCCCATGCTGACGAAGATGGCCCGCGCGTATTCCTCGGTTTGCAACAGTCCCGGTATCACCGCGTTCTCGAACCAGCGGAACGACTCGGCTTTGCGTTCGATCTCGATCCATTCGCGCAGCCAGGAGGGCTCGCCGTCGAGCTTGAGCTTGATCACCATGCGTTCAAAGAGGCCGCCCGTCTTCAACGCCTTGTCGGCGCCTCGGACGTATTCCCGGGTCAGCGCGCGGGTACCGGTCTCGACGGCACTCACCTGGGACGCCGAGAAGCTGGCGCCTCGACCAAACCTGTCCTGGGTCATTCCGGCGGTCACCCTCGCTCGGCGAATCTCGTCGACGATGAATTCGATCATCGATTGCCGCGCCTCTGTCATACAGCCCTCCACAGGTCAATGGATCGACTCCACAGCTCGCCTCGGTTCGCCACCACCGCCGGGACGTTCATGCAGGTCATGACGGGTGCGATGCACGCCTATCGAGGTTAGGGGGCAGCCGTCCAGAGTGGAAGAGAGCGGGACCGCACCCCCGCAAATCGCATTCCGGGAACGAACAGAGAGGGAAGGCCGATGTCCAGACGTCATCGCCCAGCCATCCGGCATTACCGTGCCTGGTACTTCCTCTGGATCTTCTGTTCCTGCGGCCGCCGCTGGCGCTGCCCGCGTACCCTTCCGACACCGCATCGGCCGGGACCACCGCCGGCTCCTCGTCCGACGCTGGTCCGAATCCCGCCGGACCCGCCACCGGCCCGGGCCCGACACCGCAACACCCGACCGGCCTGGGAAACGCCTGTCCGGGCCGAACACCGTGACCGGAGCGGGCGGACCCGGCAGGTCGAGTACCGATGACTGGTCAACCCCGATGTACGGCCCTCACGCGCGGTTCCGTCCGCACACACCCGCCCGCCCGTCGTTCCGGTGCCGGACCTGCGGCGCGCCCTGGCCCTGTCAACCGGCCCGGCTCAGCCTGCTGCACACCTACCGCGACGACCGGATCGGGCTGCTGGTCTATCTCGCCAGCCAACTCGACCGCGCCCTACAGGATCTGCCCAACGCCGACCCCAAGGAACTAGCCAGCCGAATCCTCCACTGGCCGAACCGCCGGAGCCATCAAGATTCTTGTTGAATTGAGGCGCGCTGCTAACCACGGTTCTACAAGAATCTTGGGGGACACCTGCACGACGGCGCCGGAACCGGCCCGAGGCGTCACGCCTCTACCCGGCATGACGACGACGAGGCGGGACGTGTTGCGGATGACCGGCGCGCTGCTGGCCGGCTCCGCCGGGATCGGGGCGGTCACGGCCAGCGGCGGCTGCAAATTCCGGGCCGACGACCGGGCCGACGACCGGGCCGACGACCGGGCCGACGAGGACGCCCGCCGCGGGCTGGCCCCGGCTGACGCGCTGGTGGTGGAGCTTGCCGACGGCAGGTTGGCGGTGGTCGACGCGGCGACCGGCCGGATGCTGGTCCAGCCCGCCCCGGCGGTGGTCAGCGGCGACGGGCGGCGGCTGGTCCGGGTCGAGCGCCCGGACGGCGGTACCAGGTTGACCAGTCATCAACTGCCGGACGGCGCGGCTGTCAGCGCCGGCACCCTGACCGGGGCGCTCACGGTCCGGACCACCTCGGCCGACGGCGGCCTGGTGGCACTCGCCGACGACGCCGGTCCGGGGCACACGCCGTACCGGCCGGGGCCTCGGGAGCGGACGACGATCGTGGTCGCCGACGGTGCCGGCCAGCGGCGTCGGCTGGAGTTGCCCGGCAACCTCGAACCGGAGGCGTTCGACACGACGAACCAGGCGCTCTTCGTCCTCGACTATCTGCCGCCGACCGCACCGGACCGGTACCGGGTGCGGGTCGTCGACCTCGCCTCCGGTCGGGTGGAGCCGCTGCTGACCCGGGTGAAGGCGGTGGTGCCGGCGGGTGCCGAGGAGGAGATGCGCGGCGAGGGCCGGCAGGCGGTCTACGACCGGCAGCGCAACCGGCTCTTCACGCTCTACACCCACCAGCCGGACCACGTGCACACCCGGGACCGGATCGCCGCGACGGCGGACCCGAACGGTGCCGGGGCCCGGGACGACGCCCCGCACGTGCACGCCTTCGTGCACACCCTCGACCTGACCGAACGCTGGGCGTTCTGCGTCGACCTGCCGGCACCGTTCGGCGAGCGTGCGGCGACCGGGCACACGATCGCGCTGAACCGGGACGGCAGCCGGCTCTACGTGGCCGACACCGGCACCGGTGCGCTGGCCACGATCGACCCCGACGGGCTGACCGTGCTGGAGAGCATCCGGTTCGACGCGCCGGCCGGCACCGCCGGCTCGACCGGCGCCGCGCCGGCCGCCGCGGCCTTCGACGGCGCCGGGACGCTGCTGGTCGGGGCCGGCCGCGAGGTGGCCGGGATGGCGGCCACCGCTGGCGACGGCGCGGTGCCACGCTGGTCGACCCCGGCCGAGGTACGCGGCCTCGCCGGCCCGCCCGACGGCTCCCGGCTCTACGTCGGCCAGCCCGACGCCGTACTCCGGGTCGACCCCGGCAGCGGGACGGTACGGCAGCGTATCGACGTACCCGGGCTGGTGGCCCTGCGACAGGTGGTCCCCGCCGGGCGGGAGAACGGGCGGTAGGACTAGCCGAGGCCGCCCGGCTGGTCGCCCTGGACCACGGGTGCCCGGACCAGGTTGCCCCACTCGGTCCACGAGCCGTCGTAGTTGCGCACCCGCGGATAGCCGAGCAGGTGCCGCAGCACGAACCAGGTGTGGCTGGACCGCTCGCCGATCCGGCAGTACGCGATCACGTCGTCGTCCGGCGAGAGCCCGAGCTGGTCGGCGTAGATCGCCCGCAGCTCGTCGGGGCCCTTGAAGGTGCCGTCGTCGTTCGCCGCCGACTTCCACGGCTTGCTCAGCGCACCCGGGATGTGGCCGCCGCGCAGCGCGCCCTCCTGCGGGTACTCCGGCATGTGGGTCAGCTCGCCGGTGTACTCCTTCGGCGAGCGGACGTCGACCAGCGGCCGGGCCGCCGCGATGTGCGCCAGCACCTGGTCCCGGTACGCCCGGATCGGCGCGTCGTCCCGCTGCGGCGTCGGATAGTCCGCCGGAGGCCGCTCGGTCTTCTCCCGGGTCAGCTCCCGCCCCTCGGCGACCCACTTCTGCCGGCCACCGTCGAGCAGCCGCACGTCGGGGTGCCCGAAGAGGGTGAAGACCCAGAGCGCGTACGCCGCCCACCAGTTGAAGTTGTCGCCGTAGAAGACGATCGTGTCGTCCCGGCCGATCCCCTTCGCCGCACAGAGCTTGGCGAACGCCTCGGCGTCGAGGTAGTCCCGGGTCACCTGGTCGTTCAGCTCCAGGTGCCAGTCGACCTTGACCGCGCCCGGGATGTGCCCGGTCTCGTAGAGCAGCACGTCCTCGTCCGACTCGATCACCACCAGCCCCGGCTGGCCCAGGTGTTCGGCCAGCCACTCGGTGGTGACCAGGCGCTGCGGGTCGGCGTAACCCTGGAGGCTCGGTGCGGGATCGCTCGGCATCGGCATGATCCCCACCGTACGCCGGGCCGTCGGTGGAGGAGGCCGGCTCTCCTCGGTTACCGTCGTCACATGGCGGAGCCGACCCGGACAGGCGTACGACACGAGGGTCGGACCTTCCGACGCGAGGACTGGTACGGCGACGAGTTCGTCGAGCACGAGTACGTCGACTGCGAGTTCTTCGACGTCGACCTGACCGAGGCGACCCTGGAACGAACGAGCTTCACCAACTGCGCCTTCGGCAACGTACGGTTCAACGCCTCCCGGCACACCGACTCGGCGTTCCTGCGCTGCACCTTCACCCGGTGCAACTTCTTCGAGGCCGAGTTCGCCGGCTGCAAGCTGGTCGGCAGCACCTTCGTCGAGTCGTCGGTGCGGCCGCTCACCGTGCTCGGCGGGGACTGGTCGTTCGTCGGCCTGCCCGGCGCCGACCTGCGCGGCGTCACCATCCAGGGCGTACGGATGCGCGAGGCGGACCTGACCGGCGCCAACTGCACCGACGCGATCCTGACCAACGTCGACCTCTCCGGCGCGCAGCTGCGCGCGGCCCGGTTCGTCCGATCCGACCTGCGCGGCAGTGATCTCAGCACCCTCGACCCGACCACCGTCGAACGCTCCGGCGCGATCGTCGACCAGAGCCAGGCGATCGTGCTCGCCCAGGCACTCGGCTTCCAGGTCGGCTGAGCACCGCCCCGGCGGAGGTCAGTCCACGAAGGGCTGGCGTTGCCGGTACGGCTCCAGCACCGGCCGCTTGGCCGTGATCGTGTCGCCGGACGACCGGCCGGTGATCCGGCGCCTGATCCAGGGTGCGAAGTGCTGCCCCACCCAGCGCAGGTCGGCGCCCCGGGCCGCCAGCCACGGCGTCGGCGCGGGCCGGGGCGGCACCACCAGCCAGCCGTCGTCCGGTACGACGTCGAGCGCGGCCAACACCCGGGCGGCGACCCGGCGGTGCCCGGCGGCCGACAGGTGCAGCCGGTCGGGGCTCCACAGCGCCGGGTTGTGGAAGACCTCGTCGGCGAAGAGGTCGACCAGCTTGGCCCCGTGCCGCTGTGCCGTCTCGCCGACCGCCCGGTTGAGCATCGCCACCCGGGGGGCGACCAGCCGCTGCCCGGGCAGCCGGGCCATCACGTCGGCGAACCGGAACAGCAGCACGTCCGCCCCGGTGGCGCGGAACTCGGCGACGACCTTGTCGAAGCGCTCGATCAGGGCGTCCGGGTCGAAGTTGCGGCGTAGTACGTCGTTGCCACCGGCGGCGAAACTGACCAGCTCGGGGCGCATCGCGAGGGCGGCGGGCACCTGCTCGGCCACGATGTTGCCGAAGAGCCGGCCCCGGATCGCCAGGTTGGCGTACCCGAAGTCCGGCCCGGCCTCGGCGGCCAGCGTCGCGGCCACCAGGTCGGCCCAGCCGCGGAAGCTGCCGTCCGGATACGGGTCGTCCAGGCCCTCGGTGAAACTGTCCCCGACCGCCACGAAGTTGCGCCAGCGCACGTCGCGCCTCCCCTGCACCGCTCTGTCCACCCGATCGACCCTCCCCGCCCGATCGACCGGGAGCCAGTCTGTCAGCCCGGCACCGTCCCGGGTACGCCCGGCGCGGGAAGGTGACCGGGACCGCACGATGCGCGGCGAGGGCGCCGCCGAGCAGACGCACCCGTCGGCGGACAATTCCGGTGCTTCGCTCCCGCCTGCGGGTCTACGCTGCCCGGATGCTGCTACGGATGTCCACGCTGTTTCTGCGTACGCTGCGCGAGGACCCGGCCGACGCGGAGGTGCCGAGCCATCGGCTGCTGCTGCGGGCCGGTTACGTCCGTCGCGCCGCCCCGGGCGGCTACACCTGGCTCCCGCTCGGCCGGCTGGTGCTGGACCGGGTCACCGAGGTGGTCCGGGAGGAGATGGTAGCGATCGGCGGCCAGGAGGTGCTCTTCCCGGCCCTGCTGCCCCGGGAGCCGTACGAGACGACCGGCCGGTGGACCGAGTACGGCGACGACATCTTCACCCTCACCGACCGGCGTGGCGCGGAGTACCTGCTCGGGCCCACCCACGAGGAGATGGCCGCCCTGCTGGTGCGGGACACCTTCACCTCGTACCGGGACTTCCCGGTCTCGATCTTCCAGGTGCAGACGAAGTACCGCGACGAGGCGCGGCCCCGGGCCGGGCTGCTGCGCGGGCGGGAGTTCCTGATGAAGGACTCCTACTCCTTCGACCTGGACCGGGCGGGGCTGGCGGCGGCGTACGACCGGCACCGGGCGGCGTACCAGCGGATCTTCGACCGGCTCGGGTTGACGTACACGATCGTCGCCGCGACCTCGGGCGCGATGGGCGGCTCCGCCTCGGAGGAGTTCCTCGCCTCGACCCTGGTCGGCGAGGACACCTTCGTCGGCTGTACCGCCTGCGACTACGCGGCCAACACGGAGGCGGTGACCACCCCGCCGGCCCCGGCCGGCGACGTGCGGGCCCACCCGCCGGCGCAGGTGTACGACACCCCGGACACGCCGACCATCGAGTCGCTGGTCGCGCTCGCCAACGACCGACGGCTCGGCGGCCGGACCGACTGGACGGCCGGCGACACCCTGAAGAACGTCGTCGTCGAGCTGCGCCGGCCCGGCTCGGACGAGCCGGAGTTGCTGGTCGTCGGCATCCCCGGGGACCGCGAGGTCGACCTCAAGCGGCTCGGCGCGGTGTTGAGCCCGGCCACCGTGTCGATGTTCGACGGCTTCGCCGACCGGCCCGAGCTGGTCCGCGGCTACCTCGGCCCGCAACTGCTGGCCAAGCTCGGCATCCGCTATCTGGTCGACCCCCGGGTGTCGCCCGGCACCGCCTGGCTGACCGGCGCCAACGAGCCGGGCCGGCACGCCACCGACGTGGTCTGCGGGCGGGACTTCACCCCGGACGGGACGATCGAGGCGGCCGAGGTCCGGGCCGGTGACCGCTGCCCGGCCTGCCGCCCCGGGGTGTTGACGATCCGCCGGGGTGTCGAGATCGGGCACGTGTTCCAGCTCGGCCGCCGCTACACCGACGCGTTCCGGGTCGACGTGCTCGGCCAGGACGGCAAGCCGGTCCGGCTGACGATGGGCTGCTACGGCATCGGGGTGTCCCGGGCGGTGGCGGCGATCGCCGAACAGCACCACGACGACCGGGGACTGGTCTGGCCGGCGGCGGTGGCGCCGTGCGACGTACACCTGGTGGCCGCCGGCAAGGGGCCGCAGTTGGAGGCGGCGCTGGAACTCGGCGGGCAGCTCGCCGGGCGTGGCCTGCGGGTGCTGGTCGACGACCGGACGCACGTCTCGGCCGGGGTCAAGTTCGCCGACGCCGAGCTGATCGGCATCCCGCGCGCCGTCGTGGTCGGCCGCCGCTGGTCCGACGGGTACGTCGAGTTGCGCGACCGCGCCACCGGGGACCGTACCGAGCTGACGGCGGCGGACCTGCTGGCCCGGCTGACCGCTCCGGACGGCGTCTAGTCCGTCGGCCGGACGGCCCGGCCGGAGCGCTGTGCCTGATAGAACCGCTGGCACTCCGCGTAACTCGGCAGCAGGTCGGCGGCGCGCAGCTCGGCCAGGCCGGGCGCCTCGGCGTCGCGTTCGGAGAGGATCGGGTCGAGGTCGGTCGGCCAGGGCAGTGCCAGTTCCGGATCCCGGACGTGCACGACCCGCTCCCGGGCCGGGGCGTACCGGGCGGAGCAGAGGTAGCTGACGATGCTCTCCTCCTCCAGCGCGACGAAGGCGTGGCCGAGCCCCTCGGGCAGATAGACGGCGCGGTTGTCGATGGTGTCGAGCCGGGTCACCTCGTGCCGGCCGAAGGTCGGTGAACCGACCCGCAGGTCGACCACCATGTCGAGTACGGCGCCGCGTGGGCAGTAGACGTACTTCGCCTGGCCGACCGGCACGTCGGCCCAGTGCACGCCCCGGATGACGCCGCGCCGGGAGACGCTCTGGTTGGCCTGCGCGACGTGGAGTTCGAAGCCGAGCGCGTCGGCGAAGACCTCCGCGTCGTACCAGACGAGGAGCCGGCCCCGGTCGTCGCCGAACTGCTGCGGGAGGAACTCCCAGGCGCCGGGTATGGACAGCTCGGTGGCCTTCACTCGCACCTCACAGCGTCGCTCGGATCTCTCCGGCTTATCGGGGCCAACCGCACGATACCGTTCAACAACCCAGAGTGGCCGATCGGAAACCCGACATGGTGTTAGCGTGCCGGCCAGGGGGTAGCAGGTGGTATCGGGAATTCGGGGGTTCGGAGGCACACCGTGACTGAGGTCAGAGTCCGTGACGTGATGACCAGGACGATCGTCTATCTGCCCGCGGCCACCACTCTGGACGAGGCCGCCCGCGCCATGCGGGACGCCGACATCGGCGACGTGGTGGTGACGGACGGGCCGAGCCTGTTCGGCATGGTGACCGACCGGGACATCGTGGTCCGGGCCGTCGCCGAGGGCAGTGACGCCCGGCAGACCACGATCGGCTCGGTGACCTCCCGGGAGATCGTGATGATCGAGCAGAACTCCACCGCCGCCGAGGCAGCGGCGCTGATGCGGGAACGGGCCGTACGCCGGATCCTGGTCTGTGACAGCGACCGGCAACTGGTCGGCATCGTCTCCCTCGGCGACCTGGCCGTACGCCTGGACCCGTCCTCGGCGCTGAGCGAGATCAGCGAGGCCAGCCCGCGCCCGTGAGGCACCTCGGTAGCCTGGGGTCCATGCCGCAGTCGATGCCACCGAAGCTCGCCGAGATCGTGGCGGAGTTCGCCGCCGCTCCCCGGGACGTGGTCCTCGAAATGCTGCTGGAGTTCGCCGACGCGGTGCCACCGCTGCCGGCGGAGTTCGCCGGCCACGCCGGGATGGAGCAGGTCCCGGAGTGCCAGACGGCGTTCTTCCTGCGTGCCGAGGTGGCCGCCGACCGGACCGTGACCACCTGGTTCGACTGTCCGCCGGAGGCGCCCACCACCCGGGCCTTCGCCGGGATCCTCGCCGAGGGGCTGGCCGGGGCGAGCGCCGACGAGGTGTTGGCGGTGCCGGACGACCTCTACCAGCGGATGGGGCTGGCCCAGGCGATCAGCCCGTTGCGGGTACGCGGCGGCAACGCCATCCTGGCCCGGCTGAAGCGGCAGGTCCGGGAACAGCTCGACTGAGCCGGGATCCGAGGGCCGGCAGGGTGGCCCGGGAACGTTTCACGTGCAACGGTATCGACGGTCGTCTCTCAGGCTGTCGCTCCGGCCGCCCGTTCCACCTCGGCCAGCATCAGCCGCAGCGACAGGCTGTGCCGCTCCGGCGGCAGCCGGTCCAGCGCCCGCCGGGCATAGCCGAGACCACCGGCCGCGTCCCCGGCGGAGGCCATCATCAGGCCCCGGTGCAGCTCGATGTGCGTGGCGAACCGGGGCAGGCTGGCCGGCCGGGTCCGGTCCGCCGCGTCCTGGGCGGCCACCGCTCCCGGGTGGCCGAGCCGGGACAGCAGCATCGACTCGAAGGTGTGGAACCGCCACAGCGGCACCGCGAAGTCGGAGATCTGCTCCGCGCTGCCGGCCGTGTCGAAGACCCGCCGGGCATCGTCCAACCTGGCCAGAGCGGTGCCGGTCTCGCCCCGGCAGGCGGCGACGTGCGCCTGCGCGGTCAGCGCGTTCAACCGGCCCAGGGTCGGCCGGTCGGAGAGCCCGGCGGCCTGCTCGGCGAAACGGGCGGCCACCGGCAGGTGCGCACCCTCGTACGCCAGCGCCAGGGCGGCCCGGCCACGTACCCAGACCCGGGCCTCCAGGTCACCGGAGCGGTCCGCCGCGATCGCGGCCATCTCGTACGACCGGATCGCTCCCCGACCGCCGTCGTTGCCGGGCAGGGTCTTGCCGTGCACCGTCATCAGCCGGGCGGCGACGCCCCACAGGTGCGGACTGTCCAGCTCCTGTTGCAGTACCACCAGGTCGGCGGCGAGCCGGCCCTGCAACTCGGCGGCGCCGAGCGACATGTAGTCCTGCCCGTACCCCTCGGCCCGGGCGACCCACTCGTCGACGTCCCGGCGTGGCCCGATGGCGGCGGCGAAGCCGTGCTGCACCAACTCGGCCACGGCGGACGAGACGACGACGGTCGCGGCGATCGCCAGGGCACCTCTGCGGTTCACGCTGTCTCCCAACACCCGCTCGTAGGCGAGGACCAGGTCCGGGGTGGCCGGCCGCTTGCCGAGCTCGACGTTGCACAGATGACTCTTGCTGTAGTTGGTGCGGGCCGCCATCTGGGTCAGGGTGACCTGGGCGTCCGTACGCGCCACCCTCAGCCTTGCGCCGACGTGATCCATCCGTCTACCGCCTGTGCGCTCCGGAAAACACCTGAAAACCGCGCCTACTATCGGTAGTTCTCTGGTTACGGGAATGTGGGGATGTGGATCGCTTCAGTTCGATGTGGCACCGATCAATGTTTACCGCTTCCGGGCGCAGATCGTAAGCCTGGGGTGACCTCGGGATCGATGCCCGGACCGGAGTTCCACGGCCCGCGGGTATGACACGGCTCGACCTAATCGGCCTCCAGGTCGGCTCGTGATCGGTCCACGCGGGACCGGGGCGCGTACCCCGCTGTCTTCCCCTGGGAAGCGGGCGGCGCCCTGCCGGGTGCGGCGGCCGTGCCGGCGGCCGCCGCACCTCCCGGGCAGCTCAGGAGGCGACTCGTGCCTGCGAGTACGGCGGTGCGCACCCCCGGCGGACGCCGGAGGCGTGGCGGGCGGAGATGACCGGGGCCGCCGCGCGCCGGATACGGAATCGGATGGCGCTCTCCGCCCGACTCATCGTGATCGACCACTGGCCGCGCGACGACGGCCGTTGCCCTATTTGCAAACTGCCGTCCTGCCGGGCACTGGCGACGGCACGCGCTTATTTAGAAATGGTGAACGATCCATTCGTACCCACGCATCCGCTCGTCGATGTGGTAGACATCGACAGCCGTGCCACCCCAGCGGAGGGGACGACCAGCGTCGAGCCGGTCGGCGGGGGCGAAGGGGAGTGTCCCGGATGACCGAGACGACGCTGTGCCTGCCGTGCGCGCTCGCCCTGCGCCCACCGGTCACCGAGCCGCCCCACCACTGCCCCGGGCAGGTACGCCTGGTCTCCGGCACCGGCCAGGTCCGGGTCGTCCTCTGCGAATGCCGGATCTGCTGGCCGGACCGCGCCAAGGAGCAGCCGCCGCGACAGCCGCTGGAGCAGTCGCCGCAGCAGCCGGCGCGACAGCCGCTGGAGCAGTCGCCGCAGCAGCCGGCGCGACAGCCGCTGGAGCAGTCGCCGCAACAGCCGGCGCGACAGTCGCCGGAGCAGCCGCCGGAGCAGTCGATCGACCGGTCGGCGGGGTCGTCAGCCGACCTCTCGGGCGAGCCCCTCGACGACCTCGGCGTTCGGCAGCAGCCCGAGGGCGGCACCGGGTAGCGCGATCTTGCTGTGCCGGACCCCCGACCCGACAATCACGTACGGGGTGTCGAGCACCCGCGAGTCGACCAGGATCGGCCATGAGCCGGGCAGCCCGATCGGGGTGATGCCGCCGTACTCCATGCCGGTCAGCTCGACCGCCTCGGCCATCGGGGCGAAGCTCGCCTTGCGTACGTCGAGGTGGCGGCGTACCACCCCGTTCACGTCGGCCCGGGTGGTGGCCAGTACGACGCAGGCCGCGTACCGGACGCTCCCCTCCCGCTTGCCGGCCACCACCACGCAGTTCGCCGAGACGTCCAGCCCGACGTCGTAGGCGGCACAGAAGGCGGCGGTGTCGGCCAGGGTGGCGTCGATCGGTGCGACCAGGATGTCGTCGACGCCGACCGGGGAGTCGGCGGGCCAGCGGTGCAGGGCCTCGGTCACCGGCGGTGCGAGCAGATCCTGGCGGGTCCGGGCCGGCTCCGTCTTCAGGGTTCCCATCACGCCCGTGATCCTCGCACCGCCCGTGCCGGCCGGGCACACCGACCGCGCCACGAGGTGTCGATCCGGCGGGGAGGGGAGTCGCCCACCGGCGACGGGCGCACCCCTGAGCGGCTCAGCTGCCGGCGAGGAAGGCGTTGTCCGGCACGAGGGTGCGCTCCCGGAGCCGATCCCGTTCCGGTGCCTCGGCGGCCCGCTCCCGCCGCAGCTGGACATCCTCGATGCCGTGCCGGACGGCGAACCGGATCACGCCGTAGAGGAAGACGAAGCCGCAGACGTACATCATCGCGGCCAGAGCCATGTAGATCATGCGTTCGAGAGTAGGCGGTGGATCCGGAGATTTTTCGCGTTCCGGGCGCGGTCGCCCGGTCGGGTGGCGGGTACCCCGATCAGTCGGACCGGGCGGGCGGCTCCGGCGCCGGATGCCGCAGTACGGCGTCGAAGACCTGGGCCAACTCCGCCGCGTCCTCGCCCGCGTGGTGGGTGTGCGGGATGCCGGTCAGGCCGAGCGCGTGCTTGATCCTGCCCTTGTGCGTACCGGCCCACTCGGAACCGGTCCGGCCCATCCAGTAGCTGCGCAGGTCCACCCCCGACCCGGTCGCCCCGAACGGGCTCCGGCCGGTGAACCGGACGAAGTACCAGTGCACGAACATCCCGTCCCAGACGGCGGGCGCGGCCAGGAAGACGGGGCGGCCCTGCTTGCGTAGCCCGTTGACCCACCTCGCCGCGGCGGTCATCGCCTCCTCGGCCGGCGGCGCCTCCCGGAGCAGCCGCTCCCGGTCCAGTCCGGAGACGGCGAGCGCCTGGGGCACGAACTCGTCGGAGATCGGGCGCAGTTCGGTGTAGAAGGTCAACTCGGGCCGCCCGGCCACCGCCATGCCCAGCGAGATCATGCTGTACGGCCCCGGGATCGGCCCGTCCGCCTCGACGTCGACCGCGACGTACAGCTCGGGAAGATCAGCCACGGGATCAGCTTGCGGTCGCGGGCCGACCGGGTCCACCGAATTCCGCCCGCCGACCACCGGATGCGGGACACGCCACACCTGAACATTAGTTGAGGTACCGGAGCTATCCTCGACCGGTGACCGAACCCGCACACACCCTCACCGTCGGACAGCTCGCCGAGCGCAGTGGTGTCGCCGTCTCGGCCCTGCACTTCTACGAGGCCAAGGGGCTGATCACCAGTACCCGGACCAGCGGCAACCAACGCCGCTACGCCCGCGACGTCCTGCGCCGGGTCGCCTTCATCCGGTTCGCCCAGCGGGTCGGTGTGCCGCTGGCCCAGATCCGGGAGGCGCTGGCCAGCCTCCCCGAGGAACGCACACCCACCCGGGCGGACTGGGCCCGGCTCTCGGCCGGCTGGCGCGGGCAGCTCGACGAGCGGATCCTCGCCCTGCAACGGCTCCGCGACGACCTCTCCGACTGCATCGGCTGCGGCTGCCTGTCGCTGGACCGGTGCGCGCTCTCCAACCCCGGCGACGTGATGGCCGGCACCGGCCCCGGTCCGCGCCACCTGCTCGCCGGCCTCACCGGCCCGACCGCACCGGAGGACGCGGCGACGGCGGCCGACAACCCGGCCGCGACGCGGGCCCCGGCGGCACCGGACCGCCCGGCCGCGACGCACGCCCCGGCCGGCGGGGGCGCGAGCTGCGGTGGGCCGGAGGTCTGCGCCCCGGACGGCTCCGTCGATCCGGCCATGGCCCGGGTCTGACCCGGTCACGCCGGTCGGCGGCGGGTCGGAGATCTCGCCCGGAAAGGCGCATAAGGCCGCGCCGACCGGGAAGGCAGGGCCGATCCACGGCTCTGGGAGGGTGAGATGCGTTACCCGAGTGCGGCCAGCGACAGCGGCCCCGCCGCACGGCGGACCGGCCGGCCTGCCGGCGGCTCCGGTCGATGACACCACTCGGGCTGAGGATCCCCGGCGTGGATCTGCGCCGCCTCCAGCTGCCCGCCCTGCCCGCCCTGCCGGAGGCGCTGTCGCCTCGCAGCGTGCCGCAGCTCGTCGCCGGGGTCGCGCACAACGCCGAGTCGATGGTGGGCCGGGCCGCCCGGGCCGCCGGACTCAAGCGCCGGGCGATCTGGTCCCGGCCCGGCCGACACCACATCGAGGTGCACGGGATCGCCCAGCCCGGCGGCGAGCGGCTGGCCGCACAGATCGAACAGGCACTGGAGGGGCTCTCCGGGGTCGAGTGGGCCCGGGTCAACGCCCCCTCCGGGCGGGTGGTGGTGGCGGTCGGCACGCCCGCGCCCCGACTGCGGGCGCTGATCTCGGTGATCGCCGCCGTGGAGCGTGCCGACGGACGGGAGCCCGACCCGGACTGCGTGGAGCCGCATCCCCCGGAGGAGGGTCCGCGTACCCGACGGGCGATGACCAGGATCGCGACCGACGCGTTCGGGCTCGGCCTGTCCGCCGCCGTCCGGATCCTGCCGTTCACCCGGGCACCGGGCGAACTCGCCGGCCTGCTGCGGGCGGTGGACCTGCACCCGAGGCTGCACGCGCTCGCCGGGCGAGGGCTGCGCGGTGACCACCGGGCCGACTCCTGGCTGCCGCTCGCGACCGTACTGGCGCAGGGCCTTACCGGCGGCTGGGCCGGGATCCTGCTGGACAGCGCCCACCGGATCCTCCAGTGGGGCGAGGCGCGGGCCCAGTTGGCCGCGTGGGAGCAGGCCGAGCCGCTGCTCGCCGGCACCCCGGAACGGGCCCGGGCGGCACCGCCGCAGGACGAGCGACCGCGCGCCAAGCCGGACGGCCCGGTCGAACGGTATCTGGCCCGGGCACTCGAGTCCGGCACCGTCGCCGGTGCCGCCGCGCTCTCCCTGGCCGGGCGCAAGCGGGCGGCCGCGCTGGCCCTGTCCAGCATTCCGAGCGCGGCCGTCGCCGGCCGGGAGGCGTACGCGGCCCGGCTCGGCTGGCTGCTCGCCCGTCGGGGCGTGATCGCGATGGACCGTACGGTGCTGCGCGAACTGGAGCGCCTCGACGTACTGGTGCTGGACGCCGCCGCGCTGCGCTCGGCCCGGGGCGTCCTCGCCGACCTGGCACCGCTGCCCGGCGCGGATGCCGAGGAGGTGGCGGCACGGGCGTTCGACCTCTTCGACCCGGAGACCCCGGACCGGGTACGCGACGCCGACGGGTGGAAGCTCGGCCCGCTCGCCTCGCTGCGCCTGCCCGACGGGGTGGGTGCCGAGCAGATCGACCGGCTCGGTACGGACGGCGGAACCTTGCTCGGGCTGACCACCGGCGGCCGGCTCGCCGCGGTGGTACGGGTGGCCGCCGAACCCGCCCCGGGCATCGACGCGCTGCCGGCAGCGGCCCGGCGGGCCGGCCTGCGCCTGCTGGTCGCCGAGGACGACGCCAGCGACACCAGCGACGCCGGCAACAGCGGTAGCGCCAGCGACGCCAGCAACAGCGGCGGAGAGCACGACTTCGCGGACGGGTTCCTGCCCGGCGGGCCACGACTCGCCGGGTCGATCCGGACGTTGCAGGCCGAGGGGGCGATGGTCGCGGTGGTGTCCAGCGATCCGCGCGCGCTGGCCGCCGCCGACTGCGGCCTCGGGGTGTGGCGGCCCGACGGACGGCCGCCGTGGGGCGCGCATCTGCTGGTCGGCTCCGACCTGACGGTGGCGGCACTGGTGGTCGAGGCCGTCGGCATGGCCCGTACGGTGGCCCGGCAGAGCATCGCGCTGGCCGCCGGCGGCAGTGCTCTCGGCGCGCTGACGGCGTTCACCGCGGCACCGGCGCAACTGCCGGCACGGTCGATGACGGCGGTCAACGCCGCCGCCGGACTGGCGATCGGGCACGGCGTCTGGCGGGCGGGTCGGCTGCCGCCCCGGCGTACCTCGACCGCCGCCCCGCCTACCCCGTGGCACCTGATGCCGGTGCGGACCGTACTGGAGCGGCTCGGCACCGACCGGGCGGGCCTCTCCACCGATGAGGTGGGTCGGCGCTGCCGGCCCACCTCGACCGGGTCGGCCGAGAGCCTCGACCTGCCCCGGGCGTTCGTCGAGGAGCTGGCGAACCCGCTCACCCCGGTGCTGGCCGGCGGTGCCGGGCTCTCCGCCGCGGTCGGCTCGGCGGCGGACGCCGCGCTGGTCGGTGGCGTGATCGGACTGACCGCGCTGATCGGTGCCGCGCACCGGGTCTCCACCGAACGGTCGCTGGCCGAACTCCTCTCCCGGTCGGCGGTGACCGCCCGGGTCCGGCGGGACGGCACCGAGCGGGTGGTCGCCGCCGGTGAACTGGTTCCCGGCGACGTCGTCGCGCTGGATCCGGGCGACGCCGTCCCGGCGGACTGCCGGGTGGTCGAGGCGGTCGGCCTGGAGGCCGACGAGTCGTCGCTGACCGGGGAGTCGCTGCCGGTGACGAAGACCAGCCAGCCGGTGGTGGCCGCCGCCGTGGCGGAGCGCCGGTCGATGCTCTACGAGGGGACCACCGTCGCCGCCGGTCGGGGCCTCGCCGTGGTGGTGGCGACCGGGGCGGACACCGAGGTCGGCCGGGGCATGGCGCTGGCCGGCGAGGCCGCACCGACCAGCGGGGTGGAGGCCCGGCTCGGCCGGCTGACCAAGCTGTCGATCCCGCTCGCCGCGAGTTCGGCGGTGGCGGTCGCCGGGGCCGGGCTGCTCCGGGGCGTACCGCTGGTGGAGTCGGCCGGCACCGCCGCCAACCTCGCGGTTGCCTCCGTACCGGAGGGGTTGCCGTTCCTGGTCAGCGCCGCGCAGTTGGCGGCCGCGCGCCGGCTGGCCGAACACGGCGCGCTGGTGCGCAACCCGCGCACCATCGAGGCGCTGGGCCGGGTCGACGTGCTCTGCTTCGACAAGACCGGCACGCTGACGGAGGGCGAACTGATGTTGGCCGGGGTCGGCGACGGCGAGCGGTACGCCGACCTCGACGGGCTGGACAAGCCACTGCGTGGCGTACTCGCGGCGGCGCTGCGGGCCACCCCGGCGGCCGAGCGTCCGGAGGAGGTCAGCCAGCAGACCGACCGGGCCGTACTGACCGGGGCCCGGCGGGCCGGCGTCGGCACCGGTACCCGGACGCACCCGTGGCACCAGGAGCACGCGCTGCCGTTCGAGCCGTCCCGGGGCTACCACGCCACGGTCGGCCGGCACCGGGGCCACCATCTGCTCAGCGTGAAGGGCGCACCGGAGACGATCCTGCCCCGGTGCACCCGGCACCGCGACCGGGATCTGGACGAGGCAGGCCGGCAGGCCCTCCAGGAGACGCTGGACCGGCACGCCGGGGCCGGTCAGCGGGTACTCGCGGTCGCCGAACGGGAACTGCCGGCCGACACGGTCACCGAGGACGACGTCGACGGGTTGACCTTCGTCGGCTTCCTGGCCCTCTCCGACGGGGTACGCGAGAGCGCCGCCCCGGCGGTGCGGCGGATCCGACAGGCCGGGGTGCACACCATCATGATCACCGGTGACCATCCGGCCACCGCCGAGGCGATCGCCGCGATCATCAGTACCGACGACACCGACCAGCGGGTGGTGACCGCCGCCGAACTCGACCGGCTCGACGACGACGCCCTCGCCGATCGGCTGGCCCGGACCGACGTGGTCGCCCGGTGCACGCCGACGCACAAGGTACGGATCATCCGGGCGTTGCAGAAGTGCGGGCGTACGGTGGCGATGACCGGGGACGGTGCCAACGACGCGCCCGCGATCCGGCTCGCCGACGTCGGCATCGCGCTCGGCCAGCGGGGTACCCCGGCCGCCCGGGCCGCCGCCGATCTGGTGGTCACCGACGACCGGCTCGAAACGATCATCGCCACCCTGGTCGAGGGCCGCGCCATGTGGTCCTCGGTACGGCACGCGCTGAGCATCCTGGTCGGCGGCAACCTCGGCGAGATCGCGTTCAGTGTGCTCACCGCCGCGCTGACCGGCCGGTCCGCGTTGAACGGCCGGCAGATGCTGCTGGTCAACCTCCTCACCGACCTGGCTCCGGCGATGGCGATCGCGGTCCGGGCACCCCGGGCGGAGAGCATGGACGGCCTGCTCACCGAGGGGCCGGAGACCTCGCTCGGCGCCAGCCTCACCCGGGAGATCGCGCTGCGGGCCGGTACCACCACCCTCGGCGCGACCACCGGCTGGACGCTGGCCCGCTACACCGGCACCCGGCGTCGGGCCGGGACCGTCGCGCTCGCCTCGCTGGTCGGTACCCAGCTCGGCCAGACCCTGCTGGACGGCGGGGCGAGCCCCGGCGTGCTGGCCTCGACCGCCGTCTCGGTGGCGGTACTGGCCGGGGTGATCCAGACGCCGGGGCTGAGCCACTTCTTCGGCTGCACCCCGCTCGGGCCGGTCGGCTGGGGGATCGCCGCCGGCAGCGCGCTGAGCGCCACCCTCACCAACACCGCCGTCGACCGCCTGATCGCCCCACCCGCCGCCGACGGCAACCCCGACGGAACCGACGGAACCGAAACGACCGGCAACAACACGGATCGGGCCGGCAACACGGATCGGGCCGGCAACACGGACGGGGCCGGCGGTGCGTCGACGGCCGGTGGTGCCGTCCCGGATCGGGACGACAGCACCGCCTCCCGGCCTCCCGGTGGCTGAGTCCGGCCGTCTTTCGCCAGCTGCGGTCAGGAGCCCCGGGGCCAGACGAACTCCGCCGCCCGGGCCCGCGCCGGCAGTTCGGTGACCGTGTTGACGGCACCGGTCGCCGGATCGAGCACCTGGAGCGCGTCACCCTGCCCGTCGGCGGTACGCAGCCGCAGCAACACCCCCTCCGGCAGGTAGCCGAGCGGCTCGGTCCACCAGTCCCGAGCCGCCGCCGGGCTCGGGCTCGCCGCCGCCGGACCTGGCCGGTCGGAGTGCGGCAGCGGGATCCGGCGTACTCCCTTGCTGGTCAGGTCGACCCGGATCAGGTCGCCGCCGTGGTCCAGCCCCGGCATGCCCTGCTCCGGATCCGCCACCTCGACCACGCTGAACAGCAGTGCCCGGCCGTCCGGAGAGATCCTCGGCGTCTCGGAGCCCAGGCTCTCCGCCGACCGCAGGTGGCGGCGCAGGTTGAGCTGGAGAAGGGTCGGCTCGGTGCCGCCGACCACCTCGAGCTGTCGAAGATCGACGTCGGTCCGCCGGACGGGTTCGTCGGAGGTCCCGAGGAACAACACCTCGTCGCCGGGTAGCACCGCGAGCGGCTGCCAGCGCTCGCCGTCGAGGCCGGTCACCGGCCGCTGGTCTCCGGAGGTCACGTCGAGCCGGACCGGCGCCGCCTCCTCGTGCAGGTTGTCGGCCAGCAGCAGCCAGCGGCTCTCCGGCGACCAGGCGACCGGGGAGAATCCGTCCGGGAGCCGGTGCCGGGTGGTGCCGGTCAGGTCGCGGACGACGTACCGCCCGTCGCGCTGTTCACCGAGCCAGCGGCCGTCGGGTGAGAGGGTCGGCCGGGTGTGCGACAGGCCCGCCGCCGAGGTGACCGGCTCGGCCAGCCGGTGCTGCCGGCCGTCCTCGGTGAGCAGCACCGGCGGGGGCGCGCCGGGACGCAGGTCGGCGTAGACGAGGACACCCGGGCCGACCGGGCCGCTGGCCGGCAGGGCATCCGGCCCGGACGCCGGCAGGTCGAGCCGGTCCGGCAGCCAGTCGACGGTCGGTACCGCGACGACCGTCTGCGCGACGGGCGGGTCCGGCCGCAGTCCGACGACCGCGACGGTGCCGAAGGCGACCACGGTCGCTGCCGCGGCCACCGGGGCGAGCCGGGCGGCCCGGCGGCGGCGCCGGGCGACCCGGACGGCACGGCCGGTGACGTCGTACACCTTCGCCTGCTCGGCGATCTCATCGAACATGTCCCTCAACCCGCTCATCCGACACCTCCATCGGTCCACTCATCAGGTCGGCGAGTTCGGGGGCGAGGGTCCGCAGCCGACCGAGGGCATGGCTGGTCTGGCTCTTCACGGTGCCGGTCGAGCAGCCCAGCACCGCCGCCGTCTCGGCGACCGAGAGGTCCTCGAAGAACCGCAGCACCAGCACCGCCCGCTGTCGCCAGGTGAGCCGGGCGAGGGCGCGTTCCAGGAGAAGCCGGGAAACCACGCCGTCGGCCGCGTCCCCGGCCGGCCCGATTTCGGGTACGCCCTCGGCAGGCTGCACCACCTGCCGGCGCCACCTGCGCCAGGACAGGATCCGCTCGTTGTACATGACGCGCCGGACGTACGCCTCGGGGTCGCCGGTCGCGGCGACGCGCCGCCACCGTGCGGCGACCTTGACCAGCGCGGCCTGCAACAGGTCCTCGGCGTCGTGGTGCCGCCCGGTCAGCAGGTAGGCCACTCGGGACAGTCGGACCAGCCGTGCCTCGACGAACTCCCGGAAGCCAACCTCGTCCTCCACGATTCCTCCCACGACAACTCGCTCTGCCGGATACATGCCGGCCAGGCGCGACAGGTTGGAACCGACTCTGGAAAACAACCGACAGGCGTACTCAGATATGTCGCTGCTTCTATTAATTTCCCTTCGAGATCAGTAGCGTCACGTTAGCCATCGGTGGCGGGGGCCACCGGAGTGATGGCATGACGGAGGGGGATACATGCGTCGAACGATCGCGATCCTGGCCGCCGGAACATTGGCGGCGACAGGGTTGACAGCGACCGGCGCCCAGGCTCGGCCGAGTACGGACGAGCGCAGTGCGGGCGTTGTCACCAGCGCCCCGGCCATCGGCCTCGCCAAGGTGAAGCCGAGCGCCGCCAAGCAGCCAGCCGGACCGAACCCGTTCCTCGCACTGCTGCCGGACCCGGCCAAGGCGGACTACGTCGGGTGGAAGAACTGGCTGGCCAAGCAGGGCGACCAGCGGGCCGGGCTGCGGGCGCAGCAGCGGGCGGCGGCCGCCGCACCGGTACTGGCCGACGAGGAGGAACCGGCCGGCATCCGTGGCGGCAACGACACTCCGGCGAACGCACAGCGGATCACCGGATTCGGTACGGGCGGTGAGGACAATCCCCGGCTGCGGATCGTCGGCAGCCTCTCCCCGGAGCAGGTGGACGCGACCGAGATCGGGCCGAACCCGGAGGACGACGGCGCCATCCCGCTGGCCGGCGAGACCGGGGTCGGCACCACCGAGCAGGCCGTCACCACCACGGCCGCGATCGGGGACGGCCCGCACGGCAGCGCGGCCAGCGGCAGCGGCGACTTCGACTTCTACGAGGTCACCGGCGTCGCCGGCCGGACCCTGACGGTCGACGTCGACACGCCGGCCGGTGAACTCGACTCGGTCGTCCTGCTCTACGACGCCGAGGGCGAGTTGATCGCGCTCAACGACGACAGCCCGGAGGGACTGGACAGCCTGCTGGTGCACCAGTTCGCCGCCGACGGCACCTACTACGTGGCGGTGATCGGCTTCCCGACCCTCCCGGCCGACCCGTTCGACTCGGCCAGCGGCGGGGGTGCCGGCAGCGAGGGGCCGTACCAGGTCACCATCGGCACCGCCGAGCAGGACACCGACTTCTTCGCCGTGAAGCTGCGGCCGGGTGACGTGGTCGGCGCCTCGGTCGAGGGCTCGGCCGCCAAGATCACGGTCTACGACCCGGACGGCCGCGAGGTGCACGGGTCCGACCAGGACGCTTCCTCCCTCTACCCGCCGAACAGCCCGCTGCCGGGCGGCGGCAACGCGGTCACCGAGCACGTGGCCGACAAGGCCGGCTGGCACTACGTCGGGGTGAGCCTCGGCGACGGCATGTACGACATCACGGTCGAGGCGTACCGGTCGGGGCAGCAGCCGCGGCAGACGCTCTTCCTCGACTTCGACGGTGCCCGGATCAACACCGCCATCTTCGGCGGCCCGGGCGTGCGCACCCTGAGCCCGATGCGGGCCTTCCTCGGCCGGTGGGGGCTGACCGCCGCCGACGAGGACGCGGTGATCGACGGGATCATCGCCGGGGTACGGGAGAACCTCCGGCACGACATGATCGAGAGTGGGCTCAACCCGCGCTTCGACATCCGGATCCTGAACAGCCGGGACCACGCCGACCCGTTCGGGCAGGCGAACGTCAGCCGGATCATCATCGGCGGCAGCATCGAGGAGTCGGGCGTACCGACCATCGGTGTGGCGCAGTACATCGACCCGGGCAACTTCGGCACCCAGGACTCCGCGCTGGTACTGCTGGACGTGCTGAGCGACCCGGCCGGTGAGGAGCCGTCGCTGAACACGTACATCACCGAGGCCAGCAACCGGGTCGAGTTCGTCGGCCGGGCGGTGGGCAACGTGACCGCGCACGAGGCCGGGCACTTCTTCGGCAACTGGCACGTCGACCAGTTCAACGAGCAGGCGAACATCATGGACCAGGGCGGTAACTTCCCGCTGATGTTCGCGGTCGGCCCGGACGGCGTCGGCGGCACCGCCGACGACCCCGACGTCGACTTCGGCGAGGACACCTTCAACCCGGGCGAGGGCTTCACCGGTACCGAGGACACCCTCAGCCGGATCGTCTTCGGCGTCACCCGGTGACCGACGGCTAGCTCGTCGACCGTTCACGGCGGCCCCTTCCGGTTGCACCTCGACCGGGAGGGGCCGCCGGCCGTCCGGGGGAGTGCGCCGGTCCGGGCTCGCTGACCGGATCGTTCCGGAGCCGGGCAGGATGGTGTCTGCCGTCGTCGACGTCGAGCGGAGAGGATCGGTGGCATGTCATCCCGTGCACTCGTCGTCATCGACGTACAGGAGTCGTTCCGGCAACGGCCGATCTGGGCGGCCACCTCGAACCCAGACCTCGTCGACCGGGTACGCCGGCTGACCGAAGCGTTCCGGGCCTCCGGTGATCTCGTGGTCTGGGTGCTGCACACCGAGCCCGGCACCGGCACCGTCTTCGACCCGGCGCTCGGTCACGTCCGGCTGATCGCCGGCCTGGAGCCCGAGCCCGGTGAGCCGGTGCTGCACAAGACCTCGCACAACGCGTTCACCACCACCAACCTCCAGCAACTGCTGACCGGGGCGGGGGTGGTGGAGGTGGCGGTCTGCGGGATCCGTACCGAGCAGTGCGTCGAGACCACCGCCCGACTCGCCAGCGATCTCGGCTACCGGGTGACGTTCGTGACCGACGCGACCGCGACGAATCCGATCGAGCATCCCGACGCCCCGCCCGGCCGTACCCTCGCCGAGATCCTCGCCGACCCGCGCACGCTCGGCGTCGACGAGATCGTCGCGCGTACCGAGTACGCGCTCGCCGGCCGCTTCGCCACCATCCGTACCGTGGCGGAGCTGACCGGCGGGAGTACCGGAGGCGACCCGGCGGTCGTCGACCGGGCCGCCGTGCCGGAGCCGGCCGGGTGACGAACGTCCTCTTCCTGCTCGCCGCCCGGCTGCACCTGCTCGACCTGGCCGGCCCGGCGCAGGCGTTCTCCACCGCCGCCGACCTCGGCGGCGGCTACGTCCTGCACTACGTCGGCGAGCAGGAGGAGGTCGACACCACCCAGGGCGTACCCCTGCGGGCCCGGACCGACTGGCCGGAGCTGGGCCCCGACGACCTGATCGTGGTGCCCGGATGGCGGCCCGCCGACCGGCCCGGCCGGGCCGGTCGTCCCGGGTTCACCGCCGCGACCCTGGAACGGCTGGTCCAGCACCACCGCCGGGGCGGCACGGTGGCCAGCGTCTGTGCCGGGGCGTTCGCGCTGGCCGGCGCCGGGCTGCTGGACGGCCGGCGCTGCACCACCCACCACGACCTCTCCGACGAGCTGGCCCGTCGGCATCCCCGGGCCGTCGTGGTCCGGGACGTGCTCTACGTCGTGGACGACCGCGTGGTCACCTCGGCCGGCATCGCCAGCGGGATCGACCTGGCCCTGCACCTGCTCGCCGTGCGGCACGGCCCCGGGTTCGCCGCCCGGGTGGCGCGGGAGATGGTCGTCTACGCCCGGCGCAACGGCGACGAGCGGCAAACCAGCGCGATGCTGCGACACCGGGGCCACATCAGCGACGTGGTGCACCGGGTGCAGGACGTCATCGACGCCCGCTTCGCCGACCGGCTGGCCCTGGCCGACCTGGCCGCCGCCGTCGGGGTCAGCGAACGGACCCTCACCCGGGTCTTCGTCCGGGCCGTCGGGGTGACGCCGCTGCGCTACCAGCAACTGCTCCGGGTCGAACGCGCCGAGCACCTGATCGGGCACGGCGCCACCGTCGAGGCCGCCGCCCGAGCGGTCGGCTTCGGCGACGCCCGGATGCTGCGCCGGCTGCGCGGCCGGGCCGGGTCCGCCCCGGCCGGCGGCTAGCGCGGGCGTCCGGGGTTCCCCGGTGACCCCGCCCGCCGGTACGTTGCCGGGGCCCGGTGCGCGCGTCGGGCAGGACGACGGACGAGGCGAGGAGTAGAGATGCGGTACGTACGGCTGGGCGGCTCGGGGCTGGAAGTGTCGAGCGTCGTCCTCGGATGCATGAGCTTCGGCGACCCGCAGCGCGGCACACACTCCTGGTCGGTCGGCCTGGACGAGGCGCGCCCCTTCTTCCGGCAGGCCGTCGAGGCCGGGATCACCACCTTCGACACCGCCAACGTCTACTCCCTCGGCACCAGTGAGGAGATCACCGGCCGGCTGCTCGGCGAGTTCGCCCGGCGGGACGAGGTGGTCATCGCCACCAAGGTGCACGGCCGGATGGGTCCGGGTCCGAAGGGCGGCGGGCTGTCCCGGGCGGCGATCTTCACCCAGGTCGACGAGAGCCTGCGCCGGCTCGGCACCGACTACATCGACCTCTACCAGATCCACCGGTACGACCCGGAGGTGCCGATCGAGGAGACGATGGAGGCGCTGCACGACCTGGTACGGGCCGGCAAGGTGCGCTATCTCGGCGCATCCTCGATGTGGACGTGGCAGTTCGCGCAGGCGCAGTACACCGCCGACCTGCACGGCTGGACCCGGTTCGTGTCCATGCAGGACCAGTACAACCTGATCATGCGGGAGGAGGAGCGGGAGATGCTGCCGTTCTGCCTCGACCAGGGCGTCGGGGTACTCCCCTGGAGCCCGCTGGCCCGGGGCCGGCTGACCCGGGACTGGGACGTCAACACCGCGCGCAGCGAGACGGACATCTTCGGCGGCACGCTCTACAAGCAGGCCGAGGAGGCCGACCGCCTGGTCGTCGGCGCCGTCGCCGAGGTCGCCGCCGAACTCGGGGTTCCCCGGGCCCAGGTCGCGCTCGCCTGGCTGCTGCACCAGCCGGCGGTGACCGCCCCGATCGTCGGGGCGACGAGGCCGGAGCACATCACCGACGCCGTCGCCGCAGTCGAACTGGCGCTCGGCGAGGACGAGCTGCGCCGGCTCGGCGAGCACTATGTGCCGCACGCCCCGGAAGGCTTCTGACCCTTCCGCCGGACGCCGGGCGGCGGTCGGCACCGTCGACCCGACCGACCCGGCGACCGGTACGGTGATCAAATGCTCTCTCCGGGAGTCGTGCTCAACGACCGCTACCTGCTCGGGAACCGGGTCGCGACCGGCGGCATGGGAGACGTCTGGTCGGCCACCGACACCCTGCTGAAGCGGCGGGTCGCGGTGAAGGTGCTGCTCCCGGCGCTGGTCTCGGACACCGAGTTCATCACCCGGTTCCGCACCGAGGCCCGACTGATGGCCGCGCTGCGGCATCCCGGCATCGTCGGCGTCTACGACTACGGCGAGGACGCGGTGGTCGACGGTCGCCGGGTGGACTACCTGGTGATGGAGTTCATCGACGGGATGTCCCTGGCCAAGCGGATCAAGGCGGTGGGCCGGCTCGGTGTCGCCGAGACCCTCTCCGTGCTGACCCAGGCCGCGCAGGCGCTGCACGTCGCGCACCAGGCCAGCATCGTGCACCGGGACGTCAAGCCGAGCAACCTGCTGGTGCAGCCGGACGGTTCCGTCGTACTGGTCGACTTCGGGGTGGCCCGGTCGGCGAACGTGACCAGCATCACCGCCAGCAACATCGTGCTCGGTTCCGCGCACTACATGGCCCCGGAGCAGATCGCCGGCCGTCCCGTCTCGGCGGCCACCGACGTGTACGCGCTCGGCGCCGTCGCGTACTGCTGCCTCACCGGTCGGCCGCCGTTCACCGGCGGCAACCCGCTGCACATCGTGACCCAGCACCTCCAGGAGGCGCCGCCCGCACTGCCGCCGGACGTACCGGCCCCGGTGGCGATGCTGGTCAACCGGGCCCTGGCAAAGGAGCCGGCCGACCGGTACCCGAGTGCGGCGGCGTTCGCCGAGGCCGCCCGCGCCGCCGGGTATGCCATCTCGTCCTCCTCCACGGTGCCGCTGCCGTCGCCGGGCCCGCTGCCGGTGTCCAGCCCGCCGCCGCCACCGTCGACCACGCCGCTGCCTGCCGGCGCCCTGCCGCCACCCGGGACCCAGTCGCCCACTGGCGCACAGTGGTCCGCCGGGACCCTGCCGTCGGCCGGTGACCGGTCGCCGGGCGGGTCGCCCGGCTGGCCGGCCGGGCCCGGTCACACCGGGCCGACCCTGCCCGCCGCCGGCCCGGCCGGCCCACCGACCGGCGGCGGCAGGCGGCGCCGCGTGGCGGTGCTGGCCGGGGTGGCAGCCACCGTCGTCGCGGTGGTCGGCCTGGTCGCGCTGCTGATCGGGCGCCCCGGACCGGAGCAGACGGGGGCGGAGCCGCAGAACCGGGCACGAATCGCCACGTCCAGCGGCGAGGCCTCGGGCGGCGAGGTCGAGGAGACCGAACCGGCGGCCCAGGCGAGCGCGAGTGCCGGGCCGAACCGGCCGGCGAGCACGGCCGGCGGGCCGGGCCGCTCACCCGAGGCCCAGCCCGCCGAGCCGGGCGGCGGCGGAAAGCCGGCTCCGGGGCCGGGCACCACCCGTCCCGCGCCGGAGAAGAACCCGCACACCCCGGGCAAGGTCTGCGGCGGCGGCTACCAGGTCGTCGACTCGGCGACCCTGACCGGCCCGAACGGCGCCCAGCTGGCCCGGGTGTACCTGCTCTACAACAACAGCAACGGCAACAACTGCACGGTCGCCCTCAAGACCAGCTCCGTCGGCGTCGCCAGCCAGGTCTCGGTGTACCTGGAGGTGCAGGGCGCGAGCCGGCGCACCGACAGCGGGGCGTACGAGTACTACGCGGGTCCGGTACGGGCCAAGGCCGCCGGGGTCTGCGTCAGGTGGGGCGGGTCGGCCGGCGGAGTCAGCTACAACAGCTCCTTCGAGCACTGCGGCTGAGCGCCCGCATTTCGTACCCATCCGGCTCGGCCTCGTCCGCGCGATGCTGGACGTCGGCAGGTGGCAGGCTGGTCAGACCGCCGAGTTGCGGGCCGGGTCGGCAGAATTGTCGAGGCCGGATGCTCCGCTCCGATCTCTGGGAGTCGCGCGGGTGACCGACGCCGGACTCTGCCGGTCGCTGCCCGGCCGGGCAGCGACCGGCCGGGCGGTGGGATCGGCCGGGGCTGCGATCGGCCGGGTGGCCCGGGTGACCGGGCGGCGCGGGCGGGTGGTCGCGGGCGGGTGGTCGCGTCGACGCATCGGAGATCGCGATCGGAGAGGTGAGGAGTCGGGGATGAAGTACATGCTGCTGATCCACAGCAACCCGCAGAACTGGGGTCATCCGACCTTCCTGCACACGGCGGAGGCGCAGGCGATGTCGCCCGAGGAACGGGCCGAGCTGTCCCGGCAGTTCGAGACGCTGCTCGCGGAGATCGTCGAGTCCGGGGAGCTGGTGACCGCGGAGGCGCTGCCGGATCCGGCCCAGACCCGGACCGTCCGGGCACCCGACGGCGTACCGGCGGTCACCGACGGGCCGTTCGTCGAGGCCAAGGAGCAGTTCGCCGGCTACTTCATCGTCGACTGCGAGAGCCCGGAACGGGCCACGGAGATCGCCGCCCGGTTCCCGGACGTCCGCTTCGGCGGCGCGGTGGAGGTACGCCCGATCATGGAGCGGTCCGGCCAGGAGATGTGAGGACCGGACACCGCCGTGCAGGCTGAGGAAACCACGGAGGACCTGCTGCGCCGGCTGGCGCCGCGGGTCCTCGCCGCGCTCGTCCGGCACTACGGCAACTTCGAGGCCGCCGAGGACGCCGTCCAGGAGGCGCTGCTCGCCGCCGCGACACAGTGGCCCGGCAGCGGGGTACCGGAGAGCGCGCTGGGCTGGCTGATCCGGGTCGCCTCCCGCCGGCTGACCGACGAACTGCGCAGTGACCTGGCCCGGCGGCGCCGGGAGGCGACGGTGGTGGCCCACACCGGGCCGGGCCAGCTCTTCGCACCCGCCGCCGACGTCGCCGACCCGCAGGGCTCGGACGACACGCTGACCCTGCTGCTGCTCTGCTGCCATCCGAGCCTCACCCCCGCCTCGCAGATCGCGCTGACGCTGCGGGCGGTGGGCGGTCTGACCACGGCCGAGATCGCCAGGGCCTTCCTCGTCCCCGAGACGACGATGGCGCAGCGGATCAGCCGTGCCAAGCAGCGGATCAGGGCGGCCGGGGCCCGCTTCCACCTGCCGCCGGAGGAGGAGCGGGCGGAGCGGTTCCGCGCCGTGCTGCACGTGCTCTACCTGATCTTCAACGAGGGCTACACCGCCACCGCCGGCCCGGACGTGCACCGTGCCGACCTGGCCGCCGAGGCGATCCGACTGGCCCGGACGGTCAACCGGATCCTGCCCGACGACGGCGAGGTCGCGGGACTTCTCGCGCTGATGCTGCTGACCGACGCGCGGCGTCCGGCGCGTACCGGCCCGGGTGGCAGCCTGGTGCCGCTGGCCGAGCAGGACCGGAGCCGGTGGAACCGGGAGTACGTCGACGAGGGGATCGCACTCGTCACGCGTACGCTCTCCCGCGCGCCGATCGGGCCGTACCAGGTCCAGGCCGCGATCGCCGCCGTGCACGCGGAGGCGGAGCGTGCCGAGGAGACCGACTGGGCGCAGATTCTCGCGCTCTACCAGGTCCTCGAACGCCTGGCGCCGAACCCGGTGGTGACGCTCAACCACGCCGTGGCGGCGGCGATGGCCCGGGGTCCGCAGGTCGGACTGGCTCTGCTGGCACCGCTCGACGCCGACGAGCGGGTCGCCGGTCACCACCGTCTGCACGCCGTCCGAGCCCATCTGCTGGAGATGGCCGGCGAGCCCGAGAGTGCCCGGGAGAGTTATCTGACCGCTGCCCGGTTGACCACCAGCCTGCCGGAGCAGGAGTACCTACAGAACCGGGCGGCCCGGCTGACCTCGCCCGACGGGTAGGCCCGACGAGGTTCCCGGTGCTGGCCGTGCGCGGCATGTCGAGACGGCACGGCCGGCTCCGATCTCCGACGAAGTCGTACGCCCAGGGAGGGGATCGCGGATGGATCCGGAGAAGATCTTCGAGTGGACGGTCGCGGAACGGCTCAGCCTCGCCGACTTCCTCGACGGCCTCGACGAGCACGAGTGGCAGGTGGCGTCGCTCTGTCCCGGATGGACGGTGCATGACGTACTGGCGCATCTGACGCTCGGCACCCGGACCACCGTCCGCGACCTGCTGGTCGGGTTGGTCCGCTCGGGTGGCGGCTTCAACCGGATGGAGGCCAGGATGGCCCGGGACCGGGCCGCCCGGTTCAGTCCCGCCGAACTCGTCGCCCAGTTCCGGTCCAGTGCCGCCTCCCGCCGACGTTCCCCCGGCTCCGGGCCGCTGGATCCGCTCGTCGACGCGCTGGTGCACGGCCAGGACATCGCCCGGCCGCTCGGCCGGATCCGGAAGATGCCGCCGGAGCCGGCGCTCGCCGGCCTCGAGTCCGCCCGGAAGAGTTCCTTCTACGGTGCCCGCAGGCGCTTCCGGGGGATCCGGTTGGTCGCCACCGACCTGGAGTGGTCCGCCGGAGACGGCCCCGACGAGGTACGCGGCCCCGTCGCCGACCTGCTCATCCTGGCCACCGGCCGGTCAGCCGGCCTCGCCACGCTCTCCGGCCGGGGCGCCGAACGCCTCGCCGGCACGAGGTGGCCGACGGCGCCGGTGGTACTGCGCCGGTGGTACTCCGTCCGGCGGCCGTAGTCTCGACCCCGTGCCGGAGGACGACGTCAGGATCACGCTCACCCACGACCAGGCCGCCGTACTCTCCGACTGGCTCTATCGCATGATCGGCACGGCGCGGTTCGACGCCCTCGTCGACGAGGACCCTGCGGTCTGGTCGCCCCTGCACACCATCGGTGGCGTACTCGAAACCAGCCTCCCGGAGATCTTCGCCGCCGACTATCCGGTACGGCTGGACGCGGCCCGGGGACGTCTGCTGGAGTCCCTCGGCGACGGGTTCGTGGAGTCGGTGGCCGAACGACGTGCGCGGGCCGCGGAGCGGGGCGACGGACGGGTCCGGCGGGACGAGGTGTGAACGACGCGGCGGGTTCCGGCGCTACGACCCGGGGACTCGGCCAAGGTCAAGAGGAATCCGGGGTCGAGAGGAATCCGACGTGGAGAGGAATTGGTGCTGCTGGAGAGGAATTGGTGCTGGTGGAGCCGAGGGGACTCGAACCCCTAACCCCTGCCTTGCAAAGGCAGTGCTCTGCCAGTTGAGCTACGGCCCCGGGCGGGACGATGCCGCCCCGGGGATGGCGGTCCGGCCGACGTCCTACCGCAGGTCGGGAGCGGTGGTGGCCTCGTGCCAGAGGGCGCGCTCGTCGTTGGACTCCCTGACCTTCTTGTAGACCAGGGCCGCGACGCCCACCACGCCGACAACGAGCAGGATCTTCTTCAACATGGACGTATCCTCACGCTCGACGAGCCGTCGGACGGTATGAAGTGGGGCTAGATGGAATCGAACCATCGACCTCAGAGTTATCAGCTCTGCGCTCTAACCGACTGAGCTATAGCCCCCCGTTGCGACGAGCAAGGTTACCGTACCTCCGGCGCCGAACCCAACTCGGGGGCGGCGGTTCGGGACCGGACCCGTCGTACCAGCTATGACGCAGACCGTACCCGAACGGCGAACGCCGGGGCCACCGCTTTGCGGCGCCCCGGCGTCGGCGAGGTTGCTGTGCTGTCGTTCAGTCGCGCTCGGCGAGGGTCAGCTCGACGCCGCCGACCAGGTCGGCGCAGACGTTGTAGATGAACGCACCGAGGGTGGCGAGCGCGGTGAACAGCACCACGTTCACCAGCCCGATCAGTCCGGAGGTGAGGATGACGCCCTTGGCGGTGATCTGGAAGGTGCTGCCGCCCTGGCCGCCGCTCGCGCTGATCATGTCGGTCAGGGTGCCGTTCACGCTGTCGAAGACCCCCATGGCGTCGAGCGCCAGGTAGAGCACGGAGGTCGCGACGATCACCACGATGAAGAGCACCAGCGAGACGGCGAAGGAGAACTTCATCACAGACCAGGGGTCGATCCGCTTGAGGTTCAGCCGGGCCCGCCGGGGGCCGCGCGAGGCGGCGGAGCTGACGGTACTGCGGGCGGCGCGGACCGCCTCGGTCACCCGGGCCGCACCGACCGCGCCGGTACCGGCGGCCGCGCCCGGGCCGGCAGCGCCGACACCCGCGCCCGCGGCTGGGGGAGCACCGGTCGCGGTACGCGCCGCCGCGCCGCCGAGACCGAACCGGTTCGTACCCGACGTCTGGGCAGCGCCACCGGCCCGCCCCGGCCGGAACGCGCTCTGCGCAGCACCGCTGGAGATCGGTTGGGTCGCCTCGGCGCCGGTCGTGGCACCGGTGGAACCCGGCCGGCCGGGAATCCGCTCGGTACGGTTCGCCTCGCCGGAGGGTTCCAGCCGGCTCGTCACGGTCGAATCGCTCTTGCCCGTCTGACTGTTGCCCGCCTGATCGGAGCGGTTCACCCCGGAGCTGCCTCGGGAAGCCGCGCCGGTCGCCGCCGGAGACGTCGCGGCGGGCGTGGCTTCCCCGGTGGCAGCCGCCGGTTTGCCGGCCTCGGCTGCCTCGGTCGACGGCGTGGTCGACCCCTCGGGCAGCTGGTCGGGTGGCGGCGGCATGCCCGGCGCCCGGGTGAACTTGGGGGACGGCGTGTCGGCGCTGACCATCGCCCGGCCGACGGCCGCGCGGCCGGTCGCGGATGCACCGCCTGCGGCGGCCTCCTCGTCGACCGGGTTGGTCGAGGTCCCCGCAGCCCCCGACTTCGCCTGTGTCTCCGTCATCAACTAGTCCTGTTCGTCAGGCTCGTCGGCATTGCGAGCAATCGCCACAATAGTCACGCCGTCTGGTAGGTCCATGAGTTTGACCCCCATTGTGTTCCGGTCACGCGTTCGGCGTACAGGCTTCACTGGAGTCCGGATCACACCGCCGTTGCTGGTGATGGCGAACAGCTCGTCGTCCGGGCTGATGACGACCGCGCCCACCAGACCGCCACGGCGCTCTGTGATCTTCGCGGTCAGCACCCCTTTACCTCCCCTACCCTGCACGGGGTATTCCTCGATCGGGGTACGTTTCGCGTAACCCCCGTTCGTCGCCACGAGGACATCCAGGTCCATGCCCTCGCGGACCACCTCCATCGCCAACAGCACGTCGTCGTCGGTGAACCGCATCCCGATCACGCCCGAGGTGGCCCGACCCATCGGCCGGAGCGCCTCGTCGGTGGCGTTGAACCGGATCGCCTGCGCCTTCTTGGAGACCAGCAGGAGGTCGTCCCCGGGCCCCGCCAGCGCCGCTCCGACCAGCTCGTCCTCGTCGCGGAGGTTGATCGCGATGATGCCGCCGGAGCGGTTGGAATCGAACTCCTCCAACCTCGTCTTCTTCACCAGACCGTTCCTGGTGGCCAGTACCAGGTACGGCGCGACCTGGTAGTCCGGAATCTCGATCACCTGGGCGATCTGCTCGTCAGGCTGGAAGGCGAGCAGATTGGCCACGTGCTGGCCTCTCGCCACCCTACTGGCCTCCGGCAACTCGTACGCCTTGGCCCGGTACACCCTCCCCTTATTGGTGAAGAAGAGCATCCAGTCGTGCGTGGAGCAGACGAAGAAGTTGCTGACGATATCGTCCTGACGCAGCGTCGCGCCACTGACCCCCTTGCCGCCCCGGCGCTGCGAACGGTAGAGGTCGACCTTGGTCCGCTTGGCGTATCCGGTCCGGGTGATGGTGACGACCACGTCCTCGCGGGCGATCAGGTCCTCCATCGAGACCTCGCCCTCGAAGGGCACGATCTTGGTCCGCCGCTCGTCGCCCCACTTGGCCACGATCTCGCCGAGTTCCTCGGAGACGATCTTCCGCTGCCGCTCCGGCTTGGCCAGGATGTCCTTGAGGTCGGCGATCTCCAGCTCGATCTTGGCCAGCTCGTCGATGATCTTCTGACGCTCCAGCGCGGCGAGCCGGCGGAGCTGCATGTCCAGGATCGCGGTGGCCTGCACCTCGTCGATGTCCAGCAGCTGGATCAGGCCCTGCCGGGCCTCCTCCACCGTGGGCGAGCGCCGGATCAGCGCGATGACCTCGTCGAGCGCGTCCAGCGCCTTGACCAGACCCCGCAGGATGTGCGCCCGTTCCTCGGCCTTGCGCAACCGGTACGCCGTCCGCCGCCGGATCACGTCGATCTGGTGGTCCACGTAGTGCCGGATGAACTGGGCCAGGTTGAGCGTGCGCGGCACCCCGTCGACCAGGGCCAGCATGTTGGCGCCGAAGGTCTCCTGGAGCTGGGTGTGCTTGTAGAGGTTGTTCAGCACCACCTTGGCGACCGCGTCGCGCTTGAGCACCAGCACGATCCGCATACCGGTACGCCCGGAGGACTCGTCCCGGATGTCGGCGATCCCGGCGAGCTTCCCCTCCTTGATCAGCTCGGCGATCCGCTCGGCCAGGTTGTCGGGGTTGACCTGGTACGGCAGCTCGGTGACGACCAGGCTCGTCCGGCCCTTCTTGTCCTCCTCGACCTCGACCACCGCGCGCATCCGGATCGAGCCCCGTCCGGTCCGGTACGCGTCCTGGATCGGGGTGGTCCCGACGATCAGCCCGTGGGTCGGGAAGTCCGGTCCCTTGACGATCCCGATCAGCTCGTCGAGCGTCGTCGCCTCGTCGGCCTCCGGGTTCTCCAGGCACCACTGCACCGCGGCGGCGATCTCCCGTAGGTTGTGCGGCGGGATCTTGGTGGCCATGCCGACCGCGATGCCCTCGGAGCCGTTCACCAGCAGGTTGGGGATCCGGGACGGCAGGATCGTCGGTTCCTTGGCCCGGCCGTCGTAGTTGTCCTGGAAGTCGACGGTGTCCTCGTCGATGTCCCGGAGCATCTCCATCGCCAGCGGGTCGAGCTTGCACTCGGTGTTGTGGCTGACGAAACCGTCGCTGACGAAGGAGTGGTCCTCGGTCTCGACCCGCAGGCTGTAGACCGGCCGCACACCCGCGTCGGCGACCTCGGCGACCTCCGCGTAATAGAACCGGCCGTCCACCAGCGGCTCGACGACGTCGCGCACCTCCCGCTCGGTGACCCGGGCCAGAATTTCGCCCCGGTCCTGCTCCCAGCGCTCGATCCGGTCGACGTTGTGCCGGCGCAGCCAGTCCCGCTCGGTCCGGCCCTGCGCACCGTGCTCGCGGATGAACTCGCCGACGTACGGCACGTGGTCGCTCGACAGCGCCGTGCTGTTGGCCGGCACGCCGGCCAACTCGGACTCCAGCTTCGCCTGCTTGCGGCCGAGGAAGCCGACGTGCTGCGCGAAGAGCCGGGCGTCTCGCCGGTTGGTCACCACGACCTTGATCTCGCCGTTGTCGTACCGGCACTGCCGGCTGACCACGCCGAACTCCAGCAGCAACTGCTGGACCTCACGGGCCAGCCGCTCGCTACGGGTCGAGTACGAGATCTGGATGGTGTTGCGGGGCAGCAGCGACGACGAGCCGTCGCCCTCGAAGAGCGCCTGGAGGAAGGCGCGCTTGACCGCTGCCGGCCCCTGCCAGACGAACTCCGGCACGAACTTCGCCGCACTCCGCGCCCCGAGAACCGCCGCCTCCACGTGTTCCAGCGTCGGGTAGCCGATCTCGTCCGGCACCGTCCGCTGGAGCACCACCCGGTCACCGGGGCGGACCTCGGCGAGCAGCTTCCAGAGCAGGGTCGGCACGCCGGCCACCTGCACCAGGCAGAGCACCGGGTGGTTGTGCGTACCGGTCAGCTCGTAGCCCTCGCGGGTGCGCAGCCGCAGCGTCGGGTGCTCGCCGGAGTGGAAGAACTTCGAGGCCCGGACCAGGTCGCCGTTGCGGTCCCGGACCTTGAGGTCGATCTCCGTCTCGGAGCTGGGCACCGCGCCGGGGACGACCTGGTCGATCCGTACGGTGCCGTCAGCGGTACGAATCCGGGCATCGCCGGTGAGGCAGTAGCGCATCGCGGCGGCCGGATCGTTGCCCGGCGAACCGAAGTTGCCGTTGCCGTCGACCAGCGGGTAGCGCAGCGACCAGGTCTGGGCCATCCGGACCAGCGCGTCGTAGATCGCCGAGTCGCCGTGCGGGTGGAACTGACCCATCACGTCGCCGACCACCCGGGAGCACTTCACGTACCCCCGGTCGGGGCGGTAGCCGGAGTCGAACATCGCGTAGAGGATCTTCCGGTGTACGGGCTTGAGCCCGTCCCGTACGTCCGGCAGCGCCCGTCCGACGATCACGCTCATCGCGTAGTCGAGGTAGGAGCGCTGCATCTCCACCTCGAGCCCGACCGGTTCGATCCGGTCGTGCTGGGCCACCGCGCTCGCGGCCGCTTCCTGCTCCGGCTCGTTAGCGGAGGACTCGGGAGTATCCGTCACTGTCAACCCTTATCAGACTCAAAGCCGCATTCCGCTGTGGATAACGGCTGTGGAAACCGTGGAAGCTGTGGATAACTGTGTGGAACGGCGGTCCCGGCTGGCCGTTCGGCCGAGGCGGGAGCCGCCGTACCGCCACTAGATGTCGAGGAACCGGACGTCCTTGGCGTTGCGCTGGATGAACGACCGGCGCGCCTCCACGTCCTCGCCCATCAGGACGCTGAAGAGTTCGTCGGCGGTCGCCGCGTCGTCCAGGGTGACCTGGCGGAGGGTACGCGTCGCCGGGTTCATCGTGGTCTCCCACAGCTCCGGGTAGTTCATCTCGCCGAGACCCTTGAACCGCTGGATGTCGTCCGGCTTGGCGTTCGGCTTCTTCTGCTGGCGCAGCGCGATCAGCCCGTCCCGCTCCCGGTCGGAGTAGGCGTACTGGGCGTCGTCGCCCTTCCGGTTCCACTTAATCTTGTAGAGCGGCGGCGCTGCCAGGTAGACGTGCCCCAGCTCGACCAGCGGCCGCATGAACCGGAACAGCAGGGTCAGCAGCAGGGTCTGGATGTGCTGGCCGTCGACGTCGGCGTCGGCCATCAGCACGATCTTGTGATAGCGCAGCTTCTCGATGTCGAAGTCGTCGTGGATGCCGGTGCCGAGCGCGGTGATCAGCGCCTGGACCTCGTTGTTCTTCAACACCCGGTCGATCCGGGCTTTCTCCACGTTGAGGATCTTGCCTCGGATCGGCAGGATCGCCTGGGTACGCGGGTCCCGGCCCTGCTTCGCCGAACCACCCGCCGAGTCGCCCTCGACGATGAAGACCTCGGACTCGCGCGGGTCGGTGGACTGGCAGTCGGCCAGCTTGCCCGGCATCGAGCCGGACTCCAGCAGCGACTTGCGTCGGGCCAGCTTGCGGGCCTGCTGGGCCGCGATCCGGGCCCGGGCCGCCTGGGTCGCCTTGGTGATGATCAGCTTGGCCTCGGCCGGGTTGCGGTCGAACCAGTCGACCAGCCACTCGTTGCAGACCCGCTGCACGAAGCTCTTCACCGGGGTGTTGCCGAGCTTGGTCTTGGTCTGCCCCTCGAACTGCGGGTTCGTCAGCTTGACCGAGATGATCGCCGCGAGCCCTTCCCGGATGTCCTCGCCGGAGAGCTTCTCGTCGCCCTTGAGCAGCTTCTTGTCCGTGCCGTACCGGTTGACCACGCTGGTCAGCGCGGCCCGGAAGCCCTCCTCGTGCGTGCCGCCCTCGTGCGTGTTGATGGTGTTGGCGAAGGTGTAGACCGACTCGCCGTACGACTCGTTCCACTGCATGGCGATCTCGACCGACATGCCCTCGCTCTCCTCCTCGGCCCCGAACTCGACCACGGTCTTGTGGATCGGGTTCTTCGAGGCGTTGAGGTGGCGGACGAAGTCGGAGATGCCGCCCTTGTAGCAGAAGGTCACCTCACGCGGCTTGCCGTCCTCCTCCTGCACCCGCTCGTCGCGGAGCTGGATGGTCAGCCCCCGGTTGAGGAAGGCGTACTCCTGGATGCGCCGGTAGATCGTCTCGAAGGCGAAGTCGACGGTCTCGAAGACCGACGGGTCCGGCCAGAAGGAGACCGCCGAACCGCTGCGGTTGGTCGTCTCACCCTTCTCCAGCGGCGAGGGCTTGGAGTTGGCGTAGCTCTGCCGCCAGACGTACCCGTCCTTGTGGATCTCCACGAACATCCGGGTGGAGAGCGCGTTGACCACCGAGACACCGACGCCGTGCAGGCCGCCGGAGACCGCGTACGCCTTGCCGTCGAACTTGCCGCCCGCGTGCAGTACGGTCAGCGCCACCTCGACGCCCGGCTTCTTCAGCTTCGGATGCAGGTCGACCGGGAAACCCCGGCCGTTGTCGGTGACCCGGACGCCGCCGTCGGCGAGCAGCACCACCTCGATGGTGTCGCAGTAGCCGGCGAGCGCCTCGTCCACCGCGTTGTCCACGACCTCCCAGACCAGGTGGTGCAGACCGCGCTCACCAGTCGATCCGATGTACATACCGGGCCGCTTGCGGACGGCCTCCAGGCCCTCCAGAACGGTGATCGACTCGGCGCCGTACTCCTGCTTCTTCTGCGCTGCCACCTTGGCCACTTTCTCGCGTCTCCCGCGCCGTGCGGCGCGGGAGCGCGGGTTTGGTGGGCGGCCTGCGACCGTGCGCGCGGGCCGACACCACGAGGAACTCCGGGGTACGGTCTGAACGCGCCGGTCGCCGTGGCTGCCCACGGATCGCGATCGGCTCGGACCCGGTGCGGCGCCGGCCGGACCGTTTCGGGCCCGGGTCCCGCTCCACACCGTGTCGTCGTCTCGCCGTCAATCCTACTGTGCCCGGATGACACATTGGGTATGCGGCACCCCTGCGCGGCGCCCTCAGACCCACGTAGACGGCCGTACCCCCTCGCCCACGACTCCCCCCACACGCCTGAGATCGAATCGGGGGCCGTTTCCGGCATCGTCCCGTCCTCACCTGCCGACACCACCCAGCCTGGTCGTTCCCGCCCAGCCGGGGCGAGCCCGGACGGACGTCCCGGGACCACCCGGGCCGGGGGTCGCGCGGAGGGCGAGCGGTGCCGTAACTTGGCGACGCCGGAAGTAAGCTCCGTCGCCAGGATGCCCGGTAAGCGCATCGGACGGTCCAACCGACCGGTTTCGTCAGGTGCATGGAGAGGTGACGCCCGATGGGGCTGGACAACGTCGCGGTGCGCTGGCCGCGGACCGGCCGCTTCTACGACCCGGTCGCCCCGGCCGAGTTCGTCGACTTCGGCGAGCTGGCCGACGTGCCCGAGGTGGCCGCGCCGACCGCGGCGCTCGCCGGATACATCGCCAAGAACGGTTCGGTCCGGGCGACCGCCTACACCGAACTGGTCGACCTGCTGCTCGGGCTGGACGGGGTGCTCTACGCCACCGAGGCCGCGGCCGAGGACGAGGATCCGGTGATCGACCCCGACGGCTGCGCCTGGATCGCCGGCGGGCTGGAGCGGTTCGTGGACGGGCACCGGGCGCACGGCGAGTCGGTGACCTTCGACACGGTCAGTGCCGTACTCCGGGCCGCGCTCTCCGACGGCCGCCTGGCCGAGCAGCAGCTGCGCTGGCTGGACAGCCGCCTCGACGCGCTGCGCGACGAGTCCGGCGCTCCGCCGCAGTGGAGCTTCCCGCGCTCGGAGCTGGCCGTGCTGGCCGGCTTCTACCGCAGGTGCGCCGAACGCGGCTTCGCCGTCTACGCGGACTCCTGACCGCCGAGCTGCTGCCGGCCACGACGCGTCGCGGGCCACCGTCGTGCGACTCGCGCCGCCGGTCGCCCGGTCCGCCGCCGGTCGACGCCGGATCGCGGTCAGCCGGTCGCCCGGCGCCTGCCGTCGGGCCGGCTCAGCCGTAGGTGTCCCGGGGGCCACGTCCTCGTACCCGCCGTGGACCCCGCGACCAGGACGGTGCCGTCGGGCCGTGCACGTGCAGCCGACGAACCACGCCGTGCCCGACCTCGGCGGCGATCCGCCGCAGCAGCGAACCGGCGAGCAGCCGAAGCTGCGTCGCCCACGCCGTCGACTCCGCCTCGACCGTGAGCTCGCCGTTCTCCAGCTTCACCGGTCGGCTGTGCTCGGCCACGTCCGGGCCGACCACCCGCTCCCAGGCACCGAAGACGGTCGCCTCGGCGGCCGGCTGCTGCCAGCCCCGGGCCTTCACCAGCCGGGCCAGCACCGTACCGAGCAGTTGCGGATCCCGGGGATCCGGCCCCGGGCCGGAGTAGCCGCGCGGCCGGCGTCGCTGCCCGCCCGGCCGGCCGGCCGTCGAGCCGGCACCGCCGGGCCCGCCCGCCGCGCCGTCGGCCGCCGGCTCCGCGTCCAGGTCGGCTCCGCCAGGGGTACGGCGACGCGGGCCGGGCCCCTTCCGTTTGGCGAGCGCGGCGTCGAGGACCGCCCGGGCCAGCGCCGGACCGGCCAGTTCACCGTCTCCGGCCGCCGGTGTCGGACCGCTCTGCGCCTTTGCCGGCTCGGCCGGGCCGGGTGCACCGCGCCGGGGTTTCCCCCCGGTCGCCGGCGCATCCGTCGGGCGGGGTGTCTCGGGATCAGTCGGCACGGCGCACCTGCCCGTCGGAGACCTCGTAGCGGGCGCCCCGCAGCGCCTGTGGCACGTCGTCGGCGACCGCGCAGGTGACCAGGAGCTGACTCGCCCCGGCGACCAGCTCGGCCAGGCGTTCCCGGCGGCCGCTGTCCAGTTCGGCGAAGACGTCGTCCAGCACCAGCACCGGTTCGACGCCGTCGGCGCGGAGCAGGTCGTAGGCGGCGAGCCGGAGCGCCAGCGCGTACGACCAGGATTCGCCGTGGCTCGCGTACCCCCGGGCCGGCAGGGTGCCCAGGGTCAGGGTCAGCTCGTCGCGGTGCGGCCCGACCAGTGTCATGCCGCGGTCGATCTCCGCCGGCCTGGCCTCGGCGAGCGCGGCCGACAGGGCTGCCTCCAGGGTCGACCTGTCCGGCACCGGGTCGGCCAGCTCCACCGACGGCCGGTACGCGATCGAGGCCGCACCCCGCCCCGCAGCCACCGCGTCGTACGCCTTGGTCACGTGCGGGCCGAGCGCGGCGACCAGTTCCAGCCGGCCGGCCAGCAGCTCCGCCCCGTGCCGGGCCAGGTGGGTGTCCCAGACCGCCAGGGTCGACAGGTCACCGCCGCCCTCGGCCGGCCGCTCGGCGTCGGGCCGGGCGGCCCGCCCCCGCCCACCGGCCGTCTTCCGGGCCAGATACGAGGTACGCAGCAGCGCGTTGCGCTGCTTCACCACCCGCTCGTAGTCGGCGCGGACGGCGGCGTACCGGGGCATCCGGGTGACCAGCAGGTCGTCGAGGTAACGCCGACGCTCGGCCGGGTCACCCCGGACCAGCTCCAGGTCCTCGGGGGCGAAGAGCACCAGCCGCAGCGCGCCGAGCACGTCCCGGGCCCGCCGGGCCGGTGAGCGGTTCAACCGGGCCCGGTTGGCCCGGCCCGGGGCGATCTCCAACTCGACCAGCAGCTCCCGACCGTCGTGCACGATCGCGCACCGCAGCACCGCCGTCGCGGCGCCGGCCCGGACCAGCGGGGCGTCGGTGGCGACCCGGTGGCTGTCCAGCGTCGCCACGTAGCCGAGCGCCTCGACGAGGTTGGTCTTGCCCACCCCGTTCGGGCCGACGAGCACGTTCCCACCCGGCTCCAGGTCGACGCCGACCCGCTCGTACGAGCGGAAGTCGACCAGTTCGAGCCGGCGGACGTACACCGGTCAGTGCTTGCGTACGGCGTGCCCGCCGAACTGCTGACGCAGTGCGGAGACGGCCTTCAGCGCGGGCGAGTCGTCCTGGCGGGAGGCGAACCGGGCGAAGAGCGAGGCGGCGATGACGTTCAGCGGCACGGCGAGCCGGACCGCCTCGTCCACCGTCCAGCGGCCCTCGCCGGTGTCCTCGGTGTAGTCGCTGAGCTGGGATAGCTCCGGGTCCTCGTCGAGGGCCCGGTCGAGCAGGTCGAGCAGCCAGGAGCGGACGACGGTGCCTTCCCGCCAGGACTTGAAGACGCCCGGCACGTTGGTCACCAGTTCGGAGGCGGTGAGCAGCTCGTAGCCCTCGGCGTAGGCGTGCATCAGGCCGTACTCGATGCCGTTGTGCACCATCTTGGCGTAGTGCCCGGCGCCGACCGGCCCGGCGTGCACGAAGCCGAACTCGCCCTCCGGCTTGAGCGCGTCGAAGATCGGCATCAGCCGCCCGACGTGCTGCTCGTCGCCGCCGACCATCAGGCCGTAGCCGTTCTCCCGCCCCCAGACGCCGCCGGAGACGCCGACGTCGATGTAGCCGAGGCCGTGCTGGTCGAGCTTCTCCGCCCGGGGCAGGTCGTCGCTGAACCGGGAGTTCCCGCCGTCGATCACGATGTCTCCGGCGGAGAGCACTCCGATCAGCCCGTCGACGGTCGCCTCGGTGTACTGCGCCGGCACCATCACCCAGACCGCCCGGGGCGCGGCCAGCTTCTCGGCCAGCTCGGCCAGGCTGGCCACGTCGGAGAGCGCTGGGTTCTGGTCGTAGCCGATCACCTCGTGTCCGGCGGCGCGCAGCCGTTCGCGCATGTTGCCGCCCATCCGGCCGAGCCCCACCAGGCCGAGTTGCATGAACTTTCCTTCCAGAACCGTGCGATCAGCGGGTGACCCGGATCGGCATGATCAGATAGCGGTAGCCGGGGATGATCTCCCCGTCCTCGCCGGAGGGCGAGATCACCGCGGGCTTGAAGGCGTCGACGAAGGAGAAGACCGCCAGTGCCGAGCCAAGGTTCTGGAGTCCGTCGATCAGGTACTGCGGGTTGAAGCCGATGGTCAGCGGCTCGCCGGTGAACGTGGCGTCCATCGCCTCGCTCGCCCGGGCCTCCTCGGTGCTGCCGGCCTCGACCACCAGGCCGTCGGAGCTGAAGTTGAGCAGTACCGGCGTGGTCCGGCCGCCGACCAGCGACACCCGCTTGACGACCTCGACCAGCGCGGCGACCGAGACCCGGGCCTCCGCGTTGGAGCTGGCCGGGAAGAGCGAGCGCACCGGCGGGTAGTTGGCGCCGTCCAGCAGCCGGCTGGTGGTCCGGCGGGTGCCCCCGGCGAACCCGATCAACCCCTCACCGGCGGCACCCTGGGAGAGCGCCATCGTGACGTCGCCACCGAGCGGGCCGAGGGCCTTGGCGGTGTCGTGCAGGGTCCGGGCCGGCACCAGCGCGTTGATGCTGACCTCCGGGTCGTCCGGCCGCCACTCGATCTCGCGCAGCGCCAGCCGGTAGCGGTCGGTCGCCAGCATCGCCAGGGTCGAGCCGTTCAGCTCGATGCGTACCCCGGTCATCATCGGCAGCGTCTCGTCCCGGCCGGCGGCGATCGCGACCTGGCCGACCGCGGCGGCGAAGGTGGCCGCGTCGATGGTGCCGGCGCTGCCCGGCATCTCCGGCAGGGTCGGGTAGTCCTCGACCGGCATCGTCGGCAGGGTGAACCGGGCGCTGCCGCAGACCAGCTCCAGATGCGCCCCGGCGGCGGCGATGTCGACCGGCTTGGCCGGCAGCGCCTTGGTGATCTCCGCCAGCAGCCGGCCGGAGACCAGCGCGGCGCCCTCCGCCTCGCTCTGCACGTCGACGGTCACCTGGCTGGAGACCTCGTAGTCGAAGCCCGAGACGTGCAGCCCACCCTCGCCGACCCGCAGCAGCACGCCGGCGAGCACCGGCACCGAGGGACGGTTGGGCAGACTCTTCGCGGTCCACGCCACGGCGTCGGCGAGCGCGTCACGCTCCACGCGGAACTTCATGCCATGCCTCCGGATCGACGTCAGCGACAACTGTCTCATGCCGGCGGCCGCCTTCCGGCCCCGCCAACCGTGCGGGTCTGCATCGCACCTTAGGACCCGGCCGCATCGGCTGTGCGCCCGACCCCGGTACTTCGACAGATCCTGACCCATGGGTACGACGGATCAAAAGAGTCCACAGGATGCCCAACGCCGATGATTGGTTTTTGTTCTCTTGAAGAGATAACTCAATCGTCTTCATCGGTGCTGTGCAAACTGTGGAGAAGTGGCCTCTGCGCTGGTCAGCGGCTTGTCCACCGGTGTGCGAGGTGTGGACAACCGGGGTCGGAACCGGGCTCGCGATCCACAGCCTCCGTCGGCGGCGGAGTTATCCACGCTTGTCCACCGGTCGTCCACCGGGTTACCCACCGGCTTTTCCCCATCTGTGGGCACAGCCCTCCGAAGATCGACGAGCACCGTCCCCAGAACCTTCAACAGGGCGTACACAGCTCGCCGCCATCGGTGGAAAACTTTGTCACGTTCGGTAACTGTCCACACACGTTTCCCCAGCCTCTGTCCACAGGTTGTGGGTTCCGGGTGCGAGCCGACCCGAAGGTTATCCACCGACGGTGGACAACCGGCTGTGGACAGCCTGGGTACAACGAGCGGCCCCGGGCCCGGCTGAGGGCCGGATGACCTTCGACACGCCTCCCCCGGATGCGACCGAGGGCCGGGTACGACCGCCGAACGGCGCGTACCCGGCCCTCGTCGGCCCGGTCGGTGGGTCAGGTGTTCTGCTTGATCCGGTTCGTCAGCTCGGCGATCTGGTTGTAGAGCGAGCGGCGTTCCGCCATCTGCTGCCGGATCTTCCGGTCGGCGTGCATCACGGTGGTGTGGTCGCGCCCGCCGAACGCCTGGCCGATCCGGGGCAGCGACAGGTCGGTCAGCTCCCGGCACAGGTACATCGCCACCTGGCGGGCGTTGACGAGCACCCGGGACCGGGACTGCCCGCGCAGGTCCTCCAGGCTCACCCCGAAGTAGTCGGCGGTGGAGATCATGATCTGGTCGGCGGTGATCTCCGGCCCGGAGCCGTCCGGGATGAAGTCCCGGAGCACCTCCTCGGCGAGCGAGAGTTCGACCGGGGACCGGGTCAGCGAGGCGAACGCGGTCACCCGGATCAGCGCCCCCTCGAGTTCCCGGATCGAGTTGGCGATCCGGGAGGCGATGAACTCCAGTACGTCCGGCGGGGCGAAGAGCCGCTCCTGGGCCGCCTTCTTCTGCAGGATCGCGATCCGGGTCTCCAGGTCCGGCGGCTGGATGTCGGCGAGCAGGCCCCACTCGAACCGGGTACGCAGCCGGTCCTCCAGCGTCGCCAGGTCCTTCGGCTTCCGGTCCGAGGTGATCACGATCTGCTTGTTGGCGTTGTGCAGCGTGTTGAAGGTGTGGAAGAACTCCTCCTGGGTCCGCTCGCGGTTCTCCAGGAACTGGATGTCGTCGATCAGCAGGATGTCGACGTCGCGGTAGCGGCGCTGGAACGCACTCGTCTTGTCGTCCCGGAGCGAGTTGATGAAGTCGTTGGTGAACTCCTCGGTCGAGACGTACCGGACCGAGCGGGCGTTGCCCAGCGTCGTCGCGTAGTGCCCGATGGCGTGCAGCAGGTGGGTCTTGCCCAGCCCCGAGCTGCCGTAGATGAACAGCGGGTTGTACGCCTTCGCCGGTGACTCGGCGACCGCGACCGAGGCCGCGTGGGCGAACCGGTTGGACGAGCCGATGACGAAGGTCTCGAACATGTACTTCGGGTTCAGCCGGTTGCCGCTGACGTCTCCGGCCCCGCCGACCCCGCCCGGCCGCCGGTCGTCACGTCCGCCGGGCCGGTGCTCGGGATAGGCGCCGCCCCGACCGGGACCGTTGTCCGGGCCGCCGTCCCGACCCGGCCCGAGTCGTCCGGCACCCCCGTCCCGGCTGTCGTGGTAGCGCCGGTCGACCGGCCGGTGGTCGCCGAACTGACCGAGATTGCCGGTGTCGGCCCCCCGCTCGTCGAAGCCGCGCCGTTCCTGCTGTGGCGGCGCCGGCCGATACGGCTCGGGGTAGGGCGCGCTGAAGAGCGTCTCCTGGCCGTCCCGGCTGTTCGGGATCAGGTTCCCGCGAGCGGTGTCGGGTCGCCCGGCCGGCCGCCCGGCACCGCCGGAGGGCACCTGCGCCGAGCCGGTGAACGGCGGCGGCTTGCGACCGCCGGCCTGGTCGGGCACCGGGTTGCGGTGTTCGGGTACCTCCGGTCCGGCGCCGGCCGGGAACTCCTGCTCCGGTCGTACCGGATATTCGCGCTCGGCGTCGCCGGGAAAGCGGAGCGGCTCGGCCCGGTAACCCGGGGCCGGATCGGGGTCGGCGTATCCGGCGGGCTCCCGGTCGGCATACCCGGCCGGGTCGGGGTCGGGGTAGCCGCCCGGCGGGTCGGTGTCGCCGTAGCCGCCGGCCGGGGGCGGGCCGACGGGATAGCCGGGCGCGCCGCCGGAGACCGGATAACCCGGGGGTACGCCGAGTCCGGCCGGTTCGGGTCCGGCCGGGTAGCCGCCACCGGCCGGGCGCGGCTGCCCGTCCTCCGGTGGCCGTACGGTGACCGCCACCTGGACCGCCCGGCCCAGCCGGCGGGAGAGCGCCTCGGTGATCGCCGGGCGGAGCCGCGACTCGATCACGTCCCGGGTGAAGGCGTCCGGTACGGAGAGCAGCGCGGTGTCCTCGATGATCGTGTGCAGACGGGTCAGCCGGAGGTAGGCACGCTGCTGAGCCGAAATGATCTCGTCGGCCAGTTCCTCGGTCGTCGCCGCCCACACCGCGCCAAGGTCGATCGTGTCGGCCACCGTCGCGCCACCCCCATCGCCTCTGCGTCTCCGGCCGCCGTTGCCGTCCCGGTCGACCGTTCCAGGCTTGCTGACGTGCTCGAACAGGCACGACGCGGCGCTCGGCGGTCGCCGGCGCCGTCCACAGGTTATCCACAGCCTGTGTATCGACCGAATTGTGTCGCCCGGCCGGGCGTCCGTGTCGCCTGCCCCCGGCCCGACCGGCGTTGACGCGGGTTCATCTGTCGAACGATCGACGAGCTTGTCCGGTTTTGCCCGTCAGCGGCATCCCCCACCCCCTGACGCTGACGTGCAATCGGGCACGCTAACAGCGTTGTCCACAACCCTTCAACCGTCGGATCCACCCGGACCTTGTCGACATCAGTGAAAAACCCCGCCGAACCGCCCCTTGCCGGTCCCGCGCACCGGACCGGCCCGACGGGCGATCATGATGTTTGACGACCGTTCTCGGGCTGCGTAGGCTCCAACGGTTGCTCTGTCGCCCTCTGCTAGGGTGATGGGAGACTGTTGACCGCGGCCCGGCACGGGCCGTGGCTGATGCCTGGACGGCATCGACACCCGGCCGTCCCGGCGGTCGACGCCAGACAATCACACGACCCCGCTGTCGCACGACCGGGGCGTACGACGACGGAGAGCCTGACGTGAGCAAGCGCACCTTCCAGCCGAACAACCGCCGGCGCGCGAAGACCCACGGCTTCCGGCTGCGCATGCGCACCCGGGCTGGTCGCGCCATCATCGCGGCCCGCCGTGGCAAGGGTCGCACCCGCCTGTCGGCCTGACGGCTGGCAAGGCCGGTCCGGGGATGTAGGCAGTCGTGCTGGCGGCCGCACAGCGACTGCGGCGCAGCAGTGACTTCGCCGCGGCGATCCGGGGTGGGCGCCGCGCCGGTCGAGGATCAGTGGTGGTACATCTCGATTCGGCCGGTACCCCGGGTCCACCTTCTTCCCGGACGACCACGACGGCATCGCAGCCGGTTCGGAGCGCCGGTGCGGGACACGAGCCCGCGCCCGCCCGGGCCGGCTTCGTCGTCTCCAAGGCCGTGGGTGGCGCGGTGGTCCGGAACAGGGTCCGGCGTCGGCTGCGGCACCTGGTCCGTGACCGGCTGCCGGGCCTGCCGCCCGGGACCACCCTGGTGGTACGCGCGCTGCCCGGCGCCGCCGACGCCTCGTACGCCCGGCTCGGCACCGACCTCGACGCCGCGCTCGCGGCGGCACTCGCCCCCCGGAAGTCCCCCCGGCGGCCCCGATGACGGACTCCACCGGCGGTACGTCCGGGATGACGGTCGGTGCCCGAGTGCTGGCGGGAGCCATCGTCGCGTACCGTCGTTGGATAAGCCCGGCGCTGCCGGCCCGCTGTCGGTTCTACCCGTCGTGCAGCGCGTACGCCCTGGAGGCGGTCGCGGGACATGGTGCGCTCCGGGGAGCCGTCCTGGCGGTCCGGCGGCTGTTGCGCTGCCATCCCTTCCACCCCGGTGGATATGACCCGGTGCCGGAGCCGGGCGCACGCCGCCATGCCGATGTGACTGGAGCCCCGAATTGAGTCTCGACTGGATCTACTGGGCGATCTCGTGGATCCTGCTGCTGTGGCACTCCGCCTGGGACGCCATCGGGGTGTCCGCGGGGGCGGTCCTGGGCACGAACTGGTCCTGGATCCTGGCGATCATCTTCCTGGTGGTCACCCTGCGGGTGATCCTCTTCCCGATCTTCGTCAAGCAGATCAAGTCGCAGCGGGCGATGCAGGCGATCCAGCCTCAGCTCAAGGCGTTGCAGGAGAAGCACAAGGGTGACCGGGAGACGCTCCAGAAGGAAATGATGGAGCTGTACCGGAAGGAGAAGGCCAACCCGCTGATGGGCTGCCTTCCGATCTTCCTACAGGCTCCGGTCTTCATCGGCCTCTTCCACGTGCTCCGCCGGCTCGACCCGGCCAACCAGGGCAAGACCCGGTACGGCTGGACCGCCGAACAGTTCGAGAGCGCCACCCACGCCCGCCTCTTCGACGTGCCGATCGCCGGCAAGTTCGGTTCCACCGCGGCCGAGCTGGCCCGGCTGAACGCCAGCGGCGCCTCGGTCAAGATCCTGGCCGGCGTACTCGTGGCCATCATGATCGCCACCACCTACCTGACCAGCCGGCAGATGATCCTCAAGACCGGCTGGGCCGAGGACCCCCAGCAGCGCATGATCCAGCGGCTGATGCTCTACGGCATCCCCGCCTCGCTGCTCGTCTCCGGCGCGATCTTCCCGATCGGTGTGGTCATCTACTGGGTCACCAACAACCTCTTCACGCTCGGCCAGCAGCAGTGGGTGCTGCGCAAGTACCCGCCGCCGCAGACCGCACCCCGGCTGCCGAAGCCCGGCGAGTCCGCTCCTCGGCGTACCAGCGGAACCGGAGCCGGCGGCGGCCGACGGGGCACCGACTCCCGCAACCCGGTGCAGCCCGGCAAGCCGGCCAAGCCCGCCGGCCGGTTCGGCCGGGCCAAGGCCAACGGCGCGCAGCCGGAGAAGCCGGCCGTCGACACCAAGGCGCTCGCTCCCAAGCCGGGCGCCAAGCCGGTCAACCCCAAGAAGGGGCGTCCGGCGAAGCGTCAGGGTTGACGCGGACCGGCCACCGGCCGCAACTGTCGGTCGGTGGCCCGGTAGGACTTCGGGCCGTGCTGCCACCAGTGCTGGCGCCGGCCGGAATCCGCCGCGCCCCGCGACGACGGGCACCGTTGCCCGAGCAGACGTGCCCGTGGCACTCGGCGATCTCCCGCCGGGCCCCGGGGAACCAGCGGGACCGTACGGTCCGGCCGAGAGAGTACGGAGATGAGACGGTGACCGACACCAGTATTCCGCGCGCCGAGCAGCCCATCGGCGACACCGAGCCGGTCCTGCCGGCGGGCCCGCCCGCGGACGCCGAAACCACCGAGGCCGTCGCGGTTGACGGGGCGGGCGCGGACGCCGGTCCGGAGCAGGACGACGACGTGGCCGGCGAGGACGACGGCGACGAGGAGGACGGCGACGAGGTCGAGCAGGCCAGCAACGGCGGCCGGCCGGCCGCGGCGACCAGCGACGCCGACCTGTTCCGGCAGAGCGAGATCGCCGCTGACTACGTCGAGGGGCTGCTCGACATCCTCGACTACGACGGCGACATCGACGAGCTGGTCTCGGCCGGACGCCCGGTGGTCGAGGTGGTCGGCGGGCGCCTACAGGCGCTGGTCGGGCAGCGCGGCGCCACCCTGGAGGCGCTCCAGGAGCTGACCCGGCTCGCCGTGTTCCGGCAGACCGGGACGCCGAGCCGGCTGCTGCTGGACGTCGGCGGCTACCGGGCGACCCGCCGCAAGGAGCTTTCCGCCGTCGCCAAGAACGCGGTCGAGAAGGTCAAGCAGCACGGCGAGGCTGTCCGGCTGGAGCCGATGTCCGCCTTCGAGCGCAAGTGCGTACACGACGTGGTCAACGCCATCGCCGGGGTGGAGAGCGAGTCCGAGGGCGTCGAGCCGAACCGGCGGATCGTCGTACGGCCGGTCGACTGAGCGGTCGATGACGCACCGATCCGTATCCGGCCCGGGTGGTGAACCGCCGCCCGGGCCGCTGCCTGTCCGGGCCGGGGACGACACCCCACCGGCCGTACCGCTTCCCGCCGAACTGGCCGAGCCGGCCCGTGCCCTCTTCGCGGAGCGGCTCCCGCTCGCGGCCTCGTACGCGGAACTGCTGGCCGGCCCCGGCGTGCTGCGCGGCCTGATCGGTCCCCGTGAGACGCCTCGGATCTGGGACCGGCACCTGCTCAACTGCGCCGCGATGGTGGAGCTTCTCCCGGTCGGCGCCTCCGTGGTGGACGTGGGCTCCGGGGCCGGACTTCCCGGAGTCGTCCTCGCCATCGCCCGGCCGGACCTGACGGTCACCCTGGTCGAGCCGCTGGCCCGGCGGGCCGTCTTCCTGGCCGAGGTGGTCACCGCGCTCGACCTCGGCGACGCCGTCACCGTGGTCCGGGCCAGGGCGGAGGAACTCGCCGCGAGCCGGCGGGAGGGTGCCGGTGGCCGGCGCCGCCGTACCGGCAGGAGCGGACGGTCCACCGGGCCGGTTCCGGCCGAATCCGGTGTACCGGTCGACCTGGCCAACCTTCCCGACGAGCTGCGGGTACCGGCCGACGTCGTGACGGCCCGTGCCGTCGCTCCGCTCGACCGGCTGGCCGGCTGGTGTCTTCCGCTCGCGGTGCTCGGCGGGCGCCTGCTGGCGATGAAGGGATCCAGCGCCGCCGAGGAGGTGGCCGAGCACGCCGAGGCGGTACGCCGGCTCGGCGGGTCGTCGCCGGTGGTCCGGCAGGCCGGCCTCGGCGTGGTCGACCCGCCGACGACCGTCGTCGAGGTGGTCCGGGAGCGCCCCGGTCGCACACCGGCCCGGGGTACGTCGGGCGGCCGGCGGGGCGGAACGGCCCGGTAGCGGCGGAGCGGATTTGCCGCGTTCAGGGCCGTCTGCCTGGGCTGCTGGCATTTGCTGGTTCCTGCTCCTATTCGCTGGTCGTGCGGCACTTTCTCCTGGCCGGCCCGGCTTACTGCTTCCGTCCTGGCCGCCCCGGTCGCTGCTCTCGTCCTGACCCACCCGGCTCGCTGCTCTCGTCCTGACCCACCCGGCTCGCTGCTCTCGTCCTGACCCACCCGGCTCGCTGCTCTCGTCCTGACCCACCCGGCTCGCTGCTCTCGTCCTGGGCCGTGACTCGGTGGAGGGTGGACCGGCTATACCCTGTGCCGGTGATGCTGCCCCTGCCGTCCGGCGACTTCCGCGCCTACCTCTTCGACTGCGACGGCACCATCGCCGATTCCATGCCGTTGCACTACATCGCCTGGCAGCGGGCCCTTGCGGAGTGGAACTGCGTCCTGCCGGAAGACCTCTTCTACGCCTGGGGCGGCCGGACGGTGATCGACATCATCGTCACGCTCAACGAGCGGCAGGGTCTCGCCATGCCCGCGGAAGCGGTCGCTCGGCGCAGGGAGGAGCTCTATCGCGAGCTGCTGCCACGGTTGACGGCCGTACCGGAGGTACGGCAGCACGTCGAGCAGGCCCACGGACGACTTCCGCTCGCTGTCGTCTCCGGCAGCACCAGGGCGTCGGTCACCGCCTCTCTGGAGACGCTCGGTCTGCTGGCGAAGTTCGACGTCCTGGTCTGCGCCGAGGACTACACGACGGCCAAGCCGGATCCGGAGGGTTTCCTGCTCGCCGCCCGCCTACTGGACGTACCGCCGGAAACCTGTCTGGTGTTCGAGGACACCGAACTGGGCATCCAGGCGGCCACGGCGGCGGGGATCGCGTCGGTACGCGTACCGACGCCGTGGCAGCGTCGGGCGGTCGGCCGCCAGCGGGACCGGCTGGGTGAGGCGTCGGCGGCGCGTTGACGACACCTTCCCCAGTCCACCGTGACAAGTCGGCGCCAGGAGAGCGGGTGCCAGTGGGCCCGTACGGAGGGTTGGTCCGGCACCGGAGGCGGCGAATAATCCGCAAGCCGAGCAGGAGGCGTCGTATCCGCTGATCAGACAGGTCTGTCGGGACGGAACTCCGGAACGGCCGGTTTTCATCCTACGGACAGCCGTGGCCCTATTTGCCCAGCGGCCGTAGGCTGACCGCGCGTCGATAGTGTAGACCGGGCAGCGGGTGGCGCCTCAGGCCTTCGCTGCTTCTTGCCGGACCGCACGCTACGCCCGAGACGCGGGCATGGGCGCTGACCGGGCCGACACCATCCGAAGCTGGCAGGGATGACACGGTGCATGACAACGGTAGGTATGACGATCCAGAGATGACGGACTCCGGGGGATACCACTCCGGCGGCGCCGATGTTTCACGTGAAACCGAGTACGAAGGCTGGTCCGCGAGTGGCCGGGCCCGTCCGCCGGGACGGGGTGACGACTCCGACGGCCAACCGACCGGGTACGCCGGCACACCGTCCCGTAGTCCGAGCCGGGGTACCGCCCGGGTCACGCCGCCGCCCGGCCCGACCGAGCGCGGTGGGCCCGGGTACGCCCCGGTGACTTCGCCGTTCGCGGCGGAACCGGCGGGCCCAGTGGTGGCGCCGGAGCCGCCCCGCCAGCCGGTGCATCGGCCGGGACAGGAATCGTCCGGGCAGAGTGCGGAGCAGCCGAGACCGGCGGGGCGGGCGATGGCGCCGACCTTCTCGGCGCCGCCGGACGTACCGCAGCAGCCGGCGGCGCCGCATGCCGGCGTTCAGCCCTCGGTCGTGCCCCCGGTCGCGGCGCCGGCCGTGCCTCCAGCCGCGTCGCCGGTCACGTCGCCGGTCACGTCGCCGGTCAGCACTGAGGCACCGGTCCCGAGTCGAGCGGCGGCCCGGGTGCAGGCGGACGGGGTACGCCCGCCGAGCCGCCCGGTTGCCGTCGAGCCCGAGCCGCCGGCCGACACGCCGTCGGCGGTACCGGAGACCATCCCTGAGGACGCCGCGTCCGACGCGTACGTTTCACGTGAAACCCCGTCGCGCGAAGAGGACGATCCCCCGTTGGCAATGGAGGCAATGCGCGCTGTGCAAATCCTGAACCCGAGTGGCGAGGTGACGATGCCGCGTCCGGACCGGCCACGGATCATGTGTGTCGCGAACCAGAAGGGAGGCGTCGGCAAGACCACCACCACGGTCAACCTGGCGGTGGCCCTGGCGCTGCACGGCAACCGTGTTCTGGTCGTGGACCTCGACCCGCAGGGGAACGCCTCCACCGGGTTGAACGTGCCGCACCATGCCGGCGTCCCGGACGTCTACGACTGCCTGATCGACAATGTGCCGCTCGCTGAGGTGGCCCAGGGCGTCGAGGGGATCCCCGACCTGTGGTGCGTACCGGCCACCATCGACCTGGCCGGTGCCGAGATCGAGCTGGTTTCGGTGGTCGCCCGGGAGTCCCGCCTCGCTCGCGCCATTGCCGGCCACCCGGCGGAGTTCGACTACGTCTTCATCGACTGCCCGCCGTCACTCGGCCTGCTCACGGTCAACGCACTCTGCGCCGCCCAGGAAGTGCTGATCCCGATCCAGTGCGAGTACTACGCACTGGAAGGGCTGAACCAACTCATCAACAACATCAACCTGGTACGCCAGCACCTGAACCCGACCCTTGAGGTCTCGACGATCCTGCTCACCATGTACGACCGGCGGACCCGGCTGGCGGACGCGGTGGAGCAGGACGTCCGGAACCATTTCGGCGACAAGGTGCTCCAGGCGGTGATCCCGCGCAACGTGCGGGTGTCGGAGGCTCCGAGCTACGGCCAGTCGGTGATGACCTACGATCCCGGTTCGCGGGGCGCTACGAGCTACTTCGAGGCGGCCCAGGAGATTGCGATGCGCGGGGTCAAAGAGTCTGTTGGCCGCAATGCATAGCTCGGTTGATGCGTCGGGAGGCGTGGCATGAAGAACCGTCCGCGGGGCGGGCTGGGTCGAGGACTGGGCGCGCTGATTCCCACCACCGCACCGGAACCGGCTGCCGGGGTGGTGACGGCGGAGCCTCCAGCCGGTCGACCGGAGGCGGCGCCATCTCTGCCCGCCGAATCCTCCTGGTCCACGCCGGTGCCCCCGGCTCCGGCCCAGCCGACCGGGCCGGAGCTGGCGCCCGTTCCCGGAGCCCGGTTCGCCGAGATCCCGCTCGACGCGATCGTGCCCAACCCGAAGCAGCCACGGCAGATCTTCGACGAGGAGGCCCTGGAGGAACTCAAGCTCTCGATCCAGGAGGTCGGCTTCCTCCAGCCGATCGTGGTACGCCAGCTTCCCGACGACCGGTTCGAACTCGTCATGGGCGAACGGCGCTGGCGGGCGGCGCAGGCGGTCGGTCGGGACTCGATCCCGGCGATCGTCCGGGACACCCGGGACGACGCGATGCTCCGGGACGCGCTGCTGGAGAACATTCACCGGGCCAACCTCAACCCGCTGGAAGAGGCGGCGGCGTACCAGCAACTGCTGGAGGAGTTCGGCGCGACGCACGAGGAACTGGCGCGCCGGATCGGCCGCAGCCGCCCGCAGATCTCGAACACCATCCGGCTGTTGAACCTGCCGGCCGAGGTACAGAAGCGAGTGGCGGCCGGAGTGCTCTCCGCCGGGCATGCCCGGGCGTTGCTCAGCCTGGAAAGCTCGACCGCGCAGGAGGAACTCGCCCGCCGGATCGTGGCCGAAGGGCTGTCGGTACGGGCCACCGAAGAGGTGGTGAAGCTCGCCGAGAACTCCCCGAGCCGGCCCAGCCCGGCGAAGCGGCGGGCGAAGGTACACGCCCCCGGGCTGACCGATCTCGCGGACCGGCTGTCGGATCGGTTCGACACCCGGGTGAAGGTCGACATCGGGCGTAACAAGGGGAAGATCACCATCGAGTTCGCCACCGTGGACGACCTCGAACGGATCGTCGGTCTGATCGGGATGACGGGCTCGGACGCCGAGTCGGACGAACCAGCCTGATCCCCGGACCGCTCCGCCCGTCCGGCGCGACGGCGGGCGGACGGCGTACTCGACAGAGCGGCAACGGCCACGCCCCCGAGTGACTGGGGTCGTGGCCGTCCGCGTCGCTGCCGTTGGAGTCGCGGCCGGAGGCGGTGTGCCGGTTTCACGTGAAACCAGCCGCCAGCCGCCAGCCGCGCCCGCCATCGTCTACGGTGCGCGTCAGCGCCAATCACGCCGCTTCACGCCGCTCGCGGTCGGCGCCCGCTCGCTACCCTTCCCGCTCGCGACCGCCTCGTGCTCGCTAGCGAATCCACGCGCTGCCGCCTCGCGCTTGGCGCCGCCTCGCCTGCCGTTGACCGGCGTGCCACCTTCTCTTCCATTCGAGCCGTCGGGTCTCGGCACCGTTCGCTGCGGGCCGACCGCCCGCAGACGCGATTTGCTGCGGGGCGGCCGCATCCCGCCCACGCATCCCGCCCACTGCCGTTTGCGCCAGCCGGCCGAGATCTCACCCGCCGACGGCCCGCCGCTCGACTCCCGCCGCTCGACTCCCATCGTTCGATTCCACGGGGTGCCGTGGAGCCAGCCACGATCTCTTCACTTGTCCAAGGGTGCCCGGGAGCAGCCGATGAACGGCACGATTCGCTAACCCGCCTTTCGACGTGCGGGTGTCCCGTCAACGAGCGCGGCTGACCAGTAGGAGCCGGGGTGGGACCTACCGGGACTTCCGGAGGTTGCTCGGTGACTCGGTCGATGTCGGCGTCGGCTGCCGGCCGCGCAGAGCGCTCGGCGTGAAAGCCTCTGACGCCCCCGGCAGCCCCGCCACGCGTCCGCAGGAACGGCTCAAGGGGTTGTCGCTCCAGCGGGGATCTCGGCGGTCTTGAGAGGCATCTGAGGCGCTGTCTGCCCGCAGGGCGGATCTGATCTTCCGGGGAGCCACCGACCCCGGCCGCCTAACCCAGAACGATTGGCCGAGGGGCGTCGGACTCCCGCCGCCGGGTAGTCCCCACACCGTGCGCCGCGTGGCCCAAGTTTCGGATACCGATTCGCGTCGGCCCCCGGGTTTGCCGCGTTGCCTGGGATGGCGAAAGTAATCCACAGGGGTTGTCCACAGGCACCCCCCGTTTCACGTGAAACAGCGCGTGGAACGCGGTATCAGCCTGTGGATGACGGCGGTGAAATCCGCACTTCGAAGCTTCCGGAAGGCTGAACGACAGCCCAGTCGAGCCGATCAGCGGTCGGGTACGAACTGACGCGGTAGCCGTTCGAGGGTCGGAAATGGGTGTTCGGCGTGAACCGGCGCGACGCCTCCGGACCGAGCAATCCGGGCCCACCCATCCGGCTGTCCGGAGGCGGCCGTCGTGGCTCCGAGGCCGGGCCGACATGTCGATGATCGGCAGCCAAAACAGGGTAGGGACAGCGGTCCGGAACTCGGTTAGGGTCAGCGTCGTGCCCCACACCCCTCCCGCGGTACCAGACTTCACCAGGTGGCCTTCGTTCCCCTTCGAAGGCGAGTTCCGGGTCAAGCAACTCGACGAGCCCGTCGCGGTCGAGCCGCCGCGCAAGGGCGAGGGCTCCGGCGAATGCCACTCCTGCAACGCTCCCGACGACGCCTACATCTGGGTCAGTGAACGCTGGCGGGTACGCGCCATGGACCGGCCCACCGGGCTGCCGATGGTGCTGATCCTGGAATCACGTTCGCATCTGGACCTGGGCGATCTGCCCAACCTGCTCGCTGCCGAACTCGGGGTGATGACGGTACGGCTGGAGCGGGCCGTACGGTCCCTGGACGGAGTCGCCCGGGTGCACGTCAACCGCTGGGGCGACGGCGCCGCACACCTGCACCTGTGGTTCCTCGCGCGGCCGTACGGGCGCCTCCAGTTGCGCGGTACCTTCCTCTCGCTGTGGGACGACATCCTGCCCCCGATCCCGGAATCGCAGTGGCGGGAGAATCTGGCGCTCGTGGCCGCCTGGCTCGCCGAGTTCGGCGGGCGTCCGCTGGCCGAGCCGCCCCGCATCCAGTGGCAGGCGCCGTCGAGCCTGGCTCAACAGGGTGCGGCGGAGTCGGCCGCCGCCGTGTCGTCGACGGGCGCCCCGACGACGCCGACCGAGCCGACCGCCTCCTCCCGGACTCCGGCTGCAACGACCGAGCCGAAACCGGAACCCGAGCAGGAACGGGAACCCCAGCAGGAACCGGAACGGAAGCCGGGAGGACAGGAGTCGGCAGGACAGGAGCCGGGAGGAGAGGAGCCGGCGGCAGGGCGGCAGGGAACGGAGGTGGCGGACTCGACGGACGCTTCCGATTCGCCCGCCCGCCGCGAATCCTACGGCGATCCGGCCACCCGGGCGTACTGACCGAGCGGGCCCGCCCCGGAGCCGGGGCGGGTCAGGGGCGGCCGGGGGTGCGGCGCTGGGCGGCGCGGGCGACCAGCGTGCGCAGCAGCTCGCCGAAGTCGAGCCCGGCGGCGCCCACGGCGAGTGGTAGCAGCGAGGTCTCGGTCATCCCGGGCGAGACGTTGACCTCCAGCACGTGCGGCCGGTCGTCCTCGTCGACGATCAGGTCCACCCGGGACAGGTCGCGGAGCCCGAGCGCGGCGTGGGCCGCGAGGGCGGTCTCCGCGACCCGGGCCGCCGCGGTGGCCGACAACCGGGCCGGGGCGTGCCAGGTGGTGAGCCCGGCGGTGTAGCGGGCGGCGTAGTCGTAGACGCCGTTGCGCGGGACGATCTCGACGGCGGGCAGCGCGCGCGGGCCGTCGCCCAGGTCGACCACCGAGACCGCCACGTCCATTCCGGGTACGAAGCGCTCCACGAGCGCCGTCGAGTCGTACGCGAAGCAGCCGACCATCGCCGCCGGAAGTGCGGCGGGGTCCCGGACCACGGCGGCGCCGAGACCCGAGCCGCCCTGGGCCGGCTTGATCATGAGTGGCAGTCCGAGCCGGTCGACGATCCGGTCCAGCACCGCCACCGCCCCGAGTTCGGAGAACCGGTCGTGCGGCAGCGCCACCCAGTCCGGGGTGGGGATGCCGTCCTCGCGGAGTACCGCCTTCGCCGACGGCTTGTCCCAGGCCAGTCGGGACGACCGGGCGTCACAGCCGACGTACGGCACGTCGCAGATGTCGAGTACGCCGCGCAGCGAGCCGTCCTCGCCGGTCGACCCGTGCAGGGCGATCACCACCGCGTCCGGGGGATCGTCCCGGAGCAGCGGCAGCAGCGAGACGTCGGCGTCCCGCAGCTCCGCCTCCACTCCCACCGAGCGGAGCGCGTCGAGTACCCGTCGACCGGACTTCAGCGACACGTCCCGCTCGTAGGAGAGTCCACCGGCGAGTACGAGTACCCGCAGCTCCGCCGTGGCCTCCTGTGGTACGAGGTCCGGCCATTCGGCGGCGAGCAGCGGATCGTCGGCGGAGTGGGTACCCATGCCGGAGATCATGCCAAGTCGGGACCTGGCACGTCCGCGCCGGCCTGCCCACGACGGCGGGACGGGGCAGCCACGGTGCCGAAGACCTCGCGCATGGCGGTCTCCTGCTCCATCACGCTCGCCAGCCGGCGCACGCCCTCGCGGATCCGCTCCGGCGGCGGGAAGGAGAAGTTGAGCCGCATGTGGCCCGCGCCGGTGCCGTCGGCGAAGAATCCGGTGCCGGGCACGTAGGCGACCCGGGCCGCGATCGCCCGCGGCATCATCGCCTTGGCGTCCAGGCCGTCCGGCAGCGTCGCCCAGACGAAGAGACCGCCGCCCGGCTCGGTCCAGCTGGTGCCGGCCGGCATGTAGTCGGCGAGCGCGTCGAGCAGGGCGTCCCGGCGCTCCCGGTAGACCTCACGGTAGATCTTGAGCTGCTGCCGCCACGGCATCGTCGACAGATAGGTGGTGACGGCGGCCTGGGCGAAGGCGCTGGGGCAGAGGATCTGCGCCTCGCTGGCGATCACCAGCTTGTCGCGTACGGCGTGCGGGGCCAGGATCCAGCCCACCCGCAGGCCCGGCGCGAAGGTCTTGGAGAAGGTGCTCAGGTAGAAGACGCCGTCCCGGCGGCGGGCCCGCAGCGGCAGCGGCGCCTCGCAGTCGAAGCCGAGCTGGCCGTACGGGTCGTCCTCGACCACCAGCAGGCCGGCCCGTTCGCAGATGTCGAGCACCCGCTCCCGGCGCTCCTCGGTCAGCGTGACGCCGGCCGGGTTCTGGAAGGTCGGGATCGTGTAGAGGAACTTCGCCCGGCGACCCGAGCGGGCGACCTCGGCGATGGCCAGCTCCAGCGCCTCCGGGATCAGGCCGTCGGCGTCCATCGGCACGTGCACCACCTGGGCCTGTGCGCTCTGGAAGACGCCGAGCGCGCCGACGTAGGTGGGCCCCTCGGCCAGCACCACGTCGCCGGGGTCGAGGAAGAGCCGGGCGATCAGGTCCAGCGCCTGCTGCCCGCCGACCGTCACCACCACGTCCTCCGGGGAGGCGCCACAGCCGACGTCGATGCCGGAGAGCGCCATCACCTCGCAGATCCGTTCCCGCAGCTCCAGGGTGCCCTGGCCGATGCCGTACTGGAGCGTCGTCGCGCCCTGGTCGGCGGCGAGCTTGTTCAGCATCTCGCCGACCGCGTCCAGCGGCAACGCGGCGATGTAGGGTGCGCCACCGGCCAACGAGACGACCTCCGGACGGCTGGCGACGGCGAAGAGAGCTCGGATCTCCGATGCCGTCATCCCGCGTACCCGCCGGGCATAGCGGTCCGTGTAGTCGTCCAGCGTCGTGCCGGTCATGCCGCCTCCTCGCTGTGCTCTTTCCGCGCCACGACGTCCGCGGCCGGGCGCCGGATGATGCCGGCGTCGCACCCGCTCATCCCGCCTCCCCGCGCGCTCGTCGTGCCTCCGTGATGGTGGCCGGGACGGTCACCGAACCGCATTCCCGGAAACAGGTCGCTTGATCCCGCCCGGGTGCCCTCGGCACCTCGAACGCCGCGCCCGCGATCCGTCCCGTCCGTTCGAACCCCCGCCTTCACGGGCGGGTCGGTGGGGCTGGCCGGCAACTCCGCCGGTCGGCGCTCGTCGCTCGATGGTAATCCGGATCACCCGGTATCGCCCTCCGCCCAGCGGCCCGTCCACATGTCGGACCGGTTGACCTGCCCGGTCGCCCACCGACCCGCCGCAACGGTCCGTAGTCGACCCGTCCTCTCCCGGGCCGCGAGGTTCCGGCGTACGATCGCTCGTTGGGGGTAGGGACCGGAGATGGCGATGTTTGCGGCCTTTATACCTCCGGGATGATTTGTGGGGATGCGCCGATGTCGCGACGTCTGGTCAGTCTGACCCTCGACACTCTCGAAGACCTGCCCCGGCCCTGCCGGCGGTGCGTCTACTGGGAGCTGGATCCGGTGGCCGCCGAACGTGCCCGCGAGGCGGGTGACCCCGGCCTGGAGAAGGAGGCCTGGGTCTCGCAGACGCTGCTCGAATGGGGCTCCTGCGGAAAGCTGGCATACGTCGACGGCATGCCGGCCGGGTTCGTGATGTACGCCCCGCCGGCCTACGTGCCCCGGTCGATGGCGTTTCCCACCTCCCCGGTCTCGGCCGACGCCGCACTGCTGACCACGGCACACATCGTCACCACCTTCGCCGGTGGCGGGCTGGGCCGGATGCTCGTCCAGGGGGTCGCGCGGGACCTGACGAAGCGGGGCATCAAGGCGATCGAGGCGTTCGGTGACGCGAAGTTCGGCGACGCGGGTGAGGGTGCCGGCGGCTGCGTCGCCCCGGCCGACTACTTCCTCTCGGTCGGCTTCAAGACGGTACGGCCGCATCCGCGCTTTCCCCGCCTCCGGCTGGAGTTGCGGACCGCGCTCTCCTGGAAGTCCGACGTCGAGTACGCGCTGGAGAAGCTGCTCGGCTCGATGAGCCCGGAAGGGCTGCTCCGGCCGGTACGCCCGGCCACCCGCTCGGCTGCCGGCTGACGGCGCACCCGGGGCTCCGGGCCGGTCAGTCCCGGGCGGCGGCGCCGGCCGCCACCATCGCGCGCAGCTCGCTGACGTCGATCGAGCCGGTCGGCACGTCCTCCTCGACCGGGAAGTACATCCGCTGCACGGCGGCGACGATGGCGTCCACGACCCGGTCCCGGAACCGGGGGTCGATCAGCCGCGCCCGGTCGGTGGGTGAGGTGAGATAGCCGACGTCGACGCGTACCGCCGGCATCCGGGTCAACCGGAGCAGCTCCCAGGTCTTCGCGTGGGTCTGGCAGTTGCGCAGCCCGGTCCGGGCCACGATCTCGCGCTGCACGAGCCCGGCCAGCCGCTCGCCGACGCTCGACGTCACCCCGTTCGAGGTGCCGTAGTGGTAGGTGGCGACCCCGTCCGCCTCCGGATTCGCGTGCCCGTCGATGTGCAGCGAGATCAGCAGGTCACCGCCGAGTTCGTTGGCCAGGTCGGCCCGGGTGAGGTCGGCCAGCGGTGCCGCCGGAGCCGGGCCCCGGGTGAGGTGCACCCGCATGCCGGCGGCGGCGAGCCGGCCCTCCAGCCGGGCGGCGAGGTCGAAGGCGAGGTCCGCCTCGGTCCACCGCATCGTGCCGTCCTGCACCACGAAGCCGGGATCGAAGGGGTCGTGACCGGGGTCGACGACGATGACCTTGCCGACCAGGTTCGGCCCGGACTGGCGGAACGCGTCGGACTCGCGCAGCAGGGTCGGACGGCCGCCGACCACCTTCCGGCCGAGCCGGCGCAGCGCGTTCATGGTCTGCGGGCCGCAGGCGCCGTCCGGAGGCAGCCCGACCTCGCGCTGGAACTGGGCGACCGCGCGGGCCGTCCGGGCGCCGTAGACGCCGTCGGCGCGGCCGACGTCGTAACCCATCTCCAGCAGGCGCTCCTGGAGGGTACGCACGTCCTCGCCGATCAGCGGGTCGGGAATCGCCTGGTAGAGGGTACGGGCGCCGAGGCGCCAACGGGCCGCGTCCAACGCCCGCCAGGTCTCCGGACCGACCTGACCGTCGACGCTCAGCCCCCGGTCCTGCTGGAAGGCGCGTACCGCGCGCTCGGTCTCCGCGTCGAACTCGTCGGCGCCGGGCGGCCCACCGGCGGGCAGCAGGCTCAACCCGACCAGGACGGCTCGGATCTCGATGACCGCGCGTCCCCGGTCACCACGTCGGATCGGACGCACGGACGACCTCCCTCTGCGTGTCTGCGGCTGTCTGCCCGGTTGTCGGGCGGTGCCGGATCGACCCTGCGACCGGTCCGGCGGTGGACGGTTCGTGGTTCCTCCGCCGGGCCCGGCGGACCGCTCGACGGGGGTCCGACCCGGTGGCGCCGACCCACCTTCGCGAGGAGGAACGCTTCCGGAGCGTACCGTGGCGCTCTGGCCCCCGCCCGTCGTTGACCGTACGGCATCCGGCCAACGCCGGCGCCTGGCTGCGGATATACCCGTTCGGTCGGTAGGCCAGACGCGGCTGGACGTACCGGTGGTGTCAGATCCGCCACGGGACGGCCGTCCGCGGTCCGGTCCTGTCGTCGCGGCCGGCTCCCGTCACGGGCCGGAGACGCCGACGCGCCCGCGTCCGGATCCCCCGGAGGCGGGCGCGTCGGCTGGCTGTGGCTCCCGCTACAGCGCGGTCTCGATGAGCTTGAGCAGATCGCTCTTGGGCCGGGCCCCGGCGATGGACTGGACCGGCTCGCCGCCCTTGAACATCGTCAGGGTCGGCACCGAGAGCACCCGGTAGGCACGAGCGGTCTCCGGGTTGTCGTCGATGTTGAGCTTGACGATCCGGACCTTGTCCCCCATCTCGCCGGCGATCTCCTCCAGCAGGGTGTCGACCTTGCGGCACGGTCCGCACCACTCGGCCCAGAAGTCCACCAGTACCGGCGTATCGGACTGCAGCACGTCACTGGCGAAGTTGGCGTCCGTGACGGCGCTTGTTGCTCCCACTAGTCCTCCTCGGGGGGTTGCTACGTGCGTTGGAATTCAGTCTTCTTCGAGCGTCGCGAGGAACCGCTCGGCGTCGAGGGCGGCGGCACAGCCGGTGCCGGCCGCGGTGATCGCCTGGCGGTAGGTGTGGTCGACCAGGTCACCGGCCGCGAACACGCCGGGGATGTTGGTCCGGGTGCTCGGCGCCTGGACCTTGACGTAGCCGTTCTCGTCCAGCTCCACCTGGCCCCGGAACAGTTCGCTGCGCGGGTCGTGGCCGATCGCCACGAAGACGCCGCTGACGTCGAGCGTCTTGGCCTCGCCGGTGTGCGTGTTGCGCAGGCGTACCCCGGAGACCTTGCCGTCGTCGCCGAGCACCTCCTCGACCACGCTGTTCCACTCGACCTGGATCTTGTCGTTCGCCAGCGCCCGGTCCGCCATGATCTTGCTGGCCCGGAACTCGTCCCGGCGGTGCACGATCGTCACCTTGCTGGCGAACTTGGTGAGGAAGGTCGCCTCCTCCATCGCCGAGTCCCCGCCACCGACCACCACGATCTCCTGGCCCCGGAAGAAGAAGCCGTCACAGGTGGCACAGGACGACACACCGTGCCCGAGGTACTCCTGCTCGCCCGGCACGCCCAGCGGCCGCCAGGCCGAACCGGTGCTCAGGATGACGGCCTTCGCCCGGTACGCCGTCTCGCCGACGTACGCGGTGCTGACCGCGCCGGAGCCCGGCACGCCGGTGTCGGCCAGCTCGACCCGGGTCACGTCGTCGGTGACGAACTCGGCCCCGAACCGCTCGGCCTGCTTGCGCATCGCGTCCATCAGCTCCGGACCCATGATGCCGTCCGCGAAGCCGGGGAAGTTCTCCACCTCGGTGGTGGTCATCAGCGCACCGCCGGACTGCACACCCTCGATGACCAGCGGTTTGAGATTGGCGCGCGCGGCGTAGACCGCCGCGGTGTAACCGGCCGGCCCAGAGCCGATGATGATCAGGTTGCGGACCTCGTCCACTGCCGTCTCCCGATGTGTGTCTCTGCGCCACCGACGCCATGCGCCGACGGCGGTCCGAGCGCCGGCCACGTACGGCACCGGCACCTGCAAGCCAGAACGTCATCGTACGAACCGGGGATTCCCGAGCCGGTCATCCGGTGGGTCATGTCACTGCGCCGACGAAACAGCCGATGAGGCGTTGTTTCACCCTACCCGGCTCTGATAGGTGACGTCGGCACCGGCGGCCGGTGAACCGCAGTTCGGGCCGGTCACCCAGGCCCAGCGGGCGCCCGACGGATCGGTGAAGACGACGACGAGCGCGGCCTTGCCCTGGAAGGTGGCGTAGTCCACCAGCTCGACCGCGACCGGGCCCTGGGCGTGCTCGGCCGCGATCGCGTCCAGGCAGGCGGCGAGTACGGACCGGTCGCCCAGTCGCTGTAGGGACTTGTCGGCCCCCGTCGGCAGGCAACACGGCGAGGCGGCGGTCGCCGGGTTCGGGCCGGTGCTCCGGACGCCCGGGTCGGCGTCGTCCTCGCGTACCGGGCCGGAGCTGCGGACCTGCGGCGAGGACCGCGGCGGCGCGGTGGTCGAGACGGCCTGCCTGGCCAGGTTGGAGACGGTGTCCGGCAGGGAGTCGGGGGTGTAGTCGGTGCCGGTGGAGAGCAGCCGCTCGGCGGAGGGTTCGACCACCGTCCGGGGCGGGCCGGAGCCGAGGATCTGCGGCACGCCGGCGTCCTCCTCGGAGTTCATCGCCGTACCGGCGGACTGGTCACCGGCGCTGTCCCCGCCATCCACCAGCCCGTTGAGGGCAAATCCGGCGAAGCCGGCGACCACGGTCGCGAGCAGGATGGGAGCGGCCATCCGCCGCGCCCAGCGCCGTCGCCGACCGGGTGTGCCGGGGCGCTGCGTGCCGCCGCCGGGCCGGGTCGGCTCCGCCGGCTGTTCTCGACGGGGGCGGCCGGCCGGACGCGTCGGCCCGCCGGGTGCGGACCCGCTCACCGGGCCGGTCCCGGAGTCGGGGGTGACGCCGGGCCGGCCACCGGCACCCGGTGCCGGAACCTCGCCCGGCTCCGGCGGCACTCCGGGAACGGGTACCGGCACTCCGGGAGCCTCCGCCGGCACTCCGGGAGCCTCGGCCGGCTGCGCCGGAGCCCGGTCCGACTCCGCCCCGGGAGCTTCGGCCGGCTCCGCCGGTGTCCCGGGAACCTCGGCGGGGCTCGTGCCGGTGGACGGTCTCGTGCCGGTGGACGGTGCGGTGCTGTCGGGCATGGCCGCGTCGGCCAGTGCCGTGATCAGCCGGTCGAGCACCGGGGACGGCATCGGGGTCGGTTCGGCGGCCCAGGCCGCGAGATCGAGGCGTACCGCGTCGAGCCCGGCGGTGAGCGCGGCGTACGCCTCGGCCCAGGCCGGGTCCCGGTCGACCAGCCGGGCGATCTCGGTCTCGTCCGGGGTGCCGTGCAGCGCGCCACCGACATAGTCGGCCAGCAGGTCGAGATCGACCTCCCGGAACTGGCCCCCGGTCACGATTCCTCCTGGTCCTGGTCGGTCCGGCCACCACGCCGGCCCGGTGCCACCTGCTTGTCCGTCCCCAGCCGGATCGATTCCGATCGGACGCCGCCGCCGGAGCCGAGGTTCCCGCTGGTGACCGACGGCACCCTCGGGCTCGGCGCCGGGTCGCGGCCGGTACCCGCCGGTCGGAGGTGGCCGAGCAGGAGGGCGAGCCGGGCCCGTCCCCGGGCGCACCGGCTCTTCACGGTGCCCTCGGCGACACCGAGGATCTCGGCCACCTCGGCGACCGAATAGCCCTGTAGGTCGACCAGCACCAGCGCGGCCCGCTGCTCGACCGGGAGTTCCGCGAGCGCCTGGCGTACGACGAGCCTGGTGTCGTGGTCGGTGGCCGGCGCGGCCGGCTCGACGCCGCCCTGCCAGCGGGCGGTGTCGAGCGGGCGGGTGCTGTCCGGCAGCGGCACGGTCGGGTGGGCCTGCCGACGGCGGATCCGGTCGAGGCAGGCGTTCACCACGATCCGGTGCAGCCAGGTGGTGACGGCGGCCTCGCCCCGGAACCGGGCCGCCGAGCGGTGCGCCGAGAGCAGGGCGTCCTGTAGGGCGTCCGCCGCCTCCTCCCGGTCGGAGACCGTACGCAGTGCCACCGCCCAGAGCCGGTCCCGGTGCCGGTGCAGGAGGGTCGCGAAGGCGTCCCGGTCGCCGTCGACATGCGCCCGGAGCAGTTCGGCGTCGCTGCGCTCCGGATCGCCGGGCGATCCGCCGCCGCCCGGGCCGGTGCCGTCAGCCGCGCCGGCCGCCTCCGCCGAGCCTGTGCCGTCGGCCGAAGCTGTGCCAGCAACCGGGCCTGTGCCGTCGATCGAGGCTGTGTCGTCGACCGGGCCTGTGCCGTCGATTGAGGCTGTGCTGTCGACCGGGCCTGTGCTGGCGGGTCGGGCGGTCGGGTCGAGCCGGACGGAACCGGGCGGCCGGGGCGCCGTACCGTCGGGCCGGCCCGGGGCCTGCGACCCGGGCGGCTCGACGTCGCCCAGGGCCGGGCGCGCCGGCCGGGCCGGGTCGGTCGACGCCCAGGGGTGGACGGGGGACGAGCCGGCGCGGCCGGCGGCGTCGGAGCCCAACCCGCCGGTCATGGCCGCACGATAGCCGAATCGCGCACGTGCGGGGACGACCGGTGGCTCACCGGCTCTGGACCGTGATCTCCTGAACCCCGATCTTCCACCGGGCGGCGCCCGGCTCGGTCTCCGGCAGGTCGGTGATCCACAGCATCAGGTACTGGTATTTCTGGCCCGCCACGAAGTTGCTGAACAGGACCCTGGTGCTGTCGGTCTTCTCGTACGCGTTGCCGATCCGGTTGCTGTACGCCTCGACGAGCGCCCGGTCGCCGCTGGCGTTCGCCGGGAAGTCCTTGCTGCCGGAGCGAAGCTCGGCGGAGACGCCGCTCTCCGAGAAGTCCACCTGGACGCTGGTGACCTCCCTGGGCTCGCCCAGGTTGATCAGGATGCCCATCCCGTCCTTCTTGTTGCCGAACTTCGAACCGTTGCGGTAGGTCTCGGTCTCCCAGCCCTCGTTGACGTCGCCGTCGACCGCCTTCTCCACGTCGTCCAGCTCGCTCCGGGTGCCGTCCGGGTCGATCACCCGGACCTGGTCGCCCTTGAGGTTGACCTTGCGCGGGGTGGCGGCCGGTGGCTCCGGGTCTCCGGCGACCGCCGGCTCGGTGCTGGTGCCCGCGCTCGGGGCCGGCCCGGCCTGGCCGTCGGACGGGTCCCGGTCGCCGACCAGCGCGTTGATGCCGAGCGAGAGCCCGACCAGCGCGATCACCAGCAGGGCGGCGATCCCGATCAGCATCCTGCGGTTGCTCGGCGTCGGCAGGTCGGGGCCGCCGTCGTCACCGGAGGTGAAGCGGAGCGGCCCGCTGTCGAGGTAGTGCTCCTCGGCGGCGGCGTCGAGCCGGCCCAGCTCGGCGGCGAGGACGTCCGAGGACGGCACCGCGAGCTGCGAGTCGAGCAGGTCCATGGTGAGGTCGTCGAGGTAGGCGGGTACGCCGGCCCGGACCTGCCGGGGGGCCGCGATGGTGCCGCTCGCGTCGCGTACCGCGTCGGGCAGCGGAGAGCGGGAGCGCCGGGTGGAGCCGGCGGTGAGGGACGCCTCGGCGTGCGGCCAGTGGCCGGTCAGCGCGTAGTAGAGGATGCCGCCGACCGCCCGTACGTCGGTCTCGGGGGTGTCCGCGCCGTCGGTACGCGCGTCGGCGAGCACGACCCGGCCGTCGTCGCCGACCATCACGGTGCCGGGGTGCAGGTTGCCGTGCACCATGCCGGTGGCGTGGATGGCGGAGATCGCCCCGGAGACGGCGTGCGCGATGCTGGTGGCCCGGGCCGGGTCGAGCACCCCCTCGGCGACGAGTTCCCGCAGGGAGTGTCCGTCCACCCACTCGCGGACGACGTACGCCCGGTCTTCCTCGTCGATCGCGTCGTAGACGCCGACCAGGTTGGGATGGATCACCCGGCTGGCCGCCACCGCGGCCTGGAGCATCTCCTTCGCGGAGTCGCCGCCGGGATAGCGCAGCACCACGGCGACCGGTCGGCGCAGCACCACGTCGACACCGCGCCAGACCTGCCGGCCCGCGCTGTCGTCGTTGATGTGTTCGGCAAGCTCGTACCGCTCGGCCAGGATCTCACCGACGGCGGGGGCACCGAAGGTCATCACGGACGGAGCTGCCTCGTCCGCCTCCTGACCTTCGCCGACCTGGGTCACCCGTCCTCCCTCGGTGATCGTGTCGATCGATGGACCCGTGCTGCTAGGCATCTGGCTTCCCGCTCCGCCTTCGAAGGAATCGGACGGCCACCGGCACTCCTAGCCTAGGCGCTCGCCGCACCCGTCGAGAGCGACCTTACCCGGGTCTGACTGATCCCCGACACGTCATCTTGCGGCCGTGCGCCGACCTGCTGGGCGGATGTGTCGGGAAGCGCGCTGGATCGTCCGCTGTCAGCCACCTTGATGGCCCGTGCATTTAGCAATCTATAGGTTAATTTCAACAGTTTGCTACGGGGTCGGTGTGCCGGCCCGCCGCCCCCGCCCGGCACCCTTGTCGTCCGGGACGTCGGCATGCACCCGGCACCTTCCCCTGTGCGCCGGAAGTATGCCGGACGCACGAGGTCGAGAGCATCCGGGTGGGGCGCGCAACGGCGGTCACGTCGATCACATCGCGGACAGTACGACCCGGTCGCACCGTGACAGTCGGTCAGCCGTCGTCCACAGGGTGTGCGCGGAGGTCCGAGCGGGACGCGCCGGGTTTTCCACAGGTACGTCCCCAGCCCGCACCCCGACCGGTCGCCGGTGGCTCACCGACCGAGCCGGCGCCGGACCATGCCGACCACCGTGGTTATCTCCCGGATCCGCAGCAGCAGGGCGAGTCCGAGGTACGTGGCGCCGATCGCCGCCCCGCCGATCGCCACCTCCAGGAAGCCCAGCCAGCGGTTCTCGATCGCCGAGCCGGGCAGCAGGACCACCACCAGCAGGCCGACCAGGGTGGCGCCGAGCGCGGCCACGACCACCCGGCCGAAGGTGTTGAGCATCGCGCCGAGCCCCATCCGGCCGATCCGGGGGCGCAGCAGCCAGGCGGAGATCACCGCCGCGGCGACGTACGAGACGGCGTTGCCGACCATCATCCCGGAGGCGAGTACCGAGGTGGAGAAGACGGCGAAGACGAGGATCTGCACCAGGATCCGGACCAGTACCACCGGGATGTTGATCAGCGCCGGCATGCGGGTGTCGGGCAGCGCCCAGAACGCGAAGGTGAAGACCTGACTGACCGCGAACGGGATCAGCGCCAGCGCGGCGACCAGCAGCACCGGCGAGATCGCCCCCGCGTCGCCCCGGGCCGCGCCGTAGTCGAAGAGGCTCACCGCGATCGGTTCGGCGAGTACGGCGTAGCAGACCGCGATCGGCGCGAGCACGGCGGTGACGGTCCGGACCGTACGGGACAGGTCGGTCGCCATGTCCTCGAACCGGCCGTCGGCGGCGGCGGCACTCATCCGGGGCATCAGCGCGGTGATGATCGAGACCGCGATGATGCCGTGCGCCATCATCAGCAGCAGGAAGACGTTGTTGTAGATGGCCGGTCCGGCCGACTCGCCCTCGACCTGGTTGAGCAGGTTGAAGAGCACGATCAGACCGATCGAGTTGACCGCCACGTAGCAGAACATCCAGCCGCCGAGCCGGCCCAGCTCGCGCAGGCCCAGCGCCCGGAAGTCGAACCGCCACCGCCAGCGGAAGCCGACCCTGCGCAGCGCCGGCAGCAGGCCGACGGCCTGGACGACTATCCCGAGCAGGGTGCCGCCGCCGAGCAGCAGGATCCGACCCGGGCTCATCTCGGCCGGGTCGATGAGTTCGGTGCCGTAGATGGCGATGTAGAGGGCGCAGGCGGCGATGATGACGAGGTTGTTGAGGATCGGTGTCCACATCGGCGCCGCGAAGTGCCCACGGGTGTTGAGGATCGCGGCGACCAGCGCGCTCAGCCCGGAGAAGAAGATGATCGGCAACAGCAGCCGGGAGAGCGTGGTGACCAGCGAGTGGTAGTCGCCGCCGCGGCCGCCCGCGTAGATCGCGGTCAGCAGCGGGGCGGCGGCGATCGCCAGCACCGCGGCCACGCCGAGGGCCAGCACCGCGAGGGTGAGCAGGCGTTGGGCGTACGCCTGGCCGCCGTCGGGGTCGACCCGGCGTCGGCGTACCAGCACCGGCACCAGCACGCTGGTCAGGATGCCGCCGAGCAGGAACTCGTAGACCATCTGCGGGATGATCAACGCGGTCGCGTACGCGTCGTTGACCGCGAAGGCGCCCAGCGCGGCCGTGACCATCAGGGTGCGCAGGAAGCCGGTACCCCGGCTCACCAGGCTGCCGATCGCCATGATCGCGCTGTTGCCGGCGGCGCTGCCGGCGGTCTCCGGCGGCGGCGTGGTGCTCTCCAGGGCCGGCTGCGCCGAGATCAGCGTGGCGCCGTCCTGGGGCGGCGGGACGCCGTCGGGCATGGCGTTCGCGCTGCGGTACAGCCCGCCAGCCATGTCAGCCTCCCAAAGGGGTACGGCGGGCAGGGCACCCGCCGGCACCTTGGAACCTTAGTCAACCCGGTCATCCGCCCGCCCGGCCCCGTCACCGGTCGGCCGGCGTGCCCGGCGCCGGTCGGTGCCGGACGGTTCAGTAGGCTGGCGATCCCATGTCCGAAACATCCGCCCCGAACAGCGCTCCCGCGACGCCGTCCGCCAGCCGGTCGGCCCTGAGTGCTGCCCAGCGCAACGCCGTCACGGAACTGCTCCGGGTCTCGCCGGTCGCCGACGAGTTGGGGCGCCGGTTCGCCCGCGCCGGTCACGAGCTGCACCTGGTCGGCGGTTCGGTCCGGGACGCCCTGCTCGGCCGGCTCGGCGAGGATCTCGACTTCGCCACCGACGCGCACCCGGACGAGACGCTGCGACTGCTGAAGGGCTGGGCCGAGGCGACCTGGGAGACCGGGCGCGAGTTCGGCACGATCGGCGCACAGCGGGACGGGCTGCGGCTGGAGATCACCACCTTCCGGGCGGAGTCCTATGACCAGGTGAGCCGGAACCCGGTCGTCCGGTACGGCGACAACCTCGCCGACGACCTGCGGCGGCGCGACTTCACCATCAACGCCATGGCGGTCAGCCTGCCGGGGCACGACTTCACCGACCCGTACGGCGGGCTCGACGACCTCGCCGAGAAGGTGATCCGGACCCCGGGCACCCCCGCCGAGTCGTTCGGCGACGATCCGCTGCGGATGCTCCGGGCCGCCCGGTTCGCCGCGCAACTGCGCTTCGCCGTGGCGCCGGAGGCCCGGGCGGCGATGCGGGCGATGGCGACCGACCTCGACCGGATCACCGCCGAGCGGATCCGGGACGAGTTCACCAAGCTGCTCTGCGGTGCCGACCCGATCACCGGGCTGCGGCTGCTGGTCGACACCGGCCTCGCCGACCGCTTCCTGCCGGAGCTGTCCGGGCTGAAGCTGGAGATCGACGAGCATGCACAGCACAAGGACGTCTACGAGCACACCCTGATTGTGGTCAGCAACGCCGTCCGGCTGGAGGAGGACGGTTGCGACTTCGTACTCCGGATGGCCGCGCTGATGCACGACGTCGGCAAGCCGGCCACCAAGGCGGTCGGGCCGGACGGCCGGGTCAGCTTCCACCACCACGAGGTGGTCGGCGCCCGGCTCACCAAGCAGCGGATGAAGGCGCTGCGCTATCCCAAGGACGTGATCGGCCAGGTGGTCGGGCTGGTCGGGCTGCACCTGCGGTTCTACGGGTACGGGCGGGGCGAGTGGACCGACTCGGCGGTGCGCCGGTACGTCACCGACGCCGGTGACCTGCTGCCCCGGCTGCACAAGCTGACCCGGTCGGACTGCACCACCCGCAACCGCCGCAAGGCCGCCGCGCTGGCGGCCGACTACGACGCGCTGGAGGAGCGGATCGCGCGCCTCCAGGCGGAGGAGGACCTCGCCCGGGTACGCCCCGACCTCGACGGCAACGCCATCATGGAGCTGCTCGGGGTGCCGCCGGGGCCGATCGTCGGTCGAGCCTGGCGGCACCTGAAGGAGCTGCGCCTGGAGCGGGGCCCGCTGGACCGGGACGAGGCCGAGGCGGAGTTGCGGCGCTGGGCCCGGGAACAGGGCGCCATCGACTGAACGCCGGCCGCGCGGTCAACGCAGCGCCGAGCGGGCCGTCGGAGCCAGCCGCAGCTGTCGCGGCGGCCCGGTGAGCGTGGCGGAGAGTTCGGGGAGCACCTCGTGCCGCCATCGGGTGGACCGGTCCAGCCACCGGAGGTGCTCGTCGAGTTGCGCGTCCCCGGCGAACCGGGTGAGCCAGCAGGCGACGTGTTCCCCGGTGCGCACCGGCAGGGCCGGGTAGGTGTTCTCGGCGTACTCGGTGGAGAGGCAGCCGAGCGGCGCGGCGCCGGCTTCGACGAGCAGCGGCCCGATCCGCCGGTGGTAGAGGGCGGTGAACGCCTGGTCGACGGGTTCGGCCCGGTGGCAGAGCGTCAGCAGGACCCGCGAGGCGGGCTGGTCGCGGTGGCCGACCGCCGGGCGTGCGGCCGGGGCCGGGAAGCCGGACCGTTCGTCGAGCGGGCGGAGCAGGAGTACGTCGTCCGAGTCGACCATCGTGGCGTTGGCCCGCTCCCGGTGCCGCTGCCAGACCGGGCCGCCGTAGAACCGGTGCAGTGCCTCGGCCCGGCGGGACATGTCCGGGAAGCCTCGGAGCCAGACGAAGCGATCCGGGTCGGCCAGGTCGTGGAACTGCCCGATCACCGCCATCCCGGCCGCCTCCTGCGGTTCGACGAACTCGCGGTCGAAGAGGTCGACAAGTGTGTCGCGGGCGCCGCTGTGCAGGGTGTACTGCCGCAGTTCGACGATCGGGTGGCGTACCTCGGTCATTCCTGTCCCGTCTCCAGTGTCTCGTGCAGCACGTCGGCGATCGACGTGGCCGCGAGTTCCCGGCGCAGCGCCCGGTCGACGTCGCCGTAGAACCGCCCGAGGGCCGGGCGGATGCCCCTGCCGACCGGACACTCCGGGTTGGGCTCGCTGCGGTGCAGGGCGAAGAGGGGCTCGCGCTCGACCGCGACGTAGACGTCGAGCAGGGTGATCTCCTGCGGCGGGCGGGCCAGGCTCCAGCCCGCCCCGACGCCGTGCCGCACGGTGACCAGGCCGGCCTGCCGAAGCTCGCCGAGGCTCCGCCGGATGATCACCGGATTGGTCCGCACGCTGGCGGCGACCTGGTCGGAGGTGAGCACCTGCCGGCCGCGCCGCTCGGAGAGCGCCATCCAGGTCAGCACGTGCACCGCGATCGTCAGTCGACTGTTCGCCGCCACCCGTCCGCACCGCCCTCCGCTGGCTGTAACAGACTCTGTTACAGCCAGCCGGTCTGTCAATGCCCGAACGGACGGCTCGCCCGCCGCGCCCGCTGGCGATAGCGTGCTATCCGGCGTACGACGGGCGGGGAGGTGACCGTGGCCCTCTCGGGTCGGCCGGGCGAACGCTCCTTCCTGGTGCCGATGGTGGCGCTGCTGTCGACGCTGGTGGCCCTCGTCGTGGCCATCGTGCTGGTGCTCGTGCTCCGCGACGACGGGTCGCGGGACCCGGTCGGCGCCGGCTCGACGGGCGCCGACCCCGCCACCGGCGGCACCCGGCCGGCGGGGAGTACGCCGAGCGGCGCAGCACTCCCCGACGGGGCCGGCTGCCTGACCGGCGTCTGGCGGGTGACCTCCCACGAGGAGCAGGTGGACGTGCCCGGGGTGGGCCGGCTGGCCTTCACCGGCGGCACCGGCTCGACGCTCTCGCTCGGCGCCGGGGGCACCGGGATCGCCGACTACGGCGACGGCACCTCCTTCGCTGGCAGTTACGCCGGCCAGGAGGTCGTACTCGAACTGCGCGGCCGGGTCGACTACCGCTACGCCGTGGTCGGGGACCGGATCGAGCTGCGGGACGTACGCTCCGCCGCTGAGGTACGACTGCGGGTCGGTGCCGGTACGCCGGGAGCCTGGCGGTCCTTCACCGCCTCCACCGCCCCGGCCAACTACACCTGCGTCGGCGACCGGCTGACCCAGAAGTCCCTCGCCTACACCACCCACTACACCCGCTCCCGATAGCGGGCGGGCCGGGGCAGCGGGGGGAGCCCGGAGCGGTAACGGCAGGCGGCCCGGCACCGGAGCGGCAACTCCGGGCCGGGCCGCGGGGTGGAACGTCCCCGGGTCAGCTCTTCGGCTCGACCGCCTTGCCGCCGTTGGTCAGCGTGCCGTCGACGACCTGGTCGGCGCCGCCCCGGGCCGCGCCGAGCCGGGCGAGCAGCCCGGCCAGGTCGACCCCGGTCAGGTCGGTGCCTAGCTGGAGCCCCTGGGCCACGTTGGCCGCCACCGACTTGGTCAGCGAGGAGGCGCCGTCGGTGGAGATCACCGTGATCTTGTCGATCGCGCCGACCGGGGCGCTCGCCGCCTCGACCACCTGCGGCAGTACCTTGACCAGCAGGTCGAGCACGGCCGCCTCGCCGTACGCCGAGAAGGCCTCGGCCTTGCGCGACATCGCCTCGGCCTCGGCCTGGCCCCGGGCGAGGATCGCCGCCGCCTCCGCCTGGCCCTCCCGCTCGACCGCGTCGGCGATGGCGGTACGCCGGCGCTGCTCGGCCTCACCCTCCTTGGCACCCTCGATCGCGTTCGCCTCGGCCAGCGCCGCCCGGCGGGCCCGCTCGCCCTCACCGGTCAGCCGGGCCTGCTCGGCGGCGGCCTGCGCGGCGGCGATGGTGGCCTGCCGCTCGGCGTCGGCGGCCAGCACCGCCGCGTTACGGGACGCCTCGGCCTCCTGCTCCACCTTGTACCGGGCGGCGTCGGCCGGCTTGCGGACCTCGGTGTCGAGCTGGCGCTGCTTCAGCTCGGCGTTGCGCTCGGCGACCTTCTGCTGTTCGGTGAGGATCGCCTGGTCCCGCTCGGCCTGGGCCAGCGGGCCGGCGGCGGCGGACTTGGCCTTGGCGGCGTCGATCTCGGCCTGGATGCCGGCCTGCTTCAGCGCCAGGTTCCGGTTCGCCTCGGCGATCTTCTCCTCGGCGAGCAGCCGCTCCGTCTCGGCGACCTGCCGGGCCCGGGCCTCGGCGATGGCCGCGTCCTTGAGCACCCGGGCCGCCTCCGGCCGGCCCAGGTCCTGGAGGTAGGAGCCCTCGGCCAGGATGTCCTGGAGCTGGAAGGTGTCCAGCACCAGACCCTGGTTGGTCATCGAGTGCTCGGCCTCCTCGGCGACCGCGCTGGCGAACGCCGCCCGGTCCCGGATGACCTCCTCCACGGTGAGGCGGCCGACGATCGAGCGGAGCGCGCCGGCCAGTACCTCGCGGGTGAAGCTCTCGATCTCGTCCTGCTGGTGCAGGAACCGCTGCGCCGCGGCGCGGATCGCGTCCTCGGTGCCGCCGACCTTGACGATCGCCACGCCGTGCAGCTCGGCCCGGATGCCCTGCTTGCTGACCGCGCCCTTGATGCTGACGTCGATCCGCCGGCTGGAGAGGTCGAGCGACTGGAGCTTCTGCACCACCGGCAGGACGAAGACCGAGGCGCCGAGTACGACCTTCTGCCCGGACATGTCGGTCGAGCGGCTCCCGTCGGCGCTCTGCGTCGTACGGCCCTTGCGGCCGGTGACGATGAATGCCTCGTTCGGCCCGGCGACCTTGATCCGGGAGAGCACGAACATGACGAGGATGAAGGCCAGGAGCACTGCTCCGCCGATGGCGATGAGGATCAGCATGACACCGTCCATTCCGGATTGGGGGTTGACGTGCGCGGTCGACTGTCGACGTTCGTGGGTGGCGGATGGGGTGTGTCCGGTGCGCCGTGCCGGGGTCCGAGCGGCGGCACGGGCCCGCGGAGCGGTCCGGGGTCAGTAGGTCTCGACCAGGACGCTGGTCTCGGTCAGCGCCTCGACGACGAAGATCTGCGCGCCGAGCGCGATCGGCCGCTCGGCCCTGGCGTTGAGTTTCACCGGCTGGCCGCCCACCCGGACCCGCACCTCGCCGTAGCCGGCGGTGGGGATCGGGGTGACCACCACCCCGAGGGAGCCGACCAGGTCGTTGCGGGTGGGGGTGGCGTCGGTCCGCATGTTCCGGGCCGCCCGGGAGATCCGGGCCGCGAGCCAACCGGCCGGCACCGCCGCCAGCGCGCCCAGGCCGCCCGCGGCGACGACCTGGCCGAGGGTACGACCGCCGAGCAGTTCGTTGGCGATGGCTCCGCCGAAGCCGAGTACGCCGGCGAACGCGGCCATCGCCTCCAGGCTGACCGGACCGTCGATGTCGGGGTTGCCGATGTGCGCCAACTCCGTACCGAGCAGGGCGAGCACCAGCACCGCGACTCCGGCGCCGCCGATGATGAGGAAGATCAGGGTCCCCGCTGCCACGACTGCAAGGTAACCGGTCCAGGCAACCTGGGAATCCGCTGAGCGTGGGCCGGGATGCCGCGCGTCCACAGTCGACGGAGCCGGACGGCCAGCCGGAGCGTGCGCGGCAAGCCCTGCGCGGGGCGGTTCGGACGCCGGCCGGTGGGCAGCGGATCGGGGCCTGGTTCACCGCACCCACCCCGGCCGGACGTCCGTGCGACATTAGCCGTTCGCCATCCGGAATGGGGGTGAAACTGCCCCGATCCGGGGTGCACGTACCGGATCGTTACCCGGTGCTCACCGCACCGCGACCGTGATCTCGTCGCTCCTGCCCAGTTCGGCGGGGAGGTCGACCCGCTCGTGCTCCACCCCGGCCGGATCCAGGAGTACGGCGGTGAGCCGGCCGGACCGGGCCATACCGTCCACATAGAGCAGTCGGTCGGCGGTGAGCCACGTTACGTCGGCAGTCGGCAGTCGGCGTACCACCTTGCCGGTCTGCACCGAGACGAGCTGCCCGGTCACCTGCTCACCGCCGGACGGAATCGGGTTTCCCCGGCCCGCAGGCCCGGGCTCCCCGGAGACCACCACCAGCGCGCCGTCCGGCGACCACGCCCCCGAGCTGGTGACGTCGCCGTGCACCGGCGCGGAGCGGGTCGGCATACCGTCGTCGGCCGCGAAGAACTGTAGGCCGGGTCGGGAGGACGTGGCCGCCCCCGGGGGGTTCACGACCGGGTCGGCCTGCGACACCGCCACCTCCCGGCCGTTCGGCGTCCAGGTGAAGCGGCACAGGCCGGCGCAGCTCACCGGGCGCGCCTTGACCGGATGGAACTGGAGCGTTCCCTCCCCGAGGACGAAGAGCCCGATCGAGGCGACCCCCTTCTTGTCCCGGAGGCTGACGAGCAGCCGTCGCCCGTCCGGCGACCACTCGACGCCCGCGACGGTGGCACCGGTCTCGAACCACTGCGGCTTGCCGGTGGCCAGGTCGTAGAGCCCGATCTCGGTGGAGCGCCCGGAGTGGCGTACCGCGGCCACCGGGTGGCGCGGAGACACCCGTACCGAGGTGTAGGTCTCCGGGACGCTGACGTAGCGCCGCCGATTGGTGTCGTACGCCCAGGTCGGGCCCTTCGACCCGGCCGGGCGCGCGCTGAGCAGCAGGGCGCCGCCGGGCAGCTCCACCGGTCCGTCGTGCCAGTCGCCCGACGGGTTCGGCTGGGGGGTCGGCGGACTCGTCGACACCGCTGCCGGTGTCGTCGTCGCCGCCGGTGGGCCGCCGACCGCCAGGCCCGGCGGCTGCGGGTCGGGCCGGAGCCAGACGTACGGTGCCACGATGGCGGCGACCGCGACGACCGACGCCGCGGCCGCGATCGTCTGCCGGCGTCGGCGCATCCGCCGTCCCTGCACGACGGCGGCGGCCGCGAAATCGGGCGGCTGGTGCGGGCTGCCGGCCAACTCGTGTACGGCCTCCCGCAGCAGCCGGTCCGCGCGCTCGCTCATCGCAGTGCCTCCGCGCGCTCGCTCATCGCAGTGCCTCCGCGCGCTCTTTCATCGCAGTGCCTCCGCCGGTTCGGTCAGCTCGGCGAACTCCGGCACGAGTTCGCGGAGCTTGCTCAGGGCCCGGGACGCCTGGCTGGCCACGGTGCCGGGGCGGCAGCCGAGCGCGGCGGCGGTCTGCTCCACGGTCTGGTCCTCCAGATAGCGCAGCACCAGTACCGCCCGCTGCCGGGGTGGCAGCATCATCAGCGCGTCCCGGAGCATCATCCGGACCGCCGTGTCGTGGTCGTGCTGGGTGTCGGGGGCGGGTGGTTCCGGCACCTCGGCGTGCGGCACCTCGGCCCGCCGTCCGCGCCGCCGCCAGGCCGAGACCTGGTCGTGGTAGAGGATCTGCCGGACGTACGGCTCCGCGTCGCCCCGGATCCGGGGCCACCGGGCGTACGCCTTCGCCAGCGCGTTCTGCAACAGGTCCTCGGCGGCGTAGCGGTCACCGGCGAGCGCCTGGGCGACGCGGAGCAACACGTCGCCCCGCTCGTGCACGAATGCGGTGAACTCCCGCTCGGACGCCCGACCCACGACACACCTCCCGCCTCCTCAGACGTCGGGGACGGGGAAAAGTTTGCCTCGTTCGAAAAACGTGGGCTGCCACCGCCCCGCTGGAGGGTGGTGGCAGCCCACGGTCGGGCGGTGGTCAGACCCGGGCGGGGGTCCGGTCGGGTTCGGCGTCGGGGGCGAGGTGCTGGCGCAGGCGTTCGCCCTCGATGTCGACGTTGGGCAGCAGCTTCGACAGCCAGCCCGGCAGCCACCAGGCGCTCCGGCCGAGCAGCGAGATCACCGCCGGCACGATCGTCATCCGGACCACGAACGCGTCGATCGCCACCCCGATGGCCAGCGCGAAGCCCATCGACTTGATCACCGGGTCGTCGAGCAGGACGAAGCCGGCGAAGACCGAGGTCATGATCAGCGCGGCGGCGGTGACCACCCGGGCCCCGTGCCCCATGCCGTTGATGGTGGCCTGGGTCGGGGTGTCGCCGTGCACGAAGTCCTCCCGCATCCGGGAGACCAGGAACACCTCGTAGTCCATCGCCAGGCCGAAGAGGATGCCGATCAGCAGGATCGGCAGGAAGCTGACCAGCGGACCCGGGGTGTCCAGCCCGACCAGCTCACTGAGGTGGCCCTGCTGGAAGACGAGCACGGTGAGCCCGAAGGTGGCCCCGACGGTGAGCAGGAAGCCCAGCGCCGCCTTCAGCGGTACCAGCAGCGACCGGAAGACCAGCATCAGCAGCAGTACCGACAGCCCCACCACGAGCAGCAGATACCACGGCATCGCGTCGGCGAGGGTCTCCGAGACGTCGATCCCGACCGCCGTCTGGCCGGTCAGCGCCACGTCGGTGCCGGCGACCCCGTCGATCGGGCCGACCTTCTCCCGGATCTGGTGCACCAGGGTCTCGGTCGCCGGGTCGGTCGGACCGGTCGTCGGGATCACCGCCAGCAGGGCGGTCAGCCGGTCCTGGCTCAGGTTGGGCGGGCTGACCGCGAGCAGGTTCTCGGTGCCCTGGAGTACGGCGGTGACCTCCTGGGCGACCGTGGCGGTCCGCTCGGGCGACTCGCTGGAGACCACCAGCGCCAGGCGGTTGTTGAATCCCGGCCCGAACCCCTCGGTGATAAGGTCGGCGGCCTCGCGCTGCGGCGTACCGTGCGGAGCGGTGCCGTGGTCCGGCAGCGCGACCCGCATGTCGACGGCGGGCAGGGCGAGCGCGCCGAGCCCGAGCACGGAGACCAGGATCAGCGGTATCCGGAGCCGGATGACGAGCCGGGCCCAGCGGAACCCGAAGCCCTCGGCGGCAGCGGCGGCCGACTCCGGACCGGTGGTGCTGTTGCGCAGCCGGCGCGGCAGCACCCGCCGGCCGGCGAAGCCGAGCAGCGCGGGCAGCAGCGTCAGGGCCACGAGTACGGCGACCGCGACGGTTCCGGCGGCGGCGAGTCCCATGATGGTCAGGAACGGGATGTTGACCACGGCCAGCCCGGCGAGCGCGATGACGACGGTGACGCCGGCGAAGAGCACCGCCGAGCCGGCGGTGCCGATCGCCCGTCCGGCCGCCTCCTCCGGCTCCAGCCCCTCCAGCAGGTTCTGCCGGTAGCGGGAGGTGATGAAGAGCGAGTAGTCGATCCCGACCGCGAGGCCGAGCATCAGGGCGAGGATCGGAGCGGTACTGGTCAGCTCGATGACGTTGCTGAGCGCGTACAGGCCGGCCATTCCGGCGGCGACCCCGATCAGCGCGTTGAGCATCGTCATCCCGGCCGCGACCAGCGAGCCGAGCGTCACGACCAGTACGACCAGTGCGACCAGTACGCCGATCGCCTCGGTGCTGCCCACCTCGGGCACGCTGGACATCACCTCGCCGCCGTGTTCCACCCGCAGCCCGGCCGCCGTCGCGGCGGAGCCGCTGTGCTCGTACGCCTCGCGCTGCGCCTCGGTGACCTCGTCGGCCTGCTCGGTGAACTGCACCTGCACGAGCGCGTACCGGCCGTCCTGGGAGAGCGCCCCGGTGGTGAACGGGTCGAGCGCGCCGACCGCGCCGGGCAGGGTGGCGGCCTCGCGTACCAGTTCGGCGACTGCCGCCCGCCGCTCAGGGGTGCCGAGCTGCTGGCCCTCGGGCGCGGCCACCACGATGGTGCCGGTGGCGCCGCTCGCCTCCGGGAACTCCCGCTCCAGCGCGTCGATCGCCCGCTGTGACTCGGTGCCGGGGATGGAGAAGTTGCTCGAGGTGGGGCCCATGAACGCCACCGCTGCCCCGCCGAGCGCGGCCAGCAGGACGAGCCAGAGGACCACCACGAGCCGGCGGCGCCGGAACGATGCCCGGCCTAGTCGGTAGAGGAGTGTCGCCATGTTGGTCGCTTCCTTGGTCGTCGGATCGGGTGTCTTGCGGGGTTGGTGGTCGGTGCCCTGCGACGTGGCCGGCAAACCGGGGATCAGGTGCGGTCTGCGGAGATCGGGGCCGCTGCCGGGTGGAGTAGTGCCCGCCGGGCGATCCGGACCAGCGCGGAGCGGAGTTCGACCGCGTCGTCGTCGGGCCGGTCGATGACGACCGCGGTGATCCCGGCGAGCTGCACCTGTGCGGCGATCTCGTCGGCCGGGTCGGTCGATCGGCCGGCGAAGGCCGAGATCAGCCGGGCGGTCGCCGGTTGCAGGTCGGCGAAGGCCGGATGCTCGAGCAGGTACGGCAGGTCGTGGTAGATGAGCGCGACCTCCCGCCGGTACGTCACCACCAGGTCGACGAAGCCGTCTATGGCGGCCTCCCGCGCGGCGTCGGCATCCAGCCCGCCGAGCCGCGCGTCGAGTTCGACCAGCTCGCGGGCGGCCGGGGCGACCAGGGCGAGGAGGATCGCCTCCTTGCTGTCGAAGTGGTAGAGCAGGGTGGCCTTGGAGCAGCCGACCTCGACCGCGATGTCGTGTAGGGACGTGCCCTTGAATCCGGCGTGCGCGAACCGCTCGCCCGCCACTGCCAGGATTTCCGCCCGGGTCCTGCCACGTGCCACTGCGCTCCCACCTCCGCGTCCCAGCGTGCACTGACCGATCGGTCAGTAACTAACCGATCGGTCAGAATGTGAGCCGGATTACGGAACCGGGGGTCAGGTCGCGGGGGTGGAGAATGGCGGGATGCGCTGGACCGTACTCGACTCCCCGATCGGGGAGCTTTCCGTCGGAGTCGACGACGTCGGCGTCTGTGGCGTGCACTTCGGGCCGGTGGAAGGGGCGCTGCCCGCCACCGCCCTGACCGGGGCGGTCGACCCGGACGCCGCCGGGCTGACGACGGCGGTGACGGAGCTGCGGGCGTACTTCGCCGGGGAGTTGACGGAGTTCGCCGTGCCGCTCTCGGTACGCCGGGGCTCGGAGTTCGAGCGGGCGGTCTGGACGGAGATGTCGAAGATCCCGTACGGCGAGACGCGCACCTACGGCGAGGTGGCCGCGGCGGTCGGCGACCCCGGGGCGGCCCGGGCGGTCGGGGTGGCCTGCAACCGCAACCCGATCCCGGTGATCGTGCCCTGTCACCGGATCGTCGGTGCCGGCGGCAAACTGGTCGGCTTCGGCGGTGGGCTGCCCCGCAAACGCCAGTTGCTCGAACTGGAGGCACGGATCGCCTTCGAGCGCGCCTGGGCCTGATCCCGACTCTCTCCGTACGGCCGCCCTATATATAGGTGTCGTACCCGGTCGACTCAGCGTGCCGGCGGGACCAGTCGTACCCGGCGGAGGAGTTGGGCGTTCAGCGCCACGACGATGGTGGAGCCGGACATCAGTACGGCGCCGACCGCCGGACTCAGCGCGATCCCGGCCCAGGCGAGCACCCCGGCGGCGAGCGGCAGCGCCACCACGTTGTATCCGGCGGCCCAGGCCAGGTTCTGGATCATCTTCCGGTACGAGGCCCGGGAGAGCCGGATGACGCCGGTGACCCCGCGCGGGTCGGACGAGGCGAGCACCACCCCGGCCGACTCGATCGCCACGTCGGTGCCGGCGCCGATCGCGATGCCGACGCTGGCCCGGGCCAGTGCCGGGGCGTCGTTGACCCCGTCGCCGACCATCGCCACCGTCGCGCCCCGGCGCTGGAGGTCGGTCACCTTGTCGTCCTTGTCCGCCGGAAGCACCTCGGCGAAGACCTCGTCCACCCCCGGTCGGAAGCCGAGCCTGTCGGCGACCGACTCGGCGACCGGCCGGGCGTCACCAGTGATCATGGCGATCCGGCGTACCCCGGCCGCCCGCAGCTCGGTGAGCGCCTCGGCGGCCTCCGGGCGTACCTCGTCCTCCAGGGCCAGTGCGCCGAGCACGCGCGGCCCGGCGTCGTCCGGGCGTACCAGGTAGAGCACGGCGGCACCGCGCGCCGACCAGCCGGCGGCGACCCGTTCGAGGTCGGCGCCGGGCCGGGCGGCCAGCTCGCGCAGCAGCGCCGGCCCGCCGACCGCGAGGTCCCGCCCCTCGACGGTGGCCCGCACGCCCCGGCCGGTCAGCGACCGGAAGCCGGTGGCGGTCGGCACGCCGCCGCGCTCGGCGGCGGCCGCGACGATGGCCCGGGCGAGCGGATGCTCGCTGTCCGACTCGACCGCGGCGGCCAGCCGGAGCACCTCGTCCTCGGCGCCCGCCGTTCCCGGGTCGGCGGCGACCGCGGTGACGGTGTGGGCGCCTCGGGTCAGGGTGCCGGTCTTGTCGAACAGCACGGTGTCGACGGTGCGCATCCGCTCCAGCGCCAACCGGTCCTTGACCAGGATGCCGGCCTTGGCGGCCACGGCGGTGGAGAGCGCGATCACCAGCGGGATCGCCAGGCCGAGCGCGTGCGGGCAGGCGATCACCAGCACCGTCACGGTACGCACCACCGCCTCGTCGACGTCGCCCAGCGCGGACCAGACCACGAAGGTGGTCAGGGCGGTGGCGGTGGCGACGTAGAACAGCCAGCCGGCGAAGCGGTCGGCGAGCACCTGGGCGCGACCGCTGGACCGCTGCGCCTGGGCCACCAGCCGCTGGATGCCGGCGAGCGCGGTGTCCTCGCCGACGGCGTCGATCCGGACCCGGATCGCGGAGTCGGTCGCCACGGTGCCGGCCACCACCCGGTCGCCGGGGGTACGGGAGACCGGGCGGGACTCGCCGGTGATCATCGACTCGTCCAGCTCGGCGGTGCCGTCGGCGATCCGGCCGTCGGCCGGTACCCGGGCGCCGGGGCGGACCAGCACCACGTCGCCGACGCGCAGCTCGGCCAGAGGCACCCGGCGTACGTCGCCGTCGGCCGCCACCCGTTCGGCCTCGTCCGGCAGCAGCGCGGCGAGTGCGGCGAGGGCACCCCGGGCCTGCCCGATGGCCTTCATCTCCTGCCAGTGCCCGAGCAGCATGATGGTGACCAGGGCGGCGAGTTCCCACCAGAAGTCGAGGTCGAACGTGCCGAGGCTGGTGGCGAGCGAGGCGACGTAGGCGACGGTGATCGCCATCGAGATCAGCAGCATCATCCCCGGCGTACGGTCGCGCAGCTCGTGCAGCCCGCCGACCAGGAACGGCCAGCCGCCGTAGAGGAAGACCACCGAGCCGAGTACCGGTCCGACCAGCGAGATGCCGGGGAAGTCGAGCGAGTAGCCGAACCAGTCCATCACCATGTGGCTGGTCAGCACGATCGGCACGGTCAGTGCCAGGCTCAGCCAGAACTTCCGGCGGAACGCCTCCGGATCGTGCCCGGCATGTTTGTCGTGTCCGCCGTGCCCGGGCTCTGCCTCGTGGTGCTGGTGGTCGTGGCGCACGATCGATCACCCCCTCGGGAGGAAATATACCCCCCGGGGGTAATTCGGCAAGCCGCATCGGGCCGGCCGGTGGGCTCAGTCCGGGGCGGGCAGGCAGCCGCCGTCCCGGATCGGGGTGCCGATCTCGACCGTGGACGCCGGCCGGCCGTGGGTGCCGAAGACGCAGGCGTGCCCGGTCCAGCCGGCGAAGAGCAGCCCGGCACCACCCGCCGGGTCGAGTCGGCCGGGTGGGCGGACCTCGACCTGGGTCAGGCGGGTCCGGCCGAGCGCCTCGGTGAGCGACGTCACGTCGTACCGGCCCAGTCGGCGTAGCCGATCCAGCTCGGCGCGTACCCGGATCGCGCAGCCGGCCGCGTCGGCGGCCGCCGCGTCGGCAAGCCGACCCCGGGTCCGGAAGCCCTCGTTGGCCTCCTCGTTGCGGTGGAACTGCTCGGCCAGTTCCTGTTCGGTCGGAGGTCGGGTGGTGGCGCCCAGGGAGATGTCCGGCATCGGCCCCGGGCTCCGGGTGCCGGCCGGCGGCGCCGGTGTCACCCGGGCGGCGGCAGAGGGCGCCGGCGGGCACCGGTAGGGCGGTCGGGAGGGGCTGCCGGCCGGAGTCGGCCGGACCACGTCGGTCGGGGTCGGTGCGCCGCCCCCGGCGTCGGCGCCGGGTCGCGCGCAGCCGAGCCCGACGACCAGGCCGAGCAGGAGCACCGTCCCGGAAAGCGCGAGCGGGGCCGGACCGTTTCCGGTCCGGCCCCGCTCACCGGGTCTCACCCTCAGCGCTCGATGGTGCCGGCGATGAAGTCCTCGACGGCCTGGTGGGCGTCGTGGTCGGCGTACTGCTCCGGCGGCGACTTCATGAAGTAGCTCGACGCGGAGAGGATCGGGCCCCCGACGCCCCGGTCGAGGGCGATCTTCGCGGCCCGGACAGCGTCGATGATGACGCCGGCCGAGTTCGGCGAGTCCCAGACCTCGAGCTTCAGCTCCGCGTTCAGCGGGACGTCACCGAAGGAGCGCCCCTCCAGCCGGATGTACGCCCACTTGCGGTCGTCCAGCCACGGCACGTGGTCCGACGGCCCGATGTGCACGTCGCCCTTGTTGATCTCGTGCGGGATCTGGGAGGTCACCGACTGGGTCTTGGAGATCTTCTTCGAGACCAGACGGCTGCGCTCCAGCATGTTCATGAAGTCCATGTTGCCGCCGAAGTTGAGCTGGTACGTGCGGAGCAGCTCGACACCCCGGTCCTCGAAGAGCTTCGCCAGCGCCCGGTGCACGATGGTCGCGCCGACCTGGCTCTTGATGTCGTCACCGACGATCGGCAGCCCGGCGTCGACGAACTTCTGCGCCCACACCGGGTCGGAGGCGATGAAGACCGGCAGCGCGTTCACGAAGGCGCAGCCCGCCTCGATCGCGGCCGTGGCGTAGAACTTCGCGGCCTCCTCGGAGCCCACCGGCAGGTAGCAGACCACCACGTCGACCCGGGCCTCGCGCAGCGCCGCGACGACGTCGGCCGGCTGGCGGTCGGACTCCTCGACGATCTCCCGGTAGTACTGGCCCAGCCCGTCCAGGGTCGGGCCGCGCTGCACGAGCACGCCGGTCGGCGCCACGTCACAGAGCTTGATGGTGTTGTTCTCGCTGGCGACGATCGCCTCCGCGAGGTCCATGCCCACCTTCTTGGCGTCGACGTCGAACGCCGCGACGAACTCCACGTCCGATACGTGGTAGTCGCCGAAGGTGACGTGCATGAGACCCGGGACGCGGTCGTTGGGGTCGGCATTGCGGTAGTACTCGACGCCCTGGACCAGGGACGAGGCGCAGTTACCCACACCGACGATGGCGACGCGGACGGAGCCCATCGCGTTTGCCTCCTTTGTGTTCATCACGGCCGCTCCGACTCATTCCTGGACTGTCCAGGCGGAGGCGGGATGTTCTTGTCTGAAGAACCCGGGGCGGTGCCCGGGGTGGACCCATCCGGGGTCCGGCCGGAGCGCTCGTTGGCGATGAGCTCCTCCAACCAGCGGACCTCGCGCTCACAGGCGTCGAGGCCGTGACGTTGAAGTTCGAGCGTGTACGCGTCGAGCCGTTCGGCCGCCCGGCTCAACACGTCGCGCAGGCCCTCGCGACGCTCCTCCACCTTGCGGCGCCGGCCCTCCAGGATGCGGAGTCGGGTCGCTCGGTCGGTACGGGCGAAGAATGCGAAGTGCACTCCGAACCCGGTGTCCTCGTAACTCTCTGGACCGGTCTGGGCGATCAGTTCGGCGAACCGTTCCTTGCCCTCCGCGGTGATTTTGTAGACCACGCGCCCGCGACGGCTGGTCAGTGCCGGGATCTCCTCGGCGGTGGCCGGTGTCTCGGCCGCCTCGGTGATCCAGCCGGCCGCCTGCAACCGACGCAGGGTCGGATAGAGCGAGCCGTAACTGATCGCTGCCCGGATCGCCCCCAGCTTGGCGGCGAGTTCCTTGCGGAGCTCGTAGCCGTGCATGGGGGACTCCTGTAGGAGACCGAGGATGGCGAGCTCGAGCACGAGCACCCCTCTCCGTGTCTCCGTCGGATCCCGGTGGCTTCCCGCCGTTGGGAGCCCGTTCACCGGCCCGATGTATCGGCCCGATACATCGCACCGTAGACCCTCCGGGGCGGCGAGGCAAACCCCCACACGGCACAGGTTCGATTACAGTAAGTGACGGTGGTCGCCTCGTCCGGCCGGACCCAGTACTCTTCTGCCCATGCGTTCGCAGCGCCAGGTCGTCGACTACTCGCTACAGAAGCGAGCGGTGCTGCGTGAGGTGCATTCGGGTCGGGTGGGGACGTACGAGGTGTGCGACGCGTCGCCGTACCTCAAGAACGCTGCCCGGTTCCACGGTGAGCCGACCGAGACGCTCTGTCCGGTCTGCCGACGGGAAAATCTGACCCACGTCCACTACATTTACGGTGATGAACTCAAGCAGTCTGCCGGCCAGGCCCGCACCCGAGCGGAGCTGTCGGTGCTGGCGATGACCCTGCGTGAGTTCCAGGTCTACGTGGTGGAGGTGTGCCGCGGCTGCGACTGGAACCATCTCGTCGAGCAGTTCCTGCTCGGCCGGGACGGCGTCTCCGGTGACGACAGCGTCGGCGCCGCCGAGCCGGCCGCGGGTGCGGCCGTGGCCGCGTCGAACGGCACCTCGGTCAGACGAAGGCGTGAGGCGCGCCGGTGACCCTGACTCGCTCCCCGGCCTTCGGGATCGTCTCCCGGCCAGAGGACGAGTCTTATCCAGCAAACCGGAAAAGTCCGGTTTTTTCCGATGTCGCATCATCCGTGGATCGGCGTCTCCGATCCGGGGTGGAGCGTGTCCCAACTCACGGCAACCCGGTGGTGGCGCACATGGCCATCACCGCGACCGGCAGGGTGTGACGAATGAACTCGTACGGCGATCCTAGTTCCGCGCGCGGTCGGGCCCAGTACCCGGGCGCGAACGGCGACCACGGACCAGCGGACGATCCATACCAGCGCCCGTCCTGGGACGACCCGGGAGCCGCTCGCCGCTCGTCCGACGGTGACCGGGGTGGCTGGCCCGCCAACAACAACCGGGCCGGCGGCGCGTCGGCCCGGGCCAGCGTCAGCGGCCGGGCCCCCTCCGGCCGGGCCACACCGCCCGGGCGGGGCTCCGCCGACGGCGGTTGGGCCGCGCCGGTCTCGCCCGCCTCCGGCTCCGCGTCGGTCGGCTCCGCCTCTCCCGGGCGGGCCCGGGTCGGTGGCCGGGCCGGCGTCGGCAGCGCCTCGGTTCCCGACGCGCCGGGCTCCGGGGGTGGCTACGGTGCCGGCCGGGCCTCCGCCGGCCGGGCCAGCGTGGGTACCGCCTCGGTCAGTGGCGGCGGTGCGAACGGCGCCGCCGGTCGGGCCCGGGTGGGCCGGGCGGTCGTGCCCGTCTCGCCGGCCGGTCCCGGCGGACCGGACGACCCGGACGGCCCCGGCGGCCGGCGGGGTCGTCGCGGCACCGGTGACCTCGACCCGGCGGCGAAGAAGCGGGCCAGGAAGCGCAAGCGGGTCAACATGCTGATCGCCGCCTTCGCCGTCTTCATCATGCTGGCCGGCGGCGGTGTGGTCGCCGCGACCTGGTATTCGACGAGCGTCCCGATGCCGGACCAGCTCCCGCTGCCGCTGGCCACCACGGTCTATGCCGCCGACAAGAAGAACATCGTCGCCAAGCTGGGCGACGAGAACCGGCAGATCGTCACGATCAAGCAGATCCCGGACCACGTGCAGAAGGCGGTCGCCTCGGCCGAGGACCGCAACTTCTACACCCACGACGGGGTGGACTACGTCGGCATCGCCCGGGCCGCCTGGAACAACTTCACCGGCGGCAGCAAGCAGGGTGCCTCGACCATCACCCAGCAGTACGCCCGCAACGCGTACGAGAACCTCCAGGACGACAGCTACCAGCGCAAGGTCAAGGAGGCGATCCTCGCCTCCAAGTTGAACGACCAGTTCGACAAAGACGAGATCATGCAGCACTACCTCAACACGATCTACTTCGGTCGGGGTGCGTACGGCATCGAGATCGCGGCGCAGACCTACTTCGCCAAGTCGGCCTCCAAGCTCACCGAGGCCGAGGGCGCGGTGCTGGCGGCGGTGATCAAGCAGCCGCAGGTCGACACGGCGACCGGGCACAAGGGCTTCGACCCGGCGGACAACCCCGAGGAGGCCAAGGCCCGTTGGGAGTACGTCCTCAACGGCATGGTCGAGAAGAAGTGGCTGTCACCGGAGAAGCGGGCTCAGCTCACCTACCCGGAGATTCAGAAGAGGAAGAGCGCCAACGAGGCGTTCGGGGTGAAGACCCCGCGCGGCAACGTGATCAACTACGTCAAGGCGGAGCTGGCGGAGCGCGGCCTCTGCACGCTCGGCCCGGCGACGGCCGACAAGGTCGACTGTTCCAGCGCGCTCCGGGACGGTGGTTACAAGATCCAGACGACCATCAACTGGAAGATGCAGATGGAGGCCGAGAAGGCGGCCCAGCGCAAGAAGGGCTCGCCGCTCGACGGCCAGCCCGACAACCTGATGGCCGCGCTGGTCTCGGTCGAGCCGAAGAGCGGCAAGGTGCTGGCCTACTACGGCGGCGACAGCGGCGCGGACTACGACTACGCGGGTCTGAACACCAACGCCGGCGTGCTGAGCGGTGGCCACCCGCCGGGCTCGAGCTTCAAGGTCTACACCCTGGCGGCCGCGATCAACGAGGGCATCTCGATCGATTCGATCTGGGACGCCAGGCCGTTCACGGTCAAGAACACCAAGATCAAGGTGCAGAACGCCGGCCGCGACGTGCGGGAGACCTGTGACCAGGCCTGCACGCTCAAGGAATCCACCGTCAGGTCGTACAACGTGCCCTTCTACCACGTGACCGAGAAGATCGGCGCGGACAAGGTGCTGTCGATGGCCCGGCAGGCCGGCGTCCGGACCATGTGGGAGACCAAGGACATCCCGCCGAAGTGGCACGACCTGACCAAGGAGAAGCCGGAGGATCTGGCGCCGGAACCCTTCTTCAACGTGGTGGCGTACGGGCAGTACCCGATCACCGTGCTCGACCACGCCAACGGGCTGGCCACGCTGGCCAACGGCGGCGTCTACAACAAGGCGCACTTCATCGAGCTGATCGAACAGCAGGACCCGGAAACCGGCCAGTGGAAGAAGATCGGCGGGGCGAAGGCCGATCCGAAGCAGCGCATCCCGAAGAACGTCGCCGACGAGGTCACCGCGGTCCTGAAGGAAATTCCCAAGGCGAACAACGGCAACCTCGAAGGCCGGGAAGAGGCCGGCAAGACCGGCACCTGGGAATACGACCAGAAGGACAACGCCCACGCCTGGATGGTCGGCTACACCCCGCAGGTCGCCACCGCGGTCTGGGTCGGCAGCAAGGACCCGAAGAAGCCCCAGATCAAGACCAAGGGCGGCCAAGACGTCGGCGGTAGTGGGCTGCCGGCCGACATCTGGCAGCAGTACATGAGCAAGGCCCTGGCCGGCAAGGAGGCGATGCCCCTGCCGGACGCCAAGAAGATGGGCGACAAGGAGGCCGGCAACGGCAAGGAGCCGGTGCAGACTCCGCCGCCGGTGCCCCCCAACCCGGGTCCCGGTGGCGGCAACCCCGGCGGCAACCCCGGTGGTAACCCCATCTGCCAGGGCCCGAACCCGCCCCCGCTGATCTGCCCGCCAGCCGGCGGCGGCCCGGGTGGAGGTGGTCCGGACCTTCCGCCCGGAGATGACGACGACGGCGGCGGTGGCGGAAACGGCAACGGCCGAGGCGGCGGTGGCGGCTAGTCGCCGACTCCCACGCCCCACCTCGGGGCAGTGAGCTCCATCGATCGATGCGGCCGGCGGCCGGGTTCCACGACCCGGCCGCCGGCCGTCTTTTCGACTCCAACCGCCGACACGGTGGACCGGGCCGGACGGAACCCGACCCGGTACGGCAGGATGCCTGTTCATGAGCGCGCAGTCGCCGGCTGGCATCGACGAACCTGAGAAGGCTGACCACCCCTCCCGGTCGGACGGCTTCGTCCGTGGGCTCTCCGAGGCCATCGGCGGCCCGATCGGTGCGCACGCCAGCGGTGTCGAGCGCCGGGGCACCCAGGCCAGCGGCCGGTTCTGGACGGCCGCCCGGATCGTGCTGGCGCTGACCTGCCTCACCCTGGCCCTGCACTGGGTGCAGAAGTCGCCCTGCCAGGACGGCGCCTGGCAGAACAACGTCCAGTACACCCGGTTCTGCTACACCGACGTGCTGGCCCTCTATTACGCCGAAGGGCTCAACGAGGGCAAGGTGCCCTACCGGGACCACCCGGTGGAATACCCGGTGGTCACCGGCTACTTCATGGGTGCGCTCGGCCTGCCGGTGCACAACATCGGAGTCGACCGGCCCGAGATCAACCAGCCGCAGTGGTTCTACAACCTGAACGCGCTGGTCCTCGGCGCGCTCGCGGTGGCCACCGTGGCGATGATCCTGGCGCTGCGCCGCCGCCGCCCCTGGGACGCGGCGATGTTCGCGCTCTCCCCCGCGCTGCTGGTCACCGCCACCGTCAACTGGGACCTGCTCGCCATCGGGCTGGCCGCGATCGGCATGTACGCCTGGGCGAAACGACAACCCCTGGCCGCCGGCATCCTGCTCGGCCTGGCCACCTCCGCGAAACTCTGGCCGCTCTTCGTGCTCTGGCCGCTCTTCCTGCTCGGGCTGCGTACCGCCCGGGTGAAGGAGATGGCGGTGACGATCGGCTCGGCCATCGTCACCATCGTGGCGGTGAACCTGCCGATCGCGATCCTCTACCCGGAGAACTGGCGACGCTTCTTCGACCTGAACAGCGAACGGGCGGTCGACTGGGGCACCCTCTGGTATATCGGCCGTTACCTGGACAGCAAGTGGAACAGCGGCGGCGCCGGCGACGAGGGCCCGTTCCAGTGGCTCAGCAACAACATCCCGACCCTGAACCTCCTCTCGTACGCCCTGATCACCGTCGCGTTCCTCGCCATCGGCGCGCTGGCGCTCTTCGCCAAGCGCCGGCCCCGGCTGGCCGCGCTGGTCTTCCTGATGGTCGCGGCGTTCCTGATCTTCAGCAAGGTCTGGTCGCAGCAGTTCAATCTCTGGCTGCTGCCGCTGCTGGTGCTGGCCCGGCCGCGCTGGGGGGCCTTCCTCGCCTGGCAGTTCGCCGAGATCGGCTACTTCGTCGCGTTCTACGGCGAACTGCTCGGAGCCGGCGGCAAGCAGGTCTTCCCGGAGGGCGTCTTCGTGCTCGCGGCCACGCTGCGGCTGACCACCGTCGTGGTGCTCTGCGTGCTGGTCGTCCGGGACATCCTCCGGCCCGAGGGCGACCCGGTCCGGAACACCTACCTCGACGATCCCGACGGCGGGATCTACGACGGCGCTCCGGACGCCTCCTGGCTCACCCGTCTCAGGGGCCGGCCAACACCGGTCGAACCCGCCCCCGCCACCACCTGACCGCGGCGGCCCCGGCGGCGGGACCGCAGCCGCCGGGGCGGGGCCGGATCAGAGCCGGTAGACGACCGTCTCCCCGACGTCCTCCCGGCTGATCCCGAGCGAGTCGACCGGCAGGTCGACGGTGGTCTGCAACGGGGTACCGGCGACCCGGTCCCGGAGCACGATCACCGTTCGCACGCCCATGTTTCGCAGGAAGTCGATGCTCGCCTGGTCGGGGAAGTTCGCCGTCGCCTGGCGCACCTCGGCGAGCCGGTTCGGGGTGAACCCGCTGCCGCCGTTGACGATGTCCTGGAACCGGCTGGTCGACCAGAGCATCACGTGCTGGTCGGTCTTCTGGTCCGAGGGGAGCACCAGGATCGGTCCGGTCGCCACCCGCATCGACGCGGGCTGCACCGGTACCACCGGATGTGGCGTGGTGTTCAGCCCCTCCACCAGCACCAGCACGATCGGCAGCAGCGTGACCAGCCGCAGGAGCGGACCCGGCCGGGGCGGCACCCGTTCGACGGCCGAGATCTCCCGGGCCCGCTGCGCGAACGCGCCGACCGAGCCGGCGGCGAGTACGCAGAGCAGCAGGGTCACCCAGATCATCAGCCGGCCCGGCGTACGCAGGCCGTCCCAGCCGGGCAGGTGCTCGAAGAGCGGAAGATAGGTCCAGGTACCGCCGAAGAACCGGCTGCCCATCGCCAGCACCCCGGTGGCGAGCACGGCCGCCAGCAGCAGCAGGCGCTGGCGTACCGTCCAGATCGAGAAGAAGAGGCCGCCGAGGGCGAGCGCGAAGAGGACGTACCCCGGCAGCAGGGTGGTCTCCGGCAGCCCCGGCAGCCCGGCCCGGACCGGCTCGTGCAGGTCCCCCCAGATCAGCGACTCCGGCGGAGCGGTGAGGAAACCACCCGGCGGCGGGGAGTAGTTGTGCAGCTCCTCGGCGGTCCGCCGGGCGTTGGGGTGCAGCTCGGCGACCTTGAAGTACGGGATCGCCAGCAGCGCACCGGTCGCGGCGAAGATCGCGCCGCCCCAGAAGTCGGCGAGCAGCAGCCGGAACCCGAACCACTGGCGCCGGGGACGGCGCAGGATCCGCCGGACCGGCCAGCCCAGCAGCACCACGACCGCGATCAGACCCATCACGTACGCGAAGACGAGGCCGATGCCGAAGCCGAGACTGAGCTGCCAGGCGGCGACCAGCCAGCCGGCGAACGCCCAGCCGGAACGTCGACGTTCCGGGCGGTAGCCATGCCGCAGCGACCAGCCGTGCCCCCGGGCCAGCATGGCCAGGGCGAGCGGGATACCGCCGTTGGAGAGTACGTGCAGGTGACCGGCCTGGCCGAGCAGCCACGGCGCGTACGCGAAGCCGATCCCGGCCACGGCGGCGCCGATCCGTCCCGCCCCGAGCTGCCGCACCAGCGCGTACGCCCCGAGCGCGGCGAGCGCGTGGGCCAGGACGAAGAGGATGTTGTAGCGGAGGATCGCCGCCTCCGGGCCCTGACCGATCATGCCCGCCGGGGCGTACCCGAGCAGGGTGTCGGAGAAGGCGAAGGTCCAGGTCTCCGGGAAGAAGGCGTTGCTCTGCCAGAGCTGGGCCGGCTTGGTCAACAGGATGTGCCCGGACCAGGCGACCTGCCAGGCCTGGAGCGCCGGGTCCCAGTAGTCCTGCGGCAGGGTGTGCCGGGGATAGCGCAGGGTCGGCCAGGTCATCAGGACCGCCAGCGCCAGGGCGGCGAGCCCGGCCAGCGTCCACTCGTGTACCAGCCGACGGCCCACCGCCCGGCCGATCCGCCGGAACCGTCCCGGTACCACCTCGGGGGCCGGCGCGAACGCGGCGAACGGGTCGGCGGGCTTCGCCGGCTCCGTACCGCCGGCCGACTTCTCCGTCCCGTCCCTGCTCTCCTTCTCCTTGCTCTCCTTCTTCTTGCTGTCGTTCCCCGCGTCGTCCTTCGCCTTGCCGTCCGCTGGCTCGGACTTGCCGTCCGCCGACTTAGCCTTGCCGTCCGCTGGCGTCTTGGCCGCGTCGTCCTCCGGCTCGTCCCCGGTGACCTCCGCGTCCTTCGAGGAGGTGTCCTTGGCGCTGTTACCGCCCTCGGCGGGGTCGTTCCCGGTCGCCCCGGCGTCGCCGGTCTTCGCGGCCTCGTCCTGGTCGGCCGGTGTCGCCCCGCTGGCCGGGGCTCCGGTGACTGCCGCCGCCTGCGTCGTCGTCGGGCTCACCTCGGCTGTCGGGCTCGCCGCCGTCGAGGCACCGACCGTCGCGGCCGCCGGCCCGGTCGTGGCCGCAGCCGGGTCCGGGGCCGCAGCGGGGTCCGGGGTCGCAGCCGGGTCCGGGGCCGGGTCGGCGGAGCCGGTCGGCGCGCTGGACCGGGTTGTCTCGTTGGCGTTGGACTGGTCCGTCGACATCGGGTCCTCGCCCCTATCGGCCTACGCGGTCGCGGAGGTAGGCGATGTCCGCGGCCTGACCGTCGACCCCGCCGGGCGTCTCGACGATGACCGGTGCGCCGGCCGCCCGCACCACCGCCACCACCAGTTCGGGGTCGATGGTGCCGCCGGTCAGGTTCTCGTGACGGTCCCGGCCGGAGTCGAAGCCGTCCTTGGAGCCGTTGGCGTGGATCAGGTCGATCCGGCCGGTGATCGCCAACACCCGGTCGACGATGTCGAGGAGGTCCTCGCCGCCGGCATGTGCGTGACAGGTGTCCAGACAGAAGCCGACGTTGTAGTCGCCCACCGCGTCCCAGAGCCGAGCCAGGTTGTCGAAGCGCCGGGCGCAGGCGTTGTCGCCTCCGGCGGTGTTCTCGATGAGTACCGGAACGTCGTGCCCGCCCGAGTCGGCGGCCTGGGCGAACGCCTTGCGCCAGTTGTCGAAGCCCTTGGCGATGTCGTCGCCCGCGTTGACGTGCCCGCCGTGCACGACCAGGCCCTTGGCGCCGACCGCCGCGGCGGCGGTGGCGTGCCCGAGCAGCAGCTTCCGGCTGGGGATGCGGATCCGGTTGTTGGTGGTGGCGAGGTTGATGACGTACGGGGCGTGGATGTAGACGTCCACCTCGGATTCGCGCAGCCGGGCGGCGTCGGCCCGTGGCTGTGGCGTCTTCCAGTCCTTCTGCGGATCGGCGAGAAAGAACTGGACCGCGTCCGCCTTCCGGAGGGCCGCCTCGTCCAACGGGTCGGTGGCGTCGACATGGGCTCCGATACGCATGGAGGCGAGCCTACGTCGCGCGGGTCGGTCGGGCGGGGACGGGCGTACCACCGGATCGGGCGGCCCGACGGCGTACGGCCCCGGGACGGCCCGCGTCACCGCCCGGCGGGTGGATCGTTTCTCCAGGTGAGATCCGTTCGCCCGGCACAGGTGAGATCCGCTCGCCAGGTGTCCGGGACGGATCGGTCCACGAGTCGTACCGGAAGAGGAAGACGTGATCCTGTCGCTCCGCCGCCAGGCCACCGTAGCGGTCGCCGCGCTCGTCGCGGGCGCGTCACCGCTGCTGTCCGGCGTCGCGGTCGAGGCGTCGGGGTCGCTTTCCGGGGCCGGCACGGCGCCGGTCCGGGTTTTCCCCGCCGGGTCGGTCGGGCGAGTCGAGGTGGGGTCGGTGCCGCATGGTCCCGATGTGGCCGGCCCCCGGAGCGCCAGGGCGCCGCAGGAAGCGGCGCCGGGCAGCTACCCTCCGCCGCCCGACCGACTCGGCGGGGCTACCGCCCCACGGGTGGGGCGGGCCGACCCGGTCCGGCCCGCCGGACAGGTCTCGCTGCTGGCGCTGGTCGCCACCATCTGTGTGGTGGGCGTCTCGGCAGGAGCAATTCGGGCGATTTTCGCTCAACGCACAACACAGACTGTTATCGCGTAAGATGACAATACAATAGGCTCCGCGGGGCGCCTTCCATCCAACTCATCGGTGTGGTCGTTCCTCCCCAGGTCCCACCCAAAGAATGCGGACGGGATGCGCCCCGCGGCTCTGCGTCGAAGAGCCTCCTCCGGACACGCTCCGGAGGAGGCTCTTGGCGCCGGCCCGGCGAAGGCTCTCCCTGTCGGCCCGGCGAGGCTCTTGACGCCGGTCCGGCGGAGGCTCTTCGTACCGGCTCGGCGGAGGCCGCACCGGTCCGGCGACCGGGGGCCGGCCCACGCCGGCCGGCCGGTGGGGTACGGGGGTCCGACGACGCCCGACGCCGGTGGACCGGGTATTCTGCTCAGGTTGTCCGTGGCGCGACGGGATCCCTCCCGAGACCGCGCGGCAACGACGCATGACCTCCTGCCACGGAAGGACCGTGGCCGCTAGCCCAGAGGAGGTGAGCACGTCTTGCGTCATTACGAGATCATGGTCATCCTCGATCCAAGCCTCGAGGAGCGCACCGTCGCCCCGTCGCTCGACACGTACCTCAACGTGATCCGGACCGCGGGTGGCTCGGTGGAGAAGCTCGACGTGTGGGGTCGTCGGCGCCTCGCGTTCGAGATCGACAAGAAGGCCGAGGGGATCTACGCCGTCATCGACCTGCAGGCTACGCCTGCGGCGGTGGCCGAGCTGGACCGGCAGCTCCGACTCAACGAGTCCGTGCTGCGCACCAAGGTCATCCGGCCGGAGACGCGCTGACGCGTTTCCGGCACGCCCGGATCAGCCTCATCCGTCCTGTCGTACTGCTCTGGCAGCCTTTCAGGAACTGATGAGTGCGCGAGGAGATGGTCATGGCAGGAGATACCACCATCACGGTCATCGGCAACCTGACCGATGACCCCGAGTTGCGTTTCACCCCGTCCGGCGCAGCGGTCGCCAAGTTCCGGGTCGCCTCGACGCCCCGGTTCATGGACCGGACGACGAACGAGTGGAAGGACGGCGAGCCGCTCTTCCTCTCGTGCACCGTCTGGCGCCAGGCCGCGGAGCACGTCGCCGAGTCGTTGCAGCGCGGCGCCCGCGTGATCGTGTCGGGCCGGCTCCGGCAGCGGTCCTACGAGACCCGCGAGGGCGAGAAGCGCACCGTCATCGAGCTGGAGGTCGACGAGATCGGCCCGTCGCTGCGGTACGCCACGGCGAAGGTGCAGAAGATGTCGCGCTCCGGCGGCGGCGGGTTCGGCGCCTCCGGCGGTGGTGGCGGTGGCCAGGGCGGCGGTGGCGGCGGAGGCAACTTCGACGACCCGTGGGCCACGGCGGCTCCGGCCTCCTCGCGCTCGTCCGGTTCGGGCGGCGGCAACTTCGACGACGAGCCCCCGTTCTGACCCGCGTGCCGAGCACACGGGATCGCAAACCAGGAGCAAGAGCAATGGCAAAGGCTGCGGCACTGCGCAAGCCGAAGAAGAAGGTGAACCCGCTCGACAAGGACGGGATCACCTACATCGACTACAAGGACACCGCGCTGCTGCGCAAGTTCATCTCCGACCGCGGCAAGATCCGCGCTCGGCGGGTGACCGGGGTCACCTCCCAGCAGCAGCGGCAGATCGCCCGTGCGGTCAAGAACGCCCGCGAGATGGCGCTCCTGCCGTACACGGCCACGGCCCGCTGAGAGGAGGCGCCGACATGAAGATCATCCTGACCCAGGAGGTGTCGGGCCTCGGCAGCCCCGGCGACATCGTCGAGGTCAAGGACGGCTACGGCCGTAACTACCTGCTGCCGCAGGGCTTCGCGATCGCCTGGACCAAGGGCGCGGAGAAGCAGGTCACGGTCATCCAGCGGGCCCGCGCGGCCCGGGAGATCCGCGACCTCGGTCACGCCAACGAGGTGAAGGCCCAGCTCGAGGGCCTCAAGGTCAACCTGACCGCGCGCGCCGGCAACGGTGGGCGGCTCTTCGGCTCGGTCACCCCGGGCGACGTGGTGGACGCGGTGAAGGCGGCCGGTGGGCCGTCCCTCGACCGGCGTCGGCTGGAGCTGCCGGGCGCCATCAAGTCGATCGGCAGCCACCAGGTGCGGGTCAAGCTGCACCCGGAGGTCACCGCGCGGTTCGACCTGAAGGTCGTACCGGGCAAGTAGCCGGCCAGGCGACAGAGCAAGTTCCGGGGTGCCGTCCACTTTGACGGCACCCCGGAATCGTTCTGCCCGAGCGGGTCAGCCCTCAGCCGACCGGTTGACCACTGATCGCACTGAAGAAGACGGTGGAGAGCCCACCACCGACAACCGCTGCCGCGAACCCGACGGTCACCGCCCGCCAGGTGCGGTTGAACCAGCGCATCAGGGCGGCGACCACCAGACCGGTCGCCAGCGCCGCGAGGAACCGGGGCACCCCGGCCAGCAGCGCGGAGATCGCCTGGCCGCGCTCCGACTCACACGCACCGGAGACCCCGGGTACGCAGTCCACCGGCACACTCGCGTCGAGGGTGAGTACCCAGACGAAGACGGCCAGTACGGCGACCGCGTACCAGGCGACGGTGTAGAGGACGGCGGTGAGCGGGCCACTGGGCCGGGGATCGAGCAGGTCGTCTTCGAGTCGTCGACTCAACGGGCTGGGCCGCCCCGTCCGGGTCGCCGAGGTCAGCAGGCCACCGCTCGGGGGGCGTCGGGTGGTCGTACCCGCCCCGCTGACGCTGCGGGCCGAGCCGGGCGTACCGGCGCGACCAGCGGTGCGACCGCGACCCGGTGCCGCCGCCGGCCGTCCCGTCGGTGGGCTGGGCTGACTCGCTCGGCGGGCCGGCGACACCGGCCGGGCCGGCGGCGGGTACGCGACCGCCGGAGAACGCGGCGCCGAGTCCGGAATGCCCATCCAGCGCGGGTCGTCCCCGGCCAGTCTGGTCCCGGACCAGAACGCGTCGCCACCGTCCGACTCGGTACGCTCCCTGCCCCGGGCACCGCTGTCGGCGGCGGTGTCGCGCCCACTGCCGGCGTCCCGGGCCAGCCCGGCGAGTTCGCCGTGCCGCCACTCCGTGGTGTCGGTGAACCGGTCCCACTGGCCGGTGTCCGTGGACCGGTCCCACTGTCCCGTGTCCGTCGACCGGTCCCACTGTCCCGTGTCCGTCGACCGGTCCCACTGTCCGGCGTCGGTGGACCGGTCCCAGCGTCCCGGGTCGGTGTTCCGGTCTCGGCGGCGGCCGGTGCCGGCGGCTCCCGGCGGCTCACCGTCGGTGACCCGCTCCAACATCCCGGTGTCGGTGAACCGGTCCCATGGCCCGGCATCCGCACCCCAACCCGCGCCGGCCGCGTCCGAGCGTGGACCCGGCCCGGAATCGGCGTGCCGGCCCCGGTCCGCCCGCTCCTCGCCGGCCCGGCGTACCGGCCCGGCGTCCCGGTAGCGGCGGACGGGCTCGGCGTCCGGCTCGCGTTGCCGCCGACGGGCGCCGGTGCCGGCGGAACCGGGCAGCGGGTTCTCGCCGCGCCACCGTCGGCTGCTACCGCCGCCGGATTCGGTCTGCCCGGGCGACCGGACCCAGCGGGCCCCCGCCGTCGACTGGTCGGTCCCCGGGTCCGGCTCGGTCGAGGGGGTGACGTCCGACCGCTCCGCGAGCTGCGTCGGCTCCTCCTCGGCCCGGTGCCGGGAGCGCCGCCGCCCGACGGACGCGACCCGGTCGCCCGGATCGTCGGACTCCCATCGGGCCGGCTCGGCGCGGCGTCGACGTCCCTGCGCCGGCAACGCGGGGTCGTACGCCGGGTCGGGCTCCCGCTCGGCGGCCCCGCCCCACCGGCCGGACGCGGAATCGTCGGTCCGCCCGCGCCAACCGACGGTGCTGTCGGTCGGGTCGCGGCGGCCGGTCGCGGTGGAGGGCGAACCGGTGGCTCCGACGCCCCACCCCGAGGTGGACCCGGGCGTCGGGTCATCGTCCGGGTCGGCGCGGCGTCGTCGGCCCGTCCCGGACCTGGCCGGAGGCTCGCCGAGCAACCCGCTGTTCGCACCGGCACCGGTGGTGGGCGCGGCGGCGGCCCATCCGCCGGAGGTGGGTGCCTCGGAGATCCATCCCCTGGTCGGGGTGCCGGCACCGGCGCCGGTGGTGGGAGCGGCACCGACCCAGCCGCTGGTGGGTGCGGCGGAGGCCCAGTCGTCGACCTCGTCCCGGTGTCGATCGGCAGCGGCGCGACGCCTGCCGCGCCGCCCGGTCGCCCGGGGCTCGGCGGTCTCGTCCCGCATGCCTCCGGCCGCGTCGCGCGCCGCGCTGCCGGTCGTGTCGCGCCAACTGCTCCCGGTCGTGTCGCGTGGCGCGCTGCCGGTCGTGTCGCGTGGCGCGCTGCCGGTCGTGTCGCGTGGCGCGCTCCCGGTCCTGCCGCGCCACGTGCTGCCGCCCGCCTCGCTCCGCCAACCGACCGGGTCGCCGGTACCGCGCCAGTGGTCACCGGCGCTCTCGCCGCCCGGGGCGTCGTCGGCCGCGCCACTCGGACCGCGCCAGTATTCGCCGGTGCTGTCCCAGGTCACCTCCGGGGCGACCCGCCGACGGTCCGGGCGACCGCTCTCCGTGGCCGGCTGCGCCGACATGTCGGGGCGATGGTGCCGGCCACCGTCACCAGGGTCCAGGTCGGAGTCCGAGGTCCGCTCGGAGGCGTCGGTGGCCCAGCCGGAACTGCCGGTGTACGTCCGGGGGGCGCCGGGCTGGAGCGGCTCGGTGGACTCCCGGGCCCAGGACGGCGTGTAGTTGTCCACCGGCTCGGGTGCGCCACGGTGCCGGGCTCGTCGTCGGCTCGGGGTGCGGTAGGTGACGTCGGAACGCGAATAAGGATCACCTGGCCAGGGCGGCGCCGGGTCGCTCCGGCCGCCACTGTCCTGCCACTCATGTCGGGCGAGCTCACCCCGCCCCCGATCCCGATGGTCCACAGCCGAGGCGTGACCTTTCTGGTTAGTCGATCGCGAGGAGTCTGGTAGGTCGTTCGCGAGTACCGTACGCAGATTGCCGTCGCCCGATGATACGCCGTCCCGGTAGCCCGAATTTGACCTGTTTCTTTCCTCCACATGGTGGGGATCGAGTCGGCGCAGGTCAGGCACGCTCCAGGCTATCTTCCCCAATCGTTATCCACAGCCTGTGCACAGGGCCGCACACACCCCGTCCGGAAACCGTCCACAGGTTGTCCCGAGCTCCGTCCACCGGCCTGCTTGAGAGTCTGACCTCGACGTCCGTATCGTTGCGCCCTGACCCTGCCACCCGTGCCGACATCCCCCGGTCAAGCGGCTGGCCAGGGCCGGCCCGGCCCGCCGGCCGAGCGGAGCCGTGGGTCAGCCGGGAAATGTCGTACGTCGGCGGTTCGCTAGGAGTCAGCCGGTGTGGCGGAGGGGGGATGCCTGTGTCGATCACCGATGACGTCCGTGGAGAGTCGCGACCGTCGCGTGGGGAGTCGCGACCGTCGGTGCCGCCGACGGACGTACCGGCACCCCGCGACGGGCAGTTCGACAAGACCCCGCCGCAGGACATCGCGGCCGAGCAGTGCGTGCTCGGCGGCATGCTGCTCTCCAAGGACGCGATCGCCGACGTGGTCGAGATCCTCCGGACCAACGACTTCTACCGGCCGGTGCACTCGACCGTCTTCGACGCGATCCTCGACCTGTACGGCCGGGGCGAGCCGGCCGACGCCATCACCGTCGCCGCCGCGCTCGCCGACTCCGGAGACCTGGCCCGGATCGGCGGCGCGCCCTACCTGCACACGCTGATCGCCAGCGTGCCGACGGCCGCCAACGCCGCCTACTACGCCCGGATCGTCGGCGAGCGCGCGGTGCTGCGGCGCCTGGTCGAGGCGGGTACCCGGATCGTCCAGCTCGGCTACGGCTCCACCGGTGGCGGCGGGCGGGACGTCGACGACGTGGTGGACCTGGCGCAGCAGGCGATCTACGACGTGACCGAGAAGCGGGTCAGCGAGGACTTCGCGGTCCTCGCCGACATGCTCCAGCCGACGCTCGACGAGATCGAGGCGGTCGGTGCGCAGGGCGGCGTGATGACCGGGGTACCGACCGGCTTCACCGACCTGGACCGGTTGCTCAACGGCCTGCACCCGGGGCAGTTGATCATCGTGGCTGGGAGACCTGGTCTGGGCAAGGCCCTCGCGCTGGACACACCGCTGCCCACTCCCGACGGCTGGACCACGATGGGTGAGATCCGGGAGGGAGACCGGCTGCTCGGTGCGGACGGTCGGCCGACCCGGGTGACCCACGCGTTCGAGATCATGCACGACCGACCGTGTTACGAGGTGGAGTTCTCGGACGGGTCGACCCTCGTCGCCGATGCCGAGCACCTGTGGAAGACGACTACCAGGGCGAGCCGTCGGCAGGGCGGGGAAACGCCTCGGCGACGCTACCGGCCCGACGAGTCCACGAACCGGCTGCGTGAGGTCGGCAGGACGTTCCGAGAGTCGTCACCGAGGTCGACCCGCAACTTCACCATGCACACCGCCGGGCGGCGGGTCGGCGTGACCGGGCGGGTCCTCCATCTGGCCCAGCAGGTTGGAGGCAGCCGGAACTGGTCGGCTCCGGCGTACGACGGCCACCGGCTGGCGGCCGAGATGATCGCAGTTGCCGAGCCTCCGATGCACAGCGCGACCACCGCGACGCACGACAACGTCGTCACCACCGAGCAGATCAGGGCGACCCTGCGGACCACCGACCAGGATCGGCGCCTCAACCACGCCGTCGAGAACTGCGCGCCCCTGGAACTGCCCGAACGCGACCTGGCCATCCCGCCGTACACCCTGGGGGTGTGGCTCGGCGCCGGTCACGGCGCCGCCGCCCGGCGGTACGGGTCCTTCCTCGGCGCGTTGCGGGCGCTGGACGTCCTGGACGACAGGCATCTGCCCGCCGCATACCTGCGGGCGTCCGAGGCTCAGCGCCGTGCCCTGCTCGCCGGTCTGCTGGACACCGACGGCACGGTCGGGCCGACCGGACACCTTCGGTACACGTCGACGTCGCACCGGTTGGCACTCGACGTGGCGGAGTTGGTGGTCAGCCTGGGCTACCACTGCACGATCGCGACCAAGCGGGTGAGGGGCGGCAGCGAGGAGACGGCGACCGCCTACACCGTCGACTTCAGCACGCCGGACGAGGTCTTCCGACTCGAACGGAAACGCCAGGCGCATCGCGACCGTCGCCGGGCGACCAACACGACCACGTCGGGCGCCCGATACATCGTCGCCGTACGGCCGGTGCCGAGCGTGCCGGTGCGTTGCGTGACCGTCGACAACGCCGACCACCTCTATCTGGCGGGTCGGTCGATGATCCCGACGCACAACTCGACGGCGTCGATGGACTTCGCCAGGAACGCCGCGATCCGGCACAACTGTGCGAGTGCCATCTTCTCGCTGGAAATGAGCAAGGTCGAGATCGTGATGCGCCTCCTCTCGGCGGAGGCCCGGGTGCCGCTGCACGTACTGCGCAGCGGGCAGCTCTCCGACGACGACTGGACCAAGCTGGCCCGCCGGATGGGCGAGATCAGCGAGGCGCCGCTCTTCGTCGACGACACCCCGAACATGAACCTGATGGAGATCCGGGCGAAGGCCCGACGGCTCAAGCAGCGGCACGACCTCAAGATGATCGTTGTCGACTATCTCCAGCTGATGAGTTCGCCGAAGCGCACCGAGAGCCGTCAGCAGGAGGTCGCGGAGCTGTCCCGAGGGCTGAAGCTGCTGGCCAAGGAGGTCGAGTGTCCGGTGATCGCGGTCAGCCAGCTGAACCGTGGCCCGGAGCAGCGTACCGACAAGCGTCCGCAGTTGTCCGATCTGCGTGAATCGGGATGTCTGACCGCCGAGACCCGGCTCATCCGTGCCGACACGAACGCAGAGATCACGCTGGGCGAGCTGTTGACACAGGGCGTACGGGACATACCTGTCTGGGCCTTGGACGAGAAGTTGAGGTACACCGCCCGGACTCTCACACATGCGTTTCCCAGCGGAACTCGTCAGGTTTTCCGGCTGACTCTCACCTCGGGCAAGCAGATCGAGGCCACTGCCAATCACCCGTTTCTGACCTTCGGCGGCTGGGTTCCGCTTCGGGAGATCACGGTCGGCGCCCGGGTCGCGACGCCTCGGCACATACCCCCGCCACTGACCACCCGACCCTGGCGAGAGGCGCGGGTGATCATGCTTGCACACCTGCTCGGGGACGGATCCTTCGTGCGGAGGCAGCCCGTCCGGTACGCCAGCCAGGACGAGGAGAACCTCGCCGCCGTAACGGCAGCGGCGCAGGACTTCGGCATCACCGCGATTCGGGATGACTACGCGGCGGCACGGGTCAGCACCCTCCGTCTTCCCGCCCCCTACCGTCTGGCTCGGGGGCGGCGGAACCCGATCGCCGAGTGGCTGGATGGCCTAGGGCTGTTCGGCCTGCGCTCGCACGAGAAGTTCGTACCATCCGAGGTTTTCTCGCTACCCAAGGAACAGATCACACTGTTCCTGCGGCACCTCTGGGCGACGGATGGGTCGGTCACGGTGAACAAGACAGGACGAGGCGGGCGGATCTACTACGCGTCGACCAGCCGTCGGATGCTCGAAGACATCTCCCGCCTGCTGCTTCGCTACGGCATTACGGCGCGGCTGAGGGCGGTTCCGACCAAGACGCACCGGACCCAGTACACGCTGGATATCTCCGGGCGGGACGATCAGCTCCGGTTCCTGCGTGAGATCGGAGTGCACGGCGAACGGGCTAGGGCGTGCGCTCGACTGATCGCGGCCATCCAGTCCACGGTCAGCAACGCCAACGTCGACACCGTCCCCCGTGAGGTGTGGAGCCGAGTGCGGGAGGTGCTGACCGAGCGGGGCATGACGCATCGCGAGTTCGCCGTTTCGCTGGGGACCCAGTTCTGTGGCAGCACGCTGTGGAAGCGTGCGCCGAGCCGTACCCGACTTGCCAAGGTCGCGCAGGTGCTGGATTCCGCAGACCTCGAGTTGCACGCCACCAACGACGTCTTCTGGGACGAGGTGCGGCACATCGAGCCGTTAGGTGAACGCGACGTGTACGACGCGACGGTGCTCGGCGTACACAACTTCATCGCGAACGGGATCGCCGTGCACAACTCGATCGAGCAAGATGCCGACGTTGTCATATTGCTGCACCGCGACGACTACTACGACAAGGAGTCGCCCCGGGCCGGTGAGGCGGACTTCATCGTCGCCAAGCACCGGAACGGACCGACCGACACCGTCACCGTCGCCGCGCAGCTGCACCTGTCCCGGTTCGTCGACATGGCCATCGTCTGAGCCCGTCCGGAGACCGAGCCGCTGGGCCGCCCGGAGACCGAGTCGCCGGCCGGACACCGTCGCGGGTGGCTCAGCCGAGCAGGGGGAACCAGCCGGCGGCCTCGCCGAGCACCAGCCGGTCGTGCGCGCTCAGCGGGAGCCGCCCGGTCCCCTTCAGCAGATAGTCGGTGTCCGACCAGTCGGGTGGACGGATCGCCTCGGCGCTGAGCAACCCGTCCAGGGTCGCCACCGCGATGGCGACGCCCGCAGGCTCCGGCTCGGGCGCGTCCGCAAGGTCCACCGTCAGGTCGAGATGGTGCACGACCGCCTCGGTGACCAGGGTGGCGAGGAATTCCGGTACCGCCAGCACGTGACCCTGGGTGCTGACGTACCCGAGCGGGTCGGCCGCGGCGGCGGCCCGGACCGCCGCCGGTGCGGTGTCGGTCCAGAGCCGGACCACGCCGCGCGGCCGGTCGAAGGCGGCGGCGGACCGGCGTACCCAGGTGGCGTGCCGCCCCTCGTCCGGATCGCTCGGCGACAGCCAGTAGCTGACGCCGTCCACGTCCGCCGGCCCGACCGCCGGGCTGGCGAGCGTGACCAGGGCCCGCTGGGCGTCGAGGACCAGATGTAGCAACAGGTCGACGACGAACCAGCCCCGGCAGCGGGTCGGCCGGAGCAGGTCGACATCGGCGAGGTCGCCGACGGTCGCGGTGATCAGGTCGTACGCCGCACCGAGCGCCCGTTGCGGCCCCGCCGCCCGGGACGCCTCACTGCCCGCAGCCGCCCCGGGCACCTCCGCACGCCCCGCCCGGGACGCGTCCACGCCGTCCAGCCGACCCACCTCCGTCCAGCCGACCCCATTGCCGCAAATGGCGAATCCCCGCCCCCGGCGACGTACGCCCGCCCGTCGACGACGCGCGAGGTTCGTTGCCCGGGCACGGGGATCCGTGAAACTCCGGTCAACCGGCCGATCCGGTGGCCGGTCTCCCAGCGGAGACTGGAACCGTCCTGCCGGCGGGGCCGGTCAGTCGAAGAAGTCGTTCAGGAAACCCTTCCGCTTCTTGTGCCGGTAGTGCCCGTGGTAGCCGTAGTGCGGCTGCCCGTGCTGCCCGTACGCCGGGGCCGGCGCCGGCGGGTAGCCGTGCGCGGGCGGTGGCGGCGGCGGGGCGTGGCTCGGACCGCCGTAGGCGGGCTGGTGCGGGGCCGGCGGCGGCGGAGGCGGCGGGTATCCGGCACCCGAGGCGGGCGTGTGCTGCGGCGCCGGCGACTGCTGCTGGCTCCAGTTGGCCTCGGCCTCGAACAGCTTCTCCAACTCGCCCCGGTCGAGGAAGATGCCACGGCATTCGGTGCACTGGTCAACCGTGACGCCGCTGCGCTCGTACTGGCGCATGTCGCCACGACACTTGGGACAGGTCATCTGCATCACTCGACGGTACCCGGTCGAATCACCGAGTTCCTGTCAGCGCGGCCACCACTTCGGCATCCGATACCTCGTGGAAGTCGGCGTAGTAGCGGCTGACGGCGCCGAAGTCCGCCGGGAGTTCCGGGCAGAGCACCTCGTCGGCGGTCTCGCCGAGCACCTCGTACGCCTGCGGCGCGCCGACCGGGACGGCGACGACCACCCGGCGGGCGCCCAGTTGCCGGGCGACTCCCACGGCGGCCCGCGCGGTGGCCCCGGTGGCGAGCCCGTCGTCGACGATCACGGCGATCCGGCCGTCCAGCCGCAGCGGCGGCCGGTCCTTGCGGTAGAGCCGCTCGCGTCGTTCCAGCTCGGCGGTCTCGGCCCGGACCACCGCGTCCACCTCCTCCGGCTCCAACCGGTCGGCGATCTCCTCGTTGAGCACCCGCAGCCCGCCCGGTCCGACGGCACCGAAGGCCACCTCGGGCGCCTCCGGCAGGCCCAGCTTGCGGACCACGAGTACGTCCAGCGGTGCGCCGAGCGGCTCCGCCACCGCCGCCGCCACCGGTACGCCGCCCCGGACCAGTCCGAGGACGACCACGTCGGGGTCGCCGGAGATCGGGGCGAGCCGGTCGGCGAGTACGGCTCCGGCCTCGGCACGATCCCGATAGGTCGCGTTCATGCCTCAGGTTTACGCCCCGTCGGCCGACCCCGCTCGGCAGACGCCCGAGAAAGCCGTCGGATCGCCGCCGGAGGCCGCCGGACCGGCTGGCCCGCGACGTGGCACCGCCGGTCGCCGCCTCAGGGGCGACGCAGCGCGCCAACACCCGGCGGCGAGGCGCGGGGTGTCAGCCAGCGCGAGTGAGGCGCGGCTGTCAGGCCAGGCCGGCTGAGGTGCGGGTGTCAGGCCAGGCCGGGTGAGGTGCGGGTGTCAGGCCAGGGCGGTGGTGCCGAGCTGCCAGCCCAGCGCGGCGGCGCCGAGCCCGACGGCCAGGGTGGCGAGGACGTTCAGTCCGCCCCGTCGGCACCCGCCCGGCCCGCTGCGCAGTAGCTGCACGGTCTCGTAGCCGAACGTCGAATAGGTGGTCAGCGCGCCGCAGTACCCGGTGCCGACCAGCGCCCAGACCCAGCCCGGCAGCGCGGCGGAGAGGCCGGCGAAGAGGCCGAGCACCAGCGAGCCGACGACGTTGACCGTGAACGTCGCCCAGGCGGCCGGGCGGGACCGGCGCTCGACCAGCCAGTTGACCAAGAACCGGCCGACCGCGCCCACCGCGCCGCCGACCAGCACCGCCGCCCAGGTCAGCATCGTCGTACCGCCCGTCCGGTCACGATCGCACCCGGTCCGCCGCCCACATCCCGAGGCGTACCGCGACCAGCGCTCCGGCGAGCGTGCCGAGCAGGTACCCGACGGCGACACCGGGGCGGCCGGCGGCGAGCAGTCCCCGGGTCTCCACCGCGTACGTGGAGAACGTGGTGTAGCCGCCGAGGATCCCGGTGCCGAGGAACGGCCGGACCAGCCGGTGCGGGGCGGCGGCGGTGGTGACCAGCCGCATCAGCAGGCCGATCAGGGCGCAGCCGGAGAGGTTGGTGACCAGGGTCGCCCACGGTACGCCGGTGGGGGCGTGCGGCCAGAGCACCGCCAGCCCGTACCGGCCGGCCGAGCCGAGCGCACCGCCGAGGGCGACCGCGGCGAGGACGTCCCAGCCGGGCCGACCCGGCAGCGCGGCCGGCTCGTCGGGTTCGTCGGGCCCGAGTGGCTCGGCAGGACGGGACGGGTTCACGGGACGGGACGGCTTGCCGGGGTGGCCGACGGTGCCGAGGTGTGATCGGCGGCCGGTCCACCCCGCCCCGGGCTGCCGGCGAGCCGGAGCGCGGGGACCCAGCCGAGGAAGGCGACCGGGTAGAGCAGGTACCCGAACCGGGTCGACGGCATCAGCAGGATCGCGGCGAGCAACCCGTACCCGCAGAAGAGCGCGGCGGAGGCAGCCGTGCGGGGCGGGCGGCGCAGCAGCAGGACGGCGATCAGCGCTCCGGCCGCGACCAGCAGCGCGGCGGCGACCACCCGGCCGGCCGGCAGCGCCTGCGCGATCAGGTACCCGGGGAACGGCGACGCGGCCGGGCTGCTGACCAGGCCGTGGCCGAGCGGGAAGCGCAGCACGTTCTCGACCAGCGCCGCCGAGTCGACGAGCTGGGCCGGGACGAGCGCGACCAGCGGCAGGCCGAGCGCCCCGACGGCCAGCCGCAGCCCGGTCCGGCGGCCCCGGACGGCGGCGTGCACCAGCAGGACCAGCGCGACCGGCCAGGCGAAGAGTTTCAGTGCCGCCGCCAGCCCGACCGCCAGCCCGGCGGCGAGGAAGCGGTCCCGGGCGGCGCAGGCGAGGGCGAGCAGGCAGAGGGCGAGGACCGGCAGGTCGTCGCCGCCGGTGGCCAGGGTCAGCGCGCAGACCGGGAGTACCGTCGCGAGCTGCACCGCCCGGACCAGCGCGGCGTCCCGGGCGCCGGCCCGCTCCGCCGACGGCGCCGCGCGGCCGGCGGAAACCGCCGTCGGGCGGCGCAGCAGCAGCACGGCCAGGCCGAGTGCGACGGCGGTGGCGACGGCGAACCAGATCCGGGCGTCCGTCCACCAGGCGGTGCCGGCGAGGGCGCGGGGCAGCCCGAAGAGGGCCATCCCCGGCTGGTACGGGGTGTAGCCGAGGAGTTGCTCCGCACCCGGCAGCGCGGCGATGGCGTCCCGGGTCAGGTACGGCGTGCCGTGGTCGAGCAGTCGGGCGCCGGAGTGCTCGACCACCACCACCTCCTCCTGGGCCCGGTCTAGCCGGCCGCCGACCCGTTCGACCGCCTGCCAGACCAGCGGCAGCAGGGCGGTGGTGGCCCAGGTGACGACGGTCAGCCCGCCCCGCGCGGCGGTACCGGCCAGCCGGGAGTCGGGCCGGCGACGCCGGACGAGGAGCTGACCGAGCACCAGGATCGTGGCGACCAGGTAGCCGACGGCGGCGACGCCGCCCCAGGCCCGGTGCGGCAGGAGTGTGGAGGTGGCCGCGGTGACGGCGGCGAAGCCGGTGGAGAGGAGGTAGAGCACCAGGTCGGCGGCGAGCCCACCGGCCGCCCGGTCGGCCCGACGCCAGTGTCCCCGGCCTTCCGGCGTCCGGGTGGCCGGCGAGGTGTCCAGTTCGTCCGTGGCACTCACGCGGGCAAGTGTGGCAGACGCCCGGCAGCGGGTGCGGCGGTTACGCCGGCAGGTGCGGCAGGCGTTCGGCGCGGCGCGGGCCGGGCCGGCGGCCGGGGGAGAGTCGGACCACCGCGCCCTCGTCGTGCAGCGCGGGGGCGAGCGTGCCGGGCCGGCCACCCGCGCCCTGGTGCAGGGCGGCGAGCAGCCGGGCGGCCGGCATCGGCCGGGCGAAGAGGTGGCCCTGCCCGGCGGCGCAGCCCAGCTCCCAGAGCGCGCGGCGCTGCGGCTCGCTCTCCACCCCCTCGGCCACCACGCTCAGGTTGAGGCTCCGGCCCAGGTCGACGGTGGATCGGATCACCGCGGTGGCCTCCGCCGAGGTTTCCATCGCGGTGACGAAACCCCGGTCGATCTTCAATTCGTGTACGGGGATCCGGGACAGCACCGACAGCGACGAGTACCCGGTGCCGAAGTCGTCGAGGGCGAGCTGGATGCCCGCGTCGCGGAGCTGCCCGAGTACCTGGTCGACGACTTCGAGCTGGCTGAGCGTCAACGTCTCGGTCAGTTCCAGCACGAGCCGGTCCGGCGGCAGGTCGTGCGCCCGCAACCGGGCCAGTACGGAGCCGGGGAACCGGGCGTCGAGCAGGCTGCGCGGCGAGACGTTGACCGCCACCGGCAGGTCGAAGCCCGCCTCCCGCCAGGTGTTGACGGCGATCAGCGACTGGTCGAGTACCGCCTCGGCGAACGCCGGCAGCAGCCCGGACCGTTCCACCGTCTCCAGGAACCGGAGGGGGTCGATGGTGCCCCGGGCCGGGTGCCGCCACCGGGCGAGCGCCTCGGCGGCGACCACCTCGCCGCTGCCGAGGTCGACGATCGGCTGGAAGTTGACGGTGAACTCGTGGTCGGCGACCGCCCTTGGCAGGTCGCCGCCGAGCGAGAGTCGGCCGAGGTCGGCGGTGTCCCGGGTCGGGGCGTACGTGGCGATCCGGCGTCCGGCCCGCTTGGCCTGGTACATGGCCACGTCGGCGCGGCGCAGCAGCTCGGTCATCCCGCCGCTGCTCGGCGCGACCGCGATGCCGCCGCTGGCCTCGACGCTGATCCGCATCCCGTCCAGCTCGATCGGCTCGTGCAGCGCGGTGAGCAGCGTCTCGGCCCGGTGCGCGGCGACCGCCGGGGCGGGCAGGCCGTGGAAGAGCACCGCGAACTCGTCCCCGCCGAGCCGGGCGACCAGGTCCTCCCCGTGTACGGCACCGCGCAGCCGCTCGGCGACCTGGATCAGTACCCGGTCGCCGGCCGCGTGCCCGAGGGTGTCGTTGACCTCCTTGAAGTGGTTGAGGTCGATCAGCAGCAGCGCGACGACTCCCTCGGTGCGGCGCTGGCCGAGTTGCTCGGCGCCCCGGTCGAGCAGTTGTCGCCGGTTGGCCAGCCCGGTCAGCGCGTCGTGCGCGGCGGCGTGCGCGTGCTCCTCGGCCACCCGGTTCAGTTCGGCGTACGCCGACGCGTTGCGGACCGCCGTGCAGAGCGCCGAGGCGAAGGTACGCAGGGTGTACTGCTCCCGCTCGGAGAGCTTGACCGGGCCCCGGAAGCGCAACCGCAGCATCCCGATGTGGCTCGTGCTGTGTCCCTCGAGGGGTACCGGGATGACCAGAGCCGCGTCGTCCGTGGCCGTGCCGGGCGGCCCGTCGTAGGTGAGCGCCTTGGTCGTGCCCCGGACCAGCCGGCCCGCCTCGGTCAACTCGATCTCCACCTCGTCGGCGGAGAAGAGTTCGGCGCCACCCGTCACCGCCGTCCTCAGCACGGTGTCGAGGTCCACGGCGTTGAGCGCGTCGGTCGCCCGAGCCAGACGCTGCCACGCCTGCTGCTCGGTACGCGCCCGGATCCGTCCCGAGTACGCCAGGTGGAGACTGAGGATCAGGGGTGGGATCGCCGCCAGCAGCCGGATGTCCGCCTGGAGGATCACCAGGGTGCCCAGGATCAGGAAGAACCGGGCGACGACAGTGGCCAAGCGTAGATTCCAGTTCTCCCTGAAGAGGTGGCTCGCCTTCGTACCTGTCGCCAGGGCGATGATCGGCAGCGACAGCAGTTCGTCCAGCACCGCGTTCACCAGGTACGCGACCGCGAGCGGACCGATCAGGTCGGCGACGGAGACTTCTCCTCCTCCCTGGTGGCCGAGGAGGAGCAGCGTCAACGCACTGACGCTGACCAGCACCATCTCTTTCGCGACGGCGAACACTGTCTTGATCCTGGCTCGTTTGGCGATGACACAGGTGATGCCGACGCCGAGTCCCGTACTCAGCACGACCCACGGAGCGGGGGCCACCGCGAGGCCGACCATGAAGGCGCTCTCGATCCAGCTGAAGCCGTGCGCGGCTGACCGGATGCGGATCTTCACCGAGGCTGCGGTGCCGACCGCGACCAGCGCGACCAGCGTCGCCGCCATCTGGAGGTTGGAGCCCGTCGCGGAGTCGTTGCGGATGATCGCGTGTACGCAGATTCCGGCCGAGACGGCCGCGAAGACGACGACGGGACCGACAGCCAGCCACAGCCGGTCGGTCCCAGTGTCATGTTCATCAGGACGAGTCACAACCGTTTCCCGGGTATGCGGAGGATGCGTCTCGCCAGACTACGGTGAGTCGCCTTTCGGCGACACCTACGTCACTCCCAGGTGTGCCCGCGCATGATCGCTCTCCATTCAGCCTCTGGCTGCTTCCGGGCTACCGGTCTCCGGTAATCCGTTGCTGCCAAACCGGTTCGGTTGATGGGAGCAGCCTAAGGGGAGAGTGCGGCGGATAGATACAAAAAATGTCGCTATGCTCACTATTAGCCAAGGCTCGACACATTCGCTACGTTCTGTCCATGTATGGAGACTGACTGGCGATGATCGACATGCGTTCATGGAGCGGGGATGCCGGCTCTGATGCTCGCGGCCCTGGTGGGGTTGATCGCTTTCTCCGACGACGGTCGACAGACACCCGCGGACCGCCATGGTGGTGGTTGCGGTCGTTCGGCAACTCGATTGTCGTCAAGTCTTGGCGGTGCAGTTGCCAGACCTCCATCGGGTGACCTGGTAGAACTCGCTTCGTGTCCATCTGTTGACCCTGGGTTCAGTTGTCGGGGGGCGCCGTTGATCTTGGACGATTGCGTCATTACAGACGAACCAGGTGGAGCTTGACCCTCGGCGGGCGAATGACGCTGGTGAATGTATCTGTGCGCTGGTCGATACACTGCGAGGGGTCACTGGTCAGCTCGTCCTTTTTGCGCGTCTTGGGGCCGTAGATGATTGAAATTCGGCTTTTAGGGCCGATGCAGCTCCTCGTAGGCGGATCGTCGTTGCCACTCGGTACCCCGAAACAGCAGACCGTGTTGGCATTGCTGGCGATCCGACCGGGGCGGATAGTCACCCTGGAGGAGTTGATCGACGAGCTGTGGCCGGATGCGGCCCCCGCATCGGCTGTCGCGAACACCCGTAGCTACGCGGCACGTCTCCGGCGAGCATTCGACGAGGTGGACGGAACCAGGGGTCTGTTAGCTCGCAGCGGTCCCGGCTACGAGTTCCGGATACGTCCGGACGACGTGGATCTGCTCGCCTTCGAAGATGAGTGCCAACGAGCCGGTGAGGCTCTCGCCCGCGCGGACGCCTTCGGCGCGGAGGATCTGATCCGCCGGGCCGAGGATCGCTGGCGGGGACCGATGTTGGCCGGTGTGCAGCTTGGACCGGTGTTGTCGGCCCGCCGAACGGCGGTGGCGACCCTTCGGCTCGGCCTGATCGAGCAGCGCGCCGAGCTGCACATGACCGCAGGACGCCCCCGCCTGGCGATCGGGATGCTCAGGGAGCATCTGCGAGCTCACCCCCTGCGGGAACGTGGTCATGCTCTGTTGATCAGGGCACTCTACGAGGATGGCGACGTGCCCGGTGCCCTGGCGGCGTTCGCCGCCGCACGGGCGGAACTGGTCGACCAGCTCGGCATCGAGCCCGGCGACGAACTGCAACAACTGCACAAGGCGGTACTCAACCGCGACCCTGCACTCGGTCGCCCCCGGGTGACCGTTGCAGGTCCGCAACCCGGACCGCCGTCGAAGCCAGGGCCGCCCGCCGGCCCCCTCGATTTCCCTGACCAGCAGGTGGCGGTGCCGTCCTGCTGGCTGCCCCGACCGGTCGTCGATTTCACCGGACGGACCGAAGCGATACGTCGGCTGACCGAGGCCGTGGAGCGGGCGGAACCTGGCGGGCCAGTGATCCGAGTGATCAACGGGATGGCGGGGATCGGCAAGACCGCGCTCGCGGTACACCTCGCCAGCCGGCTCACCGACCACTACCCCGATGCCCAACTCTTCATCGACCTGCAAGGCCACAGCAGTGTGAGCCCAATGCAGCCCTCCGCCGCGCTGACAACCCTGCTCCGGCAACTCGGCGTACCGGCCGGACGGATTTCGACGGAGCTTGATCAACGTATCGCGCTGTGGCGTTCGGAGCTGGCCACCCGGAGGGTCATCGTGCTGCTCGACAATGCCGGCAGTAGAGCCCAGGTCGAGCCGCTGCTGCCGTCTGCCCCCGGCACACTGGTGCTGGTAACGAGCCGACGGCGCCTGTTGGGAACCGACGGAATCATCCCCGAGTCATTACCTGTCCTTGCCCCGGACGAGGCCGTGGACCTGTTGGCGAGGACCGCCGGAGCGGACCGGATCCGGGCGGAGCCGGAGGCCGCCGCAGCGGTGGTACGACAATGTGGACACCTTCCGCTGGCGATCCGGCTGGCGGGCGCCCGCCTCGCGCACCGCCCAGGCTGGAGGGTGGCGGATCTGGCGGACCGGATCGACCGGAGCAGTCGGACGCTCGGCGAGCTCTCTGCGGAGGACCGGAGCATTGCTGCCGCCTTCGACCTGTCATACCAACCACTCCGGGAACCCGTGCGCCGAATGTTTCGGCTGCTGGGCCTCTATCTTGGCGAGTTCTTCCACATCACCACAGCGGCGGCACTGACGGGGTTGCCGTTGCCGGACGCCAAGTTGGCTCTGGCCGAATTGGTTGACCACCATCTCGTGGAGGAACTGAGCGCCGACCGGTTCCGGCTACATGATTTGACGCGCCAGTACGCGGCCGACCTCGCCGTCGCTACCGACGCGGCGGACGAGCGCGAGGCGGCGTTGGGTCAGCTGCTCGACCACTACCTGTTCGCGGCGGCTGTCGTCTCGGAAAGACTGGAACTGCCGTATCACCGTATATTGCGGCTCTCGCATGGACCGCAGCGTCCCGAGTTGGTGGAGGCGGTGGCACCGGACACGTCGTGGATGGAGCGGGAACGAGGGAACATCCGATCGCTGATCCGTCTCGCCGCAGAAGGTGCGCATGCCCACTATGCGTGGCAGCTTGCCCGATATACCTGGCGGTTCAACTATACCCGTGGTTACTCGGAAGAGATCATCGAGACCCATCGTGTCGGGTCGGCCGCGGCTATTCGTCTGGGAGACGTCGCGGCCACGGCGACGATGCACAATTACATAGCCTCTGCGTATCTCAATATCACCGACTATCAAACTGCGATGCGGCATTTGCAGAGGTCGGCCTGCCTGTCGAGCAGCCTCGGGGATGTGCTCGCGGCACGGGCCAGCGAGGCCAACCGCGCCGTGGTGTTGACCAGAATGGGGCGTCTAGCCGAAGCTGTCGAGATCTACCGACGGGTGCGGCGGGCCGGGCTGCTCAGCGTCGGCACCAATATGGGAATTCCGCTCATGTTACTTGGAATGTGCGAGGAGGCCCTGCGGGTTCAACGCACATCCCTGTTCCTCGCTATCGAGCTGAAAAAGAGCTTCGCGATCGCTCAGGACCTTGGGAATCTCGGGGCGATACGCCTCCGAATGGGCCAGTTCAGTCAGGCCGCCCGCCTGATCAGTGCTTCGCTCGCACTCAGGGCCCGGATCCGTAACCGGCGTGGTGAACCGGGGGCGATCAACGACCTCGGCAGCGCGTACCGCCATCTGGGCCGGCTCGACGACGCGCTGCAACTGCACCGGCGAGCGATAGCCGCCGCAGTCGATGCGGGCGAGCGGGACGTGGAGTCGGCAGCGTTGAACGATCTCGGCCTCACTCTGTCGGCGGCCGGTCGGGCGGAACAGGCATTCGAGGTGCACCGCCAGGCGCTCGAACTGGCAACCCGGATCAGCCACCCGTACGAGCAGGGGCGGGCGTTGGCTGCCATGGCTGCGCACCGGGAACCGCAGGATCCGGCCGAGGCGCGGCGGCACTGGGAGCGGGCGTTGGCGATCTTCGGAAAGATGGGCGTGCCGGAACGCTTCGAGGTCGAGCGCGAGCTGGCTCGGCTGGCCCTGCCCGTCGAGCGGTGACCGGTCGAGTTTCTCGATCGCGGTGACGCCGTTCCCGTCCGCGAAGGACCGGCAGGTGTCCGAGCCGGGCCGGTGCACCGGACGTATCGACCGTCTATCGAGTTTCTATCTCCGCCGCACCTACGGTTTTCCGCATCGGTCATGTCGTTGGTCGAGCACCGGGGGAATCGGCAACGAGACCGGCTGCGGTGGTCGCCCCCCGATCACCGCTGCGGTGAGGGTGAGGAAGTGGTACGGCTGTCGCGACGCACCCGCGACAGGTTTCCAGGTTGCATCCGCTTCCTCACCCGAACCGCTGTCCCGGCGAGTGGCGGTCGGAGCAGGTCCCGACGAGTGGCGGCCGGAGCAGGTGCGGCTGGTGGAGCCCGGCGGAGGATCCGCCTTCCTCTAAGCTCGCCGTGCGACCGATAAGCTCGCCGTGTGACCGAGCCCGCGCATCTCACCCACGTCGACTCCGCCGGGTCGGCCCGGATGGTCGACGTCTCCGCCAAGCCGGTCTCGGTGCGCCGGGCCGTCGCCGCCGGCCGGCTGCGCACCACGGCCGAGGTGATCGAGCTGCTGCGCCGGGACGGGCTGCCGAAGGGCGACGCCCTGGCCGTCGGTCGGCTCGCCGGCATCATGGGGGCGAAACGCACCCCGGACCTGATCCCGCTCTGTCATCCGATCGCCCTGCACGGCGTCACCGTCGAGCTGGAGCCCGGCGACGACACGGTCGAGATCACCGCGACGGTCCGGACCGCCGACCGGACCGGCGTCGAGATGGAGGCGCTGACCGCCGTCGCCACCGCCGGGCTCGCGCTGATCGACATGGTCAAGGCCGTCGACCCGGCGGCCTCGATCGAGGGGGTACGCGTGCTGCGCAAGGAGGGCGGCAAGACCGGCGACTGGACCCGACCGGCGGACCGGCCGTGATCCGGGCCCGGGTGGTGGTCGCCTCCAACCGTGCGGCCACCGGCGTCTACGCCGACACCAGCGGCCCGCTGCTGGTGGAGGGCCTGACGAAGCTCGGCTGCCAGGTCGACGAGCCGGTGGTGGTGCGCGACGGCGACCCGGTCGGCGCCGAGTTGCGCCGCGCCGCGGCCGAGGGCGTCGACGTGGTACTGACCAGTGGCGGCACCGGCATCAACCCGACCGACCGGACCCCCGAGGTGACCCGGGCACTGCTCGACTACGAGATCCCGGGCATCGCCGAGGCGATCCGGGCGCACAGCCGGGACAAGGTACCGACGGCGGCACTCTCCCGTGGCCTGGCCGGGGTGATCGGCCGGACGCTGGTGGTCAACCTGCCCGGCTCCACCGGCGGCGCCAGGGACGGGCTCGCCGTACTCGGGTCGATCCTCGGGCACGCGGTCGACCAGCTCCGGGGCGGCGACCATCCGCGTACCGACTGAACTCGTCGGCGGGCGGTCGCACCGCGAGGATAGGCTCGGACGGTGAACGTGAGGAGCGCGCAGCAGGAGGCTCTACCCGGAGCGGGTGGGGCGGCGTGAGCACCGAGACCGCCGTCGCCGCCGATCCGTCGGCCGGTCCGCCGACGCTGGACTGGGCCGAGGCGCGGGCCCGGGTCTACGGGGCCGGCCGTGCCGCCGCACCGGAACCCGTCGAGCTGCCGGTCGCCGAGGCGGACGGCCAGACCCTGGCCGAGCCGCTGACCACCCTCACCGACCTGCCCGCCTTTCCGACGTCGAGCGTGGACGGCTGGGCCGTACGCGGCGCCGCGCCCTGGCGGATCGTCGGCCGGGTCCTCGCCGGCAGCACACCGCCGCCGCTGACCGAGGAGGGCACCGCCGTCGAGATCGCCACCGGGGCGATGCTGCCGGCCGGTGCGGCCGGGGTGCTCCGGGTCGAGGAGTCGACGCGTACCGCCGACGGGCTGGTCGCCGGCACGCTGCGGCCGGCGCCGGAGTGGCGCGCCCCCGGTGAGGAGGCGCACTCCGGTGAGGAACTGCTGCCGGCCGGTACCCCGATCGACCCCGGGGTGATCGGGCTGGCCGCCTCGTGTGGCTACGACACCCTCCGGGTCCGGCGGGCGCCCCGGGCCGCCCTGATCATCTTCGGTGACGAGCTGCTCACCGCCGGCCGTCCCGGCGCCGGGCGGGTACGCGACTCGCTCGGCCCGGCCGTCCCCGCCTGGCTGCGCCGGTACGGCTGCACCATCACCGCCGCCGACGTCGTCGGACCGGTGGCCGACACCCTGGAGGCGCACGTCGAGGCGCTCCGCCAGGGGCTCGATCGCGCCGACCTGGTCTGCACCACCGGCGGCACGATGCACGGGCCGGTCGACCACCTGCACCCGGCGCTGCGCGAACTCGGCGCGGAATACGTCGTCAACACCGTGGCCGTACGCCCCGGATTTCCGATGCTGCTCGCCCGGGTGACCGGGCCGGACGGCCGGGGCCGGTTCGTCGCCGGGCTGCCGGGAAATCCACAGTCGGCGATCGTCGCGACCGTCTCCCTGGTCGCCCCGCTGCTGGCCGGGCTGCGTGGCCGGGTGATGCCGGAGCTGCCCCGGGTGACGCTGGCCGAGCCGGTGGCCGGGCGGGGCGACTTCACCCACCTGGCGCTGGTCCGGGTCGACCCCGCCGACAACACCGCCACCCCGGTCCGGCACGTCGGCTCGGCGATGCTGCGCGGGCTCGCCGGGGCGGCCGGGTTCGCCGTGATCGCCCCGGGCACCAAGGGCGGACCGGGTGACCGGGTGCCACTCGTACCGCTGCCGCTGCTGCCCGGAGAGCGCCCCCAAGGAGTGTGAGATGAGCGTACGGAGCGAGCCGGCCGTCGACGCCGGAGGCGGGCCACCGACCGGCCGGTTGCATGTCGCCGTCGGCACCGCCCCGCTGGACGTGGCCTTCCACGAGTCCGTGGTCGCCGACGCGGCCGCCGGTGCGGTGGTCTCCTTCCAGGGCGTGGTACGCGACCACGACCACGGCCGGTCGGTGCTCCGGCTCGAATACGAGGGCCACCCGAGCGCGGCGGACGTGCTGCGGGAGGTGGCCGCCGAGATCGCGGCCGATCCGGACGTACACGCGGTGGCGGTCTCGCACCGGCTCGGCCCGCTGGAGATCGGCGACGTCGCCCTGGTGGCGGCGGTGAGCACCGCGCACCGGGCGGCGGCGTTCGCGGCCTGCGCCCGGCTGGTCGACGAGGTCAAGGCCCGGCTGCCGGTGTGGAAGCGGCAGCTCTTCGCCGACGGCACCGAGGAGTGGGTGAACTGCCCCTGACCCCTCGGGACGGGTCGATCCCGGGACGGGCCGATCCCGTTACCGGTGACCGGCCGATCTGTCAGCGGTGACCGGCGAGTCGGCGGTCGAGTCGGCCGTGCTCGACGTAGAACGCCGGCTCGGCACCGGGCCGCCACGGCAGCGCGGCGACCAACAGGATGATCGCCAGGGCGAGCGAGTTCTCCATCAGCGCGCCGAAGAAGCCGTCCTGGTAGTGCGACACCTCCGGCAACTGGTGCTCGTACGGCCAGATCGGCGAGATCAGGAAGAGCAGGTAGAGCCCGAGCGCGGCCACGCCGTGCCGTAGGCCGGTCAGGGTGGGGAACCAGATCGGTGTGCGCAGCCCGGTCATCCCGGCCGGACCGGCACCGGCGGTCGAGTGTGGCGGGCGCGGCCACGGGCCCCGGCTGGCCGTCCGGCGTCGACTCGCGGCGTCGGCGAGGATCAGGATCGCCGGGATCACCCAGACCAGGTGGTGTGACCAGGAGATCGGGCTGATCACGTTGGTGGTGAGCCCGACCAGGGTGAAGGCGGTCAGCTCGTCGCCGTCGGCGTGCGAGTGCGAGGCGCGGGAGAGTCCGAGCGCGAGCAGCAGCATCGCGAACGCGAGCCAGAGCAGGGTGGGGGTCTCGATCGAGTCGTACAGCCGGGCGAGCACGCCGGCCAGCGACTGGTTCGGCGTCATGTCCGCCGCGCCGACCCGCTCGGTCTGCCAGAGCACCGACATGAAGTAGGTGGTCGACTCGCGGCCGGCGATCGCGAAGGTGCCGACGGTGACGGCGATCGCGGTACCGACCGCGGTGGCCGCGGCCCGCCACTGCCGGGTGATCAGCAGGTAGACGACGAAGAGCGCCGGGGTGAGCTTGATCGAGGTGGCGAGGCCGATCCCGACCCCGGCCCAGGCGCCGCTGAAGAAGAGCCGGCGCAGCGGGCCGTCACCGGCGCTGATCCGGCTGCCGCGCCGGGCCCGCCAGCGCAGCGCCACCAGGTCGGCCATGACCAGACCGAAGAGCAGCAGGTTGACCTGGCCGTAGCCGAGCGTCTCCCGGGCCGGCTCGATGGCGACCGCCATCGGCACGGCGAGGCCGAGGGTGAACCAGAGCGACCAGCCGAGCCGGTCGGTGATCGGCTTGAGCAGGGCGGCGAGCACGACGGCCAGGGTCGCGACGCTGGCGACGATGTTGGTCCAGCCGGCGAGACCGAGCGGGATGCCCGCCATCGGCAGCATGACCAGCCCGGCGAAGGGTGGATAGGTGAAGCCGAGGGTGGTCCTGGGCGCGATGAAGTCGTAGAGCTCGTGTCCGCCCGCCCACCAGACCACCGCGCCGTGGTAGATCTTCATGTCGAAGAAGTTGTACGGCCGTCCGAACGTGGCGATGGCGAGCCACGCGGCGTAGCAGACGACGGCGACGACGCCGATCCGTACGACTGCTCGACGGTCGATCCCACGAGCAAAGCGGCGGACTGGGGCGAGGCGGCCTAGCCGTCTTTCGACGGTCGCCGGCATGGCGTGGCCACCCCCGTACCAATGTCGGTCTTCCGCCCAGGTCCTCCGAGGAGCCTAGAACGGTGGGTCACTCGAATGCCTCCTGCGTTATGCGACCGTGTCCGATCCCACACTGGTTCGCGACATTTCCACCGCGTTAACGCAGGGAGTGCGGTTCAGGTGATTCACAGCCGCTCAGTCAGGTGAAACTAGCATATGTCCGGCATGGAGCGTGGCCCGATCGACGATCCCGGGCACCGCCCCGCAGGCCGGCGACTCACCTCGGGCAACCGACGGCGGCGATCCCGCGGCCTGGCCGGGGTGGGTGGGATCAGCCGGGCAGCTTCCGGGCCGCCGCCGCGGAGCGTACGGCGATCCGGGCGTCCCGGCGGGCGGTACGCACCACCCGGCGTACCCGTCGACGGCCGCCACCCACCGCGTGGCTGGCCCGCCAGCCCAGCCCGGGCCGACCCTCGGTGTCCGCCGCCGCGAGCAGCAGCCCGCCCATCAGCCCGAGGTTCTTCAAGAAGTGGACCTGGTGCAGGCGGCGCTGCGCCGGGTCCTCCTGCTCCCAGAACCGGTGCCCGGCCATGGTGGTCGGCACCAGCGTGCCGGCGAGCAGCGCCGCCGCCGGTCGGGTGAAGTGCCCGGTGGCCAGCAGCAGCCCGCCGAGGAGCTGGGCGGCACCGTTGGCCCGGACCAGGCTCGTCGGATCGGTGGGTAGTCCCTCGTGGATGCCCTGCAACATCGGGGCGACCTTGTCCGTCACCCGCTTCGCCCGGTCCACGTGCAGTTCGGGGTTGGCCACGGCGCGGGCGCCGCTGACCACGAAGATCGTGCTCAACAGGGTACGGGCCACGGTGCGTACGGGTTTCATGGCTCAAGTCTTACCCGTTCGCAACGTTCTTCACCCCTCGAAGTGGGAGACTGGACGGCGCGGTCGCGGTACCGTCGCGAGCTGTGACGACCGTGCGGCTCCGCGCAGAGGGTCCGGCCGACGCCGTGGCGATCCGGCAACTTGTCGCCGAGGCGTTCGCCAGTCCGGACACCCGGCTGCCCCCGGAGGTGCAGCTCGTCGAGGCGCTGCGGGGCAGCGACGCCTGGCTGCCCGAGCTGTCCATGGTGGCCGAGGTCGACGGCGAACTGGTCGGCTACGCCCTGCTCAGCCGGGTCGAGGTGTGGCCGGGCGCGGTTCCGGCGCTGGCGCTCGGCCCGGTGGCGGTGCGGCCGGCCCGGCAGCGTCGCGGTTACGGCCAGGACGTCGTCCGGGCCGCGCTCGACGCCGCCGCCGAACTCGGCGAGCGCCTGGTGGTGGTGCTCGGCAACCCCGCCTACTATCGCCGGTTCGGGTTCGAGCCGGCCGCCCGGTTCGGGCTGACCAGCCCGTGGTCCGGGCTCGGCGACCCGTGGCAGGTGCTGGTGCTGCCGTCGGTGGACGGCTCCGACGACCCGGTGCCGAGCGGCGAGGTGACCTTCCCGCCGCCCTGGTCACAGGTCTGAGGATCCGCCAGCGTGTCGGGTGGTGCCGGTCGCGGGGGCGCCGGGGCGGTGCCGGTCAGGCCGGCTGGGTCCGCAGGTACCGGCCGAAGTGCGGGACCGTGAAGGCCACCGTCCCGCGCTCGCCCGAGTAGATCAGCCCCTTCTTGATCAGCGCGTCCCGGGCCGGCGAGAGGCTGGCCGGCTTGCGCCCCAGCGAGCGGGCGATCTCGGCGGTGGAGACGGCGGCGTCCATGTCGTCCCGGGGGCCGCCCCCGGCGACGTCGTCGCCCTCCGGCGCCTCGACCAGCGAGAGCGCCGCCATCGCCCGCATGTACTCCCGTTCCGCCGGGGTCGCCCGCTCGAAGCGGGACCCGAAGAACCCGACCGCCAACTCGGCCTCGGCCTCGGGCGCGGCGACCCGGACGTCGGCGGCGGTCACCGGGGAGCGGGGCGCCGAGTCCCAGGTCGCCTTCCCGTACGCCTGGACGAAGTACGGATAGCCGCCGGACTTCTCGTAGAGCAGGTCGAGCGCCTTCGGCTCGTATTCGACCTGCTCCCGGGCGGCGGGGGCGCAGAGCGCCTGGTCGGCGGCGATCCGGTCCAGCCGGTCGATGCGCTGGTAGCGGAAGAGCCGTTCCGAGTAGGACTTGGCGGCGGAGAGCACGGCCGGCAGGTGCGGCAGCCCGGCGCCGACGACGATCAGCGGCGCGCCGAGCTGGGACAGCTCGTGGCAGGCCGCGCAGAGCCCCGAGACGTCCTCGGGGCCGAGGTCCTGCATCTCGTCGAGGAAGACCGCGACCCCGGTGCCGACGTCGGCGGCGACCTCGGCCGCGTCGGTGAAGAGTTCGACCAGGTCGATCTCGATGTCGCCGGAGTCCGCCCGCCCGCTCGCCGCCGGTACGTCGATGCCGGGTTGCCAGCGGTCCCGCAGCCGGCTCGCCCCGGCAGCCCGCCCCGATCCGGCCGGGGCCGAACGCAGCGCGAACGCCTTGAGTACGCCGAGGAAGTCGTCGATCCGGTCGGGTGCCCGGTGCCGGGGTGCCAGCTCCCGGATCGCCATGTGCAGGGCGGCGGCGACCGGGCGGCGGATCGACTGGTCCGGCCGGGCCTCGATCTTCCCGGTGCCCCAGAGTCGGCTGATCGCCTGGGAGCGGAGCGTGTTGAGCAGTACGGTCTTGCCGACTCCGCGCAGGCCGGTGAGGACCAGGCTGCGTTCGGGGCGGCCTCGGGCGATCCGCTCCAGGACGATGTCGAAGACCTCGAGTTCCCGCCCCCGCCCGGCGAGTTCGGGCGGGCGCTGGCCGGCGCCCGGCGCGTACGGGTTGCGGACCGGATCCACGTATCGCACGCTATCGGGCCGTCTAGCCGGGGCGCTAGACATCCGTAGACCGGGGTATTCGTGTCGCGCCGTCGTCGGATCGTCGAGCAGAAACTAGGACCGTCTAGCGTGGATGCTAGACAGTCCTAGTTTTGCCTACCGAAGCCGATCCGGGCCGGCCCGGTCAGCGCCGCTTCAGGCAGAGTACGAAGTCGCCCAGGTCCAGCGGATCGTCCTGTACGTAGTTGGCGTCCGCCTCCGGCGAGCCGAAGACCGGGTCGTTCTTGCACTGGTCCGCGTCGGTGCTGAACGGGATCCGGGACAGCACCTCGTAGGTGTCCGGTCCACACGGCACCTTGCGGAGTTCCGGCTCGTCGTCGGTGCCGTCGTTGACCACGCAGTCTCCCTTGGCGAACCGCTCCGACGAACTCGACGGGGTGCCGGCGGGACGGCTCGGGGTCGACCCGGCCGAACCGCTCGGGGCGGGTGCCCCGACGCCCGGCCCGGAGTCGTCGCCGGCCCGGTCGACCAGCCACCACGCCCCGCCGCCCACACAGGCGCAGAGCAGCAGCAACACGATGCCGCCGACGATGAGGCCGATCTTCAGCCCACGACCGGACTTCGGCGGGGCGCCGGCCGGACCGTACGGCGCGGCCGGCCCGCCGGGAGCGCCGTACGGGGTACCCGCCGGGTACGGCCCGCCGCTCGACGGCGGCTGACCCCACGAAGGACCCGGTGCGCCGCTCGGCTGCCCATGCCCGGCGCCGACGGGCGGCGGGTAACCGGACGGCGGGTAACCGGGAGTCGGTGGCGGCGGCGGGTAACCGGCGTCCGGGGCCGGCGGATAGCCGGGACCCGGCGGCGGAGTGCCCGGCGGCGGAGGCGGATCGCCACCGGCCGGCGGGCCCGACGAGGGGGACCGGGACTGGTACGGGTCTTCCGGCTGCCCTCCGGCAGGCGTTCCGTAAATCGACATGCTTCTCCAGGGGCGGGCGCGCGCGCCGACCACGTCACGGAAACCCTGGGGTGGCTGACGCAGGGGTCGGGCTGGGCGCGGATCCTACGCGGCAGGTCGCTCGGACCTCCGCCGGTCTCGTCGGAATGCCGGGCGGCGACACTCCGCGCGGCTATCGTTTCCGAAGACAGAGCACGAAGTCCAGTTCGTCCAGCTCGCTGTTGAAGAAGTAGAAGTTCGTGTAGTTCTGCACCTGGGCGCATTTGGTCTTAGCGTCCGGGGCGCCGGTGGTGACGCCGTTGTAGCGGGCGAGCACCTCGTAGGTCTGCGGTGCACAGCCCGTGATCGCCAGCTTCGGCGCCGCCTCCGTACCCTCGTTCCGGACGCACTGACCGGCCTTGACGAACCGCGCATCAGTGGAGGACGCGTCCGGCGCAGCCGGGACGCTGGTCGGGGTCGGCTCGGTCGGGGCGCTGGTCTGCTCGGCCGGCTCCTCGGTCTGCTCGGTGACCGGCGGCTGGGCGTCCGGCTGTGCCTCGTCACGGCCGAGCAGGTAGACGCCGAGCGCCGCACCGCCGAGGACCAGCACCGCCAACCCGACCAGGACGGCGACGAAGCCCCGGTTGCCACCACCCTTCGGCATCGGGTCCGGTGCCGAGGTGGACCACGACGGGTCCGGAGACGGCGTCGCCCACACCGGATCGGCGTCGGAGGCGTTCCAGCCGCCCGGCGCCGGGGCGTACGGCGCGCCGGGGTGCTGCGGTGCCGGGGCGTGGCCGGCGTCGTGTCGCCGGGTCGGTGGATGACCGGCACCGGGTGCACCCGAGGTCGGCGCGGCGCCGGGGCCGGCCGGCCCGGGGTAACCGGCCGGATAGCCGGGGTGGCTGACCGGGGAACCGGGGCCACCCGGTGGCGCCGACGGCTGCCCGCCACCCCAGTGCCCCGCCCCGGCCGCCTGGTCCTGATCGCCCCAGGGGTCGACCGGCTGGCCGTACTCGTCGGTGGTCTGCCGGTCCGGGTCGTTCCACGGCTGCGACGGACCGGGATACGGTCCGCCGGGCGGTCCGTAGTTGGCCATCGACTGTCCTCCTGGTACGGATCGGTGAGAGGCTCGCCACTCGCCTGGGACGTGCCTGCTGTGGTCACCGTAGCCTGACCCCCCGATGAGCTCACCTCCCGGAAGCGCGCCAACTTCGCCGGCCGGCGCCGCGCCGGTCGAGCCGGAACGCGCCGCGCCGGTCGAGGCGGAACCCGTCGCTCCGGTCGGGCCGAGACCCGCCGCGCCGGTCGAGGCGGAACCCGCCGCTCCGGCGCCGTCGGCCCGCTCGGCACTGATCTGGACCGCGCTCGGCGTCGTCTACCTGGTCTGGGGCTCCACCTACCTCGGCATCCGGGTCACCGTGGAGACCCTGCCGCCGCTGTTCTCGGCCGCCGCCCGGTTCGCGGTCGCCGCCGCCGTGCTGGCGGTGGTACTCCGGCTCTGGCGCGGCCCCGGCGGGCTGCGGGTGACCCGCCGCCAACTGGGCAACGCGGCGCTGGTCGGCGTACTGCTGCTGGCCGGCGGGAACGGGCTGGTGGTACTGGCCGAGTCGGGGCCGCCGTCGACCGCGGTCTCCTCCGGCGTCGCCGCGCTGCTCATCGCCATCGTGCCGCTGCTGGTGGTGATGCTCCGGGCCGGCACCGGGGACCGGCCCGGACTGGCCACCCTGCTCGGGGTGAGTGCCGGCTTCGTCGGCCTGGTGCTGCTGGTACTGCCGGCCGGCGGCGTCGGCGCGGCCCCGATCGTCGGGGCGCTGACCGTGGTCGGTTCCGCCGTCTCCTGGTCGGCCGGCTCGTTCCTCTCCGGCCGGCTCGACATGCCCGGTGACCCGTTCGTGGCGACCGTCTACGAGATGGTCGCCGGCTCGGCGGCACTGGCCGTGCTCGGCCTGGCCCGGGGCGAGATGCGCGGCTTCGACCTCGGCGCGGTGAGTACCCGCTCGTGGCTGGCGCTCGGCTATCTCACCGTGGCCGGGTCGCTGGTCGCGTTCACCGCCTACGTCTGGCTGCTGCACCACGCGCCGATCTCGCTGGTGGCGACGTACGCCTACGTCAACCCGGTGGTCGCGGTGACCCTCGGCGCGCTGCTGCTCGACGAGCCGGTGACCGGGCAGGTGCTGCTCGGCGGTGCGGTGATCGTGTTCGGCGTCGCGCTGGTCGTCTCCACCGAACGCCCACGCTCCTCGGCCGGTGCACGCCCGGCCCGCACCGCGAACCTGAGGCAGGGCGGCGGGACGTGACACCGGGCGTGGTGGCGGCGGCCGGGCTCCTCGGAGTCCTGCTCGGACCGCTGCTGCGCCGAGAGATCTTCCGGTACGCCGTACCCGCCGCCGGCCCGCCGGAAGAGTCCCCGCCGCGCCCCGACGTCCCGGTCGGCCGGTCGGTCCGGCGGAGCTGTCCGCACTGCGCGGCGACGATCGGCGCGCCGACCCGGCGCAACCCGCTCGGCGTGCTGCCGCCGACCGGGCGCTGTCCGCGCTGCCGGGGAGCCGTCGGTCCGCGCGCCGGGCTGGTCGAGGTCGTCACCGCGACCGTCTACGCCGCGCTCGCCGCCCGGGTCGACGACGTACTCCCGCTGCTGGCGTACGCCTGGATCGCCGGTTTCGGCATCGTGCTCGGCTTCGTGGACGTCGCGGTACGACGGCTTCCCGACCGGCTCACCCTGCCGGCGGGGGCCGGTGTCGCCGGGCTGCTCGGCGCGGCCACCCTCGCCTCGGGCCAGTTCGGCCGGTACGCGGTGGCGGTCGCCTGCGCGCTGGCGCTGGCCGGGGCGTACCTCGGGCTGCTCCTGCTCTCCCCCGGCGGGCTGGGGCCGGGCGACGTCAAGCTCGCGCTCGGGCTCGGCTTCGCCACCGGCTGGTACGGCTGGAGCACCGCCCTCTCCGGCGCGCTGGCCGGCCTGCTGCTGGCCAGCGGGTACGCCGCCGTGCTGCTCCGGCTGCGCCGGGTCGGCCGCCGCGACCACCTGCCGCACGGCCCGGCGATGCTCGCCGGCGCACTCGGCGCCGTGCTCCTCGCCGCCTGACCGACGAGGAACCCGACGCGCGGGCGGGACGGCTCAGAGCAGCCGGAGCTGGCGGTCCTTCGGGCGACGGGGCACGTTGTCGCCGAGCCGTTCGAAGAGTCCGGCGTCGATCGCGTCGAGGAACGGCGACGGGACGCAGTCCCGCTCCTGGCCGTGCCGCAGCCGCCGGCTCACGTGACTGAGGTAGAGCCGGTCCTGTGCCCGGGTCAGCCCGACGAAGAAGAGCCGGCGCTCCTCCGCCACCTCCTCCTCGGTCGGCGTCGAGCCGGGCCAGCGCAGCGGCAGCAGCCCGTCCTCGCAGCCGGGCAGGAAGACCACCGGGAACTCCAGCCCCTTGGCGGCGTGCAGGGTGAGCAGGGTGACCGCCTCGGCGCGCGGGTCGAGGGCGTCCACCTCGGCACCGGTGCCGAGTTGCGACAGGAACAGCTCCAGGTCGTCGCCGCAGCGCCGGGCGAGCGGGGTGAGCAGGTCGGCCGCCGTCCAGATGTCGTCCGGGCCGATCCCGCCGGTGGCGTCCAGGGTGGGGGTGGCGTGCCGCTCGGCGAGTACCTGCCCGGCGAGGCGTACCCGGGCGGCGACCGAGCCGCCGAGCCCGTCGGCGTGCCGCAGCTCGCGGGCGATCACCGAGACGCCGGGCCGGTCCCGCAGCCGGTTGTGCGAGCGCTTCTGCACCGGGATGTTCGCCCGGGCCAGCGCGTCCAGGATCGGCGCCGCCTGGGCGTCGGTGCGGTACAGCACCGCGATGTCGGAGAACGAGACGTCGGTGTTCCGGCCGTCGATCCGGCCGGAGTCGAGCGAGCGGTGCGACAGCCCGCCGACGAGTTCGTCGACGGTGCGTACCACGAAATCGGCCTCGTCGGCGACGGAGGCCGCCGGATAGCGGCCGACCAGCGGTGCCTCCGGGTCGAGCCGGGCCGGGTCGAGCCGCCGGCCCCGGACCAGCGTGCTCGGCGCGATCGCCTGCACGGCGGCGGCGAGGATCGGCGCCGACGAGCGGTAGTTGCGGGTCAGCCGGACCAGCCGGGCGTCCACGAAGTCCTGCGAGAAGCGCAGGAAGTAGGCCACGTCGGCGCCCCGGAACGAGTAGATCGCCTGGTCGGGGTCGCCGATCGCGCAGAGGTTGCCGTCGGCCGGGCTGAGCAGCCGGAGCAGCTCGTACTGCGTCGCGTCGACGTCCTGGTACTCGTCGACGAAGATCCACCGCCACCGGTCCCGGTAGCGTTCGACCAGCTCCGGGTCGTCGCGCAGCAGCGCCACCGGCAGGCCGACCAGCTCGTCCAGGTCGACGAGGTCCTGGCCGCGCAGCAGTTTGACGTAGGTGGCGTCGTCGTCGCCGGCCTCGGCCCGCGCGGTCGCCCGCTCGGTGTCGTCGGCGATCCGGAAGTTCTCCGGCAGCCCGGCGGCCCGGGCGTTCTCCCGCAGGATGGTCAGGCCGAGCGAGTGGAAGGTGCCGACGGTGACGTCCTCGGCGACCGGCCCGAGCAGCCCGTCCAGCCGGTGCCGCAGCTCCTCGGCGGCCCGCCGGGTGAAGGTGATCGCCAGGCAGTGTTCCGGATAGACGTTCAGCTCGGCGCAGAGGTAGGCGATCCGGTGGGTGAGGGTGCGGGTCTTGCCGGTGCCGGGGCCGGCGACGATCAGCAGCGGCCCGCCGGGTGCGGAGGCGGCGACCCGCTGCATCGCGTCGAGCCGGTCGAGCAGCCCGGTGCCGACCTCCTCCATGCCGGCGAGCATCGGCTCGAACGGCTCGTGCGGCGACGGCGGCGGGGCGAGCGGCGGTGCGGGTTCGGCCGGCGGGGCGGCGGCCCGGGTCCGGCGGCGCGGCTCCGCCGGGGTGGCCGGCGTCGGGGCCGTCGACCGGGCGGGCCGGGCCGGCGCCTTCGGCTCCGCGGGCGGTCGCTGTCGCGGCACGGGTACGTCGAAGAGCGCGTCAGCGAAGAGCGTCTCCGCCTGCCCGGCGCCGCCCCGGCCACCACCGCCGGAGCCGGACGACAGTTCACCGGGCTCGAAGAGAGTGATCACGCCGTACTCGCCGTCGTAGCCGGGGATCCGGCGCACCTCGCCGCGCCGGAGTCGGGTGATCGCCTCGGCGAGCGGTTCGCCGCCGACCCGGCGGATCTCGTCGACCGGCGTGACGGTGAGGATGTCCAGCTCGGCACCGAGCCCGGCGACCAGGGTGTTGAGCTGCCCCTCCACCGTCTTCGACTTCGGCCCCACACTGTTGATCTCACCGAGGATCTCAGCGAGCTGGATCAGGTGGGTGACCTGCGGCGCGTTCGCCGGCCGGTGCCCGTCCGGCCGGTCGGCGAGGTCCTCGACCCGGCTCAGTACGCCGACCGTGAGCGGCTTGCCGCACTCCGGGCAGCGCCCGCCCGCCTCCCGGGTCCGCTGCGGTTCCCAGTTGACCCCGCAGAGCCGGTGCCCGTCCGCGTGGTACTTCCCCTCCTCGGGGAAGAACTCGATCGTCCCGGCCAGCCCGTCCCCGGTACGCAGCGCTTCGCGTACCGCGTAGTAGTCGAGGTCGGTGGCGAAGAGCGTCGCCTCCCGGGCCAGCGCGGGCGGCGAGTGCGCGTCCGAGTTAGAGACCAGCCGGTAACGGTCCAGGCTGGACACCCGCCAGTTCATCTCCGGGTCGGAGGAGAGCCCGGTCTCGACCGCGAAGATGTGCTCGGCGAGGTCGGCGTAGCAGTCCGCGATCGCGTCGAAGCCGGACTTCGAGCCGAGCGCGGAGAACCACGGCGTCCAGATGTGCGCCGGCACGAGGTAGCCGTCCGGGCTGGCCTCCAGGGTGATTTCCAGCAGGTCCCGGGAGTCCAGACCGAGGATCGGCCGCCCGTCGGAGCCGATGTTGCCGATCCGGCCGAGCGTGGCGTTGAACCGGGCCACCGCGTCCAGGTCGGGCAGGTAGATCAGGTGGTGCACCTTGCGGGTCCGGTCGTCCCGCTTGTAGATGGTGGAGATCTCGACGCTGAGCATGTAGCGCATCGGACTCGCCTCGGCGACGCTGGCCAGCCGGGGTGGGAGCCGACGGGCGATGTCCCGTTCCGCCTCCGGGCTGAGCCGATAGAGGCCCGGCTCGGCCGGGTGCAGCGTCTCGCGCAGGTGCTCGTACCAGGCGGGGTGGGTGAAGTCACCGGTGCCGAGCAGGCTGATCCCCTTGCGCCGGGCCCACCAGGCGAGATTCGGCATCGTCAGGTCACGGCTGCACGCGCGGGAGTATTTCGAGTGGATGTGCAGGTCCGCGACGAAGGGCACGGCGGCGGAGGGGGAGCCGTCAGCGGGTGCGGCGCGCAACGGAGACACGCCGCATCCTGTCATGACCTTCCCGGCGACCGCGTGCCGCCACGCGCGAATGTGATTTCCGCACCCGCCGGGGTGTGGGGTCAGGGGGAGCGGAGTTCGACGAGGGTGACCTGCGGTGGGGCGCCCACCCGGACGGGTGGGCCCCAGAAGCCGGCGCCGTTGGTGACGTAGAGCTGGGTGCCGTCGATGGTGGCGTGCCCGGAGACGACCGGCTGCTGCAACCCGACCACCAGGTTGAACGGCACGATCTGGCCGCCGTGGGTGTGCCCGGAGAGTTGCAGGTCGACGCCGTGTCTCGCCGCCTCGTGCACGTTGATCGGCTGGTGGGCGAGGAGCACCACCGGACGGCTCGGGTCGCGGCCGCCCAGCGCGGCGTCGAAGTCGGGGCCGGTCGCGAACCCGAGCCCCTCACCGGCCGGGTCGTTGACCCCGGCGAGGTCGAGGGCGCCGCCCCGGGCGAGGATCTCCTCGCGGCGGTTCTGCAACACCCGCAGCCCGATCCGGTCCAGCTCGACCACCCACTCCTCGACCCCGGAGTAGTACTCGTGGTTGCCGGTGACGAAGAAGCTGCCGTACCGGGACCGCAGGTCGCGCAGGGGCGCGGCGGCGGGGCCGAGTTCGCCGACGGTACCGTCGACGAGGTCACCGACCACCGCCACCAGGTCGGCGTCGAGCCGGTTGATGGTGGCCACGATCCGCTCGGTGTGCGCCCGGCCGGTCAGTGGTCCGATGTGGATGTCGGAGACGGTGGCGATCCGCAGCCCGTCCATGCTCCGGGGGAGTTTCGCCAGCGGGATCCGGACCCGGTCGATCTGCGGCGGGCCGAGGGCGGTGCGGACGCCGTACCCGACGACTCCGGTCGCGGTGAGCCCGGCGAAGATCGCGGCGCTCCGGGCGAGCAGCAGCCGGCGGCCCGGGTCGTGGTCGGGCGCGGGTGCGGGTGCGGGTGCGGGCGTGGCTCCGATGTCCGTGCCGGCGACACCGCCGGGTGCGACGTCCGTGCCGCCGACACCGCCGGTCAGGGCGCCCTCCGACTCGACACCGACCGGGGTGGCCGCCGGTACGACCGCCCGGATGCGGCGGCGCAGCGCCAGCCTGGCCACCAGCATCGGGATCTCCAGCACGGCCAGCAGGACGAGCAGATAGAACATGACGGCGAGCCAGAGGTAGCCCGGCCAGGCCAGCCAGTAGAAGCCCTGCCGGGTGCCGACCAGTGTCGCCGGGGTGAGCAGGGCCAGCACCAGCACGGTCACGCCGCCGGCCCGGCGCCAGCGCCCCGGCCGGGTGGTGTCCCGGACCAGCCGCTTCCAGAGGTAGAGGTGGATCAGGCCGGTGACCAGCGCCAACGTCCCGACGAAGCCGAGCACACCGATCACGGGTGCCTCAGCCGCCGGCGAACGGCGGCAGGACGTCGACCGTGGCGCCGACCGGCAGCGGCGCCTGCCGGTCGTGCCAGGTGACGCCATCGACCAGGAAACTCGCCATCTTGAGCACGGTGGCCAGCCGCTCGCCGTGCCGGTCGACCAGCTCACCGGCGAGCTGGTCGAGGCTGCCGCCGCCCGGCACGGTCTCCTCGGGTACGCCGGCCGCGGCCCGCGCGGCGGCGAAGTAGCGTACGACCAGGGTCGGTGTGGAGTCCACGGTCATCCTCAGCCGCCGATCGCCGACATCGGCCGGGCCGGTTGCAGGAACGTCGGGTCGTCGATGCCGTGCCCGGCCCGCTTGCCCCACATCGCCACCCGCCACCGTTCGGCGAGTTCGTCGTCGGAGGCACCGCCGCGCAGCGCGGCCCGCAGGTCGGACTCGTCGGTGGCGAAGAGGCAGTTGCGCACCTGCCCGTCGGCGGTGAGCCGGGTCCGGTCGCAGTCGCCGCAGAACGGCCGGGTCACGCTGCCGATCACGCCCACCCGGGCCGGTCGGCCGGTGGCGTCCGTCCAGCCCTGCACGAGCCAGGTCTCGGCCGGTGCCCCGCCCCGCTCGGCCGGATCCGGCAGCAGGGTGAACTCGGCCCGCAGCGCGGCGAGGATCTCCTCGGCGGTGATCATCGTCGACCGGTCCCAGCCGTGCTGGGCGTCCAGCGGCATCTGCTCGATGAAGCGGAGCTGATAGCCGTGCCGCAGCGCGAAGCGGAGCAGCTCCGGGGCTTCACCGTCGTTGACCCCGCGCATCAGTACCGAGTTGATTTTCACCGGGGCCAGTCCGGCGGCAACCGCCCCGGCCAGCCCGGCCAGTACGGCGTCCAGCCGGGGTCGCCGGGTCAGCTCGGTGAAGCGGGTCGGGTCGAGGCTGTCCAGCGAGACGTTCACCCGGTCGAGCCCGGCCTCGCGCAGCGGCCCGGCGAGCCGGTCCAGCCCGATCCCGTTGGTGGTCAGCGAGATGACGGGCCGGGGCGAGAGCGCGGCGACGGCGGCGACGATCTCCGGCAGCCCGGGGCGGATCAGCGGCTCGCCGCCGGTGAACCGGACCTCGGTCACCCCGAGCAGGCGTACCGCGATGCCGACCAGGCGGACGATCTCGTCGTCGGTCAGCACCTCCGACTTCGGCAGCCAGGGCAGCCCTTCGGCCGGCATGCAGTAGGTGCACCGCAGGTTGCACCGGTCGGTGAGCGAGACCCGCAGGTCGGTCGCCGCCCGGCCGAACCGGTCGACGAGGCCCCCGACGTCCGGCCGGTCCGCCGACGTCCGGTCCGGTACTCCCCCGGATCGAACGGGAATGGTCATCGCTCGACGGTAGCGCGTCAGACCGACAGTGCGGCGCGAGCCGCCCTACCTACCGCATCCCGGTACGCCGCACCGAAGAGCGCGGTGTGCACGAGCAGCAGGTGGAGCTGGTGCACCGGTACCCGTTCCCGCCAGCCGTCGGCGAGTGGCCACACCTCCTGGTAGGCGTCCACGATCGTCTCCAGGTGCGGGGCGCCGCCGAAGAGCGCGAGCTGGGCCAGGTCGGTTTCCCGGTGCCCGCCGTGCGCCGCCGGGTCGACCAGCCAGGCCCGCCCGTCGGCGCCCCACAGCAGGTTGCCCGGCCACAGGTCGCCGTGGATCCGGGCGGGCGGCTCGGCGCCGCCGTACCCGTCGATCCGGGAGATCACCAGCTCGACCAGGGTGACCTCGGCCGCGGAGAGCGCGCCGTTGTCGACCGACTGCCGCAGGTAGGGCACGAGCCGGTGCTCGCCGAACCAGACCGGCCACGGGCCGGCGGACGGGGTGTTGTCCTGCGGCAGCGCCCCGACGAAGCCGGGCCAGTCCGCGCCGAAGGTGTCGGCGCCGGCCCGGTGCAGCGCGGCCAGCTCGGCACCGAACCGCGCGGACGCCGCCGGGGTGGCCTCGCCCGGCTCCACCCACTCCAGGGCCAGCAGCTCCGGCAGCGCCGCGATCACCTCCGGCACCGGGACCGCGCCGGCCGCGCGCAGCCAGCGCAGCCCGGCCGCCTCGGTGGCGAAAAAATTCTCGGGTACGGCTTCGGCGGCCCCCTCCGGCCAGGACTTGGCGAAGACGGAGTTGCCGTCGTCCAGGGTGAGTCGGGTGGCGGTGCAGATGTCGCCACCGGGCACCGGCGTCTCCCGGATCCGCTGGTGGGTGAGGAATAGCGGAAGCTGCCCGGGATGCTCCCGCAGGTACGCCAGGTCCATCTGGGCAAGGTAGCTCTTCGTCGACCGCTCTTGGCCAACCAGGTGTCGCGGCGCGGCGATGGGGAGTAGATATGAGAACGTGGCCGCCACCGCGATCCGACCGTACCGGCCGGCCGACCATCGGGCCGGTCGGCGGCTCTGGGCCGAGTTGGCCGAGCAGCACCGCGAGCTGTACGAGGATCCGACCTTCGGCGGCACCGACCCGGGCGCGGCGTTCGAGGAGTACCTGACCCGGCTGGACCTCTCCGGCGTGTGGGTGGCGGAGCGGGGCGATGCCGGCGTGGTCGGGCTGGTCGGTCTGATCATGGACGGCCGGGACGGCCGGGTCGAGCCGGTGGTGGTGACCGCCCGGCTCCGGGGCCAGGGGATCGGCCGGGCGCTGCTCGACCAGGTGGCCGAGGAGGCTCGGCGGCGCGGGCTGGCCCGGCTCACCGTGAAGCCGCAGTCCCGCAACGTGGAGGCGCTGCGCTGCCTGCGCGGCGCCGGCTACGACGTGCTTTCCGCGATCGAGTTGACCGTCGAGCTGCGGCCGCGCTCGGGTGCCCGCCGTGACCCGATCGAGCTGCACGGGCAGCAGTTCCACACCTGACCCGGAGGGCGCAGAAGGTTCCGAATGGTCAACCTCTGCCGTGCGCCCACGGCCTCTCCACACCAGGGAGAGGCCGTATTCACGTTGCGTCCTGGCGTGCACCTAATACGCTGCGTGCTGCCGGCAACACAGCGGCCCGCGCCGACCGGACTATCGCGGTCCGGCCGCACGTCTACGGGGAGGACACATGGCTGCTGCGCGTCTTCGCGCAGTCTCACGCATCCTGGCCACCACCACAGCGGCCACGGTGCTACTCGGGGCGGCGGCCGCACCGGCCGCCGCGGCGGCGAAACCGAAGATCACCTTCTCAGGCATCGCATTCGCGACGGACCAGGTCGACACCACCACCGGTGGTACGGCCGTCACCCTGAACTGGACGGTGAACGATACGTCGACCACTGCCCGCGACCTCAGCGGCAGCATCTACGTGCAGCGTTACAGCGGTACCACCGCGATCGGGCCGGTCGAGCAGATTCGGTTCGGTCTCAACGGCGGCTGGCCCGTCGTCGGGCCGCACACGGGCGGGATCGCCAGCTCCTCCTACGCGTACGACTTCCTCGTGACCGAGTACGGTCCGGCTGCGCCGGTGACCTACCGCGTCACCAAGATCACCGCGACCGACGACCAGGGCACCACGCGGACCCTGTCCGGCGCCAAGATCGACCCAGCGGCCGTGCTGGCCGCCACCCAGACCCCCGACACCGCGCCGCCGGGGATCGAGATGGTCTGGCTCGACCCGCCAACCAAGGCCCACATGTACGACGACGGCTCCGGTACAACCCTGCGCTACGGCGTAAACATCAAGGACGACCCGGGGGCGGGCTTCTGGAAGGGCCGCATCGTGCTGGACGGTCCCGGCGCCGCCGAGATCGTCGCGCCGATCACCCTGTCGTACAGCAACCAGGGCGGAATGCTCTGTGGGGACAGGCAGAACTGGGAAATTTGGCACGTTCAGTGCCAGGTGCCGGTGACGCTGCCGCCGGGTAGTCCCACCGGCGAATGGAGGGTGAAGGCGGTCAACCTGACCGACCGGGCCGGCAACACCAAGCGCTACACCGGCATCGACGTGCCGACGGTGCGGGTCACCCGCAACGAGGCGATCAGCGCCACCGGATTCGCGCTGAACCCGACACAGGTGAACAACTGGCGCGAGCCGGCGACGACCACGCTGACGTTCACCGCGAGCGGAGTACAGGGCGAGTTGACCGCCACGGTCGAGACCACGACCTGCTCGACCTGGAACCAGGTGCTGACCGAGGGACCGGCTGGCACGTACTCGCTGCCGGTGGTGATGAGCCAGCTAAGCGACTCATGCACCATCGACGGCATCCTGTTCACCGACACGGCCGGTTCGGTCTCGGTGTACGGCACCCACTACGGGGGGCCGGCGCTCGACCTGCGGGCCACTCGGGTGCCCGACCCGACCCGGCCGGTGGCGATCGCGGCGGCACTGAGCCGCACCGAGGCCGCTCCGGGGGAGGTGGCCCACGGCATCAGCGTCCATGTCACCATCGACGACGTAACGCTCGCTCCGGTGGATGGGTTCTCGACCACCATCTACAACTCCCTCGGCCACTCGGTGGGCGGCGCGTACGGCGGCATCAACGTCGGGTCAGACGGGCGCCTCTCGCTGCCCGTCAGCTTCCGCAGCCTGCCGCCGGGGACGTACACGGTGGGCTTCACACTCACCACCTCGGCCGGCAACAGCGCATCGTGGGGCTATCCCAACGGCGGTACTCCGGCACCGTCCGGGCCGCTGGTGTTCACCAGCCTGCCAGCGGCCTGACCTACCACACAGCGGTAAGTGCGGCCTGCTCCCCGTTCGGGAGTGGGCCGCACCTTTTGGCTATTCGAGTGCCGGCCGTTGTCCTGGCCCGCGCTACCGCCGGTGTGTGATGCCCGCGACGAAGGCGTGCCAGGCGGTGGGGGTGAAGGCGAGGTTGCCGCCGTCGCGGTCCTTGCTGTCCCGGACGAGTACGCGGCCGGGCAGGTTGTCCGCGACCTCGACGCAGTCCCCACCGTTCGGGGTGGAACGTGTGCTCTTGCGCCAGGCGGCGTCGGTCAAGTCCATGACTTTGCCACTTCCTTGAGGAGGTCCAGGGATTGGCGAGCTGGCAGTGCGACTGCGCTGACACTATCCCAGACCTCGTGCAGCGTGGCGACCTGGTTTGGGCTGGTCACGGTCTGCCCCACCAGGTGGTTGTCGAGGTAGCCGACGTCCTCGGCATCGGTGAAGCTCGCGAGTGCCAGAGGGCCACCCCAGCCGAGATGCGCCGGGGCGTCGGCAGGAATCACCCGGATGGTGATGTTGGGCCGCTCCGTGAGCGTGATGAGGTGCCGGATCTGCTCCGACATGATTTCCGGCTCGCCGCGTCGAAGCGCCAGTTCCTCGATGATGGCAGAGACGCGAGGCGGGTTGGTGCGATCAAGAATGTCCTGGCGGCTCACCCGGAGCTGAACCTTGCGCTCCAACTCGTCGGTTTGCAGCGGACTACATGAGAGAACCATTCGCGCGTACCGCTCGGTTTGGAAGAGTCCGGGGATCACCAGTGCGCCGTAGAGCCGTAGGGCGGTGGCCTTCTCCTCGTACTCCAGCCAGGGGCGCAACCAGACCGGGGCGAGTTCCTGCTTGACGAAGCTCTCGTAGAAGACCGCCAGCGACGTGCCGAACTCGTTGTCGACAGCCTGGAGATAGTCGAGCTTGACCGGCCGGGTGCCTCGCTCGACGGCGCTGACGTGCTGCGGCGAGAAGTAGAGGCGTGATCCCCACTCGTCCTGGCTGAGCCCCTCGACCGTCCTCCGGCGCCGCAATTCCCATAGCAGAAATTCGCTGGCTGACATGTTCATTCGCACTCTCCGACTCTCTACGAGGGATGCCCGATTCTCTACGTCCGAATACCTCCGTGGCCGGTCTGACCACCCGACCGTCGCCCATCTTCCCCAGTCCGTCATCCGGAGTCCAGAGTGGAAGGCAGGCGCATTCGTCCGGATCCGTAACGCGATCCCCCCGAAAGGACGGGCGGATGTGCGCGGGGGTGCATCGGTGTGTACGCCACCGATGCACCCCCGCATCCAACGCGTCGCAGCGGGCGGAGGAAGGCACCATGGAATGGCGATCACGATCGAATTCGACACACCGTCGGGATTGGCGCAGATGGTGGCGCTATTGCCGGTGCGGGCTCCGTTGGCGTTGCCCCGACTCGGCCGCGCCCGCGCCGTTCCGCGTGCCGCGCCTGCGGGCCAGGAACTCACGGTGGTGAGCCGCCGGCCGTACGCCCGGTTCCGGCCGCACACGCCGATCCGGCCGCCGTTCCGTTGCCGCGAGTGCGGCGGACCCTGGCCGTGTCAGCCGGCCCGGCTGGTGCTGCTGGCGATGTACCGCGACGACCGGCACCGGTTGGCCGTCTTCCTGGCCAGCCGGCTGCTGGCGGCGATCGAGGACCAGCCCGGCCGGGAACCGATGGATCTCGCCGCACGGTTTCTGGGTTGGCTTCCTCCGATATCGACTAGGTTCGATGCAACTGGCGGCGGGTCGCGTCCGGCGGCTGAGCAGCCGAAATACGGAGAGTAGCTGTGGATAGCTTCGGGCGTGTCATCCACAGGGGTCCCGGCCGGGCTGCCCGGCTCGGCACGCTGCCCGCTATGACGCCGATCGATCGAGCCGTCCTCGCCGTCCGCTCGACCACCGACCTGCTCGCCGCCGTGCCCTACCTGCTGGGCTTCCACCCGGCCGACAGCGTGGTGGTGATCGCGCTGCGCGGCAACCAGGTCGTCTTCGTCGCCCGTGGCGACCTCCCCGGTGGCACGGCCGGGCCGGCGGCCGGCGGCGAGGTCGACGAGGCCGCCGCACAGGTCGCGGCGGTCGTCGCCCGGCAGCGGGTCGAGACCACGACCGTCATCGGGTACGGCGAACCGGCCCGGGTCACCCCGGCGGTCGACGCGGTGACGGCCGCCCTCGGTCGGGTCGGGCTGCCGGTGCTCGAAGCGCTCCGGGTGACCGGTGACCGCTACTGGTCGTACCTGTGCGGGGACGCCGACTGCTGTCCGGCCGACGGGCGCCGGTTCGACGCCTCGACCAGTCAGTTGGCGGCGGCGGCCACCTTCGCGGGCCAGGTCGCGCTCCCCGACCGGGACGCCCTGGCCCGGCGGATCGCCCCGGTCGAGGGTCCGGCCCGGGAGGCGTTGCGGGAGGCGGCCAGACGGGCGGAGTACCGCCTCGGCACCCTGCTCGGCAAGGCCCCGCCCGGGGATCCACAGGGCCGCCGGGCGCTGCGCCGGACCGGCCGTACGGCGGTGCGCAGGGCGCTGCACCGGCACCGTACGGGCGGTCAGCTCACCGACGACGAGGTGGCCTGGCTCGGCCTGCTCCTGGTGCACCTGCCGGTCCGGGACGACGCCTGGCAGCGGACCGGTGGCGAGGAGTGGCACCTCGCGCTCTGGACGGACGTGCTCCGGCGGGTCGAACCCGACCTGGTGCCCGCCCCCGCCAGCCTGCTCGGCTTCGCCGCCTGGCGGGCCGGCCAGGGCGCCCTGGCCGGCGTGGCGGTGGAGCGTGCGTTGCAGGCGCAGCCCGACTACTCGTTCGCAAAGCTCCTGTCCGAGGCGTTACAGGCCGGGATCGGCCCCTCCGTACTCGACGACTGGCCCGGATCCGACCGCGCCGAGCCACCGCCCCGGCCGGGTGACGAGCCCGGATGACGATGCTCGCGGCCCTCGGAGCAAGGGCCTGCCCACCTGCGGGCTCGGCTCAGTGTCGGGGTCGTCGCGGACGCTGACGTTGGGTGAGGACGATTGGCCGCCGATCGGCATGTCGATACGCAGGGTGACGGTAGCCTGATCACGTGACCTTGCTCGGACGCCGCCTCCAACCTGTGCGCCTCCTGTTCGCGCCTGCTCAGTGCAGCCCTGGCGATCGGAGCCGACATGGTTGACCCGGACGGGCGGTACCTCGGCGGACTGGCCGCCGACCGCCACGGCACGGACGACGACGGCCGGCCGCCGCTGGTCCTGCTGCACGGCCTGACCTACGACCGGCGCCAGTGGGGGCCGGTCCTGCGTGAGCTGGCCGCCATCGACCCGGACCGGCGGGTGATCGCCGTCGACCTGCCCGGGCACGGCGATTCGCCGGGCCGTGAGTCGTACGACACGGGCGAGGTCGTGGAGGTCCTGCACGGCGCGGTGACGGAGGCCGGCCTCGACCCGCCGATCGTGGTCGGCCACTCGCTCGGCGGGATGCTGGCAACGATCTACGCCGCCCGCTACCCGGCCCGAGGCGTGGTGAACGTGGACCAGCCGCTGCTGGTCGGCGCGTTCGGCACGGTGGTGCGCCGAGCCGAGCCGGTACTGCGCGGGCCGCAGTGGCAGCAGGTCTGGGAAACGATGCTCGCCCGGATGGACATCGACCTGCTGCCCGAGCCCGCCCGGGAACTCGTCCGTACGGCGACCACGCCACGGCAGGATCTGCTGCTCGGCTACTGGGGCGAGGTCCTGGTGCACAGCGCCGAGGCGCTCGGGGAGGAGCGGACCCGGGACCTGGCCCAGATCCGCTCCCGCGGCATCCCGTACGACTACGTGGTGGGCAACGAGCCGGATCCGGCGTACCGGCGGTGGCTGGAGTCGGCGCTGCCCGATGTCACGATCACCGTCGTACCGGAGAGCGGTCACTTCCCGCACCTCGCCCGGCCTGCGGAGGTCGCCCGGATCCTGGCCCGCTGACCCGTGGCGGGTCAACCGGGCTCGCAGGCCAGCGCGACGGCGAGGCTGTCCTCGTAGACGTGGTGCCGGACGATCAACCCGTCCTCGACGGTGAGATGGAGCGCGAACCGGGTGTTGAACCGCTTCCCGGTGGCCCGTACGGTCTGCGCGGTCTCGCCGATCACCACCGCGTCCGGGCCGTCCACCAGGATCCGTTCGATCGTGGCCGAGCCCTGCCCCGGCACGCTGCTCGCGGCGAGGGTCCGGTGGTGGTCGACGACGTCCGCCCGGCTGCTCCGGGGCCGGATCCACGGCACCGCCGGGTGGGTCGGCTCGGGCCAGTTGACCTTCCAGTCGACCGCCTCGGCGTAGAGCGCGGCGGTCCGCTCCGGGTCGCCGGCACCGATCCGGCGCAGCAGTTCCTCGACGGTGGCTCGGGTGTCCATGACATGCCTCCAGTGCCTGATCACGCTTGCCGGTCGAGACTGCCAGCGCGCACGTCCGCTGGCGATTACCTGGCAGGTAGGGCGGCAGGGGTGGAGACGGGCGCGGGTGCCGGTCAGACGGTGATCCGGGCGTCTCCGGCGTACACGTTCATGGTGCCGCCCCGGAGGAAGCCCACCAGGGTCATCCCGGCCTCGGTCGCCAGCTCGGCGGCGAGGGTGCTCGGCGCGGAGACGGCGGCGAGCAGCGGGATGCCGGCCATCCACGCCTTCTGGGTGAGTTCGAAGCTGGCCCGTCCGGAGACCAGCAACAGGTGCCCGCGCAGCGGCAACCGCTGCTCCCGGACCGCCCAGCCGATCACCTTGTCGACCGCGTTGTGCCGGCCCACGTCCTCGCGGAGCACGACGAGTTTCCCGTCGGCGGTGAAGAGCCCCGCGGCGTGCAACCCACCCGTCCGGTCGAAGCCGCGCTGCGCGGCCCGGAGCTGGTCGGGCAGGTCGGCGAGGGTACGCGCCGGCACGCTGACCGGGTCCGTCGACACGTCGTGCCGGGACCGGGTACGGACGGCGTCGATGCTCGCCTTGCCGCACACCCCGCACGAGCTGGTGGTGTAGAAGTTCCGGGCCGGATCGGTGGCCGGTGCCGGTACGTCGTCGGCGAGGACGATGTCCACCACGTTGTAGGTGTTCGGGGTGTCGGTACCGGCACAGAGCTGCGCCGTGCGTACGTCGTCGGCGGTCCGGACGATCCCCTCGGTGAGCAGGAACCCGATCGCCAGGTCGATGTCGTCGCCGGGGGTACGCATGGTGACCGCCAGCGGGGCGCGCCGGTTCGGCCCGGCCGGACCCACCCGGATCTCCAGCGGCTCCTCGGCGGCGAGATTGTCCTGCCGGCGCACCGAGACCCGGCCACCCGCCTCCGCCGAGTCGAGGTCTATCCGCAGTACGCTCCGCCGACCACTGGCTCGTCCCATGCCCCAATCCTGCCTCGCGGCCGGCGGTATCCCGCCGTAGCCCCGGTTACCGTTACCGGATGACCGCAGCCGGGCCGCCCGCCGAACCCCGCCCAGCCGGCGGAACCGCGCCGCCGGTCGAGCCCCGGCCGGCCCAACTCTCCGCCGGGCCCCGGCCGGGCCGACTCTCCGGCGGCCAGCAGCCGCCCGGCTTCGCAACGTTGGTGCTGGCCGGTGGGGCGGCCCGCCGGATGGGTGGGGTGGACAAGCCGGCGCTGCCGGTGGGCGGTCGCCCGATGCTGGACCGGGTGCTCGCGGCGGTCGCCGACGCCGACCTCCGGGTCGTGGTCGGCCCGGCCGGCGAGCTACCGACCGGGGTACGCGCGACCCGGGAGCAGCCGCCCGGCGGCGGACCCGTCGCGGCGGTCGCCGCCGGCCTGGCCACCCTGCTCCCCGACACCGCCCCGCCCGACACCGCCCCGCCCGACACCGCCCCGCCCGACACCGCCGACGCAGGGGTCGTCGCGCTGCTCGCCGCCGACCTGCCGCTGCTCACCGCCGACGCGGTACGCCAGCTCCGTACCGCGCTGTCCCGGGCTCCCGGTGCCGACGGCGTGGTCTACGTCGACGACGCCGGCCGGGCGCAGTTCCTCTGCGGGGTCTGGCGGGTCGGCCCGCTGCGGGCCGCGTTGGCCCGGCTGGCCGCCGGCCGGGGCGGCGTCCTCACCGGTACGTCGATGCGCGCCCTGGTCGCCGAGCTGACCGTGACCGAGGTGGCGTGGCGAGGCTCGGGCCCGCCGCCCTGGTTCGACTGCGACACTGACGACGACCTACGCCGGGCCGAGGAGTGGATTCGATGAACGTGATGGACCGTTGGCTGGCGGCAGCCTGTGCCGAACTGCGCCTCGATCCGGCCGAGGTCGACGTGCGTCAGGTGCTCGACCTGGCCCGCGACGTGGCCCACAACGTGCTCCGGCCCGGCGCGCCGGTCACCGCGTACCTGCTCGGGGTCGCGGTCGGTCGTGGCGCGGACCCGGCGGTCGCGGCGGCCGGTCTCGCCGCCCTCGCCGGCCGCTGGCCGGCGGAGCAGGCCGACGCCGATCCCAGAACCGGAGCCGATTCCAGAACCGAAGCCGGCTCCAGAACCCACGTCGATCCCAGAATCGAGTTCTCCGACCCGGGTGCGTGACTTTTCGCGCCCGTGAAGGTCTTCCTCAACGTCCGGTGACGTTCTCGGGACAGGGGAGGACACCTGCGACGGAAACCCACCCGATGGAGCGGTGGCCCGTTGGTCACCGCAATCGCCGGGCCGGGGTGCTACCGGGACGACTCACGCCGGAGTCGGGCGAGTTCGCTCATCCGCTCGGCCATCCAGTGGCACCAGCGGATCCGGGGCGGTGTGCCGGCCAGGGCCAGTTCCAGGGTCGCGAAGGCGCCGAACTGCGGATGGAGTGGATCGTCCGCGTGCCGGGAGAGCAGGTCGGCGTGCTGTTCCTGGAAGGCGTCCAGCCGGCGCCGGTACGTCTCGGCCTCGGCGAGATAGAACTCGCGCATCCCCTCCGGGTCGGCGGCGGCCAGCGCGTACGTCCTGAGGAGCGTCTCGTCCCGGAAGGCCCGGGGTGCGGGCGGCTCGACCAGCCAGGCGGCCAGCGCCTCCCGGCCGGCGGCGGTGAGCCGGTGGGTCTTGCGCTGCCGTGGGCCCGGACCGGTCTCGGCGTCGTGCTCGATCAGCCCGCTCGCCGACAGCCGGGCCAGCTCGGGATAGATCTGGCTCTGCTGGGCGGTCCAGTAGTAGCCGATCGGTTTGCGCATCCGCTGCACCAGGTCGTAGCCGGTGAGCGGGCCTCGGTGGAGAGCACAGAGCAGGGCGTAACCCAGTGCACTGACGGTAGCCAAACTGTTATCTCCCGCCACGACATCACTATGTCAATTTTGACATAGTCTCCCGACCAGCAACCGCACATCGAACGGGGAACTGATGCGCAGCGTTGGACGATCCATCCTGGCAGCGATCGCCTTGACGGCGGTCATCGGCACGACGACGGCCTGCGGTGCGGCGGACGACGCCGGCAGCGAGACCGACCCGAGCAAGTCCCGGGCCGCCCGACCGGCGGTCTCACCGGCACCCGGCGACCACACCCTGGCGATCGACTGGGCCGGCCAGGAACGGACCTGGGCGGTGCACGCACCGTCGGGTTACCGCCCCGGCCCACCCATCCCGCTGGTGGTCGCCCTGCACGGCACCGACCAGAGCCCCGACCGGCTGCGCGACACCAGCGGGCTGAACGCCCTCGCCGACGCCGAGAACTTCCTCGTCGCCTACCCGAAGGCGCTGAACAGGCAGTTCAGCCGGGTGGCCGAGCAGGGTGACGACATCAACTTCGTGCGGGCGCTGGTCGACAAGATGGTCAAGGAGTGGTCGGTCGACCAGGGCCGGGTCTACGCGACGGGCTTCTCCTCGGGCGCCGAGCTGACGTACGCGCTCGGGGTCGAGGCGGCCGAGGTGTTCGCGGCGATCGCGCCGGTCAGCGGGGCCTTCGCCGGTGGGCCGGCCGCCAGTGACCCGAACTACAAGCCCGGCAAGCCGGTCTCGTTGATCACCTTCGTCGGCCGGGAGGACCGCAACTCCTCCCGGATCTACAGCGGGCTGTCCCGCTGGCAGAAGAACCTCGGCTGCACCGTCGGGACGCCGACCTGGGTCGACCCGGGCAGGACGGTGAACCGGACGGCCAGCACCTGCCCGGACGGCAGCCAGGTCGTCGACTACACGGTGAACGGAATGGGTCACGCCTGGCCGTCGGCGAGCGGCTACCGGACCGCCGTGGACGCCACCGCCGCGATGTGGGAGTTCTTCGCCGCGAACCCCCGCCGCTAGCGTCGGCCCGCGCCGAGGGGCTGTCCTCCGGAGTACTCCGGGACAGCCCCTCTAGTGTCCGATCGGGGTCCGCACTGTCCCGGCCAACCGGTCGGCTGGGTAGGGTGTGCGGTGCCCTGACGGACGGAGGCGGTTATGGCGGCTGACAAACCTGCGGCGCCGCGGGACGAAGTGGCCGAGGGGAACCCGGCCGAGCACCACGAGTCGATCCTGCTCGACGAGCCGACCACCGCGGACCTCCGGGTCAAGGTGACCGAGGCCTGGCAGGAGTTCGCCCGGGCGCTCGCCGAGCAGCTACGCGGCCTGCCGACCGGTACGCAGATCGCGCTCACCCTCGACCCGACCGCCTCCGGCACCGGGGACGCCGTCTACTCGGTGAGCATCGAGATCGGCGAGGACGACCGGATCGACCTGCGGGCCGTGGGCAACACCGCCCTGCCCCAGGGGTACCGGCTCGACCGGGCCGCGATCGCCGACATGATCGCGCTCGGCTGGTCGCCGCCCGGGGTGGTCGAGGGTTCCGGCGGGCACTTCGGGATGCGGGCCAGCACGACCGAGGCGGGTCGGCTCGCCACCACGGTCTCGCGGACCCTGCGCGACGTCTACGGCGCACCGCACCCGGCCTTCCTCGTCTTCCTGGTCCACGACGAGTCCGACGAACCGGTCGCGGTCGAGCCGCTCGGCACCGCCCGGCCCGAGGTCGCCGCGGATCCGACCGCCGACCTCGACCTCGACGAGGCGCTCGCGGCGGCCCGGGCCGCGCAGAGCGGCAACGACGCGCTGGCCCTGGAGGACCGGGTCCGCACGGTGGTCTCGGCGATGTTGAAGTCGTCGGCGGACCAGCTCCAGGTCGACTCCGACGGCGACATCGGCATCCGGGCCGGTTCGGCGATGGTCTTCGTCCGGGTCCGGGACAACCCCCCGCTGGTCGACGTCTTCTCCCCGGTACTCACCGAGGTCGAGCCGACCGAGCAGCTCTACGTCAAGCTCTCCGAGCTGACCAACCGGATGCCGATCGGCCGGCTCTACTGCACCAACGACACCGTCTGGGCCTCCATCCCGGTCTTCGGCCGAAACTTCCAGCCGACCCACCTGATGCTCGCCGTCCAGGTGATGACCGGGCTCGCCGACGAGCTGGACGACCGGCTGCACGGCGAGTTCGGCGGCCGGCGGTTCTTCGGCGAGGGCGACAAGGCGCAGCACCGGGAGACCGGCGAGCACCGGACCGGGATGTACCTGTAACCCCCTCGGAAGGGTCACCGGTAACACCCGGTCCGGGGCGCGCCGCGCCCGGCTAGATCCGGATCACGCCCAGCGTGCCGAGGGTGCCGAGGTCGGTCGCCTTGATGGCGCCGTCGGAGACGGTCCAGAGCACCCCGTCGACCATCAGCGATCGGCGGATCATCCCGCTCGACTCCGTCGTCCGGACCTCGGCGTGCTCGACCAGCCCGGATTCGGTGAAGCCGCCGTCGGCGACCCGCAGCACCAGGGCGCCGCCGCCGGGTTCGACCCTGCCGTCGATGCCCGCCTGCGCGTACGTGGTCAGCGGCACCACCAGGGTGTTCGTGGCCGGCCAGTAGAGGAAGGCGTGCGGGTCGAACTCGGCCTCGGAGTGGCCGTACCGGACGTGGTGCTGGGCGATCCGGGTCGGCTTCGCGGGATCGGAGACGTCGAAGAGGGAGACCTGGGTGCCCTCGGTCCGCCCCTGCCGGCTCGCCTCCTGGCCGATCCCGATCAACCGTCCACCGCCGATCGGGTGCAGGTACGACGAGTACCCGGTGATCTTCAGCTCGCCGGTCACCTTCGGGGACCGGGGATCGCGCAGGTCCACGGTGTAGAGCGGATCGGTCTGCCGGAAGGTCACCACGTAGCCGGTCCCCTCGGCGAACCGCACGCTGTAGATGCGTTCGCCCTTGCCCAGCCCGGTGACCCGGCCGGTCTCGGTCAGCGTCCGCCCGTCGGCGCGCAGCACGTAGACGGCGGAGCTGGACTTCGGGTTCTGTCCCCAGGTACGCCCGCTGGTGGTGGCCACCCGCAGGTGCCCGTCCCACTCCGAGAGCGCGTACTGGTTGATCAGCCAGCCGGGCACGGTGGCGGCGGTGACGTAGCGGGGCCGGTCGGAGCCGGAGATGTCGAACTGGTAGATGTCGGTCTGCTCGTCCTTCGGGTCGGGCGCCCGGTCGTCGGCGGTCAGCGCCGGCAGCACCCGCCAGCGCTGGTCGCTGGCGAGATAGAGCCGCGATCCGTTGCTGTAGACGGTGTCGCCGTCGGCGGCGACCGCCACCGGGTCGCCGTCGCCGAGGCCGGCCGCGTTGAGGTCGAAGCTGAGCAGGGTGACCAGCGAGGTACCGGAGTAGACCGCCGGCCGGCTCAGCCGGTCGCAGCCGACCCGCCCGGTGCTGGTCTGCCCACCGGTGCTGGTCTGGTAGCGGGGCAGCCAGGCGTCGATCGGCGCCTGGTCGATGATCTTCCGGTTGGCGGCGAGGTTCTTCTTCTCGTCGGCCGGCCCCGCCCCCTTGTTCAGCGGGAAGTCGAGCCGGGGCCAGGAGCGGACCACCACCCGGACGGTCGGACCGACCTGGCGGGCGTCGACCAGGCCGCCGTCGATCCGGTAGTCGCCGACGATCTTCGGCGGGCCGGCCAGGTCGACCAGGATCAGCCGGGGGCCGACGATGGCCTGCTGCCGGTCGTCGGCGGGCGGCACGCCGGGCCGGCCCCGCCGGATCGCCCCGGGCTCGACGGCGCCGTGCTCCCGGGCCAGCACCAGCGCGCGGTCACCGTGCAGCAGCAGGTTGGTCTCGGCCCAGCCGACGTCCGGGCCGGAGTCGAGCTTCAGCGTGCCGGTCAACCGCCGGCTCGCCGGATCGACCACCCGCAGCGTGCCCCGGCTGACCGTGACGATGCGCCGGCCGTCGGTCTTCACCAGGTCGGGCTCGTCCACCCCGGCCTCGTGGGTGTTGGTCCCCGAGTAGCCGGACCCGGCATCGGGGGCGGCGGCGTTGTCCCGGGTCAACCCCGCCGCGTCGGCCCCGGCGGCCCGCTCGGCGCCACCGTCGTTGCCCCGGAACGTCTGTTCCATTCCACCGCCGGCGAAGCCGTACGGCCCGACGTACGCCCTGGCGGCGGCGCGGAGCCCGGCCAGCGCGCTCGGGCAGGAGTCGAAGGCGACCAGTCGCAGCCCGCTGGCCGGTACCCCACTGTCGCGCGGGGGTGCCGGCGGAGCGGGATCCGGCCCGGAGGTGCAGCCGGTGAGCAGCGTGCCGGTCAGCGCCAGGCCGGCGACGAACGCCGTACCGACGGCGGCGCCGGATCGAGTTCCCCGTTCGGGTGTCATGCCCGGTTCGACGCGCCGACCCGCGCCCACGGTTCCCGACCGGTGGCTCCCGGTCCCCATCCGCGAACCTGGTGCGGCCGACGTCGGTCGACCGCACCAGGTCCCCTACCGCTGCTGCCGGGTCAGATCCTCCGGTGGAGCAGGGCGAGAGCCGTCCGGGGAATCACAGCGGCGGGTAGGCGTTGCGGAGCAGTTCCTGGAACTGGGCCTCGAACCAGTGCCCGGAGAGCGGGGCGTCCGGCAGGGCACCGGACATGTTGTACTGGTTGCGCGGGTTGCCCTCGTACGTCGGGTCGCACATCCGGTCGAAGCCCTTGCCCTCGTCGTTCTGGATCTCCCGGCTGGCGCCGTCCGACTCGCCCGGGGGCTTGATCCAGACGTACGCGTCGATGCCGTCCTCGGGAGCAGCGGTCGGCCGCTCGCCGATGCCGGCACCGGCCTGGTTGCACCAGTTGCCGAGGTGGATCCGGCGGTCGATGCGCGACTCGTTGACGAAGATCTCCGGGTCGGTCGAGCTGCTGGCCCGGGTCGGCCGGTCCGGGCCGCCCCAGCCGTTGCGGGAGGTGTCGATCAGCATCCCGATGTCGTCGTTGAAGCCGACCGAGATCAGCTCGTCCCGGTACGCCTGGGCGTAGGACAGCTCGTCGACGTACCGGTTCCAGTCGACGAAGGTGCTGGCCTCGCGGACCGGCCGGCCGCCGACCACGGTGTTGGCGTCGAAGAACTCCTCGCGCAGTACGCCGTAGTTGGCGGTGTTGCTGATGAAGCCGTGCACGTCGTCCACGGTGGCGCCGGCAGCGGTCGCCGCCTCGTGGAAGAGTTGTGCGGCCGGGCCGAAGTTGTCGTCCCAGCCGAGCCAACCGTGGTGACCGATGTCGATGTAGTTGTAGGTGTTCGGCAGTGATCCGAGCTGGGCCAGCGCGTAACCGACGCCCTCGACGTAGTTGCCGTTGGCCAGCATCTCGTCGCACTCCGGCGTCGCGGTTTCCCGCGAGCCCACGTTGGTGATCAGGTTCGGCAGCGAGTCGATTTCGATGATGTTGACGATCCGCAGTTCGGCGTAGGCGGGATCGCCCATGATCTCGACGATCGGGTCGATGTACTCGGACTTGTAGACGTCGATGTCGTCCGGACCCAGTTCGCCGTTGGAGGCCAGCGCGGCGCAGTCCCGGCCGGGCAGGTTGTAGATGACGATCTGGATCAGGTCGGCGCCCTGCTCCACCGCCGTGTCCAGGTGCTCGCGCAGGCCACGGGCGCCTTCGGTGCCGGTGATCGCGGCGCGGCGGTCCATCCAGACGCCGGTGGGCTGGTCGGCGATCGCCGCACCGCCGCTGGCGGTGGCCTTCGCGGCCCAGTCCGGGTTCACGTAGACGGTGGCCCCCTCGTAGGGGTTGTCCACCCTGGGAGCGGCGCTGGCCTGGCCGGCCGGGGCCAGCAGCAGACCGGTGACGAGGGAGAAGGCCGCGGCGGCGGCCAGCCCGCGACGGGCCGGCGACCACTTACCCCGGGATAAGGGGTTGGTGTCCATCTTGATTACTCCTCGCGACGATGACGTCCGCCGTTCCGGCCCTGGTGGGGCACTACGGCGGCTCGTTCGGATCGGGTGGTGCGGTACCGATCGCCCGCCTCCGCGGTAGCGGGTTCCGGCGTCGCGGTCGCCCATTTCCTGATATCGGCTGCCCTGGGCGACGTAATGTTCTTGCCCGGCTCGCGACTCAAGTACCAATTGATGGCCATCATTACATGGGCACGCTCCCACCGCAACCGTAAGGAAACAGGGCAGAAATATCAACGTGATCGAATGCCGCATCTGCGCCGGTCAGTCGCAATATGGAGCGACTCGAATTCGATCGTGATCAAGTCCCGCTAAAGGCACGCCGCGTCGTACCCGACCCGCCCGGCTACGCTGAGTAGCGCACGGGGTGGGTCGTCCGTCCGACGGTCGGCGACGGCGCCGGGCAGGTCGCGCCGACACCGCAGCGGGCGCCGACGACCGCCGTGCCCGCCTCCGGTCAGGCCGGGGCGGGGACCACGGTGGGCGAGTCGACCAGCCGGGACAGCACGATCATGCTCCGGGTCGAGGTGACGAAGGGCTCGGCCCGGAGCCGTTCGAGGGCCTGCTCCAGGTGGGCGATGTCGGCCGCCCGGAGGTGGACGAGCGCGTCCGCCTCGCCGGAGACGGTGTAGGCGGCGACCACCTCGGGATGCCGCCGGGTCGCCACGGTGATCTGGGTCGGGGTGGTCCGCCCGGTGCAGAAGAGCTCCACGAACGCCTCGGTGCTCCAGCCGACCGCCGCCGGGTCGATGACGGTGGTGAATCCCCTGATCACGCCGGCCGCGCGCAACCGGTCGACCCGCCGCTTCACCGCCGGTGCCGAGAGCGAGACCCGGGCGCCGATCTCCGCGTACGAGGCGCGGGCGTCGGCGACGAGTGACGCAATGATTCTCTGGTCCACGCCGTCGATCTGCAACGTTCCGCCTCTTCCAGGCAACACTTCTGGCTGTTAGTAAAGCTGTACCCTACCTACCCTTGGATCCGTGAACCAGCCGAGGATCCCAAGAAAGCGGACATATCTCATGTGTCCGCCGGAGTACTTCACCGTGGAGTACGCGATCAACCCGTGGATGGACACCAGCACCCCGGTCGACCGGGAGCTGGCCGTCAAGCAGTGGCACGGGTTGCGGGAGACGCTGCTCGGCCTCGGTCACACCGTGCACGAACTCGGCCCCGAACCCGGCCTGCCGGACATGGTCTACGCGGCCAACGGCGCCTTCGAGGTCGACGGCACCGTCTACGGCGCCCGGTTCCGGCACCCCCAGCGGGCCGCCGAGGCCGGCGCGCACCGGACGTTCCACGAGGCGCGGGGAGCCCGGTTCGTGGCGCCCGCCGAGATCAACGAGGGTGAGGGCGACTTCACCTACCTGCCGGAGGCGCACGGCGGGCTGATCCTCGCCGGGTACGGCTTCCGGACCGAGCCGGCCGCGCACGCCGAGGCGCAGGAGGTACTCGGCCGTCCCGTCGTCTCGCTGCGCCTGGTCGACCCGCGCTTCTACCACCTCGACACCGCGCTGGCCCCGCTCGACGACGGCAACATCGCGTACTTCCCGGAGGCGTTCTCGGTCTCCGCCCAGCGGGTGCTCGCCCAGCTCTTCCCGGACGCGGTCCGGGCCGACGAGGTCGACGCCTTCGCGTTCGGGCTGAACCTGGTCAGCGACGGCCGGCACGTGGTGCTCAACGGCGAGGCCAGCGGGATGGCCGCCAAGGTCGCCGCCGCCGGCTACCTGCCGGTCCCGGTCGAGCTGGCCGAGCTGAAGAAGGGCGGCGGCAGCGTCAAGTGCTGCGTCGCCGAACTCCGCGACTGAGCCGGCCGGCCCCGCCGCCCCGGCCGCACCCCGGGGTGGCGCCGGCGGCCCGGGTGGCTCAGCCCAGCGTCGCCAGCTCGCTGATCAGGACGTTGGAGAGCACCTGGCCGTCCGGCTTCACCTCGCGCAGGTACCACTTCTGCTGCGGCGTACGCGGCTGGTTGAACTGCCACGGGCCGCGCGGGCTGTCGATCTGACCGATCCGGCCCAGCGCCAGGTTGAGCTGCAACGGGGTGAGGTTCCCACCGGCGATCCGGATCCCCTTGTCGAGCACCTGCGCGGCGTCGTACGAGGCCATCGCGTAGGTGGTCGGGGTCGAGCCGTGCGCCTTGCGGAAGGCGGAGGCGAACCGCCGGTTGGCCGCGTTGTTGAGGTCGGCGGAGTAGTTGAGGGAGGTCACGATCCCCTGGGCCTCCTGCTTCCGGAGATTGTCCAGCACCGGCCCCTCGGTCAGGAAGCCCGGCCCGTAGATCTGCTTGCGGTAGCCGGCCAGGCGCAGCTTCTTGAGGAACTCGATGGCGGACTCGCCGGAGAAGAAGCAGTAGATCGCGTCCGGGTCGCGGTCGACCAACTGCTGAATGTACGGGGCGAACCCGTTCCGCGCCGGCTTGCCGGGGAAGTACTTCGTCCAGATCACCGGGGCGGAGATCCGCGCGTCGGACTCGCCGAAGCTCTGCCGGAAGCCCTGCACCGAGTCGCGGCCCGCGTCGTAGTCCGGGGCGATGATCGACACCTTGCCGTTCGCCCCGATCTCGTTCTTGACGTACGGCGCCAGTGCCCGCCCCGGCTCGTCGTTGATGTACGACGTACGCCAGATGTAGACCACGCTCTGCAACGTCGACGGGGACGCGTTGGAGCTGATCAGGGGGATCTTCGCCTGCTCCACGGCGTCCCGCAGGCCGGTTATCACCGCCGAGTTGACCACTCCGGTGAGCGCCAGCACCCGCTGCTTGACCAGCTGGTCCAGGGCGGCCCGGCCGGACTCCGGGGTCTCGCCCTCGTCGGCGACGACCAGGTCGACCGGATGACCGCCGAGCCGCTGGTCGTTCAGGTCGAGATAGAGCTGGAAGCCCCGGAGCATCTCGTCGCCGATCGGCCGGTACACGCCGGACTGCGCGGTGATCATGCCGATCCGTACCGGCTCGTCGCTGAGCGGCTCCTCGGCCTCCAGGCCGTCGTCCCGGCCGCACGCGGCGGCCAGCCCGGTGGCGCCGAGCGCGCCGAGCGAGCCCAGCAGCTTGAGCGCTCGTCTGCGGTCCATCTGCGACACGGATCCCTCCCGGGGCGGCGGTGAAGTGCGCAGCCCTCCCGGGGTTCTACCGGGAACGGGATGCTGCGTCAATGCCGCCTGATCTTCCAGCTAGCCAATGTAACTCGGCCAGCACCGCTGGCCACGCCCGGGACAGCGGGTCGATCAGCCCGAAATGCTCGCACTCGGGCAACTCGACGAACCGCAGGTCGGCGTCGTGCGCCCCGGCAGCGTACCGGCGGGTCGCCGCCACCGGTACCTGCCGGTCCAGGGTTCCGTGCACGATCGAGATCCGGACCGGGGGTGCCGCCGAGCGGGCCGGGTCGGCGGCCGCGTAACGCTCCGGGACCTCGTCGGGGCCGCCGCCGAGCAGTGCGGCCACCGCGCCACCGTCCAGGTCGAGCCGGTACGCCTCGGCGAGGTCCAGCACCGGGGCCAGGGCGAGCACCCCGCGTACCCGCTCCGGGGCGCGCAGCGCCGCCCAGAGCGCGAGGTGTCCCCCGGCGGAGTGCCCGAGCAGGATCGGTGGGCCGGGTGCCGTCCCGCCGGCCGGGAGCACGGCTTCGACCAGCCCGGGGAGCGCGGCGATCCCGGCCGCGACGTCGTCGAGGGTGCCGGGCCAGCCGCCACCCGGCTGCCCCGTCCGGCGGTATTCCACCTGCGCCACCGGGTAGCCCCGGCCGGCCAGGTCGGCCGCGAGCGGCCCGGTGTGCCGGCGGTCGTACTCGGCCCGCCAGAAGCCGCCGTGCACGACCACCACCAGTGGCCGGGCCGGCCCGGTGACCCCGGCCGGCAGGCGCAGGTCGGCGACGTGCTCGGGATCGGCGCCGTACCGCAGTCGCAGGTCCGGCGGCGGCGCCGGCCGCCCGAGCACCTCCCGTGGATCGGCGGGTGGTACGGCGCTGCCGTCCTCGGTCATGCTGCCGACCGTACGGTGCCGGTGCGGCCGCAGCTCCCGAGGGGCCGGTGCCGCCGGTGACCGGGGGGTGGGGGGCGCGTGTCGGCGGGGGTGGTTGCGGGAAGATGGTGGACATGACCCACGTGCCACGTTCCCAGGAAGAGAACGACGACTCGGCTCCGGCGGAGAAGCGCCCCGGCGGCGCCGTGCTGGTGGTCGGCCCGGACGGGCGCCCGGTCGGCACCGTGCCGACCGACGGCGAGACGCCTGGCGAGGACCCGGCGCGGTTGATCGAGCAGCCGGCGAAGGTGATGCGGATCGGCAGCATGATCAAGCAGTTGCTGGAGGAGGTCAAGGCCGCGCCGCTCGACGACGCCAGCCGGCACCGGCTGCGGGAGATCCACCAGCGGTCGATCGTCGAGCTGGAGGACGGGCTCGCCCCGGAGCTGCGGGACGAGCTGGAGCGGCTCTCGCTGCCGTTCGGCGAGGACGCCGCGCCGAGCGAGGCGGAGCTGCGGATCGCCCAGGCCCAACTGGTCGGCTGGCTGGAAGGTCTCTTCCACGGCATCCAGGCGGCACTGGTCGCCCAGCAGATGGCGGCCCGGATGCAGTTGGAGCAGATGCGGTCCGGCGGTCGTCCGGCGCTGCCGATGGGCCCCGGCGGCGCACTTCCGGGGATGCCGGGCGGCAACGCCGGGCAACCCGGTGAGGGCCCCGGCCCCGGCCAGTACCTGTAACTCCCCGGCACCGACCGTTCCCGGCCGGGCGCGACCAGCCCGGCCGGGCCGGAGGAAACGGGCGCGGCCGGTCAGGCCGAGCCGGCGATCCGGTCGCCGGACCGCCCGGCCGGTCCGGCGACGTCGGCGCCGTCCGGCTGGTCGGAGTCGAGCAGCGCCTCCAGGTACGCCGCCACCCCGTCCTCCTCGTTGCTCGCCGTCACCTCACCGGCGATCTCCAGTACGGCGGGATGCGCGTTCGCCACCGCCACCGCCCGGCCGACCCAGGTGAGCATCGGTACGTCGTTCGGCATGTCCCCGAAGGCGACCACGTCGGCCGCGTCCACCCCGTGCCGGGTGCAGTACCAGGCCAGCCCGGCCGCCTTGGTCACCCCGGCCGCCGAGATCTCGATCAGCCCGCTGTACGACGAGTGGGTCGCCTCGGCGAGCCCGGCCAGCGCCCCGGCCACCACCTTGACGAAGACGTCCGGGTCCTGGCCGCCGGCCCGGGCCAGCAGTTTCACCGCCGGCAGGGCGTGCAGGTCGGCCGGGGACTCGATCATGCGGATGTCCGGGTAGTCCCGGTCCCACCGCAGCGGATAGTCCACCTCGTGCCGGAACTCGCGGCCGTCGGTCACCTCCACCGCGAAGCTCACCCCGGGCACCTCGGCGCGGAGCCGCTGGACCACCTCGGCGAGCAGGTCGGGCGCGAGCGGATCGGCCCGGAGCACCTGGTCGGTGACCGGGTCGTACACCACGGCGCCGTTGGCGCAGACCGTCGGCAGCGGCTGGCCCAGTTGCTCGTAGACGCGGGAGAGCCAGCGGATCGGGCGGCCGGTCACCAGCACCACGCCGGTGCCCTGGGCGGAGATCCGCGAGATCGCCTCGACCGTACGCGGGCTGATCGTCTGGTCCGCCCGGAGCAGCGTGCCGTCGAGATCCGTGGCCACCAGCCGGGGTAGTCGTCCCATCAACGCGAGAGTAGTCGATCGAGGTAGACCGCTACCCCGTCGTCGTCGTTGCGCAGCGTCACCTCGTCGGCGGCCCGCCGTACCGTGGGGTGGGCGTTGGAGACCGCGACCCGGGCCCAGCCGGCCCACTCGAACATCGGCAGGTCGTTGGGCATGTCCCCGAAGACCAGCACCTCGGCCGGGTCGACGCCGAGGGTCTGGGCCACCACCGCCAGCCCGGTCGCCTTGTCCACCCCGGGCGGGCAGATCTCGATGAAGCCGAGGCCGGCCTGGGTGATCGAGGCCAGCTCCGCCGGTACGATCCGGCGAGCCGTCTCCAGCAGGGTGTCCACGTCGTGGTCGGGGGTCCGGGCGAACGCCTTGATCACGTCGCCGGCCAGGCAGTCGATCCGGGGCCGCGCCTCGAACCGGTCCTGGTAGGGCCAGGTCGCGTCGAAGTCACCCCAGAGCGGCGAGCCCGGGGCGTCCATCGCCTCGACCATCACGGTCAGCGGACCCACCTCGGCCTCCAGCAGCCGGAGCAGCTCGGTGAGGGTCGCGCCGGGCAGCCGCTCGTCCCGGAGGACCACCGGCCCGGCCGGGTCGGTCTGGTCGACCACCCGGCCGCCGCCGGCCATCACCAGGAAGTCGGCGGCCCGGATGTCGTTGCGGGTGAGTTCGGCGAGCCTGGGGCCGCGCCCGGTGGCACCCACCACCGGAATGCCGGCGGCCCGAACCCGGTCCAGCACCTCGTGGGTGTACGCCGAGACGGTCTCGTCGGTGCGCACCAACGTGCCGTCGAGGTCGGTGGCGATCAGCTTCGGCAACCCGGGTCGGGGCATGGCTCCTCCTCCACCCCGCCACCCGCCGCGCTCGACAAGACTGCCGGTTCCGGTCACTGCCGGCCTCGGCCGGCGGTGACGGGGCAGCAACCGTATCTCACCTTCCGAGGTCGCTCCATGACTTTTGTGTGAAGTGCTCTTCACCAGAGGGGATCACTTCGGTTCGAGCACGTCCCGGCCGCCGAGGTACGGCTGGAGGGCCTTGGGGACCCGTACCGAGCCGTCCGGTTGCTGGTGGTTCTCCAGGATCGGCACCAGCCACCGGGTGGTGGCCAGGGTGCCGTTCAGGGTCGCCGCCATCTGCGGGCGGCCCTGATCGTCCCGGTATCGCACGTTCAGCCGCCGGGCCTGGAAGGTGGTGCAGTTGGAGGTGGAGGTGAGTTCCAGGTAGCGGCCCTGTGACGGCAGCCACGCCTCGCAGTCGTACTTGCGGGCCGCGCTGCTGCCCAGGTCGCCCGCTGCCACGTCGAGCACCCGGTACGGCAACTCGACCTTGGCCAGCATCTCCTCCTCCCAGGCCAGCAGCCGGAGGTGCTCGGCGTGCGCCTCCTCGGGGCGGCAGTAGGAGAACATCTCGACCTTGTCGAACTGGTGCACCCGGATGATGCCCCGGGTGTCCCGGCCGTACGAGCCGGCCTCCCGGCGGTAGCAGGACGACCAGCCGGCGTACCGGACCGGCTCGGCCAGGTCCAGGATCTCCCCCGAGTGGTACGCGGCCAGCGGCACCTCGCTGGTGCCGACCAGGAACAGGTCGTCGGCCTCCAGCCGGTAGACCTCGCTGGCGTGCGAGCCGAGGAACCCGGTCCCCTCCATCGCCTCCGGCTTGACCAGCGACGGGGTGACGGTCGGGGTGAAGCCGTATTCCACCGCCTGGGCGACGGCGAGTTGCAGCAGGCCGAGCTGGAGCAGCGCGCCCACCCCGGTCAGGTAGTAGAACCGGCTGCCGGAGGTCTTCGCCCCGCGCTCGACGTCGATCGCCCGCAGCGCCTCGCCCAGTTCCAGATGGTCGCGCGGGTTCTCGATCTCGGGCCGGGTGCCGACCTCGCGGAGGACCACGAAGTCGTCCTCGCCACCGGGCGGAGTCCCCTCCTCGACCACGTTCGGGATCGCGTACTGCGCCCGGCGCAGCGCCGCCTCGGCCGCGCCGACCGCCGCCTCGGCCGCCTTCACCTCGGCGGAGAGTTCCTTGGTCCGGGCGAGCAGCCCGGCCTTCTCCGCCGGGTCGGCCTTCGGCATCCGCTTGCCGAGCTGCTTCTGCTCGGCCCGCAGCGCCTCGAAGCGCCCGACCGCCGCCCGCCGCTCCTCGTCGGCCCGGAGCAGGTCGTCGACCGCGGACTCGGACTCGCCACGGGCACGCTGGCTGGCACGTACGGTATCCGGATCGTCGCGGAGCAGACGCAGGTCAATCACGGGAACCGAGCCTACCGGTGCGCGGCCGGCCAGGTGTATCGAGATACGCCCGCCAGAACCGCCGCCGGTCCGGACCCGTGCCGACCCCGGCCACCCGGCCCGGCGACCGAGGACCTGCTCAGGGCGCGAACGGCTTGGTGGGGGTCACCGTCAGGTCGATCGGCGGCGGCCGGCCGTCGTCATCGTCGGGTACCTCCGGCGCGCCGGCCGTCCGCGGGCGGCGCCACGGCCAGTCGGACTCCTCCGGCGGCCCGGGCTGCCCAACCGGCACGCCCGGCTCGGCGGCCGGTGCCCGGTCGACCGCGCCGCGTCGGACGAACCGCCCGGCGAGCAGCAGGGCCAGCCCGAGCCCGCCGACACCGAGGTACGCCAGCACGAGGCCCTGGCCGTACTCGATGACCATCCCGTCCAGTTGGCCGTACATCTGCCAGCGGTCGGCCAGGGTGTCGAGCGAGCCGGTGGTGGCGAGGAGCACCGCGAGCACCGCCCCGGCCACGGCCAGCCCGACGACCCGGGCGTTGTGGCGTACCCCGGGCGAGCCGAAGACGACCAGCGCCAGGCAGCCGAGTACACCGAACACCCCGACCAGGTACGCCGTGCCGAAGCCCGACATGTCCGCCACCCCGCTGCCCAGCGCGACCGCGTTCTCGGCCCCCTCGACCGTCATGCTGGTGACCGCCCAGTCGCCGATCAGCGAGGCGAAGGCGGCCGCCGCTCCGGCGGCACCGACCACCGGCACCAGCCGGCTGTCCCGGCCGAGCCGGTGCAGGGCGAGCCCGGCCCGTCCGCCGGTACGCGGGCGGTCGCCCCACGACACGATGCTGGCACCGTCCGGTGTGGTTTCCGCCTCGTCGCCCGACCGCGCCGGATCCTCCCGGCCGCCGGCCCGACGGGCGTCCGGCGGGTCCTGGCGGGGGATGGAGACGTCGTCGGGCATCGCTGACCCCTTCCACGGCGGGCTCCTGGATCGATGATGGCACAGCACCCGCGCGCCGGACCCGTACCGAGGGTGCGGTGCTTCCGCGTCTTGGCCGGGTCGTCGCGCCGCCGGTCGGCATGAGCTAGCGTCGGCAGCATGCCTATCCGCACCGCATCCGCCCGCTGGCAGGGCAATCTCACCGAAGGTTCCGGCAACATCCGCACCGGCAAGGGCGGGTTGCAGGGGAACTACTCGTTCAAGTCCCGCTTCGAGGAGGGCGAGGGCACCAACCCGGAGGAGCTGATCGGGGCCGCCCACGCCGGCTGCTACTCGATGGCCTTCTCCAAGGCCCTGGCCGACGCCGGGTTCACGCCGACGTCGGTCGAGACCACCGCGAAGGTGCATCTCGACAAGACCGACGCGGGGATGACGGTGACCCGGATCGACCTCGACACCGTCGGCGACGTGCCGGGGATCGACGAGGCCGAGTTCAACAAGCTGGCCGAGGCCGCCAAGGCGGGCTGCCCGATCTCCCGGCTGCTCTCGCCCGGGGCCGAGATCTCGCTCAACGCCCGCCTCTCCGCCTGATCCTGGCGGGACCTCCCAACCGTTTCCCGGTCGCGGTGGTCAGGGCGGATCTCCGGTACGTCGCCGAGCGCGGCGCCGTCGGCCCTGATCATCGCGATCGTCGACCCCGGTGGCCCTGATCGTCGCGGCGCAGGTGCGGCACAATTGGGCGGTGCCGGTCGAGATGAGCCGCGAGCGTTTTGAGGAACTGGTCGCCGAGGCGCTCGACGAGGTGCCGGAGGAACTGCTCAACCTGATGAGCAACGTCGTCATCCTGGTCGAGGACGACTCGCCGGAGGACGGCCCGGAACTCCTCGGCCTCTACGAGGGCCACGCGCTGACCAGCCGGGGCTGGGACTACGCCGGGGTGCTGCCCGACCGGATCTTCATCTACCGCCGGCCGATCCTGCGGATCTGCGACGACGAGGACGACGTCGTCGACGAGGTCGCGATCACGGTCGTGCACGAGATCGCCCACCACTTCGGCATCGACGACGACCGGCTGCACGACCTCGGCTGGGCCTGACCTGCGAGAACGGCACCCCCCGGAGGCCGCCTGGTTGCGCCGGTTGCCTACCCTCGGTCCTCCACCCGTCAGGAGGAACGTGATGCGCAGCTCGCTGTTCTCGGCAGAGAACCTGGAGAAGGAGTCACACCAGCCCGGCATGCGGCTGCAGAACTCCAAGATGCTGAAGATCGAACTCAACGGCGAGGCGATGGCCCGGGTCGGGTCCATGGTCGCGTACCAGGGGCAGGTGCAGTTCCAGGCGTTGGGCTCGGGCGGGCTCGGCAAGTTTCTCAAGCAGAAGCTGACCGGCGAGGGTGTCCCGCTGATGAGGGTCAGCGGGCGGGGCGACGTCTTCCTCGCCGACTACGCGGCGGACGTGCACATCATCGACCTGGAGCACGGCGACGCGCTGTCGATCAACGGTTCCAGCGTGCTCGCCTTCGACTCCACCCTGCAATACGACATCAAGATGGTCGGCGGCGCCGGCATGATGTCGTCGTCCGGCCTCTTCAACTGCGTCTTCACCGGGGCCGGCCGGATCGCGATCACCACCAAGGGCACCCCGGTGGTGCTCAACGTGGACGCGCCGACGTACGTCGACCCGCAGGCCGCGGTCGCCTGGTCGGCGAGCCTGCAGACCGGCTACCACCGGGCCGAGCAGCTCGGCCTCGGCACGCTGCTCGGCCGGCGTACCGGTGAGGCGTTCACGATGAGCTTCGCCGGCCAGGGATTCGTGATCGTCCAGCCGTCGGAGGAGCCGCCGATCCAGGGCATGGGCCGCCAGGAGCAGAGCGGTGGCGGCGGCGGACTGCTCAACCAGCTGTTGGACTGACCGGGTGCCGGAGGCGCCCCGCCCGGGACGCCTCCGGCCCGCGTCGGTGGTTCAGAACCGGCCGTACCGCCCGGCGGTGACACCGGTCAACACCCGGGTCGCGCCGTTGATGCTGCCGCTGGCGTAGTAGCCGCCGATGCCGGTGCCGCTCACGCTGCCGCCGGTGTAGACGTCGTACTGCTGACCGTTGGTGATCCGGTTCGACGAGAAGACGACCTCCCGGATGGTCCGGCTCGACCGGTACGACGCCAGCACCGTGCTGCCGGAGACGACGTGCACGATGGTGTTGGCCGCGAGGGTGGTGTTGAACCGGGGAGCGACCCAGCCCTGGCCGGTGTTCGGCACCGGCCGGAACACGGCCAGCGAGGTGAGGCCGGCGCCCACCACCGTACCGGCGGTGAAGGTTATCGGCCCGTCGGCGTCGAAGGCGCCCTCGCCGCCGCCTATGGTGCTGGAGCCGTTGGCCACCACCGTGCCGCCGGCGAAGGTCAGCTCGCCGTTGGAGTCGAAGCCGTCGGTTCCGCCGGTGACCACCACCGTGCCGCCGGTGACCCGGACGAACGCGATGGTGGAGGGGACCATCTCGCCGAGGCCCTCCTCCACGGCGTTGATCGCGTCGTCGCTCGCCACGGCGTTGACGGTGCCGCCGCTGATCGTCGTCCGCAGCCCCTCCACCGCCTCGTACGACCGGGTCACGTTGATGGTGCCGCCGGAGATGTTCACCGCGTTCTCGCCCTTGATGGCGTCGTCGGCGACGGCGGCGGTGATGGTGCCGTTGGTGATGGTGACGATGCCCTTGCCGGCCTCGGTGTCGTTGGACTTGAGCCCGTCGCCGCCGCTGGAGGTCACGTTGATGGTGCCGCCGTTGACGGTGAGCGAGTCCTTGCCCCGGATGGCGTCGTCCACCGAGTTCACCGTGATGGTGCCGGAGCCGATGACCAGGTCGTCCTTGCTGACGATCCCGTCCGCGAAGTTGGCGCGTACGTCCAGCGACCCGGTGCCGCCGATGGTCAGGCCGGCCGCGCTGAACAGCGCCGCGTCCGGCTCACCGGTGTTGGTGTACGTCGACGCGTCGGTGAGTCTGTTGCTGGTCCCGGCGGCCAGCGTGAGGGTGACCGCGCTGGCGTCGGTGACGTAGAGCGGGGCGGATCTGGAGTTGGTGATGGTGGCGCCGCTGAGGATGATTTCGACGTTTCCGGTGGCGGCGCTCGCCACGTTGACGTAGCCGTCGTTCAGGGTGCCGCTGATCTGGTAGGAGCCGGGGGCCGTGATGGTGACGGCGCTGCCGGAGACGGTGACGTTGCTGCCCGTGACGCTCGCGCCGGACCCGGTGAGGGTGATCGTGGCGGTCGGGGCGGCGACGGCCGCGACGGCGAGCGGGCCGGCCAGCAGGGCGGTGCTGAGCCCGCCGGCGAGGGTGGTCCGGAGTACCGCGGATTTCATGAGCGGTCCTGTCTGTCGGGGACGGAGGCTGGGACCGAGGCGTGGTGGGGGTTGCCTCGAAGCACCGGCGGCCGATCATGAACCGCTGGTGAACGGGGGCTATCCATCGACGAGTGTAAATGAATATGGCGCCTCGGGCGATGCGGAACGCACCGCCGGATGTCCCGACAGACTCAGCTGAGTTCGCCGGCCCGCAGCCGGGTGAGCCAGGCCGCCGCGTCGGCGTAGTCGACGTCGGAGAGCCCGGCCGGCGCCGGGACCGGCCGGTCCGCCACCGCCGTGGTCCCGCGATGCCTCGGGTACGACCCCAGGAAGCGCACCTCGGCGCAGATCCGGCGCAGCCCCTGGAGCGCCTCGCCGACCCGGTCGTCGGCGACGTGCCCGGTGCAGTCGAGGAAGAAGGCGTACCGGCCGAGCGCCTCACCGGTGGGCCGGGACTCGATCCGGGTCAGGTTGACCCCGCGTACCGCCAACTCCATCAGCACGGCGAGCAGCGCGCCGACCCGGTCGTGCGCGATGTAGACGGCGAGCGAGGTCAGGTCGTCCCCGGTCCGGGGCGGCGGCGGCCCCGGCCGGCTGAGCAGCACGAACCGGGTCACCGCGTCGTCGTGGTCGGCGATCTTGTCGGCCAGCACGGCCAACCGCTGCCGGCTGGCGCCGATCGGCGCGCAGATCGCGGCGTCCTGTTCGCCGTCGACCGCGGCGAGCGCCGCCGCGGCGTTGGAGAGCACGTCCACCACGACGGCGTCCGGCAGGTGCTCGCGGAGCCAGCGACGGCACTGGGTGGACGCCTGCGGATGGGCCGCCACGGTCCGCACCTCGGCGAGGGTCCGGCCCGCCGGGGCGGCGAGGACGAACTCGACCGGCAGCACCACCTCGCGGGTGATCACCAGCGGCTCGCCGTCGACCATCTCGTCCAGGGTCACCGCCACCGCGCCGCCGATGGAGTTCTCCAGCGGCACCAGCGCGGCGTCGGCGTCACCGGCCCGGACCGCGTCCAGCGCCTCCGGGACGCTGCGCGCCGGAGTACGGGAGCCGCGTTCCGCGGCCGGGATGGTCCGCAGCGCCTGCTCGGCGAAGGTCCCCTCGGGCCCCAGGTAGACGAAGCGGGTCGGCGGTGTTCCGGGCATGCCGTCAGCCTACAAACCGCCGAAGAGCGGCGGGGGTGCGTCACACGCCGCCGTCCGGAGTGCGGGCGGCGCCTCGGCCCGGACCGTGATGGTGCAGACGTCGGTGCCGGCGGTGACCAGCCGCAGGTTGCCGGGACGGCCCCGGGTCACCGCCTGCAACGGCTCCCGGTCCGCCACCGTCACGACGCTGTACTGCCAGTCCTGCACGCAGAGCGGCCCGGTCTGGAAGGTGACCCGGCCGGACCGGGGCAGGTTGGCGGTACGGCGCAGCAGCGCGGTCACCTGGTCACGGCTCGGCCGGCCGGCCGGGCAGGCGACCAGGGCGGTGGGACTCGGTGCCGGCGTCGGCGACAGGGTCGGCGCGGGCGTCGGCGTACCGGTGGGGCCGACCGTCGGCGTCGGGGTCGAGCGGGTGGGGGTGGCCCGGGGCTCCTGGAGTTCGGGCGGCACACCGCAGGCCGCCAGGGCGAGACAGCCGGTCAGGGCGAGACAGCCGGTCAGGGCCAGGCGACCGAGCAGGGCCAGGCGACCGAGCAGGGCGCCGGCGCGGAGCCGGGCTGCGGTGGGGTCGGGCGACGGGAGACGGGGCACGGCCGGATCCTCGGGCATAGGTGGCTGCCGTGGGTGGTGCGGCGGATGGCCCCGCCAATGGTAGGGCGTCGGCATGATCGACCACCCCTCAGGTGGTGATCCGGTGTCCGTACTGCCGCAGCGCCGCGAGCGCCTCGACGAGCCGTACCGAGGGGACCAGCAGATAGTCCGTGTCGAACGTCGAGAACGCCACGATGTTGACCCGGGCGTCGGCCAGCGGGACGACCAGGGAGGCGAGGATCCCGGTCAGCGCCAGGTCGAGCGGGCCGGCCACCCGGAGACAGCGCCACGGGGTCTCGACGGTGGCGTCGGCCGGGACGTGGTCGGCCCGGCAGATGATCGACAGTTCGTCACCGCTCCGGGTCACCGACAGGACGCCGGAGTCCGCGGGAGGGCTCAGCAGGCCGGCCGGCACCGTCGAGTCGGCGGGCAGCCGGCACACGGCGTACTCCTCCGGCAGCAGAGCGATGTCCAGCATGAGGAGACCTTACGGTGGGTACGCCGCCCGCCCAACACCGCGGCCCGCCGGAAGGCCCGATCGCGACGCGCGTCACCTGCCCGTGGTCGCCCGGGTGACCGGTACGTCTCGGGAAGCTGTCCGACGGGTGACCGGCCTACCTCGCGATCCGCCCCCGGACGGCGCCGGCCCGGAGACGTGCCGGTGCCCGGCGCGGGCAGCTCGGAGAGGCGCTGGTCACACCTCGGCGAAGAAGGTGAGCGAGCCGGCGACCCGGCCGTCGGTGAGGATCGGCGTGGCGATCGCGTCCACGGTGGTGGCCTCCGGCCCCTCGGCCTCGGGGCAGCGCACCCGGAGCAGGCCCCGGGCGAGCCGGCCCGAGTGCAGGGCGAGCAGCGGCGGGATCTTCTCGACCTCCTGCTCGGTCAGCTCACCCCGGGCGGCGGTGAAGTCGAGCAGCCGCAGGTGGCTGCCGAGCAGCGGGAGGCCGAGCGCGTCGAGCGGGGCACCGAGGCCGAGCAGTTGACAGCAGGACGGCGAGACGGCCGCGATGGTGGTCTCCCGGTCGATCAGCAGGCACGGCTCGGCGGCCGTCGAGACCGTCTCGGACCAGCGGGTCAGCCCGTCGAGGTGGACCCGCCCGTCGGCGTCGTCGAAGCCGGTGGACCCGTGCCCCAGCGACGGGGTCGCCGGCGTCGGGAACGCCTCCGAGATCGAGAGTTCGACGTGGGCCACCGCGCCTCCTATTTGCCACACCATGCCCCACGCTAGCCGGTGGTCACCGGGGCCGCGACCCCCGAGATCGCCGGCCGGTCGGGCATCCCGCAGACCCCCGTCGGCGCGGCCCACCCCGCGCGCCCGATCGGGCGGCGACGGGGCGCCGCCCGACGGGTGGCGTCGGCTGGTGACGCTACCGGCGACCGGCGTGCTTGTCAGCGGCCGTTCGGCCCTCCTCGTACCACCGGTAGTCCGCCGCCGACCGGTACGGCGCGTTCAGCCAGGTGGCGGGGGACTGGGCGACCCGGGACAGCTTCTCCGCCGTGGCGGCGCTGATCCGGTTGCCGCCCGCGACGAGCAGCCGGTCGAGTTCCCGGTGGGTCGCCACCAGGCACTCCTTGGGCAGTCCGTAAACGCTGATCACCCCGGAGCCGACGAAGGTCAGTACCGGGGTGACCGGGATGGTCAGGCCGACCGCGTTGGAGAGCGCCTTGGCGGCCCGCTTCGCGTCCCGCCGCGCCTCCGACACGTACGCCGGTCGCTTGCCGTTGATCTGCACGACGTCCCCGGCGATCAGGACCCGGGACCGACCGTGGTCGGCCACGGTGACCGCGAAGAGGCCACTGGGACCGATCGCGAGGAAGCCCGCGCGCTCGTCCCGGGAGCGGTAGTCGAGGTCGAGCATGCTCGCCTCGGTCAACTCGGTACGCGGCCACTCGACCACGTGCCACGATGGACCGAGGTGGTCGAGCCGGCTCAGTGCCCGCGCCCCGGCCGCCTCGATCCGGCGGGCGTCCCGTTCCGCGCGGCGCCGACGGGCCCAGTCCATCGGCGTCGGCCGGACGGCCTCCAGGGTGGGAAGTGGGTTGACCGGCGCGGGAGGGAGGGCCCGCGCGGCGGGAACCGCTGAGCGTGCAGAAAAGACAGTCATCGTGACCTCCGGCAAAAGGTCCCTCGAAGTTATCTCCTCACTACGGTACGTGGCCAGACCTAGGGAGCGGCAAGTCGAAGCGCCGGAGTGAGTGTGGATGAATGCCCCATTCATCCGAAGCCCTTTTTCCCGGATGGTGCCAACTGCTGTCCTACGCTGCGAGGATGACCCATTTCGTGGACAGCGAGGTCGGCCGGCTCGGCACCGTACTTCTGCATCGTCCGGGGCCGGAACTCGCCCGACTCACGCCCCGGAACAACGACTCGCTGCTCTTCGACGCGATCCCGTGGGTCGGTCGGGCGCAGGAGGAGCACGACGCGTTCGCCGCCGCGCTGACCGAGCGTGGCGTCGAGGTGCTCTACATCGGAACCCTGCTCGCCGAGACGCTGGCCGTGCCGGACGCGCGGTCCGAGATGACCGAGCGGATCCTCGCCGACACCCGTCTGGGTGACACGCTGCGCGGGCGGGTGGCCGAGCACCTGTCGTACCTCGATCCGGCCGCGCTGGCCGACGTGCTGATCGCCGGCCTCGCGCACGAGGAGTTGCGGCTCGGCGGCGACCGGGGCGGCGGCCTGGTCTACCGGCTGATGGACCGGCTCGACTTCGTGATCGACCCGTTGCCGAACCTCCTCTTCACCCGGGACTCCTCCACCTGGATCGGCGACCACGTCGCGGTGACCAGCCTGGCCATGCCGGCCCGGGGCCGGGAGACCAGCCTGACCAACGCGATCTACCGGCACCACCCCCGGTTCGCCGGCACCTCCTTCGTGTACGGCCCGGGCCTGGAGCATCTGGAGGGCGGCGACGTACTGCTGCTCGCCCCCGGGGTGCTGGCGGTCGGGGTCGGCGAGCGCACCACCCCGGCCGGGGCGGAGCGGCTGGCCCGGCGGGTCTTCGACGCCGGCCTGGCGCACACCATCCTGGTGGTGCCGATCGCCCAGGAGCGCGCCACTATGCACCTGGACACCGTCTGCACGATGGTCGACGTCGACGCGGTACTCATGTACGCGAACATCGCCGACACGCTCTCGGCGTACACGGTGGTGGCCGGCACCGACGGCGATCTCCAGCTCGACGGGCCGGCGCCGTTCCTGCGGGCGGCGGCCGACGCGATGGACCTGGACACGCTCCGGGTGATCGACACCGGCCTGGACCCGGTGACGGCGGAACGCGAGCAGTGGGACGACGGCAACAACACCCTGGCGCTCTCGCCCCGGCTCTGCGTCGCGTACGAGCGCAACGTGGAGACCAACGCCCAACTGGAACGCGCCGGCATCGAGGTGATCCGGATCGCCGGTTCCGAACTCGGCTCGGGCCGGGGCGGCCCCCGCTGCATGTCCTGCCCGCTCGTCCGGGAGCCACTGCGGGCCGGGGCTACTTCCCGGACGTAGTGCCGTCCGAGGCGCGATGGAGGCACTACTACCCGGAAAGAGCGTCGGTTGGTGGCGTCAGCGGGTGGCGGCGGCGACGAAGATCGGGAGGGCGACCAGCAGCCGGGCGGTGGCGGCCCGACGGGTCTGCTCGGCGATCCACGCCTCGGCCTGCTCGGCGCTGACGGCACCGGTCTGCCGGGCGGCGTCGGCGTGCCCGGCAAGCATGGGTCGCATCGCGGCGTCGGTGAACACCAGGGTGTGCACCTCGACCTCGACGTCGTGGAAACCGCTGTCGAGCAGCAGGTTGCGGTAGGCACGGGCGATGCGCGGGTGCGGCACGGTGTCGGCGCGGGCGTGCACGATGCGGCGGGTCAGCTCGGGCTGGTCGGAGTCGATGACCAGGGTGTCCCAGTCCTGGCCGAGCAGCACGATCCGACCGCCGGGGGCGAGGACCCGGCGGGCCTCGGCCAGCGCGGCGGACGGGTCGGGCAGCACGTGGTACACCTTGTCGGCCCGGTACCCGTGGGCCTGCCCGTCCGGCAGCGGCAGCTCGGCGGCGTCCGCGGCGCGTACGTCGAGGTCGGGGAACCGGCTGCGGGCCGCGGCCAGCATCGCCGGGTCGAGGTCCACCCCGATCGCGCGGGCGCCCTGACGGGCGAGTTCGGCGACGGCACGACCGGCGCCGCAGCCGACGTCGAGCACCGTCGCGCCGGGGTACGGCCGTAGCAACTCGTAGCTGCGGGCGCGTAGCGTTACGGCGTCGGGCGTGTTCTCGGCGGCGTCGAGCAGGCGGATCAGGTTTTCGGTGTCCGTGTAGGCGGTGTGCGTCTCTGGCATGCGCCCGAGTCTGCGACTTCAGGTGGACCTGAAGTCAACGCTGAGCCAGTCAGGTGGACCGAGTTCGGTGGGATGGTCGATGGAGTACTCGATCGGGGAGCTGGCGGCCCGTTTCGGTCTGGCCACGCACGTACTCCGGCACTGGGAGGACGCGGGTCTGCTGTCACCGGCACGGCGGGTGGCGGGCCGGCGGACGTACGGCGCGGTGCACGTGACCCGGGTGGCGGAGATCCTGCTGGGCAAGGAGGCCGGGTTCAGCCTGGAGCAGTTGCGGGAGCTGTTCGCCGCCCCCGATCGGGAACGGCGGCAGGATCTGCTGCGTGACCAGTTGGTCCAGGTGCGGGAGCGGATCGCCCGGCTCACCCTGTCGCAGACGCTGTTGGAGCACGGACTGCGCTGCCGGCACCCGGACTACCAGGCGTGCCCACGGTTCCAGGAGATGGTCCTAGGGCGGCTGGACGGGGTCGACCTGGCGGAGGCACTGGACCACGACTGACCGCCCGATCCCCTGACCGCAGGGTGGGGACGGTGTCAGCCGGTGATGAGGGTGGCGACGGCACCGCCCGAGGTGACCGTACGCCCGGTCGTGCGCTGGTAACGCCGGACCAGGTCGTGCCCGCGTGACCGCTGGCCGATCCGGCGTTCGGCGCGCAGCAGCGGGTTGCGCGGCGGTGGCGGGAAGGTGTCGGCCAGCTCCGCGAGCAGGGCCGGGGTCCGCACCCCGGCGGTGTTCAGCACCCAGGCCGCGCCGGGGTCGAGGGCGACGAGGACGAGGGCGAGATGTTCGTGCCGGTGTTCGCGGTCCCGGCGGGCGAGCGCGAGCCGGAGTGACGCCTCGTAGGCCGCCTGGGCGTCGAGCCCGAGGGGCGGGTTCGTCCGGGCGCAGCGCCGTCGTGCCGCGACGGCTCCGAGCGGCAGCAGCGGCTCGGGTGCGGTCGGCCGGTCCAGGACGGCCGGGGTCAGCCGCGACAGGATCTGCGTGACGTCGATGCCGAGCGGTGCCAGGGTGTCGCGGTCGGCGGCGGCCCCGGCGCCGAGCGGCGCGGCCCGGCGTACCGCTTCCCGGATGGTCGGCTCCGTGCCGCCGTGCCGGCCGAGGATGGTACCGACGACTCCGCCCGTCGCGGTGAGGGCGAGCAGGAGATGCTCGCTGCCGGTCCGGGGATGGCCGAGGTCACGGGCCACGGCCAGGGCGTGCGCCACCGTACGGCGGAGGTCGGGGTGATCGCCTCGGAACATCAGACCTCCTGGTCGCGATGGTGTTTCCGGTGCACGGTCTGCTTGGTGACGCCGAGCCGGACGGCGATCTCCTGCCAGGACCAGCCGGCCCGTCGGGCCGCCGCGACCTGCTCGGCCTCCAGTTGCTCCACGAGGCGGCGGAGGCGGGCGACCGCCCGCAGCGCGGCGTCGGGGTCGCTGCCGTGTGCGGCACGGTCGAGGTCGGCGATCGCGGACATGGCGTCAGCATATGCTGACGACGACGGGTCGTCAACATATGCTGACGCGACGAAGGGCGGGCGACCCGACGGGCTAACGGAGCGTCAGTTGGCGGCCGAGCAGGCCCTGCTTGGCACGGCGGCCGGCGGCGTCCAGCGGGGCCGGCTCGGCGAGGGCGGCGCCGTACCGCTTCGCGAAGTCCGCCAGCGGGGCCTCCCAGGAGTCCGGCGCGGCGTCGCGGGGAATGTCCCAGACGGGTACCAGCCGACCGTGTGCCCGGAACATCCCGGCGAACCTGGTCTGCGGCCCGAGCAGCAGCTCACCGGCGGCGGAGAGCCGGGAGAGGGCGTCCAGCGCGGCGTCCTCGTCGTCGGGGAGTACCCAGCGGACGTGGCTCTTGTCGCTGACCTGGCACCAGTACGCGGCCGGCGCGGCGGCGAGCCGGACCGTCGGGTAGATGGAGGCGTCGGCGCGCTCCAGCGACGCCTTGACGTTGGGATCGTCGGCCGCACCCGGGTCGAGCCAGAACTCGAACCCGTCGTGCAGGGTGATGTCGAGCGGCCCGTCGACCAGTACGTCCGGCAGCCGGGGACCCTCACCGGGCAGCGGCGGCACCGAGACGGTCCCCCCGGGCTCGGTACGCAGCGCGCAGAGCAGCGCCTCGGCCAGGTCCCGGGAGACGTCGCCGGACTGCACGTGCCGCTGGAGGCCGATCATGATCCGGCCGTCCGCCTTGGTGATCGCCGGTGTGGCCATCGGCAACACGGTGGCCAGGGTGACCGGGCGGTCGCCGTACTCCTCGACCAGGTGCGGTGCGAGGGTCAGCGGAGCCGAGGCGGCCGGCACCAGCTCACGCAGAGCGATCCACTCCACCTCGTCGGTCAGCCCCTCGAAGGGGCGGGGTACGAAGACGTCCCGTACCTTCTGCCGCTTTCCGGTCTGGCTCTCCCCGCTCGCGGAGCTGCTGGCGCCCGCCGTGGCGGACCGGGAACTCTTTCGACGCTTGCCCACGGCGAGACAGCCTAGGCGCAACCGAGCGGGCCCGGACACCCGGCGGCGCTACCGGCGGGTCACCTGCGGTCGGGCCGGCCGGGCGGGCGACGGTGCGCGATCACCGGGCGGCGACGGTCTGCCGGACCGGGTGCACCAGCCTTGCCCAGACGCTCTGGCCCAGCCCGTCGCGCTCCACTCCCCAGTCGGCGGCGAGCGCGGCCACCAGAAAGAGTCCCCGACCGTCCGTCGCCTCCGGTCCGACCTGCCGGATCCGGGGCGGGCCGGTGGCGCCGCCGTCGGTGACCCGGATCTCCACGACCTGGGCGGTCGGGCCGGTACGCAGCAGCCAGTTCAGTCGGATCATCCCGCCGGGCAGCGGCGGGGCGTGCCGTACGGCGTTGCCGAGCAGTTCGGCCGCGACCATCTCGGCGTCGCCGAGCAGCGCCGCCGGGACCGTACCGTCGAGTTCGGCACCGAGCCGGTGCCGGGCGGTACGGGCACCCTGGGCGTGCTGCGGCACCAGCAGGCACCACGACCGTTCGGTCGAGATGCTCGACAATGAACCTTCTTCGACCTCCCCTTGCTGTCCGACGGACCGCAGGGTCGGACGCGGCGGGTGGGCGCCGCGCGGTTCGGGTCGAAAAAGGTTCACTCCAGGTGCCTCCTCGACGGACCGACGGACTCCAGGTGACTCCTCGACGGGCCACCCGGGCACGGCACCGCCGGACGACCTCGGTTCAGCCTCGGGGCAGCCGCACCTCTGCGACCGTACCGCCCCCGTCGCGCGGACGGAGCGAAACCCACCCATTCTGTCGTTCGACGATCCGGCGTACGAGGTAGAGGCCCAGGCCGGCGCCGGGATAGCGGCGGCGGTCACCGGACTCCCCCTGCCAGAACCGTTCGAATGCGCGCTCGACATGCTCAGGACGTACCCCGATTCCCCGGTCGCTCACCCGGAACGCCACCGTCCGCCGGTCGGCCTCCGCGGTGAGCAGCACCGGCGAGCTGTCCGGCGAGTACTTGCCGGCGTTGGTGGTCAGCTCGGTGAGTACCGTCGCCAGGCTGGCCCGGTCGCCGAGCGCCTTCGGCAGGTTCTCCGGGAGCTGGATGACCAGCCGGTGGCGCAGCTCGGCGGGGAGGTCGGCGGCGGCCGCCCGGAGCGCGTCGAGCAGGTCGAAGGGGACCGGCGGGGCACCGCCGACCGAGCCGGCGTCGTTGGTGGTGGCGAGCAGCCGGTCCACCAGGCGGGCCAGTTCACCGGCGCGTTGGCCGATCACGCCGGCCGCCTGCCGCCGGTCGGAGTCGGAGAGCGACTCCCAGTGCGTGCCGAGCGTGTCGGCGTACCCCTTGATCACCGTGACCGGGGTACGGAGTTCGTGGCTGGTGACCGCCACGAAGAGGTCCCGGTCGTGGTCGCGGATGTGCTGGTCGCTGCTGTCCCGGAAGGTGACCACCCGGGAGGCCGCCGTACCCGGCAGGTCACCAGAGGTGATCTTGAGCCAGCGCCCGTCCGGCAGCCGGTGGTCGAGCACCTGCCCCGGCGGCGGCACCGGAAACGGCAGCGGCCGGTCGAGCAGTTCGGCGGCGCGCAGCCCGGTGACCTTCTCGGCGGCCGGGTTCCAGAGCTGGACGGTGCCGTCCCGGGTGACGATCGCCAGCCCGTCGGCCAGCGCCGCGACCACCGTGCCGTCGCCGTGCACCGGCAGGCCGGCCTGGTCGCCGTACATGTGCGCGGCGGTGGCGGCCAGGAAGCCGAGCACCGAGCGGTGTTCGGGGTCGTCGGGGCGCTCGGGGTCCGGGTAGAGGGCGTAGAGGTTGCCGATCGTCAGCCCGCCGATCTCGACCCGGGCGGCGAGCATGTGCCGCAGGCCGCGCCCGTCCAGCTCCTCGGCCAGGTCCGCCGGGAGGACGTCGACGCTCATCGCGCGCACTCCCGGGCCGCAGACCAGGTCGTCGGCCGGCTGGTCGAGGATCGGGATCGGCCGGCCGACCGCCCAGTCCAGCTCCCCGTTGCCGGAGACCACCCGGCCGCCGTTCGGGCCGAACTCGACGAAGGCGACACCCGGCGCCCGGAGCGCCCGGCCGGCGACCCGCAACAGCCGGTTGAGCACCGGAAGGCCCACCTCGCCCGCGTTGAGCATCCCCAGCACCTCGGCGTGGCCGGCGACGAGGCAGGGGTAATCGGGGTGTTCCGGCATGCTCCGAGTCTGCCCGTTCGGCGGGTCTTTCGGCAGTACCGCCATTGCCGGCGCGCGCCGGCCGACGTCCGACCGGACCCGGTCCGGCGGCCCGACCCGGTCGGCCGGCCCGGCGGTGGGTCGGTTCAGCGGTTCAGCCGGTCGAGGACCATGGCGGGCCGGTCGGTGATGATGCCGTCCACCCCGTGGGCCAGGGCCAGGTCCAGCTCGGGGCCGTCGTTCACCGTCCAGACGTAGACCCGGTTGCCCGCCCGGTGCAGGGCCGGGACGAGCTGCGGGCGGGTGCGGAGCAGCTTGAGGCTCGGGCCGGCGATCCGGGCGCCGAACGGCAGCCGGCCCCGGCGCAGTCCGGGAGGCGCCAGCTCCAGCAGCAGTACCGTCGGAAGTCGCGGTGCCAGCCGGCGGATCTGGCGTACCGCCAGCGGGGAGAAGGACATCACGGTGGCCCGTACCGGATCGTCCGGCCGGGGGTCGGCCAGCCCGTGCCGGTCCAGCAGCGCGACCAGGCGGCGCTCGACGCCCGAGCCGTACCGGGCGGGGTGTTTCGTCTCGATCAGCAGCTCGACCTCGCGGTCGGCGGCCCGCACCGCCCGGAGCAGGGCGTCGAGGGTGAGCAGCCGGGTCCGCTCCGGAGCCGGCGGCAGGTCGTCGTCGGGGGCGGCCCCGCGGTGCCACGAGCCGTAGTCGAGCCGTTCCAGCTCGGCCAGGGTGTACGCCCCGACCGGTCCCCGCCCGTTGCTGGTCCGTTCCAGCCGCCGGTCGTGTACGCAGACCAGATGCCCGTCCCGACTCAGCCGTACGTCGCACTCCAGCCCGTCCGCGCCCTCGGCCAACGCCTGGAGGTACGCCGCCAGGGTGTGCTCCGGCATCATCGCGGAGGAGCCCCGGTGCGCGAAGACCAGCGGGCGACTGCGCGGTTCCGGCACCCCGCCGGCCCCGGGCCGCCGCGGCGATCGTGCCCCGCCCGGCGCGTCGACCGGTCCGTCGCGGCACGCGGCTCCGGAACCCGGCTCACTCCTCGCGCTCATGGCTGCCGACCGGGGGCTAGATGACCCGGGCCGGCTGCCCGTCCTCGCTGGCCAGCGGGCGACCGGCGGCGGCCCACTGCCGCATGCCGCCGTCGAGGTTGCGGACGTTGTCCCAACCGTTGCTCATCAGGTAGCCGACCACCTGGCCGGAGCGGCCGCCGGAGCGGCAGACCACCACGACGTCGGCGTCGGTAGGGATCTCGGACATCCGCGCGGGCACCTCCATCATCGGCAGGTGGTGGGCGTCGGGCGCGTGCCCGGCCGCCCACTCGTCCGGCTCCCGTACGTCGAGCAGGTAGGCGTCGGCGGGGACCTCGGCGGCGGTCACGGAGGGAATGTTGGCTGCGAACACGGTTACCAAGGGTAGAGCCTGGGCGGGACCGTGCCGGAATCTACAGCCGGTTGACCCACTTCGGGTGCTGCTGTGCCCAGGTGTCCAGGTCGGCGGCGTGCATCGCGTCGAACAGGGTGTTCGCCGGCTCGTCGATCAGGACGTACGAGACCTCGTCGATCATCTCGGAGTGCGAGGGGAGCTGGATGCCGCGCAGCGCGTCGGAGCGGATCCGGCGCAGGGCGAAGATCAGGTCCTCCAGCGGTACGCCGTTGGTGTCGACGGTGAACGACGAGCCGACGGCCCGGATCACCTGGTCCAGCCGGAGCGGGTTGCGCAGCATGTCCGAGGTGGTGGCCTTGTCCATCATCGCCCGCAGCAGTTGCTGCTGGTGCCGCTGCCGGTCGAAGTCCCCGTTCGGCAGGTCGTACCGCTGGCGGGCGTAGTCCAGCGCCTGTGCGCCGCTCATCTGGTGGCAGCCGGCCTCGAAGACGTGCCGGGTGTGGATGGACCGGACCGGGGTGTCGACGCACATCCGCACCCCGCCCAGCAGGTCGATGGCGCGCTGGAATCCGGCGAAGTTCACCAGGGCGGCGCCGTCGAACCGGATCCCGGTGAGCCGGCTGAGGGTGGCGGAGAGCAGTCGGGTGCCGCCCTGGCCACCGCCGCCGTACTGGAACGCCGAGTTGATTTTGTCGGAGCCGCCGGGCCAGCCGCTGCCCGGCGCGGGCGGGATCTCGACCAGCAGGTCCCGGGGTACCGAGATCAGGTAGGCCCGGTCCAGTCCGGCCGGCAGGTGGGCGATCATGATGGTGTCCGACCGCTGGTCCGCGCCGGGGCTGGCGGCGGGTCGCTCGTCGGAGCCGACCAGCAGGTAGTTGAGCGGCCCGGAGACGTCGCCCCGACTTCCCCGGGCGGCCGGGTCGAGGAGCAGTTGCTTGACGACGCTGTTGTCGTAGCGGTTGGCCAGCATGTGCAGGCCGGCACCACCGGCTCCGGAGACCAGCAGCAGGACCAGGCCGAGCCCGATCGCGACCTTCGCCCAGACCGGCGCCTTGCGGCGGTGCCGGGGGCGTCGCGCGGGATCCGGTCCACCGGTACGACCGGCGCCGAAGACGCGTCCTGGCCGCCCGGGTTGGCCCGGGACCGCCCGCTTGGGTGTGAACGTGACCCCTCCCCGGACCGGCTGAGTGAAGCTTTCTCACCCAGGCTAGGGGCCCGGTTTGAGCGTCCAGTGGCTTTTGGGATTTTCGTTGGCGAGGAGCCCCGGGCCGCTACTTGCTCGGGGCGAGCACGGTCGGATTGTTGATGATGAACTCGTCCAACCTGTCGTTCTTGACCGCCGTGAACATCTGCTGACTGATCGGCTTGAGCGTCTCCCGGCCGTTGCCGTTGCCGGCGAAGTTGCCGTCGTTGGTGCGCAGCAGCACCAGGTCGTTGGCGGCCACGCCACGCATGGTGAAGATGAAGTCGGCGATCGGGGTACTGCCGGTGTCCAGGATCAGCGCCTCGCCGGCCGCCTTCATCAACTCGTTCAGCTTGCCGATGTCGGTCATCACGCCGTCGCTCATGGCCTTCTTGGCCATCGCCTTGATCAGTTGCTGCTGGTTCTGCTGGCGGTCGTAGTCGCCGTGGGTGAGGCCGTAGCGCTGCCGCGAGTAGTCCAGCGCCTCCCAGCCCTCCATCTGCCGGCAGCCCTTCTTGTGCACCACCGGCTTCTTGACCCCGCTGACCTTGTCGGCCTCGTGGTTCCACATCGGCTTGCCGTCGACCAACTTCATGTGGTGCGACTTGACCTCCTGGCGCACGCACATCGGGATGGTGCCGAGGGCGTCGATGATCTTCTTGAAGCCGCTGAAGTTGATGATCGCGGCGCCGTCGAAGCTGATCCCGGTCAGCTTGTTGACCGTCAGCGCCATCAACTGCGCGCCGCCGGCGAGGCCGCCGCCGTTCTGCGCGCCGTGGTAGAACGCCTCGGTCGCCTTGGCGGTGCCGCCGCCGTAGTTGCTCTTCTTGAACGCCGGCACCTGCACCTCGGTGTCGCGCGGGATGGAGAGCAGGTACGCCTGGTCGTGGGTGGCCGGGATGTGCAGCACGATGATGGTGTCGGCCCGGACGTTGTCGGCCTCCAGCCGGGCCCGCGCGTCGATGCCGAGCAGCAGCAGGTCGATCGGGCCGTCGAGGTCCTTGCCGCCCTCGGCGTCGGACTTGCTCGCCGCACCGAGCAGGTTCTCCTGCTGGATGGTGCTGGTCGCCTGGTCGATCACGGCCTGCATGCCGACGATGGCCACCCCGCTGGAGAGCATGAGTACGGCGCCGAAGACCAGCGTCAGGCGGGCCCAGAGCGGCGTCTTCCGGCGCCGGGCGCTCTTGCCGCCCCTGCCCTTGCTCGCCTTGCCCCTGCTCCCCCCGGCCTTGCCGCCGGAGCCGTTCGGCGCCTCCCAGTCGTCGAGCGGCGCACCGCCCACCGCGGCGGTCGCCCGGGTGGGCGGGACCGTCGAGGCGGGCCGTGGGGGACGTCGGCGGGATTGCACCGGCATGCCTGCTCCAGGGTCGGGGGTGAGGGCGGGACGCGTGACATGGTGCGGACACCCGCCAGTCGCCCCGAATTCAATTACGTTACCTGCTCCTGTTCATCTACGGGTACGCGCGCCGATCGGTTCAACCGCCGTTGGCCGGTGTCGGGGTCGGTGCGACGTTAGCCGCGACCCATTCGTCCATTGTGTCCGCCGCCATCGCACGGTACATGCCCAGCGCCTTCTCCCGGTCCGACACCACCACCGACTCGCCGTTGATGGTCTCGCTGCCGTTGTGCGGGCTGGTGATGAACCGGAGGTTGTCGCCGCGCAGGTTGCGGAACTGGATCGCCATGTCGACCAGCGAGAAGCCCTCGTCGACGGTGACCGCGTTGGTGACCGACTTGAGGAAGGCGTTCAGCTTGCCGGGGTTGGTCAGCGTGCCGGTACTGGCCGCCTTGTCCATCAGTGCCCGCAGGAACTCCTGCTGGTGGCGCATCCGGGCGAAGTCGCCGTCCGGGAACTGCTTGCGCTGCCGGATCCAGTCCAGCGCCTCGGCCCCGTTCATGTGGTTGACGCCCTTGGTGAACTTCCGGTACGGCTTGTGGATCGAGGTGATGTTCCGCTCGACCTTCAGGTCGACCCCGCCGAGGGCGTCGGTGACCTCCTTGAAGCCGGCGAAGTCGATCGCCATCACGTGGTCGATCCGGACGTCGGTGAAGCACTCCACGGTGCGTACCGCAAGCGGCAGGCCGCCGAACGCGAAGGCCGCGTTGATCTTGCCCCGTTCGCCGCTGCCGCACTCCGCCTTGGCGTTCTCCGGAATCGGCACGTAGAGGTCGCGGGGCACCGAGACCAGGTACGCCTTGTCGTGGCTGGCCGGAATGTGCATCACGATGATGGTGTCGGCCCGCCACTTGCTGGCCTCGTTGATCGGGGCGTCCGGGTCCCGGGAGTCGCTGCCGACCAGCAGGATGTTCAACGCGCCGCTGACCGACTTCGGCCGCCCGTCGGCCAGCTCGGCGAACGGGTCCGTCCGGGCCAGGTCCTTGTCGAGCCCCCTGACGTAGAGCCAGAGGCCACCGCTGGTGAGTAGGCCGAGCACCAGCACCGCGACGCCGACGACCAGTGCGATCCGGCCCCACCGGGGGCGTGGGCCGCGCCGGCCGGGGTCGCCGGGCAGACCCGGGCCGCCGGGACCGCCCGGGCCACCGCCGCCGGGACCGGCCGGCGAGTCGAATGGACGGGCCTGACCTGGTACGCCGGACACCTGTGCCCGGCCGGAGATCCGGCCCGGTCCGGTCGCCCGGCCCTGGCCGGGCACGGAGGACCGGCCGGCGGATCCGCCGGTCGTCATCCGGTACGAACTGCCGGTCGCGTTCGGGGGAGGGCTTGCGAACATGCCCTCAGGGTACGTAGCGGAACCAAGAAACCGCTGTGTGCCACGGCCCGGCTGGCGCGAGCCGGGTATCCTCCGCTAGCCCGCCAGCCGCTGGCTGAAGTGCTCGATCGTCCGGCGCAGCCCCTCGGCCGGGGTCACCTCGGGTTCGTAGCCGAGCCGCTCCCGGGCGAGGGTCAGATCCGGCCGGCGCATCTCCGGGTCGTCGGCGGTCCGGGTGACATAGGTCACCTGCGAGCCGCTTCCGGCCAACCCGGCGATCGTCTCGGCCAGCTCGCGCATCGACACCTCGTGCTCGGTGCCGCAGTTGATCGGGCCGGTCTCGGTGGAGTCGAGCAGCAGCAGGATGCCCCGGACCAGGTCGCTCACGTAGCAGATGGACCGGGTCTGCGCGCCGGTGCCGTGCACGGTCAGCGGCTCGCCGCGCAGCGCCTGGGTGATGAAGGTGGGGATCGCCCGCCCGTCGTCCGGCCGCATCCGGGGGCCGTACGTGTTGAAGATCCGGACGATGCCGACGTCGAGCCCGTGGTAGCGGTGGTACGCCATCGTGCTCGCCTCGGCGAACCGCTTGGCCTCGTCGTAGACGCTGCGTACGCCGATCGGGTTGACGTTGCCCCAGTACGTCTCGACCTGCGGGTGCACCTGCGGGTCGCCGTACGCCTCGGAGGTGGAGGCCAGGATGAACCGGGCCCGGTCGGCGACGGCCCGGTCGAGCAGGTGCAGGGTGGCCAGCGAACCGACCCGGAGGATCTCGATCGGCAGCGTGGCGAAGTCGGTGGGGCTGGCCGGCGAGGCCAGGTGCATGATGGCGTCGAACCGCTCGGCCATCGCCGGGTGGTGCGCCGGAAGCCCTTCCGAGACGTCGGCCTCGACCAGGGTGAACCGGGGGTGCTCCGCCAGGTGGGCGACGTTCTCCTTGGAGCCGGTGACGAAGTTGTCCACCGCGACCACCGTGCAGCCCCGCGCGATCAGCGCGTCGACCAGGTGGGATGGGACGAATCCGGCACCGCCGGTGACGAGGATCCGGTGTTCCGCTCCGAAACGCTGGGCTACCACCATAGGCCCAGCCTACCCAGAAGGCTGATCTCCGGCTGGCCGAGGGACCCGGCCGGAGATGGTCCGCACGGGAGGAGTCGAACGGGTGGTGCCGGGCCACTTTCGGCCCGACACCACCCGTTGTGCGGATCTGACTATCCGTGATCTTTTCCGGAGTCGCCGGTCAGTGCGCCCCGGCGCCGGTGAGGGAACGGACCTCCAGTTCGGCGTACTTGTCCTCGTCCAGCTCCTTCGAGATGATCGTGCCGATCCAACCGCAGAGGAAGCCGATCGGGATGGAGATGATGCCCGGGTTGGAGAGCGGGAACCACTGCCAGTCGTGGTCCGGGAACATCGCGGTGGGCGCCCCGGAGACCACCGGGGAGAAGAACACCAGCCCGACGGCGCTGATCAGACCGCCGTAGATCGCCCAGACCGCACCCGAGGTGTTGAACCTGCGCCAGAAGAGGCTGTAGAGGATCGCCGGCAGGTTGCCGGAGGCCGCCACCGCGAAGGCCAGCGCCACCAGGAACGCCACGTTCAGGTTCTGCGCGAAGATCGACAGCACGATCGAGATCGCGCCGATGATCAGGGCCGAGACCCGGGCGACGTTGACCTCCTGCCGCTCCGACGCCTCGCCGCCCTTGATGACGTTGGCGTAGAAGTCGTGCGCCAGGCTGGACGAGGAGGCCAGGGTGAGCCCGGCGACCACCGCGAGGATGGTGGCGAAGGCCACCGCCGCGATGACCGCGAGCAGGGCGGCCCCGCCGACGTCGCCGCCGAAGAAGTCGACCCCGAGCGCCTCGGCGAGCTGCGGTGCCGCGGTGTTGCCGGCCGCGTCCTGCGCGGTGATCGCCTCCCGGCCCACCAGGGCCGCCGCGCCGAAGCCGAGGGCCAGGGTGAACAGGTAGAAGGTGCCGATGATGCCGATGGCCCAGAGCACGCTCTTCCGGGCCGCCTTGGCGGTCGGCACGGTGTAGAAGCGGATCAGGATGTGCGGCAGGCCGGCCGTACCGAGCACCAGGGCGATGCCGAGGGAGAGCAGGTCGACCTTGTTGTAGAAGGTCTTCGTCGCGTCCCCGGCTACCTCGACGCCGTACCGCAGCCCCGGTTCGAGGAACGCCTGACCCTTGCCGGAGGCGTTCGCCGCGTCGCCGAGCAGGTTGGAGAGGTTGAACTTGTAGTGCGCCAGCACCAGGATCGTCATCACCAGGGCGCCGCCCATCAGCAGGAACGCCTTGACGATCTGCACGTAGGTGGTGCCCTTCATGCCACCGACCGTGACATAGATGATCATGAGAGCGCCGACCATGATGATGGTGGCGATCTTCGCCGCGTCCGCGTCCATGCCGAGGAACGTGGTGCCCGGCCGGATGCCCAGCAGCAGCGCCACCAGGGCACCCGCGCCGACCATCTGGGCCAGCAGGTAGAAGATCGAGACGGTGATCGTGGAGACCGCCGCCGCCGTCCGGACCGGCTTCTGCCGCATCCGGAACGCGAGCACGTCGGCCATCGTGTAGCGACCCGAGTTCCGCAGCAGCTCCGCCACCAGCAGCAGGGCGACCAGCCAGGCGACCAGGAACCCGATCGAGTAGAGGAAGCCGTCGTAGCCGTACAGCGCGATGATGCCGGCGATGCCGAGGAACGACGCGGCCGACATGTAGTCGCCGCCGATCGCCATGCCGTTCTGGAAGCCGGAGAACGAGCGGCCACCCGCGTAGTAGTCGGTGGCCGTCTTGGTCTGCCGGCTGGCCCAGATGGTGATCGCCAGGGTCACCGCGACGAAGACTAGGAAGAGCGTGATGGTCAGGGTACGGGCGGTGCTGCTGCTCCCCGCCTCCGCCGCCAGGGTGAACCCGGCGAGGACGTCTCGACTCATGAGGCCGCCTCCTCCTTCCGCTCGTCCGTCACGCCGTTGAGTTCCTCACGGATCTTGTCGGCGGTCGGGTCCAACCTCCGCTCGGCGTACCGGGAGTAGAGCCAGGCGATCAGGAAGGTGGAGACGAACTGCAACAGCCCGAAGACGAGGGCCACGTTGATGTTGCCGACGATCTTGGTGCCCATGAAACCGCGCGCGTACGCCGAGAGGATCACGTAGAGCGCGTACCAGAGAAAGAACGCCACGGTCATCGGAAAGACGAAGCCGCGCAGCGCCTTGCGCAACCCGACGAACTCGTCCGATCGCTGTGCGGCGACGTACCGGTCCGGGGGTGCGCTGGCCGGTGCGGGAGTGTCCGTAGACATGCTGGTCTCACCACCTTCGCAGGGGCAGGGGAGTTTCCGCGCACCGTATGGAGCCGTCCGGATATCGGAAAGCAGTGATCCGGAGCCTGGTCGGCGGCTGCGCCGAACGGGCCGGTGGCTGCGCCCAGTGACCCCGGTCACGCCGCTTGGCGACACGCCCGCAGCCTGCGACGGTGCGGAAAGCGCGCCCCCGGTCGTCCGCCGAGGCGCGCCGTCGACCCGCCGGGTGAAACGTGAACCGGCCGGGTGAACCGCTAACCGGCCGGGTGAACCGTCAGCCGGCCAGGTCGCGGTAGCGGCCGCGGTGGTGCAGCAGCGGTGCCGCCGCCTCGGCCAGCTCGACCGTCTCGATGGTGGCCTCGACCAGCAGCGCCCAGCCGTACTCCCGGGCCCCGTCCAGCCGGCAGCCGGCCCAGCCGCCGATCCCGGCCCGCGCCCCGCCCGGCACCGGCCCGTACGGCGTACCCGTCCACTCGCCGGAGGCGAAGAGCCCGCCCGGGGCCGGGAACAGCCCGGCGAACCGGTCGGCGAGCTGCCGGTGGGCCGGGCCGAGCAGCGTCACCGCGAACCGGCCGCTGCCGGACGCCGCCGCCCACAGCTCCGACTCCTCGTCGACGAGTCCGAGCAGTCGACCCGGCTCACCGTCGGCGACCAGGGTGGACGAGACGGTCAGCCCGGCCGGACCGGTCGGCTCGCCGGTCGGGGTCGTCCCCGCGTACGCCGTCCAGAGCGTCACCGGCGCCGGCAGCCGGCCGCGCAGCCGACGCACCGGGGAGCGGTCCCGCTCCGGGGTGGCGAACGGGTCGGTGTGATGGATCTGCCCACCCGGCGACTCGGCTCGGTTCACCGCCCCATTGTGCCGGCGGTCCCGCCCCGGCGGCGGCGATGCCCGGACAGCGTCACAGCCGCAGCGTCTCCGGGGCGTGCAGCCGCAGCATCGTCGCGGCGATGTCGGTCGGCGCCCGGCGCCGGGTGGCCAGCGAGACGGTCACCATCACGGTGAAGGCCAGCGGCACCGTCCAGGCGGCCGGCTGGGCGATCAGCACGGCGGGCCAGCCGGCCAGCTCCGGCCCGACCACGGTGAAGAGCACCGCCCCGACCGCCGCGCCCCCGCCGGCCAGGATCCCGGCCGCCGCCCCGGCGTCGGTCAGGCCGCGCCACCAGATGCCGAGCACCAGCAGCGGGCAGAAGCTCGACGCGGCGACCGCGAAGGCCAGCCCCACCACCTGGGAGACGTCCAACCCGGAGACGTTCAGCGCCAGCACCATCGGCACCAGCCCGCCGACGACCGTGGCCAGCCGGAAGTCGCGTACCGAGCCACGGCCGAGCACGTCGGTGGAGAGCACCCCGGCCACGCTGGTGAGCAGGCCGGAGGAGGTGGAGAGGAAGGCGGCGAACGCACCGGCGGCGACCAGGGCGGCCAGCAGCTGCCCGGTCAGGCCGTCGCCGAGCGCCGCGCCGGGCAGCAGTACCACCACCGCGTCGGTCCGCCCGGTCAGCAGCAGTTGCGGGGTGTAGATCCGGCCGAGGACGCCGTACAGGGTGGGGAAGAGGTAGAAGGCGCCGACCAGGGCCAGCACCACCAGGGTGGTGCGGCGGGCCGCCGCGCCGTCCGGATTGGTGTAGAACCGCACGAGTACGTGCGGCAGTCCCATCGTGCCGAGAAAGGTCGCCAGGATCAGCGAGTAGGTGGCGAAGAGCCCCCGGTCGTCGTTGCCGGCCATGCTCGGCAGCAGCCAGTCCGCTCCCCTGGCGGCCTGCACGCCGGAGACCTCCGGCACCGGCTCACCGGCCGCGAAGCTCAGCTCCTCGCCGGGGCGTACCTCCCGGAAGGAGCCGTCCGGCAGGGTGAGCCTGGCCGGCTCCTCGACCACGACGGTGGTCGCGGCCGGGAAGACCGGACCACCGACCGGGGTCACCGGCGGTCGGGCGTCCGCCTGCCACTGCAACACCAGGAAGATCGCGGGTACGGCCAGCGCGGTGAGCTTCAGCCAGTACTGGAACGCCTGCACGAAGGTGACCGCGCGCATCCCGCCCAGCGCCACGTTGGCGGTGACCACGGCGCCGACCAGCAGCGCACCCAGCTCGTACGGCCCACCGGCGACCGTGGTCAGGGTCAGCCCGGCCCCCTGCAACTGTGGCACCAGATAGAGCCAGCCGATGAAGACCACGAAGGCGGTGGCCAGCTTGCGCAGCCGGCGGGAGCCGAGCCGCAGCTCGCAGAAGTCGGGCAGGGTGAACGCCCCGGAGCGGCGCAGCGGCGCGGCCACGAAGAGCAGCAGCGCCAGGTAGCCGGCGGCGAACCCGACCGGATACCAGAGCACGTCCACGCCGTACTTGAGGATCAGGCCGGCGATGCCGAGGAACGAGGCGGCAGAGAGGTATTCCCCGCCGATCGCCGCCGCGTTCCAGGTCGGGCTGACCATCCGGGACGCCACCAGGAAGTCCGAGGTGGTCCGGGCCAGGGTCAGCCCGTAGAAGCCGATCGCCACCGTGACCAGGGTGACCACGATGATCGCCGGCACGGTGTAGACGTTGCCCACCTCAACGCTCCGGCCGCTGCACCACGTCGGTGAAGTCCTGCTCGTTGCGCTCCGCCAGGTGCACGTACGCCCAGCCGACCGCGACCAGGAACGGGAAGGCGGCCACCCCGAGCAGCAGCCAGGGCAGGTTGACCCCGAAGAGCTTCGCCGTGCCGACCTCCGGGGCGATCGCGAAGAGCAGCGGCAGCCCGCCGAGCCCGATCCCGACCACCAGCGACAACCGCAGCGCGAGGGCGAGCTGGGCGCGGATCAGCCCCCGCAGCAGCGCCTCGCCGACCTGGGTCTGCTGGGTCAGCTCGGCCCGGGTCCGCTCGGCGCCGGTGCCGCTGCGGGCCACCTCGGCCAGCACCACCCGGGTCCGGCGCGGCGGTCCGGGCGGCCCCGGCTCCGGCTGCGGATCGATGGGGATGGCCACCTCGGCAGTCTCACCGGCTGGCCGGGAATGTCAAGTCACCAGCGGGGCTGGGTGACCGGGCAGAACGTCCGGTTGGCGGGCGGGCGCTCGGCGATGATCCGCCGGGCCTGGATCCGGGCGAGGTTGGTCTCCCGCCAGTCGTCCGGCGGCAGGTCGTCCTCGTACTGCCACAGCGCGCAGTCGCGCAGCTCGCCCGGCAGCCGGTCCAGCGCCGGTACGGCGTCGGCGGAGAGCCCGGTGAGATAGTCCACGTCGATCCGGCCGGTCCGCTGGTACCGGTCGACGTTGTGTTCGGCGATCAGCCGGTCCGGGTTCGCCAGCGCCAGGGCGAGCAGCGCGAGTACCGCCGTACCGACCGCCACCCCGGGCAGCCAGCGGGCGGCCAGCCGTACCCCGGCCACCGCGACCAGCAGGAAGAGCAGGCCCAACCACGCCTCGCAGACGGCGACGAGCAGCCGGAGCCGGGTCGCGCCGTACGCGTCGGCGTAGACGTCCATCCGGAACAGCGCCGAGGCCACCACCACCAGGCTGAGCAGGGTGAGCCCGCCGAGCAGGATCCGGATCAGCGCCCGGTCGGCCCGGCTCTCCCGGGGCGCCCAGCGGGCGGCGGCACCGATCACCAGCAGGGTGAGCAGGGAGACCGCGAGCAGTTGCCAGAAGCCGCGCCGGGCGTACTCGGCGTAGCTGAGCCCGGCGGTGCGCAGTACGTGGTCCGAACCGCCGAAGAGGGTGGTGACCTGGACCGCCACGAACCCGGCGAAGAGTACGACGAGCAGCCCGATCGGCAGTACCCACTCGGCCCGGCGCAGCCGTCGCCGGCTCGGGCCGGACGCCATGCCGGTCAGGTCCGGCGGGGCCGCGAGCACGTACGCCGCACCGAGCAGCGCCGCGCCGACCGCCCCGAAGACGAACACCCAGCGGAACACGGTGGCGCCGGACAGTTCCGGCAGGAGCCGGTCCACCAGCCCGGCGAAGGCCGCGTCGGCGGAGGAGAAGAGCAGGCCGAAGAGGACCAGCAGGCCGATCGAGACCAGGACGCTGACCAGGGTACGGCCGATCGCCGGTCCCCGGCCCGATCCCGAGGCCCGGGCCAGCCCCTTGGCCAGCCACGGCATCGACCGGATCACGGCCGTCGGCGGGACCAGGGCGGAGAGCAGCATCGCGCGTACCGACCGGCCGTCCGTGAGGGTCAGCGTCGCGGTGACCGCCGAGGTGAGCAGGCAGAGTACGAAGAGCCAGCCCGCCGCCCGGATGGTGCCGACGCCGAGCAGCGCCACGGTGGTGGCGGCCCAGAACGGCCGTAGCCAGCCGATCCGCCGCCACCCACCGGCCTGCCTGGGCGGTGCTGCGGTTGCCGGTTGAGGCTGCGGGCTTGCCGGTTGGGGCTGCGGGGTTGTCAGGTGGGGTTGCGGGGTTGCCGGTTGGGGCGGCGCGGTTGGGTGGACGCCGTGGGAGCTGCTCCCGGCAGGTCGGCTGGGCCGGGCGGCGGTGACCAGTGCCGCCGTTCCCGCCGCACCGGCGACCAGCCAGCCGAGCCCGGGACGGGTCAGCGGGAGGCTCACCGCGGCCACGGCGGCCGCCGCGGCCACTCCGACCAGTACCGGCTGGGCCGGGCCGCCGGCGGGTCCGGGCCAGCGGGTCGCGATCCAGGACGGCGGAGGCGGCTGCGGCGGCCACGTCGGCACCGCCCAGCCACCGGGCGCGGCGGGATGGTACGCCCCGGCCTGACCGGGCGGCACGGGTCGGCCCTGTGCCGCCGGCCGGACCTGGGCTGAGGGCTGGCTCTGGGTCGGGGGCTGGCCCTGTGCTGGAAGCTGGCTCTGTGCTGGGGGCTGGCCCTGGGTCGGGGGGTGGTTCTGCGTCGGCGGCTGGCCCTGGGTCGGGGGGTGGGTCGGATTCCCGGGGGCGACCGGTGCCGCTGTCGTCGGCGTCGGGGTCGGCGTGGAAGTCGTCGGTCCGGTCGGCCGGTCGTTCATCGTCGGTTCCACCTCGTTCAACGTTGTTCCACCAGTAGGGCGGAGTGGTCCCCGTCGGGCGGCGCCACCATCGGCAGGCTCACCCGGATCTGGCAGCCGACCGGACGGTCGGCGCGGTTCGTCGTACCGGGCTCGATCAGGGGACGGTCGGCGACGGCGATGCTGCCGCCGTGCAGTTCCACCACCCAGTGCGCGATCGCCAGGCCCAGCCCGGTGCCGCCGTCGCTGGTCCGCTCGCCCCGGGTGAAGCGTTCGAACACCTCCGGCCGGAGCCGGGCCGGGATCCCCTCGCCCTCGTCGGTCACCTCGAACCGCAACTCGTCACCGACCCGCTGCGCGGCGACCAGTACCCGGCCGCCGGGTGGACTGTGCCGGGCGGCGTTGTCCAGCAGGTTGGCGAAGACCTGGTGCAGCCGGCGCGGATCGGCCTGCACGGTCAACCGGGCGGACTGCTGGCGTACCTCGAACCGGACGTTGCGCCCCGCCCCGGCCGCGGTGACGGTGGCCTGTTGGATCACCTCGTCCAGGAACTCCGCCACGTCGACGTTCTCCCGGCGTAGTGGCAGCACCCCGGCGTCCAGGCGGGACAGGTCGAGCAGGTCGGCGACGAGGTGACCGAGCCGCTCGGTCTGGGCCAGTGCGACCCGCAGCGTCGGCAGGTCCGGCTCCGCCACCCCGTCGACGATGTTCTCCAGTACGCCCTGGAGGGCGGTGATCGGGGTACGCAGCTCGTGCGACACGTTCGCGATCAGCTCGCGGCGGCGCCGGTCGGCCTCGGCCAGGTCCCCGGCCATCTGGTTGAACGCGGCGGCCAGGGTGCCGACCTCGTCCCGGGAACTGGCCCGGACCTGCCGGGTGTAGTCGCCCCGGGCCATCGCCCGGGCCGCCGCCGTCATCTCCCGCAGCGGTGAGGTCATGCCGTGGGCCAGCACCTGCGAGGTGAGCAGCGCCAGCCCGATGGCCGTCCCGGTGGTCCAGGGCGGCAGCCAGCCGATGCCGATGATGAAGACGGTCATCCCGGCGGCACCCGAGCCGACGATCAGGATGCCGAGCTTCAGCTTTATCGACCAGATCGGGTCCAGCGGTCGGGGCAGCGCGTCCATCGTCCGGTTGACGCCGGTCCAGAAGCTTGTCACGGCCGTACCTCCAACGCGTAGCCGACTCCGTGCACGGTGCGGATCAGATCGGCGCCGAGCTTGCGGCGCAGCGCCTTGACGTGGCTGTCGACGGTTCGGGTGCCCGAGCTGTCGGCCCAGCCCCAGACGTCGGCGAGCAGCCGCTCCCGGGGCAGTACCATCCGGGGCCGGTTGGCGAAGTGCGTCAGCAGGTCGAATTCGGTCGGGGTCAGGTGCGCCTCGACCCCGTCGCGGCGGACCCGTCGCTCGGCCTGGTTGATTTCGAGGTCGCCGAGCCGGAGGATCTCGGCGCCGTTGCGGGCCGAGGTCGCGGCCCGGTCGACCCGGCGCAGCAGCGCGTGCACCCGGGCGGCGAGTTCGCGCAGCGAGAACGGCTTGGTGAGGTAGTCGTCGGCACCGACGGCGAGCCCGACCAGCAGGTCCGTCTCGTCGTCCCGGGCGGTCAGCATCAGCACCGGTACCGGCCGGTCGGCCTGGATCCGTCGGCACACCTCCAGGCCGTCGAAGCCGGGCAGCATCACGTCGAGGACGACCAGCTCCGGCCGGCTGTTCCGGAACGCCTCGACCGCGCCCGGCCCGTCCCGGGCGATCTCCACCACGAAGCCCTCGGCTCGCAGTCGGGCAGCCACCGACTCGGCGATGGTGCGCTCGTCCTCCACGACCAGGATTCGGCGTTCCGTCATGGCCTGACTGTAGAAAGCCTGCGTGCGGGAACCTCGATCACGTTGTGAACAACCTGTGGAGAACCGCGTCGCGCTTGTGGATAACCGTCGTACCAGGAGAAATCGCCTCCCGGTGCCGCCGCTGTGCACACCCGGGAGCGAGCGTCCGGGAGTGCTGCCGGTCGGCTCAGCGGTCCAGGTCGGCCGGGGTGAGCAGGCTGTCGAGCCGCAGTTCCGCCGCCACCTCCGGCGCTGCCTCGGTGACCAGGCAGGTCGTGCCGAGCACGGTGGCTCCGCGTAGGGCGGCGATCTCGTGCAGGGCGCGTACCTGGGCGCCGCTGGCCACCCAGTCGTCCACCACCAGTACCCGGTCGCCGGGTCCCAGGTGCCGGTTGCGTACCCCGAGAGCCAGCCGGCGGCCCCGGTAGTCGGACCCGGTCCACGCCCAGGTGGTCGGCTCGGCGATCCGCCGCTCGCCGGTGTTCTTGTAGGCCGGGACGAACCCGACGCCCAGCGCGGTCGCCACCAGTGGCCCGAGCAGCAGGCCGGTGACCTCGGGCGCGACCACGACGGTGGGTGGGTCCGCCCGGAACGGTTCGGCCAGGGCGGGGCCGAGCCCGGCGAGAATCGTCCCGTCCCGCCACCAGCCGGAGACGTCGCTGACCAGGTGCGTGCTCTCCGGCCCCGGGTCGGTCCACCGGAACGCCTCGACCAGCCGCCTGCTCAGCTCAGCCCGCACGGAGACCATCTTGCGGCATCGCCGGTGTACTCCGGGTACGGGCACGACCTACCCACTCCGGGTCGGATGATCGGCTACACGTTTCACCACATAACCGGGCGAAAGCAGATGATCACGTTGACTTCCGAAGTGCCAACCTCGTTACGGTCCGACCCGATCTCTGTTGTTCCTTCGAGAGGACGGTGCGGTGGCTGGGAAGCATGCCCGAGTTCGGATCCTGCGCTGGCCGACCGGCGTGGTGGCGGCCGGTGCGGTCGCCGTCGCCCTGGTCGGGGCGGGTGCGGCCGGAGTGGTGACGTTCGGTACCGAGCCAACCGCCAACTCCGCCCCGGCCCTGGTCGACGTCACCACGCCGGCCACCCCGGACGGGCCGGTGACGACGTCGCCGACGCCCACCCCGGACGCGGTCACGCCCACCCCGACGCGGTCGCCGGAGCGCGCCTCGCGGGCCAGTTCCCGCCCCTCGCCGAGCCAGAGCCGCAGCGCCACCGCGAAGAAGCCCGCCAGCAAGCGGCCGGCGACCAGCCCGACGACCCGGGTGGTGCAGACCGGCTCGTGCGGCGCCTCCTACTACGACCAGGGGCAGGTCACCGCGAACGGTGAGTCCTTCAACCCGAACGCGTTGACCGCCGCGCACAAGACGCTGCCCTTCGACACCCGGGTCCGGGTGACGAACCCCGACAACGGCCGGTCGGTGGTGGTCCGGATCAACGACCGGGGGCCGTTCATCGAGGGCCGCTGCATCGACCTGTCCCGGGCCGGCTTCGAGGCGATCGCCGCGCTGAGCCTCGGCGCCATCGACGTACGGTACGAGGTCCTCGGCTGAGCGGTACGACGGCTCGGTGACCGGGCGAACGCGCGATGTGAGGTACGTGATCCAAGAATGTTCATTCGACTTGCAACGGTTGGCTGACTCGCCGACAAGATCCGGCGGATCCGGACCGGTGGGATGCGCCAGGTGGCCAGAACGCGATCGGACGAGGAGTCAACTTCGTACAATCGCGGTCGTCGATCAGGCATGCTGTTCCGCGTACCCATGCGACTGATGCCACCGGGCCCTCGCCCGCTGAGCCAAGGTTCCCGCGCCGGTCTCGGCGCGGCCCTCGTGCTGCTCGCGCTCGTCTCGGTGGTCGAGTTCGCGGACGATTCCAAGGTCAACTATGTCGGCCTGGTCGCGGCGGCCCCGTTCCTGGCCGCCGCGTTCGCCTCCTGGCGGGTGGTGCTCGCGGTCGGCGTGATCGCCACCCTGCTGGCCGCCTCGCTGGCCTGGGACGGCCGGGTCGTGCCGCTGGCCACCACGGTCAACCTGATCGGCGTGGTGTTGGCGACGGCGATCGCGGCGCTCTTCGCGGTGATCCGGCAGCGGCAGGAGGAGCGGATCGCCGAGCTGTCCAAACTCGCCTCGGTGGCCCAGCAGGCGGTGCTGCGCCCGGTCGGCCCGCAGGTCGGCAGCCTGGCCGTGGCCGGGCACTACATCTCGTCGACCGCCGCCGCCGACATCGGCGGTGACCTGTACGAGGCGATCGACACCCCGTACGGCGTGCGGATCATCATCGGTGACGTCCGGGGCAAGGGGCTCGACGCGGTCCGGCTGGCCAGCATCGTGCTCGGCTCCTACCGGCACGTGGCGTACGAGCGGGCCGACCTGCGGGCCATCGTGGCCGACCTGGACCGGGCGGTGGCCCGCAACGTCGGCGACGAGGACTTCGTCACCGCCGCGCTGGTGGAGGAGCGGGGCGGCACGCTCACGATCGTCAACTGTGGTCATCCGGCTCCCCTGCTGCTCCGGCGCGGTCAGGTGATTCCGATGGAGCCACCGGCGCCCGCTCCGCCGCTCGGGTTCATGCCGGTGGTCCGGCCCCGGGTGGAGCGGCTCGAACCGGGTGACCGGCTGCTGCTCTTCACCGACGGGCTCGGCGAGGCCCGCCGGGACGGGGAGTTCTTCCCGACCGTGGACCGAGCCTGGCGGCTGCTCGGGCACGGCACGGTCGCCGACGGCCTGGCCTCGCTGGAGACGGCCCTGGTCGAGTGGGTACGCGGCCGGCTCGACGACGACATCGCGCTGGTCCTGATGGAATACCCGGGACCGCACTCGGCAACCGCGTCGCCGGTGCCGAGCTGGGAGGTCGGCGCCCCCGACAACTGACCGGATTCGGCAACCGCGTCGGCGGTTGCGAGGCGGACGTCCGGTCCGGCACCTTGCGTAAGGTTGCTGTCACTGTGGTGCGGGTCACTGGTACCGGCGCTCCGCAGTGACTTACTCGCTAGTAATATAACTCCTGTTACTGCCGGGTAACCTGTGTTTGCGAGTCCGGGGGGCAGAGGCGTATGACCCACTACAGGAGCAATCGGCGAGACCTCGAGTTCAACCTCTTCGAGGTCTTCGGCGCGGACCAGGCGTTCGGCGCCGGCCCGTACGCCGAACTCGACGCCGACACCGCGCGGAGCGTGCTCGCCGAGGTCGAGCGGATGGCCCGGGAGGACCTGGCCGCCAGCTACGCCTCCAGCGACCGCAACCCGCCGGTCTTCGACCCGGCCACGCACACCGCGCCGCTGCCCGAGCCGTTCAAGAAGTCCTACCACACGATGATGGGCTCCGAGTTCTGGCGGATGGACCTGCCGGCCGAACTCGACGGCACGATGGCGCCCCGCGCGCTCTGGTGGTCCGCCGCCGAACTGATCCTCGGCGCCAACGCGCCACTGTGGATGTACGCCGGTGGCCCCTCCTTCGCGCACACCCTCTACCGGGAGGGCACCGAGCAGCAGAAGAAGTGGGCCAAGCTCTTCGTCGAGAAGCAGTGGGCCGCGACCATGGTGCTCACCGAGCCGGACGCCGGCTCGGACGTCGGCGCCGGCCGGGCCCGGGCGATCCCGCAGCCGGACGGTTCCTGGCACATCGAGGGCGTCAAGCGCTTCATCACCAGCGGTGAGCACGACCTGACGGACAACATCATCCACTATGTCCTGGCCCGGCCGGTCGGGGTCGAGGGGGTCGGCGGGCCCGGCACCAAGGGTCTCTCGCTCTTCATCGTCCCGAAGTTCCACTTCGACTCCGAGACCGGGGAGCTGGGCGAGCGCAACGGCGTCTACGCCACCAACCTCGAACACAAGATGGGGCTGAAGGTCTCGAACACCTGCGAGATGACCTTCGGCGAGCACGGCGTACCGGCCAAGGGCTGGCTGCTGGGCGACGTGCACGACGGCATCCGGCAGATGTTCCTGATCATCGAGTACGCCCGGATGATGGTCGGCACCAAGGCGATCGCCACGCTCTCCACCGGCTACCTCAACGCGCTGGAGTACGCGAAGAGCCGGGTGCAGGGCGCCGACCTGCTCCGCTCGACGGACAGGAACGCCCCCCGGGTGACCATCACGCACCACCCGGACGTGCGCCGTTCGCTGATGCTGCAGAAGGCGTACGCCGAGGGCCTGCGTGCGCTGGTCTGCTACACCGCGACCTGGCAGGACCGGATCAACATCGCCGAGGCGAACGGTGACGAGTCGACCGCCAAGCTGGCCAAGGGCGTCAACGACCTGTTGCTGCCGCTGGTCAAGGGTGTCGGCTCGGAACGCGCCTACGAGCTGCTCGGCCACGAGTCGTTGCAGACGTTCGGCGGCTCCGGTTTCCTCCAGGACTACCCGCTGGAGCAGTACGTCCGGGACGCGAAGATCGACACCCTCTACGAGGGTACGACCGCCATCCAGAGCCTCGACCTCTTCTTCCGGAAGATCGTCCGGGATCGCGGTACCAGCCTGATGGCGGTGGCCGGCGAGATCGCGGCGTTCGTGGAGGCCGGTGGCGCGGAGTCCGCCGCGACGGACTCGGCCGAGCCGGGCGACGGGCAGCTCAAGGAGGAGCGGGCCGCGCTGGGTCGGGCGCTCGGCGAGGTGCAGGCGATGGTCGGCACGATGACCGGGTGGCTCGGCGACGCCCAGGGCGGCGATGCCCGGGCGCTCTACAAGGTCGGGCTCAGCAGCCGGCGCTTCCTGCTCGCCGTCGGCGACCTGGTGGTCGGCTGGCTGCTCCAGCGGCAGGCCGAGGTGGCGCTGCGGGCGCTGAGTGGCGAGGTGACCCCGGCGGACAAGGCGTTCTACACCGGCAAGCTGGCCGCCGCCCGGTTCTTCGCCCGCGAGGTGCTGCCCCGGATCGGTGCCGACCGGCGGATCGTCCAGGCCGCCGACCTGGAGCTGATGGACCTGCCCGAGGAAGCCTTCTAGTCGGGCGGAATCGGGAGCGCTTTTTCGGCGGCCGGGGAGCTGTTGCTCCCCGGCCGCCGCGCTATTGTTGAGGCGGTGCTAGGAGCAGTTTGACCTGATTTGTCATGAAAGCCCACGACCCATCGCACGGGGGAGTGCAGCGGACATGGGCATCGGTACGGGAATTTTCCTCATCACCCTGGGGGCCATCCTGACGTTCGCGGTCAGGGCGAACGTCTGGTGGCTCGACCTTCGAGCGGTCGGCTGGGTCTTCATCCTGGCCGGGGTCGCGGTGCTGGCCACCACGCTGTGGTACTGGCAGGACCGCAAGAAGCGGGCGCGGACCCTGATCGTCGAGGAGAACAGGCTGTCGCATCCGACGGCGATGATGCCGCCGCCGCCGGATCCGCCGCCGCCGAGCGCACCACCCACCTGACATCCCCGGTGCCCGACCCGGTGGCGACGTCACCGGGCCGGGCACCGGCTCGTCCGGTACCCGACCGGTCGGCCCGCGAGGCCGGTCAGCCCCGGGCGGTGTGCCACTTCACGATCGGTCCCGCCTGGGCGCGTACGTCCGCCCACTCGCCGTCGATCCGGTGGATCACGATTCCGCTGGTACGCAGCCCTTCCGGGTCCGCGTGCACCGGATCGAGCAGAGTGGACAGCTCCGAGATGGCCGGGTTGTGCCCGATCAACAGCAGCGTGTCCGCCGCCGGATCCGTACCACGGACGAGTTCGAGCAGGTCCGCCGCGTGCCCGTGGTAGATGCGCTGGTCGTACCGGACCGCCGGTACCGCGCCACCGCCGGCCGGACCGGTCCCGGCGGCCGCGGTCGGTGCCGGGGCGGTCTGTCCGGCCGGTACGCCGAGCGGGCGGATCGGCGGTGCCGCCATGCCCAGCGCGACGTCGTGCCAGGTCTGCCGGGTGCGCTTGGCGGGCGAGCAGAGCACCACCGTCGGCAGGTAGCCGCCGTGCCCCAGCCAGGCGCCCGCGGCGGCGGCGTCCGCGTGCCCACGGGCGGTGAGCGGGCGGTCCGCGTCCGGCGCGGTGGTGGGCCGCTCGGCCTTCGCGTGCCGGAGCAGCACCAGGCTCCGTCCGGGTACCTCCGGCCGCCGCGCGCCGCCCGGATCGCCGTCTCCACCTGTCCCGCCGGCCGCGCTGGTCTGCGTCACGTTGGTCTCCCTGGTCGCCTGGCGTCTGCGTCCCGTCGGTCCGGTACCCGGTCGGCGGCGCCCCGTCCGGTCCGGCCGCCGTCCTGCCGGTTTCGCACCGACCAGGACCCTCCTACCAGCTTGCCGGATTCGGATTTGAAACGCCTGGGTATGTCGATGGATGCCGCGACCGTAGCCGGGACACCGGCGCGACCGGTACCAGTCGACAGCCTAGGAGGGCGATCCAGTGGGCATCGGTGGAAGCATTTTTCTCATTGCTCTCGGCGCGATCCTCGCCTTCGCGGTGAACGTCGAGACGGGCTGGCTCAACCTCAACGTCGTCGGCCTGGTGCTGATGCTCGCCGGAGTGGCCGGGCTGGTGATGACCAGCTACCTCTGGCGCAACCGGCGCCGTACCGTCGTCACGCCGGTGGTCGACCCCCGGGTGCCGGGGCGCGAGGAGCAGATCGTCGAGGAGTACCACGAGGTGCGGCGTCCCGGCCGCCCGCTCTGAGCGGGCGGGCCGGTCGACCGACCTCTGACAGTGAGGATGTAGGAGCGGGTCACCCGGCCGGTCTGACTCAGCCTCTGACTGACCTTGGGTGTCTTCTAGGGGATTCGTCGGTCTGCCCGGGTGACCCGTTCCTGCACTCACCGACCGGGCGCCGCTTCTACGGCAACCTCACCCAATCCCAAATCGCCGAACAAATCGGCGTCTCCCAAATGCACATCAGCCGCCTCCTCACCCGCGCCCTCACCAAACTCCGCGGCCAACTCGCCGACACGTACTGACCGGTGCGCCCGGCCGCCCGACCCCGGGCGGCCCACCGGCCGGTTATCCCCGGGGCGGACCGGCCGACGTCCGGTACTCTGTACGGGCTAGCGGGCTGTTAGCTCAATCGGCAGAGCAGCGGACTTTTAATCCGCGGGTTCTGGGTTCGAATCCCAGGCGGCCCACCACAGACGACCCGGACCGACCCCTCGGACGGCGGGCCGGTGGACGACCGGGGCCGGGCGGACAACCGGCGGCGATGCGCCGTCGCGGCCTCCGTCAGCCGAGGGGCAGCCGGTCGACCAGCTTGTCGAGCTGGATCGGCAGGGTACGCAGCCGCAGCCCGGTCGCGTGGTGCACCGCGTTGGCGACGGCCGCCGCCGAGCCGACGATGCCGATCTCGCCCAGCCCCTTGACGCCGAGCGGGTTCGCGTGGTCCTCGTCCGGCACCCAGTACGCCTCGATCCGCTGCACGTCGGCGCAGGCCGCCACGTGGTAGGTGGCGAGGTCCCGGTTCACCCAGTCACCGAACCGCTGGTCGAGCACCCCCTCCTCGTGCAGCGCCATCGAGAGCCCCATCGTCATCCCGCCGATCAGCTGGGACCGGGCGGTGGTCGGGTTCACCACCTGCCCGACGGCGAAGACCCCGAGCATCCGGGGCACCCGGATCTCGCCGGAGTCGACGTTCACCCGGGCCTCGACGAAGTGCGCGCCGAAGGAGTACCGGGGGGCCGAGGGGAGCGCGGCGGCCTCCTCGGAGGTGTCGAGCCGTACCGCGAGACCCTCCGGCGGGACGCTGCCGGCGTACCGCTCGTCGAGCTGCCGGCGCAGACTCCGGCAGGCCCGGTCCACCGACAGGCCCCAGCCGGCGGTACCGGTCGAGCCGCCGGCGACGTACGCCGGGGGAAGGTCACTGTCGCCGATGCTGATCGTGACCCGCTCGCCGGGTACCCCGAGGGCGTCCACGGCGATCTGCCAGAGCGCGGTCCGGGCGCCGGTCCCGATGTCGGTGGCGTTGATCCGCACCCGGTACGTCCCGTCCGGGTCGGCCGCCGCCTCGGCGGACGCGCCCGGGGTCCGGGCCGGGTAGATCGCGCTGGCCATGCCCGTGCCGACCAGCCACCGGCCCTGCCGGCGTACGCCCGAGGCGGGGTCGCGGTCCGCCCAGCCGAACCGCCGGGCCCCGTCCCGTAGGCAGGCGGCCAGGTTGCGGCTGCTGAACGGTACGCCCTCCTCGGGATCGATCTCGGTGTCGTTGCGCAGCCGCAACTCGACCGGGTCGACCCCGCAGGCGATCGCCAGCTCGTCCATCGCGCACTCCAGGGCGAAGGATCCGGGGCATTCCCCGGGGGCGCGCATCCAGGACGGCGTCGGTACGTCGAGCCGGGCCAGCCGGTGCGTCGTCCGGCGGTGCGGTGCCGCGTAGAGCGCCCGGGTGAGCACGGCGGTCTGCTCGGCGAACTCGACGCTGGTGGAGGTCTGGCTGATCGCGTCGTGGCAGATCGCCGCCAGCCGGCCGTCGGCGTCGGCGCCGAGCCGGATCCGCTGGATCACCGGCGTGCGGTACCCGACCGGGCCGCAGATCTGCTGGCGGGTCAGTGCGAGCCGTACCGGCCGGCCGACCTGCCGGGCGGCCATCGCGGCCAGCACCGGCGTGCAGCGGGGACTTCCCTTGCTGCCGAAGCCGCCGCCGACGTGCTCGGCGGTGACCCGGATGGTCTCGACGGGCAGGTCGAAGAGGCGGCCGAGGGCGTGCTGGACGTCGGTGCTGCCCTGGCTGGAGTCGTGCACCAGCAGCCGGCCGTCCGCCCAGGACGCGGTCGCGGCGTGCGGCTCCATCGGGTTGTTGTGGTACGCCGGGGTCCGGTACGTCTGGTCGAGCCGCACCTCCGCCGCCTGGTAGCCGCTGTCGAAGTCGCCCACCGAGGTGTCGGTGGGGTAGGCCGGGTTGACCTGGTCCGGCTTGTAGAGGCTCGGGTGCCGTTCGGTCAGTACGCTGCTGTGCGGCTCGGTGTCGTAGTCGATCCGGACTCCCCGGGCACCCTCCCGGGCCGCCTCCAGCGACTCGGCCACCACCAGCGCCACGATCTCGCCCCGGTAGCGGACCCGGGGCTGCTGGAGCAGCAGCAGTTCGGCGCTCTGCGTGGGGTTCAGCCGGGGTGCCGTCTCGTGGCTCAGCACCGCCAGCACCCGCGGTTCGCGCATCGCCGCCGTGGTGTCGATCCGGACGATCCGCCCCTTCGCCACGGTGGCCTGCACCGCCCAGCCGTAGGTCAGGTCGTCCGCCGGATGCTCCGCCGCGTACCGGGCGGTGCCGGTGACCTTCTCCCGGCCCTCCAGCCGGGGGTGTGCCCGGCCGATGGCGGCGGCCGGCGCGCTCACCGGGTCACCTCGGCGGGTCCGCTCATCGGTCCCGCTCCGTCGGGCCGGTGCCGTCCTCGACAAGTTCCACCAGGGTCCGCACGGTCAGGTTGCGGATCAGTGGGATCTTGAAGGCGTTGTGCGCCAGCGGCCGGGCGGCGGCGAGTTCCTCCTCGGCGGCGAGCCGGAAGGTCTCCTCGGTCGCCGGCTGCCCGCGCAGCGCCGCCTCGGCCAGCCGGGGCCGCCACGGCCGGTGCGCGACCGCACCCCAGCCCAGCCGGACGTCCCGGACCAGACCGCCGTCGAGGTCGATCGCCGCGGCCACGGAGCCGGCGGCGAAGGCGAACGAGGCCCGGTCCCGTGCCTTCCGGTACGCCGAGCGGCGCGCGAACGGCAGCCCGGGGACCCGTACCGCCGTGACCAGCCCGCCCGGGGCCATCGTGGTCTCCTGGTCCGGCCGCTCGCCGGGCAGCCGGTGGAACTCGGCCAGCGGGATGTCCCGGGCGCCGGTCGGCTCCAGCACCTCCACCACGGCGTCGAGGGCGACCAGCGCGACCGCCATGTCCGAGGGGTGGGTGGCGACGCACTGCGGGGACCAGCCGAGGATGGCGAGTTCCCGGTTCTGTCCCTCCAGCGCCGAGCAGCCGGCACCGGGCTCGCGCTTGTTGCACGGCCGGCTGACGTCCTGGAAGTAGAAGCAGCGGGTACGTTGCAGCAGGTTGCCGCCGACGGTGGCCATGTTGCGCAGTTGCCCGCTCGCCCCGGCCAGCAGGGCCCGGGCCAGCACCGGGAAGTCCCGCCGGACCGTCGGGTGCGCGGCCAGGTCGCTGTTGCGGACCGTGGCGCCGATCCGGAGCCCGCCGTCGGGCAGCGACTCGACCGAGTCCAGCGGCAGCCGGGTGACGTCGACCAGCAGCCCGGGCTGGGTCACCCCGAGCTTCATCAGGTCGACCAGGTTCGTGCCGCCGCCGAGGTACGTCGCGTCGGGCTCGCCGGCCACCAGGGCCACCGCCCGGCCGGGGTCGGTGCTCCGCTCGTACCGGAAGCTCCTCATCGGACGTCTCCGGCCGCCGCGGCCTCCCGGATCGCCGAGACGATGTGCGGGTACGCGGCGCAGCGGCAGATGTTGCCGCTCATCCGTTCCCGGATCTCCGGCTCGGTGGGCCCGGTCGGCCCGGCGGTCAGGTCGGCGGTGACCTCGCTCGGCCAGCCCCGGCGTACCTCGTCGAGCATGCCGAGGGCGGAGCAGAGCTGGCCGGAGGTGCAGTAGCCGCACTGGAAGGCGTCGTGCGCGACGAAGCAGCTCTGCAACGGGTGCAGTTGCCCGTCCTGTGCCATACCCTCCACGCTGAGCAGGTCGGCACCGTCCGCCGCGACGGCGAGGACCAGGCAGCTCTTCACCCGCCGGCCGTCGAGCAGCACCGTGCAGGAGCCGCACTGGCCGTGGTCGCAGCCCTTCTTCGCGCCGGTCAGTCCCAGGTGCTCGCGGAGCGTGTCGAGCAGGCTGGTCCGGTTGTCGAGGTCGAGTTCGTACGGTCTGCCGTTGACGGTGAGCCGCACCGGCGACCGGTGCGGCAGATCAATGTCCGGACTGGTTTGCACCATATGTCGAGATTACCGAGTGCGGCCCCCGGTGCGGGACCAATCCGGGCCTTTCCGGTACCCGCCCCTCATCGCCGCGCGGCCGACCCCGGCGCGTACCGCCAGACCCGGATGACGCCGTCCCCGGTCCGGCAGGCGAGCAGCCGGGCGGTCCACCGGCAGGAGGAGAGGGCGTACGGCAGCGGGCCCAGCGGGCGGATCGCCGTACCCTCCGGATCCAGCAGGCCCACCCAGGTCCGGCTTCCGTCGCCGGCATGCCTGAGCAGCAACATGGGCTCGGACTCGGTCAGGGTCGGAACCCTGGTCCAGCCGGTGAGGTCCACCACGGTACGCCCGGAGCGCGGGTCCACCGCCCGGCGGACGGCGCCGTTCCCGCCGACCTCCACCAAGTGCCCGCCGTGCCCCCGCAGCGACACCTGCCCGGCGTCGTGCCACGCCGTACCGCCGGTGACCGGGTCGATCACCTCGACGCCGGCCCGCCCCTCCAGACAGAGCATCGACCCGCAGGCCCCGACCTGTCCCCGGTCCGTCGACAGTGCCCGGATCCACCGGCGCTGCCACCGGTCCGCCGAGTAGACGGCGAGGTGCGAGTCCGACCGCACCAGCACCGAGTCCCCGGCCGGCTCCGCGTAGAGCGGCGGACCGCCCACCGGGTCGAGCGGTTGCCGGACCGCCCCGGTCCGGGGGTCGCGCAGGTCGAGCCGGCCGTCCGGGCGCCCGGTCAGCAGCGCGGCGGGCCGTCCGGCGACGGCCGGCACGGCGGCGACGCCGGTGAGCAGCGGCGAGGTCCAGAGTTCCCGGCCGGTGTCGAGGTCGAGCACCCGAACGGTCTGCCCGATCGGCGCCGCCGTGTACATCCCGGCACCCCACTGCGGGTGGTGGATCGGGGTGCCGACCGGCGGTGGGTCGTCCGGATCGACCCGCGAGCCCGGTGGGAACACCTCCTCGACGACCAGCCCGATCCCCGCCCTGTGCAGCGTCGCGAACTGGCTCGACGTCGACCAGCGCGTCCGGCCGGTGCCGGGATCCAACGCCGTGCTGCGGTACGGGCCGTTCTGGACGCCCCCCTCCACCAGCAGCAGCAGGCCGTCCTCCTCGACCAGTGCCGCCTGCTGGTGCTCGGTCCGGTACGTCTCGTTCCAGACCTGTCGCCGCCGCCCCACCTCGTACGCGCTGACCCGGTGTCCGCCGGTGAGCGGCTCGGCGACGAAGAGCCGGTCACCGGCGAGCAGGAAGTATCCGGTGTTGCCCACCTGGTACACCTCGGCGAGCTGCGGTACGCCCGGCGGCGCCGCACCGCCGGTACCGGCCACCAGCGCCGCGACCAGCACCAGCGCGGGCGTCCGGAGCCGACGTCGGCGCGAGCGGCGGGACGGGGCAGGGTCGGGCGGCGGGGCGTAGCGCTCCTCGCCGAGTTCGATCAACGCCACGGCCTCACCCTTCGCCACCGGGGCCGGTCGGGTACCGAGGCAATTATCCGGCCTCGCCGCCACCCGGCAGGGGCGACCGGGGGCCCCGGGTCTGCGCCGGCGGCCGGCCAGCGACGCGACCGGAGGGGGCTATTCGGCGGTGACGTCGGCCACGACGAGCGTCACGTTGTCCGGGGCACCTGCCTGGTGGGCGAGTTTCACCAACTGCCTCGCGCACTCCTCCCGGTCGGGGAAACCCGCCAGCGTCGCGGCGATGGCGTCGTCGTCGACCACGTCGGAGAGGCCGTCGCTGCACAGCAGCAGCCGGTCACCCGCCTGGGCGATCAGCGCGATCGTGGCCGGTTCCAGCGGGCCGCCCTGCACCACCCGGGTGACCAGGGACCGCTGCGGATGCCGCCGGGCCTCCTCCGGAGTCAGCCCACCCTGGTCGACCAGCGCCTGCACGAAGGTGTCGTCCCGGGTGAGCTGCGCCAGCCGGCCGCCGCGCAGCAGATAGCCCCGGGAGTCGCCGACGTGCGCCACCGCGAGCCGGCGGCCGGCGAGCAGCATCGCGGTGACGGTGGTACCCATCCCCTCGGTGGCCTGGTCCGCCTCGGTCACCGCCCGGATCCGGCCGTTGGCCGTAGCGATCGCCTCCCGCAGGGCGGTCACCGGTTCCCCGTCGGGCGCGGACCCCTCCACCGGGGCGAGGGTGCTGATCACGATCTCGCTGGCCACCTCGCCGGCCGGTGCGCCACCCATCCCGTCGGCGACGGCGACCAGGCGGCTGCCGGCGAACGCCACGTCCTCGTTGTTCGGCCGGACCAGGCCAGGGTCGCTGACGGCCAGGCTGCGCAGGACAAAGGTCATACCGTGCAGCTTGCCCCGAGATCCACGGCAAAGTCACTACGCAGTACTGCGTAGGGTTGACTCATGATGCCGGTCTCGATGGTCGGGCGTGCCGGCGAGTTGGCCGAGTTCGCCGCCGCCTGGGCCATGGTCACCGGTGGCCGCCCCCGGACCGGCTGCGTGGTGGTCACCGGCGCCGCCGGGGTGGGCAAGAGCCTGCTGATCAGCGCCGCCCTCGACGGCCTCTCGCCCCGACCGGTGACCATCCTCAGCGGTACGGCCCGGGTGCACACCCCGGCGCCGTACGACTGGCTCGCCGCCGCGCTCAGCGGTCGGGACACCGGCGACCTGCCGCTGCCGCCGGACGCGCTGGCCTGGCTGGCCCAGCACCCGAACGCGCCCCGCGAGCGGTACGCCCCGGACGCGCTGTTGCGCCTCGCGGTGCGCACCGTACGGGCCCTGGTCGGTGCCGGGCCGGCGGTACTGGTGGTGGAGGACCTGCACGCGCTCGACCCGGCCAGCCTCAACCTGGTCGGCGAGCTGGCCACCGCGCCGGACCTGCCGGCCCTGCTGCTCGTCGGCAGCCGGCCGGCGGAGGAGGCGGTGTCGCCCCGGCTGGTCGCGGCCACCCTGGCCCGGCTCTCCGGCGCGCCCGGTGCGATCCGGCAGCACCTCGGGCCGCTGGGCCGACCGGACGTGGCCGCGGTGCTCGGTCAGGTCTATCCCGGACCGCCGGTGCCCCCGACGGTCGTCGACGCGGTCTGGCGGCGTACCGGCGGCAACCCCTACCGGCTGGTGGAGCTGCTGGTCGCGGAGCGCGGCCGCCGGCCGGAGGAACTCGTCGCGCCGGCACCCACCGCCGAGCTGACCGGCCGGGAGATCGAGGTGCTCTCCTGTCTGGCCGCCGGCATGTCCAACAAGCAGGTGGCCCGGTCGCTCGGCATCTCGGTACGGACGGTCACCGTGCACGTCTCCAACCTGCTCCGCAAGACCGGCTCGGCGTCGCGTACCGAGGCGGCGCTCTGGGCGGTACGCCAGCAGCTCACCGACCCGGCCCGGCAGGGCTGATCCGGCCCGGGTGCCCCGCCCGGACACGACGTCGCTGGTGAGCGGCTCGGCGAGCTGTTCCGCCCGCCTTGACGCGTACGCCATCATTGATGGATAGGCCCGAGATGCGAAGGGGGTGGCCGCGGTGAAACGTGGCACCACTGTGGAAAGGCCGACCAGTCCGGCGTTGACCAGCATCTTCCTTTGATCGCACCCGGTCGTGGAGCCGGGGCTGCCGCAGCCGGTCGGTCACGTCTCTATCATCGAGGCGCGTGCGGGAGCCATCCTGGACTTCCCGACGCACAACATGAGTGCCGCTCGACCTAGCCGGTGTTTTTCGCGGATGGTGGTGCACGATAGATGAGGATCCAGCCCCGTCAGGAGCTCCTGGAGATCTGGGCGGCCACCGTCCGGACGAGCTGGCAGGACGGAAAGTGGCAGTGGGGCGGGCGGGACGGGCCCAATTCGATCAGTGACGCCGAGCAGTTGCTCTGCATCCTGCTGCCGGCGACCCAGGCGGACTTCGGACTGGACCGTCCGGACGAGACCGCCGAGGAAATGATCAGGGCGCTGCGCCCGCTCGGTACCGCCACCCAGATTCCCCGGATCCTGATCCAGGTGTTGACGGAGTATTACCAGCGTTACACCGACAAATCCGGGACGCCGGTCTTCTCCGGCCGGACATATTTCCAGACCGACGGTGGCGAGCCCTCCGAACAGCAACTCGATCTCGACATCGTCGACTCGTTCGCCATGTCGATCACACTCTCCCTGGCCGCCATCGGTTTCGCCCGGGTCTTCCGCACGGCGGTACGCCGGGAGGAGATCCTCCGGGAGATCGACGAACTGGAGAGCATGGCGAGCGCGCGGCTGACCGCCGCCATGGTGGGTCTGCTGCGCAGCTTCGCGGTGAACGTCTTCGACGTCGACTCCGACGAGGGCCAGGCGCTGGTCCGTACCCTCAACCAGAGCAACCTGCCGCAGCGGCAGATCGTCGCGCAGTTGCGCCGCCGGCTGCGGCAGACCATCGCCAGCTTCCGCGAGGTCATGATCGGTTCCGGCCAGGTGGCCGACCTGGACAGTCCGAACCGGCTCTTCGAGTGCGGCTGGTCCTGGGGCATCGTCCGGGACGCCCCGGACGTCGAGACGACCGAGCCGGTCGGCCAGCAGCCGGTCGGCGTGGCGCCGGAGGAGCCCTACCTCTACTTCACCGTCATCGCGATCGACGCGATCGAGGAGCTCTTCACCGAGCGGACCCGGATCCTCGGTCTGCTCAACGAGGAGCAGCAGCGGCTCTCCCGGGCGCTGCAACTGCGCTGGGACCTGACCCGGGGCTACTGGGCCACCGTCGCCACCTTCGGCGACGGGCACCGCTGGCCGCTGGAGGACATCCCCTGGCGGACCACCGACCGGGACGCGACCGACTACTACACCCTGCTGGTGACCTCGCTGGCGGTCAAGGGTCTGGTGGTCGAGCGCGGCGCCGACGCCGAGCTGGGCCGGGTCGGTGCGGTGTTGGAGGAGCTGGCCAACCGGGCGCGGATCACCCGCCGACCCTTCGACCAGGATCCGGCGCTCGCGCTGCACTCCCCGGGCGTACGGATGACGTTGCAGAACAGCGAGAAGCTGGGCGGCCCGACGCTGCGCTGGACGGTGACCGAGTTCTCCGCCCTGCTGTTGCAGCGCACCGTCTACATCGCCGGCCTGCTCAGCGACGCCGAGCAGCGGGCCAGGATGTTGGACCTGGCCGACCTGGTCTGGGACCATCTGGTGCTCCGCCGCCTCGAACGCGGCAGCGGCCGGAGCCTCTGGGACCAGCCGGCCCGGGTGTTCCGGCAGTTCGACGAGTTCCACGACTCCCCGTCGTGGTATTACACCGAGCGGGTGGTGCAGGGGCTGGTCACCACCGTCCGCGTGCTGCGCCGGCCACCGCTGCGCAGTGAGCGGCTCACCATGCACGCGCTGGACCTGCTCAACGAGGCCGAGCACCTCTACGACATGGAGCTGCTGGCCGGTGCGGCGGAGGCGGGTCCGAAGATGCAGCAGACGCTCCAGGTGGTCCGGGTGAACCTGCGGCGGGCCAGGGAGATCGTGCACGAGCGGCCCGGTACGGCGGCGGCGCTGACCAGTTCGGTGTTGCGCTGGCTGGACGAGTTGAACGCGGCCCGCCGCGACGTCGCGGAGGCTGGCTGAAATGTTGATCTTCGCAGCCTCCGACAAGGGCGGCACCGGGCGCTCGGTCACCAGCAGCAACATGCTCTACCGGAGCGCGTTGCAGGGCAGCGACGTCTGCTATCTCGACTTCGACTTCGGGTCGCCGACGGCCGGCGCGATCTTCAACATCGACTCCGCCGTGCACGGCACCACCCGGGGCGGGCTGCACGACTACCTCGACGGCGCCCTGGCCGAGCCGCAGCGGATCGAGGTCTGGACCGAGTCCGACCGGCCCAGCCTGCGCAACCGGCCGCCCGGCGCCGGCCGGCTGGTGCTGCTGCCCGGCGACAGCGGCGGCGGGGAGTTCCCGGCCACCCGGGAGCGGATCGAACGCTGCGCCCGGCTCTTCCTGCGGCTGGAGGAGGAGTTCGACCTCAGCCTCGTCGACCTCAGCGCCGGCCGGTCGTACGCCACCCAGATGGTGCTGGCGGCCACCGCCATGCCGGAGCTGAAGTCGGTACGGTCGCGCTGGCTGGTCTTCCACCGCTGGACCCGGCAACACGTCCTCGCCGCCTCCGGCCTGGTCTACGGCACCCGCGGCATCCTGGACGCCGGCACCCTGGTCGGGCACGACCACGACGAACTGGTGAACCGGCTCCGGTTCGTGCGGACCGCCGTGGTCGACCCGGACTCGCCGGAACTGGAGGGGCTGCGGCCGGCGCAGGTCGCCTGGCTGCGGGAGTGCAACCAGGACCTGCTGGAGCTGGCCAGCAACAACCGGGTGGGCCGGACGATGCTGATCGGCTCCGTACCGCTCGACCCGGTGCTGCAATGGCGCGAGCAGCTCATCTCCGACAACGACGTGTACGCGCGCAAGATCGCAAACCTGGAGACCGTGGAGGCCTTCTCGGCACTGGCAAAGCTCATCGTGGACGACGCGGCCTGGGAGATGCTGTGATGAGACCGGATGTGACCTTCGAGGAGACGGCGGCCAGACGCAGTGTCGAGTCCGTACCGCTCTCGCACCTCTCCGTCGAGCTGGGGCACCTCTACATCGAGGAGTTCGCCGGCGGCATCGACCAGCTCCGCCGGCACTTCGCCCGGGTCGCGCCCTGGGCGGCGGCGGCCCGGCAGGCCTGCGCCGACCGGCTGCCGGGTGGCCGGCCCCGGATCAGCACCTGCTTCCTGATCGACGACTACTTCACCCGGTTCAGCACCCCCCGGGTGGTGATGGAACAGGTCCGCGAGGCCGCGCAGGACACCGGGCTGGTGATCGACTACTTCGCCCGGGAGGCCGGCTGCGCCCAGGCCGACGACATCCCGCTCGCCGAGCTGGTGCTCACCCAGCTCGTCTCCGATCCGGTCCCGGAGACCACCGGTGACCGCCCGCCGACCACGGAGACCGGCTGGCTCTGCAACGGCAGGCGGTCGCCGACCTCCGGCCCGGGGCAGGCGATGAGCGCCGGCCGGACCTGGCAGCCGCCGGTGCAGAACGCGGCGAACCGGCACTCCATCTTCATGGACGTCGAGCTGTGGGACTACGAGGACGACGGCCAGCGGCGCTGGTCCTGCCCCTTCCTGGCGGCCGTCTGGCAGCTCATGCGGCTGGGTCTGCTCCGGCACGAGGGCGAGGGCGTCACCAATCCCTACCAGCTCGACGACTGGCCGGACGACTGGGACGAGATGCCGGCGGTGGTGAAGCTCAACCCGCACGCCGCGCCGTTCAGCGCGTACCGGACCTTCTCGGTGCTCGGCTCGCGCTTCCTCCCCATCGAGCACGCCGTCCGGACGATCCTGAGCCAGGTCTCGATCAGCCCGGCGGTGCTGGACCAGATCCAGACCCGCAGCCGCAACGAGCACATCGACCTGCCCAAGGACCTGGTCGAGCGGGCGGACTACGTCTTCGTCGGCGACTGACCGCACGCCGCTCACCGCCGTACGTCCGGCAGGTGGTCGGGGTCCGCGTCGGGTAGCCAGGTGAGCACCTGACCGGCCCGGCGCCGGAAATCGGGGTCCGGGTCGTCCCGGGCGAGTTCGGTGAGGAGTTCCCGGGTCTGGCGGTCGTCGCCGAAGTGGGTGCCGAGGGCCTGCACCGTGGCGGCCCGCACCGACCAGTCCTGGTCGCGCAGCCGCTCCACGAAGAGGGTACGCACCTCCGGATGCTCGGCGAGGCGTTCACCGAGCACTCGCAGCACCTCCCGGCGCACCTGCACGTCCTTGTCGTTGCCGGCCCGCTCGATCAGCAGCTCGCGTACGGCCCGGTCGGCGCCGAAGTGCTCGCCGAGGATGCGTACCGCCACGGTGCGGATCTGCGGGTCCTCGCCGGTGGCCCGGGTCATCAGCACCTCGCACTGCTCCACGTCGGTGCCGAGCCGGGTGGCGAGTTCCACGGCGGCCTCGTGCACGAGTTCGGCGTCGGGATCGTGCCGGATCCGTTCCAGCAGCGCCTCCCGGACGTCGGCGTCGACACCGACCCGCTGCACCAGCAGGCGTACGGCGGCGAGCCGGACCCGGGCGTTGCTGTCCCCGTGTACCCGACCGGCGAGCAGGTCGTGCACGTCGTCGCGGGAACCGCCCCGTTCCATCACCGCGGTGGCGGCGAGCGCGAAGACGGCGGCGTCCGGGTCGTGGTGCGCCCGGTCGACCAGCACCTGGTGGACCTGGTCGGAGAGCTGCGGCTCCCGGGTCAGCGCCCGGAGCGCGGCGAGCCGCACCTCCGCGTCGGAGTCGGTACGGGCCCGGTCGAGCAGCACCTCCCGGGTGGCCGGATCCCGGCGTACGGTGTCGGCGAGGGCGTTGACGGCGGCGAGGCGTACGGCCGCGTCGGAGTCGTCCCGGGCGAGCCCGGCGAGCACCTCGGAGACGGCGGAGTCCATCCCGACCCGCTCGATCAGGGCCCGGGCGGCGACCAGCCGGATCCGGGCGTCCCGGTCCCGCAGCGCCAGCTCGCCGAGCGCGGCTCCGACCGACGCCTCGGCGCCGATCTCGTCGGTCAGCGCCCGGGCGGCGAGCAGCCGTACGTCGGCGTCCCGGTCGTGGCGGGCGGTGGTGACCAGCAGGTCGATCAGGGCGGTGTCCCGGTCGAAGTGCTCGACCAGCATCCGGAGCGCGACCAGCCGGACGGCCTCGTCGATGTCCCCGCCGGTGCGGCTGACCAGCAGGTCCCGGGTGGCGGTGTCCGGCCCCTGCTGGTCGATCAGGGCGCGGGCGGCGGCCCGGAGCACGCCCGGGTCACGGTCGACCCGGACCCGCTCGACGAGCACCGACCGGACCTTGGCGTCGCCGGCCAGCCGCTCGCCGAGCACCCGCACGCTGGTCCGCCGGGTCACCGGGTCGGTGTCGTCGCGGGCGCGCTCGATCAGCAGGTCCCGGACGTGCCGGGTGGCGGCGAACCGCTCGACCAGGACGTGCGCGGCGGTCCTGGTCACCTCGGCGTCGGTGTCGGTGCGCAGGCACTCCACGAGTACGTCCCGGAGTTCGTCGTCGCCGCCGTACCGGTCACCGAGGGTCTGGATCGCGGTACGCCGTACGCTGGCGTGCTCGTCGGCGTGCGCGCGTTCCCGGAGCAGGTCGCGGACGTTCGGCTCGTCCCGGAAGCGTTCCCCGAGCGACTGCACGGCGGCGAGCCGCACCCCGGCGTACCCGTCGGCGCGGACCCGCTCGATGAGCAGGTCGCGGGCCTCCGGATCGGTGCCGAACCGCTCCCCGAGGGCCTGTACGGCGGCGAGCCGCACCCCGGCGTGGTTGTCGGCCCGGGCGCGCTTGATCAGCCGGGTCCGGGCCCGGGCGGCGGCGGCCTGGTGCGCGGGGCTGTCCACGGCGTTGGTGGCGAGCTGGGCCAGCTCGGCCAGGCCGGCGACCGAGGCGTAGGAAGCCGGGCTGTCGTCCATGCTGGCGAGCACGTCGTCGAAGAGGTCGTCGATCCGCTCGGCCGGGGTGGAGAGCATCGCGGCCAGCCGGGCGGCGTGGGTGGAGACGGGGTTCCAGACGACCCGGACGCCCCGGCGCCGGTACCAGGAGAGGTAGATCTTGCGGCCGGGCCAGTTCGGACCGATCGCCTTGGCGGCCGGCAGGATCTCCTCGTCGATCAGCCGGGCGGTCTCCCGGTCGTCGATCGAGACGCAGTGCTCCAGCAGCAGGATGAGCTGCCGCAGCAGCGTCTCCGCCGGCTTGGCGGCGGCGCTGTGCAGGTTGCGGACCTCGGCCAGGCACTGCACGGCCAGCGCCAGGTTCCACGGCGGCGGGGCGAAGTCGGCCGGCGGCCACGGCTGGTTGACCTCGGTGGTGAGCAGCTGGATGAGCTGCGCGGTGTGGTTCTGGTGCAGCGCGCCGGCGAGCAGCCGGAGCACCTCCCGCCAGGACAGGTCGGCCCAGTGCTGCCGGAAGAGGTCCTTGAGCTGTTCGAAGGAGAGCACCTGGTCGTGCTGGAACTTCGCCAGGATGGCGTCGGCGCAGAAGAACTCCAGGAAGGTGCGGTGCACGAAGCCGTAGACCTGCGGGCCGTACCGGCTGAGGATGAAGTTCCGCTCCCGAAACTGGTCGATCATCGCCAGCGCGATGCTCCGGGCGGTGGCGGCGTCCCGCCGGTAGCGCTCGACGAGATATTGCTCGAAGACGTCGCTGAGTTCCGTCCGGTCGATGTAGTTGACCGTCAGGCCACGGTCGGCGGACTGCATCCGGTACGCCAGCCGGCGCAGCAGCTCCTTCTTGTCCTCCGGGTCCAGGAAACCGGCGACCGAGGACTGCTCCCGCAGGTGCCGGTCGGTGTCCCACTGCGCCACCAGCACGGTCGCGGCGTGGTCGTAGAGCTTCCAGCGTTCCCGGGGGAGCGGCTGGTGCTTGCCGATGATCGCCAGGATGGTCAGCAGCAGCGGGTTGCCGGCGAGTTCCCGGATCGCGTGCGAGTGCCGCATCGCGTCCAGCAACCGGGCCCGCTGGGCGCGGGCGTCCTCCGGCCGGTCCCGGATCGCCAGCCGGTACCAGCTCGACAGGAAGTCGCCGGTCTGCTCCTCGTCCAGGTCCTGCAAGGTGTAGTGCACGAAGCCGACGCTGGTCAGGATGCGCCGCGAATAGCCGATGATCCGGGACGTGACGATCATCCGTACCTGCGGGTGGTTGGCGGCGAAGCCGGCGATCTGCCGGGCCACCTCCTCCCGGCGGTGCCGGTCGAAGACCTCGTCCAGACCGTCCAGGATCATCACCGCCCGGCCGCCGACACCGAGGTGCCGCAGCAGCGCGGCCCGCTCGATGCCGAGCCCGTCGGTGCCGGCCCGGTGGTCGAGATAGTCGACGAAGTTGTCGCACTTCCCCTCGGCGACCAGGGTGATGAAGGAACGCAGCTCGATCAGCAGCGGCAGGTGGTCGGCGAGCGCGGTCAGCCGGTCGTCGACCGGACCACCGGTGAGGCTGAGCGTGACGTACCGGGCCGCGGTCGACTTGCCGGAGCCGGGATCGCCGAGCAACACGATCGCCCGCTGGTCCGGCGCGCCGAGCACGTCGAAGAGCCGCTGCAACGGCTTCGCCCGGTACGACTCGTGCAACTGCACCAACTCCCGGGGATCGACCTCCTCCGGTACGTCCTCGGTGCCGATCCGCCCCTCGGACTGCATCCGGCGCAGCCACTCCCGGGGCAGCTCGGCCGGGGGCGGATCCTCGCGTACCCACTGCTCGACGAAGACCGACATCAACTGGATCCGCAGGTAGTCCTCGGTCTGCTCCGGGGTCAGCGCGTCCAGGTCCAGCACCCCGTAGTGCTGCCGCAGCCGGAGCAGATACTGCTTCAGGGTTTCCCGGCTCAGCGCGTGCATGCCGTCGCCGATCGGCACCCCGGCGTCGGTGAGACAGTTCGCCACCGCCGCCGTCACCATCGCGGCCAGGTCGGCCGGGTCCCGGAAGGTGCTGCACATGTGCCGGTCGGCCAGCTCAGCCCGGAGCGCCTCGATCTTCTCCGCGTCCCGTCCCCGGTCCACGAAGCTGCGCGGCCAGGGCGCCTCCTCGTCCAACAGGAAGATCAGGCACGGCTTGCCGCCGGTGAGCGCCTCCCGATATTCGAGTTCGGTGATCGAGCGGTCGTAGCCGGCCGGGATGAAGCCGTACCGCCAGGCGAAGATGCCGACGTAGACGTCACATTCGGCGACGTCGGCGAGGCAGCGTTCGAGGGGACGCCGGTCCTCGGCCACGTACGACTCCATGGCCATGTCCTCGACCCGCAGCCGGCGCAGCGCCAGTTGCACGGCGGCCCGGCAGTCTTGCAGATCCCGGAAAGTGGCCGAGACGTAGACCTTGGTCACGGCGGCTCCTAGGGGGCGGCGTGAGCGGCGCGTAACGCAACCGTATCAATAGGACGCAACAGCCTGATTTGCGCTGGTGGGAGGCGGTGGGCACCGGGTACCGGACGTTCGCCGACAGACCCTGCCGAATTGCTGCCGACCGATCACCGTCCCCGGCGCGAACATCGGTTACCGTGACGCTGTCACGGCGACCCGGCCCGGTGATGCGGTCACGGTGCCCACGAGGTTGCGGAGGAGCACATGCTCACCCTGGGCGAGGTCCACACCGGACTTCTACAGAACTCCAGCTCGCTTTCGCTGGAGAACACCGCCCAACTCCTCGACCTCCTGGTCGGCCAGCGGGTCCGCCGGTCCGAGCGCCCGATCGCGTACGCGGTCTCGCCGGATCAGCTCACCGGGGTCGACTGCAGGCTGCCGACCCGGACCGGCAGCCGTACCCGGGGCGTGGGGACGGTGGTCTCGCACGCGGCGGTGACCGGCGGGCACGTCCTACAGGGCTCCACCTACACCCGGCTGGACCGGGCGGCCAGCAACCGCCGGTTGATCTGGTCGCACTACCTGTCCCGGCCCGGCTGGGTGGAGACGATCGGCAAGGTCGACATCCGGGACGTGGCGCAGGGCTTCCTCGGCCCCACCTACCAGCCGCAGACGCTCAACCTCGGTGCGATCAGCGCCCGGCTGATCGACGGGGTGCAGAGCTCCTCCCGGCTGGACCGGCGGCCGCCGTTCCGGACCAAGCGCACCCGGCTGCGCTGGGCGGTGCTGCCGGCCGCCGAGCCGGGGACCGAGGCGCACGGCAAGTTCCGGATCGAGTCCGACACGCTGCGTACCCTGGAGTTGACCGCGCCGCAGGAGGCGGTGCCGGCGCTGGTGGAGTTCTGTGAGGACCTCGCCCTGCACGACTGGCTGCTCACCACGCTGCTGTCGCTGATCGAGTTCAGCCTCACCGGGCCGGGCACCCGGACGCAGAAGATCGACCGGCTGCGACCGGCAATCGACTGCCTGCTGCACCTCTGGATGCCGGCCGCCCGGCTCGACGAGTCGGTGCTGCCGGTGTGGCGGGACCTCGAACACCGGCCCGGGTTCACCCGGCAGTGGCAGACCTCGGTGACCCGGATCCGCGACCAGGTGACGCTGAGCACCATCGCCCTGCTGGAAGCGCCGTCCCGCTGACCACGGGCGCCGTCCCGCCGACCGTCGGCACCGCTGCGTCGAGCCGGGCGGTCGGTCATCGGGCGCCGGGCGGCCGGGCGGAGAGTTCCCGCCAGGTGTCGGGCCCGGTCAGCAGGGTCCGGACCACGTCGTACGCCGCCTCCTCGCTGTCGAACTCGTAGAACCGGGAGATCCCCTCGGCGCCGCCCGCGCGCTGCTCCACGTGCCACTGGTCGGCATCCGCCCGGAGGTAGACGTCGCGCCGGGCCAGGCGCCCCCACTTGCCGTTCCACCAGTGCTTTCGTTGCTCCATGCGGGGACCTTATCGAACGTACGTTCGAGAAGATCGCCGGGTGCCGGACCGTCACCCTGGCAGGTGACGGTCCGGGGGCTCAGGGGCGGCGCGGAGCCGGCGGGTACTGCTGGCCGAACCGCTCGTCCGGGCCCTCCGGGTGCCGGTTCGGCGCCCGGCCGGCGGCGACCAGCGCGTCACGGATCTCGGTGAGCAACTTGATCTCCTCGCTCGGCGCGGCCGGCTCCGGCTCCTCACCCCGGCGGCGCCGCTCGGCGAGCCTGTTCAGCGGAAGGACCACCAGGAAGTAGAGCACGGCGGCGGTCATCAGGAAGGTGATGGTGGCGTTGACGAACGCGGCCCAGTCGACCTCCGCCTTGTTCGGCAGTGTCCATTTGCCGGCGGTGATGCCCTCCTCACCGCCGAACATGGTGATCAGCGGCTTCAGGAACGAGTTGGTGAACTGGGTGACCAGGCCGGTGAAGGCCGCGCCGATCACCACGCCGACGGCGAGGTCGACGACGTTCCCCCGCATGATGAAGTCTTTGAAGCCCTTGAGCATTGGCGTCTCCAGGTTGCCGGATTCGTGTCGGTCGACAACCTAGTGCCCAGTGCGGGGGAGACGAAAAGCGGCGGGCGGCCGGCGCGGGACCGGCGGGTGACGCCGTCAGTCGGTGGCGACGGGGCCGCCGGCCACCGCCTCGTCCACCGTGGCGTGCGTCTGGAGCACCTCCACCAGGCCGCTCACCTCGAGGATGCGCAACACCCCCCGGCGCGGCGCCGCCAGCCGGACCATCCCGCCGGCCTCGTCGGCGCTGTTCCGGGCGCGGACGAAGACGGAGAGTCCGGTGGAGTCGCAGAACGTCAGCTCGGCCAGGTCGAAGACCAGCCGGGCGTGCCCCTTCTCCAGCAGGTCCGTGATCTGGTCCTGCAGTTGCGGCGCGGTGGCCATGTCGAGTTCGCCCGCGACCGACACGACGACGACGTCGGCCCGCTCCTCGGTGTGCACCGTCAGGGACATTCGCGACCTCCTGGGATATCGGTCGAACCGTACTCCACAACCGGCCCGGTATGCATGACGGGCGGCGGAAGTCGACCGTCGGACCGCCGTACCGGTGTCGGCGACCGTACTCCGCTCTGCGCGAACAGGGGTTACCGGAGACCGCCCGCGCCGGGCACCATCGCCGGATGCGAATCCTCGTCCTCGGCGGCACCGTCTTCCTCGGCCGGGCCGTCGCCCGGCACGCCCTCGCCGCCGGCCACGACGTCACCTGCGCCGCCCGGGGCTCCTCCGGGGACCCGGTGGACGGCGTCCGCTTCGTCCGGGTGGACCGGGCCGACCCGGCCGGCCTGGCCGCGCTCACCGGCGACTTCGACGCGGTCGTCGACGTGGCCCGGCACCCCGGGCACGTCCGGCACGCGGTCGCCGCGCTTGCCGGCCGAGTGGGGCATTTCACGTTCGTCTCGACCGGCTCGGTGTACGCGGACACCGCCACCGTCGGCCAGCGGGTCGACACCGCCCCGCTCCTGGCACCGGCGCCCCCGGACGCGGAGGACCCGGAACTCTCCGCCGAGTCGTACGGCGCCTGCAAGGTGACCTGCGAGCAGCTCGTGACGGAGGCGTTCGGTGCCGACCGGGTCTTCGTCTGCCGGGCCGGGCTGATCGTCGGGCCGGAGGATCCGAGCGGACGCTTCGAATACTGGGTCCGGCGGGCGGCCCGGGGTGGCGAGGTCCTCGCACCCGGCTCGCCCGACGACGCGGTGCAGTTGGTGGACGTACGCGACCTGGCGGCCTGGATCGTCGCGGCCGCCGAACGCGGGCTCACCGGCACGTACGACGGCACCGGCGCGCCGACGACCAGGGCGGCGCTGCTGGCCGACGTAGTCCCCGACGGTGCCGAGCTGAGCTGGGTGCCCCAGGAGTTCCTGGCGGAGCAGGGGGTGCAGCCCTGGTCCGGCCCGCGTTCGCTGCCGCTGTGGCTGCCTCTGCCCGAGTACGCCGGTTTCCTCACCCGGGACGTCTCCCCGAGCCTGGCGGCGGGGCTGCGGACCCGGCCACTGGCCGAGACCGTCCGGGACACCAGCGCCTGGCTGGCCACCGCCGGCCCGGAGGCGGGCCGGCGGATCGGTCTCACCGAGGCGGAGGAGGCCGAGGTCCTCGCCGCCTGGCGGGCCCGCTGACCCGGCCGTACCCGCCGGGCGGCTATCCGGTGCGGACCTGGATCCCGGGCGAGGTGGCGGCGGTACGCAGCCGGAGCCGGACGATCCGGGCGTCCGGCGGGATGTCGTAGACCACCGCCCCGGTGACCCGGTTGCCGGGGTTGATCTCGCTGAGGAAGCTGACCTGGTCGGCGTTGGCGAGCAGTCCGGCCGAAGTGTCGACCCCGAACCGCTGCCCCGCCGGTCCGTACGCGATCTGAAGGCTGTCCTGGAAGGTCACCGGTCGGGCGCCCAGGTTGCGTACCGCGAGGTCGACCAGGCAGAACTGCCCGACCGCGAGCTGGCTGACCAGCGGGTCGCCGACCTCGGTGAAGCCGCAGCGCACGGAGTGCACCTGGAATTCGAGGTCGCCGTCCCGGGCCGGCTGGTTGAGGCCGACGATCCGGGGGGCCGGGTCGCGCAGCCCGGTGTAGAAGTCCGGCCCCCAGGCGAGCGCGATCACCGCGGCGGCCACGCAACAGCAGGAGAGCACCGCGGCGACGAGACCGAGTACGAACCACCACCGCCGGTCGGTCTGGCGTACGAACTCGGGAGTCCGGGCGGGTCCGCCGGGCGGTGGTCGGCCCGCCTCCGGCCCGGTTCCCGCCTCCGGTGCGGCCGGTTGGGATGCCCAGATCGGCGGCTGCGGTGGCTGCGGCGGGGGGTAACCGCTCAGCGGCGGAGTGCTGACCCGGGTCTCCGGCGTGGACCAGTCCGGTGGTGGCGGCCCCTCGGGGCGGGGTGGGGAGGGCGGGCCCGCGCCGGGGGCGACCGTGTCGGGGAAGCGGCCGGTCAGCGGGATTGGATCCGGGATCTCGTCGACCGAGGACCCGGCCGCCGGATCCGGGGTCGGCTCCCGGGTCGGCCCCTCCGGCGGCGGCGGGTCGATCGCCCAGTCCCACGACCGGGGGACCGGCTCGGCCGGGCGGTCCCCGGCCGGCGGTGGCTCGCCGGAACCGCCGCCGGGCCGGTACGGCTGCTCGCCGGGCTGGTCGGGGCTGGTCATCGCGATCCTCGTATCCTCCGGGGCCTCTGAGGAATAGTAGGCTTTAGCCGTATTCATCCCGGTAGGGATCGTCATTCTGATACCCGCGGAGGCGGGACGGGGCCGGCCGAGCCGCCGCTCCGGGCCACCGTCGGAGCCGCGGTGGCAGGATGATCGGGTGGTTGATCTCGTTACCGTCGACGACGTACGGGCCGCAGCGGGGGACCTGACCGGTGTGGTGCTGCGTACGCCGTTGCTGCCCTGCCGCTGGGACGACCGGCTCTGGCTGAAGCCGGAGAGCCTGCAACCGGTCGGCTCGTTCAAGCTGCGCGGCGTGACGCACGCGGTGGCCCGGCTCGACGCCGAACGGCGGGCCCGGGGCGTGGTCACGCACTCCTCCGGCAACCACGGGCAGGCGCTCGCCTACGCCGCCCGGGCCCGGGGCGTGCCGTGCACGGTCGTGATTCCCGAGGGCGCCACGGCGGCAAAGGTCGACCAGGTACGCGCCCTCGGTGCCGAGGTGCGCATGGTCGCCCCGGCCGACCGGCTGCCGGTCGCCGAGGCGATCGCCGCCGAGCAGGGACGGACCCTGATCCCGCCCTTCGACAACCGGCGGATCATCGCCGGTCAGGGCACCATCGGGCTGGAGGTGCTGGCGGACCTGCCGGAGCTGGACGTGTTGCTGGTGCCGGTCGGCGGGGGCGGGCTCTCCTCCGGGGTCGCGACCGCGGTCAAGGCGCTGCGCCCGGCAGCCCGGGTGATCGGGGTCGAGCCGGCGCTCGCCGCCGACGCCGCCGAGTCGCTGCGCAGCGGCGAGCTGCGGCAGTGGGAACCGGCCCGTACCTACCGGACCAGCGCGGACGGGCTGCGAACCAACCTTTCGGCGCTGACCTTCGCCCACCTCCGCGCCCGGCTGGACGGCATCGTGACGGTCAGCGAGGAGGAGATCGCCGCCGCGACGACCCGGCTGGTCCGGGACGCCCGGCTGGTGGTGGAGCCGAGCGGCGCGGTGGCCACCGCCGCCCGGATGTTCCACGCCGCCGAGCTGCCCGCCGGGCGTACAGTGGCGGTGGTGAGCGGCGGCAACGTCGACCCGGCGGTACTGGCGGCCGCCGCCGGCCGCCCCGACCCGGGCTGACGGGGTGACGATCCGAGCTGGCGGCGCGACGAGGCGGCGCCACCGAGCCGGTCGGCGGTGTTCCCTACATTGGAACCATGGCTGACCGGACCGGTGCGAGCGCCTCGGACAAGACGTTCGCGGTGTTGGAGGCACTGGTCGAGCACAGCCGGCTGACCGACATCGCGGCGGCGACGAACCTGCCGAAGGCAACCGTGCACCGGATTCTCCAGGTGATGGTCGAACGCGGGCTGGCCCGGCCCGCCGGCAACGGGGACTATTTCACCGGCCCCCGGATGCTGGCGCTGGCCGGCCGGGTGATGCACCGGCTGGACCTGCCCGCCCGGGTACGCCCGGAGCTGGAGGAGCTGCAACGGCGCACCGGCCGTACCGTGCACCTGGCGCTGCTGCACGGTGACGAGGCGGTCTACGTGGCCAAGGTGGAGGCGGGCAAGCCGTACCAGCTCGCCTCCCGGGTCGGGATGAGCCTCGACCTGCACAGTACGTCGATCGGCAAGGCCGTCCTGGCGACCCTGGACGACGACCGGGTGGTGGCGCTCGCCGAGCGGACCGGGCTGCGCCGGCACACCCCGGGGACGATCGTCGAGGTCGGGAAGCTGCTCGCCGAACTCGCCACGGTCCGGTCCCGGGGCTGGGCCGAGGACCACGAGGAGAACGAGCCCGGGGTCTCCGCGACCGGCGCGGCGGTGTACGACCACGCCGGGCACGTGATCGGCGGGGTGAGCGCGGCGACGCTGAGCTACGAGGCGGCCGACCAGCCGGCGGACGAGGTGGGCCGGCAGGTGGTCGAGGCCGCCGGCCAGGTCTCCCGGGCCCTCGGCGCCCGCACCGTCCCGGGCTGACGGGGCGCCTGACCACCGGGTGCTGCTGCCGGTGGTGTCGGTCGTGTCGGTCGCACCGGTTGGCTGGGGTCCGGTCGGCCCGGGACGAGTGTCTGTCGGGCGCCCTTTAGAGCTGGGTGCACAGCCGGGGCGGGTGGCCGGCTCGTGGTCGAGTCCGGTCGGGCCCGGGCGCACAGACGGGGCAGCTCGACAGGCTGTTGAAGAAGTGGTGGCAGCCCCGGCTCGGCAGCGAATTGTTTCCATCCGGTTGCGTCGCTCGACGTTACAGGCCAGACTGTGACGAAGGTAACTGTGGAACGGCGTTCCGCAGGACGGAACGACCGTGCTCTGGGGGTGACACCAGATGGCGCACGGCGAGGACCGCGACCAGACCGGCGACCGGGCGACGGCACACCGTTCGCCGTCCTGGTCGACCGTGCCGACCAGCCGCGCGCCGGACCAGCCCGCAGCGGGGGCCGACGACGGGGTGACCCCGGTCGCCGTACCCGCCGACGAGCTGGTGGAGATCGCCGCCCGGATCCTCGCCACCGCCGGCAGCCCGGAACCGACCGCCCGGACCGTCGCCGTCTCGCTGGTCGAATCCGACCTGGTCGGGCACGACTCGCACGGGGTACGCCGGCTGGTCCCGTACGTCGACGCGGTGCGCGGGGGCATGATCGATCCCTCGGCCGACCCCGTCGTCCGACGCCGGCACCGGGCCACCGCCGTCGTCGACGGCCGGCGCGGATTCGGCCAGCTCGCCGCCCGGCTGGCCGTGACCGAGGCCCGCGACCTCGCCCGGGAGTACGGCGTCGGCGTGGTGACGATCGGCAACTGCAACCACATCGGCCGACTCGGCGAGTACGTGCAGACGCTCGCCGAAACGGACGCGGTCGGGCTGGCGTTCTGCAACATCGACCCGACCGTCGCCCCGTACGGCGGCCGGGAGCGCCGGCTCGGCACCAACCCGCTCGCCTGGTCGGCGCCCCGGGCCGACGGGCGGCCCCCGGTGGTCGTCGACTTCGCCACCTCCGCGATCGCCGAGGGCAAGCTCGCGCTCTCGCTGGCCCGGCAGGAGCGGGTCGGCACCGGCCTGCTGGTCGACGCGGAGGGCCGCGACTCGACCGACCCGGCCGACTTCTACACGGGAGGCGCGCTGCTGCCGTTCGGCCAGCACAAGGGCTACGGCCTCAGCGTGATGATCGAGATCGTCGGCGGGCTGCTCTCCGGCGCCGGAGTGTCCAGCCTGCCCGGCTACGACAACACCAACGGCACCGTACTGATCGCCATCGACATCGAGACCTTCGTACCGGTCTCCGGATTCCGGAGCCGGTCGGAGGAGTTCTGCCGACTGCTCGGCGACACCGCGCCCGCCGTCGACACCGACCCCGGCCCGGACGGCGTGCTGGTGCCCGGCGAGAAGGAGGCGCGGACCCGCGCCGCCCGGATCTCCGAGGGGATCACCCTCGCCCCGTCCACCTGGCGCGAACTGGCCGAGCTGCCGGGCGGACCCGAGCTGCCCGGCGTACCCGTACCCGTACCCCACCCCCGAAGCCGCGCCGACGGCGCGGCCCCCTCGCCCGAGGAGAACCCTGATGACACCGGTGGACCCCGCGCCCCCGCCTGAGCCCGAAACCACCTCCGCTCCCTCCGACCAGGAGCGCACCCCACCCGCCGAGCTGCGCCGGGTCGTCTCGGCCTCGCTGGTCGGCACCGCCCTGGAGTGGTACGACTTCTTCATCTACGGCACCGCAGCCGCGCTGGTCTTCGACGAGATCTTCTTCCCGGACGCCGAGCCGGCGGTCGGCACGCTCGTCGCGTTCGCCACCTTCGGGGTGGCGTTCCTGTTCCGTCCGGTCGGCGGCTTCTTCTTCGGCCGGCTCGGTGACCGGATCGGCCGGCGCTCCACACTGATCATCACCACCCTGGTGATGGGCATCGCGACCGGGCTGATCGGCCTGCTGCCGACGTACGACCAGATCGGGGTCTGGGCGCCGATCCTGCTGGTACTGATGCGGATCTGCCAGGGGCTCGGCGCCGGAGCCGAGTTCGGCGGCGCGTCGACCCTGCTCGCCGAGCACGCCCCACCGGAGCGGCGCGGCTACTACGCCTCGTACGCCCAGACCGGGGTGCAGATCGGTCTGGTGCTCGGTACCGTCTCGTTCCTGCTGGTCGGGATGCTCCCCGACGACCAGCTCGAATCCTGGGGCTGGCGGATCCCGTTCCTGGCCAGCTTCCTGATGATCTTCGTGACCGTCTACGTACGGCTCCGGGTCACCGAGTCGCCGGTGTTCCGCCGGATGGAGCGCAGCCGCACCGTGGTCCGGACGCCGATCCTGGACACCCTGAAGATGTACCCCCGCAACTTCCTGGTCGGGATCGGGGCGCACATCTGCGACACCGCGATCGTCTACATCTTCGCCACCTTCAGCGTCGCCTACCTGACCAACGAACTCGACCAGCCGCGCTGGGTGGCGCTGACCGGCGTGATCCTGATGGGGCTGGTGGTGATCGCGGTCCAGCCGATCTACGGCGCACTCTCGGACCGGATCGGCCGCAAGCCGCTCAACGTGTTCAGCGTGGTCTTCACCGCCGCCTTCGCCTTCCCGTACTTCTGGCTGCTCAACACCGAGGTGACCGCGCTGATCTGGCTGGCACTGATCATCGCCGGTGGCATCGGCTTCGCACCGATGATCGCCGTACAGCCGGCGTTCTACGCGGAACTGTTCGGTGCCGGGGTCCGCTACACCGGCTTCGCCGCCTCCCGGGAGATCGGCGCCGCCATCTCCGGCTTCTCCCCACTGGTCGCGGCGGCACTGCTCGGCGCCGCCGACGGCTCACCCTGGCTGGTCGCACTCTGGATCATCTTCACCGCCGTCGTGTCGCTGGTGGCGTTCCTGGTCGCCCGGGAGACCCGGACGATGGACATCAACGCCGTGCACGCGTACCAGGAGGGACCGGAAGCCGGTCCGGGAGCGACGCCGCCGACGGCCTCCACCCCGGTGGAGACGGCGCGATGAACCTGGAGAAGACCGTCGCCGTGGTCACCGGCGGAGGCACCGGGATCGGCCGGGCGGTGAGCCTGGCGCTGGCCCGGGCCGGCGCGGACGCCGTGGTGGTCAACTTCAGCCGGTCCCGGGCCGAGGCCGAGGAGACGGCGGAACGGGCCCGGGAGCGGGCCGGCCGCTCCCGGGCGTTCGCCGCCGACGTCACCGACGACGCCCAGGTACGCGCGATGGCCGAGCAGGTGGTCGCCACCTTCGGCCGGGTCGACGTGCTGGTCAACAACGCCGGTGGTACCCGGGCGGTCGAACACCCCGACCTGGACGGGCTGACCGACGACATCTGGCGGGACGTGCTCGACCTGAACCTGCTCGGCGCGTTCCGCTGCGCCCGCGCCTTCGCGCCCGCGCTGCGGGAGACCGGCGGGGCGATCGTGAACATCTCGTCGATCTCCGGCTACCGGGCCGGCGGCTCCTCGATCGCGTACGGGGTGAGTAAGGCGGCGATGCTCCAGCTCACCCGCAACCTGGCGGTGGCGCTCGCCCCCGAGGTACGGGTCAACGCGGTGGCGCCCGGCACGGTGCAGCACACCCGCTGGCAGCCCGGCCTGCACGGCGAGGAGGGTTTCGCCCAGCGGAGCGCCCAGGAGCGGGAGCTGGTGCCGCTGCGCCGGACCGCCGACCCGGAACACGTCGCGCAGGCGGTGCTCGGGCTGCTCGGCATGGACATGGTCACCGGCGAGGCGGTCATCGTGGACGGCGGCAAACACGTCGTGTACTAGTTCGCCGGGCGGGGTGGAGTTAGCTCCACCCCGCCCCGGGACCTGACGCTCCTGACCGGGCGGCCCGGCGCTGGTGTGCTCGACTGGTGACCACAGCCACCGCCGTAACGGCCCCCCGGACCCGCATCCCCGACCTCGACGCACTGCGCGCCTTCGCGCTGCTCGGCATCCTCGTCGTCAACATCACCTTCGTGGCGACCGGCTACAGCCTGAACGTGACCGACCCGGCGTACGACTCGTGGCTGGACGACGCGGTGCGCTGGGCCAACCTCAGCTTCTTCGGGATGAAGTTCTACCTGCTCTTCTCGTTCATGTTCGGCTACAGCTTCGTGCTCCAGACGGAGGCGGCGGCGCGGGCCGGGGCGGCGTTCCGGCCCCGGATGGTACGCCGGCTGCTCGGCCTGTTCGCCCTCGGCGCGGTCAACGCGGTCTTCCTGATCAGCGGCGACATCCTCACCGTCTACGCGCTGCTCGGCGCGGTCCTGCTGGCGATGCGCGGGGTACGGGACCGTACGGCGCTGATCGTCGCCGCCGCGCTCTACGGCTATCTGCTGCTGAGCATCGGGTCGAGCATCCTCTTCCTGGACATGTCGAGCTACTTCGACCACGCGGGTCAGGTCGCCGCCGCACAGGAGTCGGCCGCCAACCTGGCCGGCGGGTTCGGCTCGGTGGTGCACGAGCACATCGCGATCCTGCCGCTCTACGCCCTCTCCCAGTTGACCGTGCAGGGTCCGACCACGCTGGCGATGTTCCTGCTCGGCATGGTCGCCGCCCGGCGGCGGGTACTGGTCGGGCTCACCGGCCGCGAGTCGTGGCTGCGGATCGTCCAGCTCGTCGGTTTCCCGGTCGGCATCGTCGGCGGCGCCGTCTACGCCTCGCTCGGCGGCAACGGCAACACCCTCGGGGTACTCGTGAGTGCGATGACGGCGCCGCTGCTGGCCGCCGCGTACGCCGCCACGCTGATCCGGGTGGTGCACAGCGAACGCGGCCGCTCGCTCGGTACGGCGTTGGCCCCGGCCGGCCGGATGGCGCTGTCGAACTACCTCGGCCAGTCGGTCGCCACGCTGCTGATTTTCACCGGTGTCGGCTTCGGCCTGGTGGGTCAGGTGTCCCCGCTGGAGATGATGCTCTTCGCGGTCGCGATCTTCGCCGGCCAGGTCGTGCTCAGCCGCTGGTGGCTGGCGCGGCACGGACACGGCCCGGCCGAGTGGCTGCTGCGCTGGCTCACCAACGCGGAACGCCCCGCCTGGCGGCGTCTGCCCCGGCCGGTCGGCTAGTCATCGCGTCGACGTCGCCGCGCGCTCGTCGTACCTGGTACGGGCGGCGGCGATCTCGTCCAGGTGGGATTCGGTCCAGTGCACCAGCGACTGGATCGTGTGGTGCAGGGTGACGCCGAGCGGGGTGAGCGCGTAGTCCACCCGGGGCGGTACGACCGGGTGGACGGTGCGCTGGACGAGTCCGTCGCGTTCGAGCTGGCGCAGTGTGACGGTGAGCATCCGTTGGCTGATTCCGTCGATCTCCCGGCGCAGTTCGGTGAAGCGCAGGCTCTGCCGGTCGAGCAGGGCGATGACCAGCAACGACCACTTGTCGGCGATCCGGTCGAGGATCTGGCGTACCTCGCAGTCCTCGCGCCCGTCCCACTGCCGGGCCGTGTAGTCGCCCTCGGTTCCCGTGCAGTAACCGGGTGACTTCGAAGTGCCTTCTTCCACGATGGTCAAGCCTGACCGACGATTTCCTTGGTTACAAGAGGGAACTGACCAGCCGGGTGGTAACCGAACGACGCGCCCCGGCCGTTCCCTCGCGCGGTCCCGCCTGTGCTGAGGAGCCGTTCCGTGTCCAGTCCACCGACAGTCCAGCAGTCCACCGGTACGCACCGGCCCGACGCGCGCACCTGGGGCGTGCTCGTGGTCATGTGCGGGGCGATCTTCCTGGAGGGCATCGACGTGGCGATGCTCAACGTCGCCCTGCCGTCGATCCGCGCCGACCTCGGCCTCTCCACCGGCACCCTGCAATGGGTGATGAGCGCCTACGTCCTCGGCTACGGCGGCTTCATGCTGCTCGGCGGTCGCGCCGCCGACCTCTACGGGCGGCGTCGGATGTTCCTCTGCTGGCTGCTCGTCTTCCTGCTCTTCTCCGGACTCGGCGGGCTGGCGACGCAGAGCTGGATGCTCGTGCTGGCCCGGTTCGTCACCGGCGTCGCCGCCGCGTTCATGACCCCCGCCGGACTCTCGATCATCACCACCAGCATCCCCGAGGGACCGCAGCGAAACCGCGCCCTGCTGGTCTACGCCGGGATCGCCTCCGGTGGGTACTCGCTCGGGCTCGTCGTCGGCGGCCTGCTGACTGCGATCGACTGGCGCTGGGTCTTCTTCGCCCCGGTACTCTTCGCGCTGGTCCTGCTGATCGCGGCGGTACCGCTGGTGCCGCGATCGCCCCGGCCCGCGCCGACCGGCCAGGGGGTCGACCTGGCCGGCGCGGTCACCGTGACCGCCGCGCTGCTGCTCTTCGTCCTGACCGTCGAGCGGGCCACCCACACCGGCGTCGCGCAGACCATCGGTACGGCCGCCGCGTCGTTGGCCCTGCTCGGCGCGTTCCTCACCATCGAGGCACGGTCCCGTACCCCGCTGGTCCGGCTCGGCATCCTCCGCTCCGCGGCACTGGTCCGGGCGAACGTCACCGGGCTGCTCTTCCTCGCCGCCTTCGCCGGCTTCCAGTTCATCGCCGTGCTCTATCTCCAGGAACTGCGCGGCTGGTCGACCCTGGAGACGAGTCTCGCCCTGCTGGCCGTCAGCGTGGACGTCGTACTCGCCCCGTTGCTGACACCCCGGCTGGTCGCCCGGTACGGCAATCCTCGGGTGATCCTCGGCGGCCTGCTCCTCGCCGCCGTCTCGTACGCGCTCTTCCTGCGGATCGGCCCGGAGACGACGTACCCGGCGATGTTTCCGACGGTGATCATCCTCGGCGTGGCGTTCGCGCTGGTCTACGGGCCGCTCACCATCGCCGCCACCGACGGGATCGCGGAGCGGGAACAGGGCCTGGCCGGCGGGCTGCTCTACACGTCGATCCAGTTCGGAACCGCCCTCGGCCTCTCCGTGGTGACCGCCGTCAACGTCGCCGCCACCGGCACCGACGGCGGCCCGGCAGCGATGCTCGACGGCTATCGGGCGGCCCTGCTGGTGCCGCTGGCCGCCGTCGTCGTCGCGGCCGTGGTCACCGCCTTCGGGGTACGCCGCCGCATCTCCTCCGGGGATGTCGAGCCGGGGGACGGGGCCGACCTGTCGACCGCCGTCGTCAGGGCGCCGGCGGAACCCGTCCGCTGACCTCCCGACGGGTACGGGTCAGCCTCGGTTTCGCGGCTGGCCCGTACCCGCTGCCGGTGACGGGCCTATATCCGCCGGATCGGAAGGCGGCCGGTCCGCCCGCCGGCACCACCCGGCGCGGCTTCGGTGGGCGCCGTCCACACCGCCGCACGTCGTGCCAGCGACGACCGGACTCTGGCTCGGGCAGTCCGGGCCGTTCGTGATCGCGTCCTTTGAGGAGGGTCCGGACGTCGCGTTCCTGGAGGACCACCTACAGGGGCGGGTGGTCACGGATCCCAGGGCGGTTGCCGCCCTACAGCGGTCGTGGGAGATTGTCAGGGCGGTAGCGCTGCCGCGTGACCTCTCTCGGGACCTGATTCTGAAGCTGGTGAACGAATTGTGAGTACCGAGCCGCGCTGGAGGAAGTCGAGCCGAAGCAACGCCGGCTCCGCCGAGTGCGTGCAGGTTGCCGACGATCTGGGCGGGGCGGTCGGCGTACGGGACTCGAAGGATCCGGACGGGCCGGTGCTGGCCTTCGCGCCCGGGGCGTGGCGGGCGTTCGTCGCTGGTGTACCGGGCCGACGACGGTGGTGACGCCGCGGCTAGCCGGCCGGGCCGCGTAGGTGGTGGCTGACGTCGCCGAGGAGATCCGTCCTGATCCACCGTTCCGTGAAGCGCCAACCGGCGTCGCGCCGCTCGAAGCGGTCCCGGCACCGTCCACTCGCCACCACCTGGAGCGGAAAGTCGGGTAGCGCCTGGAAGACCGTGACGTACGAGCTGGACTGGGCGCTGCCGGCCGCCTCGTCGACCTCTACGACGAGGTTGCTGGCCACATGCCTGGTACGCGGCGTCCCGTCGTCGTAGAGCACCAGCGTGTCGTGGACCAGCCGCTCGACCGCGTCCCGGCCGTCCAGGGGTGGGCCGCCGTCGAGGGTGACGCTGGCGTCCGCGACGAGGTCGGAGAGTCCGGCGAAGTCCCCGGTGTCCAGCAGTTCGTAGTACCGGGCGATCAGGTTCTCGATCGCCCGGTGGCTGGGCAGCTCGACGGGTGGGGCGTCGGCGAAGCGGTCGGTGTCCATCTGGCTGCCTCCGGGCAGGTGAAACGCCGGGCGGAGGTGGCCGGGGTCAACTCTACTGTCGGGTGCCGGGCTCGGCGGTGCGGAACTGGCAAGACCGGTGGGCGGGCCGGCTGGGCAGTTCGCCGATCACTGGGTCGCGGTCGTGCTCGATGTCGTCGGCGTGGCCGCTCCGGCGAGTGCGGCCAGTACGGCCGCGACGGCGGGCGGGTCGGGTGGTTCGCCGTAGGTGGCGGCGTGGATCTGGCGGCGGAAGCCGGTGAGTTCGCTGGCGTGGATGTCGGGCCGGCGATGGGCCTGGAGCGCGAGGCCGGGCAGGATCGCCACGCCTGTGCCGGCGGCGACGAGGGCTTGCACGACGACCATGTCGTCGCTGAGTGAGGCGATCCGGGGGGTGAAGCCCGCTCGCCGGCACGCGGCGGTCAGCTCCTCCTGGCACCGTGCGCACCCGCCGATCCAGGCGGAGTGGCGGTGGTTCGCGAGGCTGTCGTCGGGGCGCTGGCTGATGAGGTGGATGGGGTCGTCGGCGAGGTGGCGGAGGCGGAATCCGTCGTCCTCGACCGGGGCGTCGGCGTGTCGGAAGACGAGTGCGACATCGATCTCGCCGTGTCGCAGCATCTGCAACGCCTCGACCGGGTGGCGGTCGATCAGGCTCAGTTCGAGTCCCGGGTGCGCCTGGGCCAACGTGACGGCCGCCCTGGGCACGATTGTGCTCAACGCCGACGCGTCGGCTGCGGTCCGGGCGGGTCCGGCTGGCCGCCAGACCTGTGCGGCGAGTTCGCTGGTCGCCGCGTCGACCCGTCCCACGATCTCGGCGGCCCGGTTGGCCAGCAGCCACCCTTCCGGGGTCAACCGGATGCCACGACCGATCCGCTGCACGAGCCGGACGCCGATGGCCGCCTCCAGGCGGGACAGGTGGTGGCTCACCGACGGTTGGGAGTAGTGCAGCTCTCTCGCCGCTTCGGTCACCGACTCGTGCCGGGCCACCGCAGCCAGGACCTTGAGGTGGACCAGACTCAGCATTGATCAAAGATATCAATGAGTCTGCCACAGGATTGGCATTGGACGTCATGTCACGGCTGCTGAATGCTGATGTCCCGGACAGGAACCGCACCGCGAGGGCGACGCCAGGTCGCGCCAGGAGGACAGGCAATGACCGCACATATCGGCAAGGTGGTCTGCGGCATCACGATCTCGGCCGACGGGTACTCGGCCGGGCTCAACCAGACCGAGGAACGCCCGTTCGGCGAGGACGGCGGCGACGGCTGGGGCGACAAGCTGCACGCCTGGTTCACCGACGCGCCCGAGGAGAGCAGGGCCGAGATCGACCAGATGACCGCGGCCAAGGCGTTCATCATGGGCCGCAACATGTTCGGCCCCGTGCGTGGCGAGTGGGATCGGCAGTGGAACGGCTGGTGGGGCGAGAATCCGCCGTACCACGCACCGGTGTTCGTGCTCACCCACCACCCGCGCGAGCCGCAGCCGATGGAGGGCGGCACCACGTTCCACTTCGTCACCGACGGGATCGAGTCGGCACTGGCACAGGCGCGCGAAGCGGCCGGCGACGGCGAGGTCGCGATCATGGGCGGCGCGACGACCGTCAACCAGTACCTCGCCGCCGGCCTGATCGACGAGTTGCGGCTGCACATCGCGCCGCTCACGCTCGGCGCCGGTACGCGGCTGTTCGAGGGCGTCCCGCCGCTGAAACTGGAGCAGGTGACGTCACGGGCGACGAGCCTGGTCACGCACGTGACCTACCGCGTGCTCTCCTGAACTGGCGGGCGCACACCCCGCCTACCAGCGGTGCGACGGCGCGGCCGGTTCGGCAGGGCCGGAGAAACGGCGCCGGCCCCGCACCGGGGTTCGGTGCGGGGCCGGGGTCGCGGCGGGTCGGCGTTCCGCCGCGCGTCTGACTCGTCAGGCGCGTCGCCACTTCTGGTTCGCGCCGCCCGTGCACTCCCAGAGTTGCAGCTTGGCACCGTTGGCGGTGCTCCGGTCGCGTACGTCGACGCACTTGTTCGCCTGCGGGTTCACCAGGTCACCGGCCGCGCTCAACACGAACTGCTGGGCGGGGTTGCCGTTGCAGCCGACGATCTGGATGTTGGCGCCGTTGGCCGTCGAGCCGTTCGCCACGTCCATGCACTTGCCCATCGCCCGGACCGTGCCGCCGGTGAAGGTCCAGCTCTGCGCGGCGGTGCCGTTGCAGTCCCAGATCTGCAACTGGGTGCCGTCGGCCGGGTTGGCGCCGGGGATGTCGATGCACTTGTTGCCGATCCCGACGATCTGGTTGCCGGTGCCGGGGTTGCCGCCGCCACCGGTGTTCCAGGCCCAGACCCGGACGTAGTCGACCAGCATCTGCTGCGGGAACGTGGTGCTGGCGTCGGGGTAGCCCGGCCAGTGGCCGCCAACCGCGATGTTCATGATCATGAAGAACGGGTGGTCGTAGACCCAGCGGTTGCCGTTCAGGTCAGCCGGGGTCTTGCGGCCGTACTGGATGCCGTCGACGTACCAGGTGATCGAGTCCGGTGCCCAGTCCACGGTGAAGGTGTGGAAGGCGTCGGCGAACGCCTGGCCGCCGGGGAGCGTGTAGCGGGAGCTGATCGCGCTGCCGCCGGAGTAGCCGGGGCCGTGCAGCGTGCCGTACACGTTGCCGGGCTCCCGGCCGATGTTCTCCATGATGTCGATCTCGCCCTGGTCCGGCCAGGGCATGCCGCCGAGCATCCAGAACGCCGGCCAGATGCCCTGGCCGCGCGGCAGCTTCATCCGGGTCTCGAACCGGCCGTAGGTCTGGCTGAAGCGGTCCGCGGTGAGCAACCGGGCCGAGGTGTACTGGCAGCGGCCGTAGTGGCACTGGTAGTTGGCCGGGTTCTCCCGGCGGGCGGTGATCACCAGGTTGCCGTTGCCGTCGTGCGCGGCGTTGCTGGTGCTGTTGGTGTAGTACTGCTGCTCGTTGTTGCCCCAGCCGCTGCCGCCGATGTCGTACTTCCACTTGCTGCCGTCGGGCGGGGTGCCGGCTGCCGCGTTGAACTCGTCGCTCCAGGTGAGCGCGCCCGGCTCAGCGACGGCCGGGCTCGGTGGGGTTACCACCAGCGTCGTGGCCAGCAGGGCCAGGACGAGGGTGGCTCGGCGTGTACGCATGCAAATGTTTCTACGCCAGAGAGCGCTTTCTTGCAAGGTTGTTAACTGAAACGGCTCTGCTTGACCTTGACACAGTGCAAAGGTCTGCACTGTGTCAGGAGGTGGTCTGCGATGGCTGGGCCGGAGAAAGACGCGGAGACGGTTGGAGCCCTGCGAGGGCTGGAGCACAGCGACCCGTCGGTGCGGCTGCGGTCGGCGTTGGCGGTCGGCACGACCCCGGACCAGCGGCTCGTCGACAAGCTCATCGAACGATGCGCGACCGAGCCGGAATTCTACGTGCGGGAGATGCTCACCTGGGCACTGATCCGCCACCCAGCGTCAACAACGGTGCCGAAGCTTGTCGACGAACTCCGCTCGCGACGGGCACAGGCACGGAGCCAGGCGTTGCACACGCTGTCCAAGATCGGGGATCGGCGAGCGTGGCCAGCGATCACGCGGGACCTGCTGACCGATGCCGAGGACGAGGTGGCGCGGAGCGCCTGGCGAGCAGCGGTCGCGCTGGTGCCCGACGGCGAGGAACCCGAATTGGCCGCAGTGTTGGCCACCCAGCTCGGGCGCGGCAACCATGAGACGCAGTTGAGCCTCAGCCGGGCGCTGGTCTCACTCGGTGAGGTGATCACGCCGATCCTGCACGCGGCGACGACCGATCCCGATCCTCGGGTGCGTCAGCACGCGCTCGCCACGGAACGGCTGTTGCGCGACCCGGATGCCGGATTCGGGTTCGCGATCGAGGAGGCGAAGCGCATAGTGGCCCTCGGCACAACTCGCCAGGAAAGGTGACCGGCAGTGTTGATCGGTGAGGTGGCCCGACGGTCCGGGGTGAGCGCCCGCATGCTCAGGCATTACGAGTCACTCGGCCTGATCTCGCCCACGGGTCGTACCGGAACCGGTTACCGCGAGTACTCCAGCGAGGACATCCGGCGGATCTTCCATATCGAGAGCCTGCGGTCACTGGGCCTGTCGCTGCGTGACGTCAGGCGCGCGTTCGATGATCCCGACTTCGCGCCAGCGGAGCTCGTCAACGACCTCATCCGCCGGACGCAGGAACGTGTCGCGGCTGCGACGGAGCTGCTCACGCGACTCCAGCGAATCGGGGCAGCAGAACCCGCAGACTGGGCGGATGTGCTCCAGACCGTCGCACTCCTGCAGCAACTGGGGTCGGAGAGCGCCGGTACGCGCCTGCGTGCGGCGCTCTCCTCGATCCAAGAGGTTCCGGCGCCAGCGGAAGCACTGGCCGAGGCAGCACTGAGCGAGACGGACCCGAACGTCGTCGGAGCCCTTCGGTGGGCCCTGGCGCAATCTGGCGACGGCGGGTTGGCGCTGCTGGCACAGGGACTCGACTCATCAGTGGCTGAGGTGCGGAAACGCGCCGTTCAGACCATTGCGGAGATCCCGGACGGCGCCGCGACCGCACTGCTGCGCAACGCTCTCACCAACGCCGACATCGTGGTCCGCAGGTACGCCGCTCTGGCGCTCGGGGCACGTGGAGTGACCGATGCGGTTCCGACACTGCTGGAAATGATCGTCGATGCGGCGAACGACATCGACGCGGCCGACGCACTCAGCGCGCTGGCGACTGATCCTGCGTGGGCGGACCAGATCGCCAGCGGCCTGGTCCACCGCCTCGACCGCGCCACCGAGTCGGACACACGTCGACGGCTGACGCAGGCGCTCGCGGACATCCCGGGGATCACCGCCGCTCGGGCCCTCGCAGAACTGTCACATGACGAAGACCGTGCAGTCGCGCTCACCGCGACCTACATCCTCGAACTCCGCGACGCCCGATGACACCGACCGGTACGGCGTACAGCGGCGCTATGCCGTGACGCGCAGCCGGTCGAGGATCCAGGCCGCGACGAACGCCTCCTCGCGCCAGGAGTCGTAGCGCCCGCTCGGACCGCCGTGCCCGGCACCCATCTCCGTCTTGAGCAGGTACGACCCCTGCGGGGCGACCGCCCGGAGCCGGGCGATCCACTTCGCCGGCTCGTGGTAGAGCACCCGGGTGTCGTTCAGGCTGGTGACGGCGAGGATCGGCGGGTAGTCCTGCGCGGTGACGTTCTCGTACGGCGAATACGACTTCATGTACGCGTACACCTCGGGGTCGGCCAGCGGGTTGCCCCACTCCTCCCACTCGGTGACGGTCAGCGGCAGCGACGGGTCGAGGATCGAGTTGAGCGGGTCGACGAACGGCACCTGCGCGACGATCCCGGCGAAGGCGTCCGGGGCGATGTTGGCCACCGCGCCCATCAGCAGCCCGCCGGCCGAGCCGCCCCGGGCGACCAGCCGGTCCGCCGAGGTCCAACCGGCCTTGACCAGGTGTCGGGCGGTGGCCACGAAGTCGGTGAAGGTGTTCTTCTTGGCCAGCAGCTTGCCGGTCTCGTACCACCGGCGGCCCAGCTCGCCACCGCCGCGCACGTGCGCGATCGCGAAGACCACGCCCCGGTCCAGCAGGGAGAGCCGGGGGATCGAGAACCACGGGTCCATGCTGGCCTCGTAGGAGCCGTAGCCGTAGAGCACGCAGGGCGCCGAGCCGTCCCGGGGCGTGCCGACCCGGCAGACCAGCGAGATCGGCACCCGGGTCCCGTCGTCGGCCAGCGCCCAGTCCCGGTGCTGCTCGTAGTGCGCCGGGTCGAAGTCGCCGAGCACCGGCTTCCGCTTGCGCAGCACCATCTCCCGGGTGACCAGGTCGAAGTCGTAGACGGAGTCGGGGGTGGTCAGCGAGGCGTAGTGCAGCCGTACGCTGGTGGTCTGGTATTCGGGGTTGCTGTGCAGCCCGACGTCGTAGAGCGGCTCCGGAAAGTCGATGTCGTACGACTCGGTACTGCCGACCGGCAGCACCCGGATCCCGGTCAGCCCCGCCGTGCGCAGCGACACCACGATGTGGTTGGCGAAGGCGTCGACCGCCTCCAGTCGGGTACCGGGGGTGTGCTCGATCATCGGCACCCAGTCCCCGGGCGCGTCCGCCGAGGTGTACGCGAGCGCGAAGTCCTCCGCGCCGTCGTTGTGCAGGATCAGGAACCGGTGCCCGTGGTGCTCGATCGAGTATTCGATGCCCTGCCGCCGGGGCGCGATCACCGCCGGCTCGCCGGTCGGGTTGCTGGCCGGGATGACCCGGACCTCGCTGGTGACCTTGCTCTGCGAGTCGATGACGACGAAGTTCTCCGAGCGGGTCAGCCCGACGCCGACCCAGAACCGCTCGTCGTCCTCCTGGTAGACGATCTCGTCGGCGTCCGCCGACGTGCCGACGGTGTGCCGCCAGACCCGGTAGGGCCGCCAGCTCTCGTCGACGGTCAGATAGAACAATGTGGAGCCGTCGGCCGACCAGGCGCTGCCGTAGAACGTGTTCGGCACCTCGTCGGCGAGCACCTCGCCGGTGCTGAGGTCCTTGACCCGCAGCGTGAACCGCTCGTCACCGGCGAAGTCGGTGGAGTAGGCGAGCCAGCGCCCGTCCGGGCTGACGCCGTAGGTGCCGAGGGCGAAGAAGTCGTGCCCCTGCGCCAGCGCGTTGCCGTCGAGCAGGATCTCCTCGCCGGGCAGCGGCAAGCCGTCCTCCGGCATCGACGGGGTCGCCTCGCCGTCGCGTACCGCCCGGCGGCAGTGGATGCCGTACTGCTGGCCTTCGACCGTCCGGGTGTAGTACCAGTGGCCGTTCTTGCGGCTCGGCACCGATAGATCGGTTTCTTTGGTCCGCCGCTTCGTCTCGTTGAACAGCGTCTCCCGCAACAGACCGAGTCGGGCCGTGGTCTGCTCGGTGTAGGTGTTCTCCGCGGTCAGGTAGCCGATCGTGTCCGGGTCGTCCTTGTCGGCGAGCCAGGCGTACTCGTCGATCACCGTGTCGCCGTGGTGGGTGCGCTCGGTCGGCACCCGCTTGGCGACGGGGGCGGCGGTCGTCTCAGTGGTCACCCGGTCACGTTACCCGTCCCGACCGCTCCGACGGCGGCCGGTCCGAGCCGGACGTTGCCGAAAATTAGCACATGTGTACGATGACCAAGGTGGGGGAGATCTCGATAGAACGGCGCGGGGGCGCTGACATCGCACGGCGGCTGGCGGGCATCTGTGGTGCCCACTTCGCCCGGCCGGCGGGGGCGGCCGACGGCGTGGCCGGCACGGTGGCCCGCTGGGTCGCGGCGCCGGGCAACCCGGAGGCGGTCACCGAGGTGGTCCGGCTCGCCGCCGAACACGACCTCTCGGTGGTGCCCCGGGGGGCCGGCACCAAACTCGACTGGGGCATGCCCCCGTCGCAGGTCGACATCGTGCTGGACACCGGGCGACTCGCCGGGGTCTGGCAGCAGCCGGAGGACGAGCTGGTGGCCGAGATCGGTGCGGGCACGCCGGTCCGGGCCGCCGAGGCGATCCTGGAGCGGACCGGGCGTCGACTGCCGATCGACGTACCCTCGGTCGGCGCCACCCTGGGCGGCGTGGTCGCGGCGAACGAGAGCGGCCCGCTCCGGCACCTGCACGGCCGCCCCTGCGACCAGCTCGTCGGGGTCAGCTACGTCGACGCCTCGGGGGTGCTCGCGCACGCCCGGGCCGGCGCGGCCGGCGACTCCGGGGAGCGGTCCGGCCAGGTGCCGGCCGACCCCGACGTCGCCCGGCTGCTCTGCGGGTCGCAGGGCGCGCTCGGCGTGCTGGTCTCGGCGACCCTGCGGGTGCAGCCGATCCCGGCCAGCCGGGGTTGGGTGGTCCGTTCGGTCTGGACCCCGCTGGAGGTGCACGACCTGGTCCGGGCCGTCCTCGACGCCGAGCTGCGGCCGACCGCGATCGAGGTCGACCTGCCCGGCGGCCGCACGCAGGCGGCCGGGCGCGGCCCGCGGAGCCTCGGCTCCGGCGGGCACCTTCCGCCGGACGGTCCGGGTGCCACGGGGGCACCCGGCCCGTCCGGCCGGTCGTCGGCGCGAGGCTGGTTCGAGACGCCGGTCCGGCCCGGCGTTCCGGCCCGCCCCGTCGGCGGTTCCGGCGACCGGGCGGAACCCGGGTCGGGTCGGGCGGCCGGGCCGCGCGGTTGGTCCGGCGAGCCCGGCGCCGGCACCCTGGCCGTACTCCTCGAAGGCGGGCCGGCCGAGGTGGCCGAGCGGGCCGGCCGGTTGACGGCGCTGCTCGGCGGCGACGCCCGGGCGGTCGGCGCGGCACCCGGGTGGTGGCGCCGTTATCCGTTCCGGCCGGACGACGTCGCGCTGCGCATCGAGGTGCCGATCGGTGACCTGCACGCCGCCGTCTACGCGCTGCGGGACGCCGCCGGGGCGCCGGTGCCGGTACGCGGCTCGGCGGGGCTCGGTGTCGTGCACGCCGCGCTGCCGTCCGACTCGTCGCCGGAGCGGGTCGGCGCCATCCTCGACGGCGTACGGGCGGTGCTGCGCGCCCGCTCCGGCCGCTGCGTGGTGGTCGCCGCTCCGCCCCGGATCCGCGAGGCGGTGGACCTCTGGGGGGAACTGCCCGACCTTCCGCTGTTGCGCCGGGTCAAGGAGCGCTTCGATCCGGCCCGACGACTTGCCCCCGGGCGCTATCCGGGCGGCATCTGACCCCTGGGCGGGGGTGCGCCCGGCCCGGTCGGTGTGAACCGGCCGGGCCGGGCCTGGGGTCAGCAGTTCGGCACCCCGGGCAGTTGTGCGGCGGGATGGTCGATGTAGATGTTGGTCATGAAGCCGTTCTGGTCCCGCAACCGGGACCACCAGTTGTTGGTGTAGCCCTCGGCGCTCACCGTGTCGCCCTGCTTCTGACAGAGCACGTAGACCAGGGTGGGTCCGGCCAGTGTGGTGACCGTGGGTGCGGCGAGCCGGGCGTCGGAGCGTACCCGCACCCCGCTGCCCCAGGTCCAGAAGGCGGTGCCGCCACCGCACCCGTTGTCGCTGGTCAGATGCCGCTGGTTGTACGAGCCGGGATAGGGGGCGAGCGAGCCGCCGTTGATCACGATGGTCTGCCCGACCCCGTTGTAGAGCTGCTCGTAGTGGATGTGTGCCCCGGTCGAGTTGCCGGTGCTGCCGGTGGTGCCGATCTGCTGGCCCTGGCCGACCGTGGCCCCGTCGGCCACCGAGAACGCGGCGAGGTGGAAGTAGTACGTCGTCCAGCCGCCGCCGTGGTTGATCACGATGTAGTTGCCGGCGCCGCCGGCCTGGTAGTAGCGCCGGGCGGTGCCGCCGGCGGAGGCGAGCACCGGGGTGCCGGCGGTGGCGCCGCCGTCGGAGCGGACGAAGTCGAGCGCGAGGCGTACCTCGGCGCTGTGGTGGCTGTAGGTCCAGCGCTGTCCACAGGGGAACGGCGCCTTGAAGACCGGGGCGGCGTGTGCGGGGGTCGCCGCCACCAGTGTCGCGGCGAGCGTGGTGCAGACGGTTGCCGTCAGGACGATGAGTAACCGGATCGATCGCAAGGGTTCCGTCCTTCCCGAGCGGGGGTGGGGGAACGGCCGGCCTTTGCGTACGCAACGGAATGCTATCGAGCGGATCGGAACATGTAAATACTTACCCTAACGAATGTTCAGGCGTGAAGGTTTCCTTCAGTCCTGTGCCTCGGCGCGGATGGCGATCAGCCGACAGAGTCGTTGCGGAGTACCAGGATCGCGATGTCGTCCCGGGGCGACTCGACCGAAAAGTTGATCGCCGCCGCGCGCAGCCGGGCCGCCACCACGTCCGCCGAATAGCCGGCCAGCGGCGCCGCCGCGTCCCGCAGCCGCTCGGTGCCGAAGAGTTCCCGGCCGCGCCGCCGCTCGGTCACCCCGTCGGTGTAGAAGACCAGCGCGTCACCGGGGTCGAGCCGCACCTCGGCGACCGGCGAGGCGATCGAGTCGAGCAGGCCGAGCGCGGTACCCCCGGAACCCACGAACGACGCCCGCCCGTCGGCCCGGACCAGCACCGGCCGGTCGTGGCCGGCCAGGTAGAGCGAGACGGTGAGCCGGCCGGCCGGGTCCCGGTCCACGGCGGCCAGCGCGAGCGTGCAATATCGGCCGCCGCCCCGCTCCACCAGCGTGCCGTTGAGCCGGTCCAGCGCCTCCGGCAGCGGCTTGCCGTCACCGACCAGCACCCGGATCACGTCCCGGACCAGCCCGGTCACCGCCGCCGCCTGCACGCCCTTGCCGGAGACGTCCCCGACCACCACCAGCCAGCGGTCCTCGGCCAGCGGTACGACGTCGTAGAAGTCGCCGCCCACCTCGGCCGCGTCCCCGGTCGGCACGTACTCGGCGGCGAACCCGATGCCGTCCACCACCGGCAGCACCGGCGGCAGCAGCGACTGCTGGAGGGTCTGCGCCACCTTGCGCCGCTCGTCGTGGATCCGGGCGTTCTCGATGGCCAGCGCCGCCCGCCGGGCCACGTCCTCCAGCACGGCGATCTCGTCCGGATCGTGCCGGTGCCGCTGGTGCCGGCCGACCGCCAGGGTGCCGAGCCGCTGCCCCCGGGCGACCAGCGGGATGGCGAAACCGTCCATCGGAGCGCCGATCGGCACCTGCCCCTGGCTGCGCGACGCCTCGCGCAACCGGGACTGCACCGAGTCGGGACCGTCCTCGGAGAGCATCTTGTGCAGCTGCGGCAGCACCGCCTCGTCGGCGTGGGTGGCGGCGGCCAGCTTCAACCGCCCCCACTCGTCGGTGACGTGCACCGCGCACCACTGCCCGAGCCGGGGCACCACGAGCTGCGGGATCAGCGCCATCGTCAGCTCGACGTCGAGCGACTGGGCGAGCAGTTCGCTCGCCTCGGCGAGGAAGGTCAGCCAGGTCTGCCGGCGTACGTCGGCGCGGCGCAGCCGGTCGTTCTCCAGGTGCAGGGAGAGCCGCTCGGCGACGAGCGCGGCGAGCGGGCGGGCGTACCCGGAGGGCGCGGCGTCGAGTTCCAACTCCCCGGCGTACGGCCGGTGCACGGTCAACGGCACCCGGATCAGCTCGTCGCCGGGGCGGGGCTGCCGGCCGTACCTGGCGAGCAGTTGCCAGCCGGCGCCGTCGCCCCGGTCGAGGCGTACCGCACCGCCGGCCGCGCCGACCATGTCGCCGACCCGGACCAGCAGGTCGGCGGCGAAGGTGGGCAGCGGATCGTCGGCGTACGGGTCGGGGGCGGTCTGCATCAGCGCGCTCATCGCCCCGGCGGTCGGCGCGGACGGGCCGGGCGGGGCGCCGACGCCGCCGGCCATGCCGCCGACGACGCTGTGCGCCACCGTCTCCGCCGGGTGCTTCGTCGGGTCGGCCGGGCCCTTGCGGTCCAGCCGGAACCAGACGCCCTTGCCGGTGGCCTGGTGGGTGGTGCCCCACCGGCTGGCGAAGTGGTCGACCAGGAGCAGGCCCCGACCCCGCTCGGAGACCTGCGAGATGTCCGTCAGGTCGTTTCTGGGCCGGGCCGTCACGTCGTCGATCGGTCCGGCCGCGAAGTCCGAGACCGTCACCGTCAGGCCGGAGGAGTCCGCGACGACCTCGATGTCCAGTTCGGTGCGGGCGTGCTCGACCGCGTTGGTGGAGAGTTCCGTGGTGAGCAGCAGTGCCTCGTTGAGCAGTTCCTCGAGCGCCGCCTCGGCGAGTACCGACCGGACCAGGGCGCGCGCAGCCGCCGGGGTACGCCGGTCGGCGGGTAGCCGTACCCGGCGCAGTTGCTCGCCCGTGCCCCCGCTGTCCGTCCCGCCGGTGCCCGTGCCGCCCGCCTCCGCTGACACCCTTCGTATCCTCCAGCGATCCGAGATCCAGGCCACCCTATCCGGGGCCGGGCAGGTCCGCGCCCCGCTCATGCCGGGCAGGCGGTCGCCGCGGGACCGCGCTAGGCTGGACGCTGCCCTACTTGACCGTTCTGCCCGCTTTGCCGCCTGGTTGGTCCCGTCGGTCGCCACCCGCGACCTCCGGCGTGCGCCGAGGGTGGCACTGGATGGACGAAAGGCACAATGATGGTGTGGCCGCCGCCCGTACGGAACCGCGGGGGGTGCGGCGGAGCGGATGTGCCGACCACCTGGCGGCGCGGGCCGGCGGACCGGCCCACCTCCTTCGAAACCTGAGCGAGGAACGATGACCACGGCGAAACAGATCTCTGCCGAGGAGCGGTCCACCGCCGAGGACGCGGTGCTGCTCAGCGAGCTCGCCGAGGCGTTGCGGCGGGTCCGTCGCGGCGATCTGAAGGTACGGCTGCCGCGCCGGGCGGGTGTCGCGGGCGAAGTGGCCGACGCCTTCAACGAGGTGGTGTCGGTGCAGGAGCGGCAGCACCTGGACCTGCGCCGGATCAGCCGGATCGTCGGTCGGGACGGCCGGCTCACCGAGCGGCTGGACGAGGAGGGGCTGGACGGCGCCTGGGCCGAGGGGCAGCGGGCGATCAACTCGCTCATCGACGACCTCGGCCGGCCGACCACCGAGATCGCCCGGGTCATCGTGGCGGTGGCCGACGGCGACCTCTCCCAGCACATGGCGCTGGAGATCGACGGTCGCCCGCTGCGCGGTGAGTACCTCCGGATCGGCCGCACGGTCAACACCATGGTCGACCAGCTCTCGTCCTTCTCCAACGAGGTGACCCGGGTGGCCCGGGAGGTGGGCACCGAGGGTGAGCTGGGCGGTCAGGCCGACGTACGCGGTGTCGCCGGCACCTGGAAGGACCTCACCGACTCGGTGAACACCATGGCGTCGAACCTGACGTACCAGGTGCGGTCGATTTCCCAGGTGACCACGGCGATGGCCCGGGGCGACCTGTCGCAGAAGATCACCGTTTCCGCCAAGGGCGAGGTCGCCGAGCTGGCGCACACCATCAACGGGCTGACCGACACGCTGCGGCTCTTCGCCGAGCAGGTGACCCGGGTGGCCCGGGAGGTCGGCACCGAGGGCAAGCTCGGCGGTCAGGCGGACGTGCCGAACGTCGCCGGCACCTGGAAGGACCTCACCGACAGCGTCAACTCGATGGCGTCGAACCTGACCGCCCAGGTCCGGAACATCGCCCAGGTCTCGACGGCGGTGGCCCGGGGCGACCTGAGCCAGAAGATCACGGTGGCCGCACAGGGCGAGATCCTGGAGCTGAAGGACACCGTCAACACGATGGTGGATCAGCTCTCGTCCTTCGCCGACGAGGTGACCCGGGTGGCCCGGGAGGTCGGCATCGAGGGCAAGCTCGGCGGCCAGGCCCAGGTACGCGGCGTCTCCGGCACCTGGCGGGCGCTGACCGAGAACGTCAACCAGCTCGCCGGCAACCTCACCTCGCAGGTCCGGAACATCTCCCAGGTCTCCACCGCCGTCGCCAAGGGCGACCTGTCGCAGAAGATCACCGTGGACGCGCAGGGCGAGATCCTGGAGCTGAAGTCGACGGTGAACACGATGGTGGACCAGCTCTCGTCCTTCGCGGACGAGGTGACCCGGGTGGCCCGGGAGGTCGGCACCGAGGGCAAGCTCGGCGGTCAGGCCGAGGTGAAGGGGGTCTCCGGTACCTGGCGGGATCTCACCGACAACGTGAACTCGATGGCGTCGAACCTGACCGCCCAGGTCCGGAACATCGCCTCGGTCACCACGGCGGTGGCGAAGGGTGACCTGTCGCAGAAGATCACCGTCGACGCCCGGGGCGAGATCCTGGAGCTGAAGTCGACGGTGAACACGATGGTGGACCAGCTTTCGTCGTTCGCCGACGAGGTGACCCGGGTGGCCCGGGAGGTCGGCACCGAGGGCAAGCTCGGCGGCCAGGCCCAGGTACGCGGCGTGGCCGGCACCTGGCGGGACCTGACCGACAACGTGAACTCGATGGCGTCGAACCTGACCGCGCAGGTCCGGAACATCGCCCAGGTCTCGACGGCGGTGGCCCGGGGCGACCTGAGCCAGAAGATCACCGTGGACGCCCAGGGCGAGATCCTCGAACTCAAGCAGACCGTGAACACGATGGTGGACCAGCTCTCGTCGTTCGCCGACGAGGTGACCCGGGTGGCCCGGGAGGTCGGCACCGAGGGCAAGCTCGGCGGCCAGGCCCAGGTGAAGGGGGTCTCCGGTACCTGGCGGGACCTGACCGACAACGTGAACTCGATGGCGTCGAACCTGACCGCCCAGGTCCGCAACATCGCCTCGGTCACCACGGCGGTGGCCCGGGGCGACCTGTCGCAGAAGGTCACCGTCGACGCTCGGGGCGAGATCCTGGAGCTGAAGGGCACCGTCAACACGATGGTGGACCAGCTCTCGTCGTTCGCCCAGGAGCTGACCCGGGTCGGCCGCGAGGTCGGCGTCGAGGGCAAGCTCGGCGGTCAGGCCCAGGTCAAGGGCGTCTCCGGTACCTGGCGGGACATCACCGAGAACGTCAACCAGCTCGCCGCCACGCTGACCACCCAGCTCCGGGCGATCGCCCAGGTCTCCACGGCGGTGACCACCGGTGACCTGACCCAGCGGATCGCCGTACAGGCGCAGGGCGAGGTCGCGGAGCTGAAGGACAACATCAACCAGATGATCGTCACGCTCCGGGAGACCACCAAGAAGAACGCCGAGCAGGGCTGGCTCGACTCCAACCTGGCCCGGATCGGCGGCCTGCTCCAGGGGCAGCGCGACCTCGGCGAGGTCTGCCGCATGATCATGACCGAGGTGACCCCGCTGGTCGACGCGCAGCTCGGCGCCTTCTTCCTCGCCGACACCGACGAGGCGGTGATGCGGCTGCGGCTCACCGCGTCGTACGGCTACGTGGCCCGGCACCACGACGTCACGTTCGGCCCCGGTGAGGGGCTGGTCGGGCAGGCCGCGCTCTCCCGCCGGACGATCCGGGTCGGCGCCCCGCCGAACGGCAGCCTGACCGTCCGCTCCGGACTCGCCGCCACGCCGCCGGCCGACCTGGTCGTGCTGCCGGTGCTCTTCGAGGGGGAACTGCTCGGCGTCATCGAGTTCGCCAGCGTCTCGCCCTTCTCCGACCTGCACCTGGCCTTCCTGGAGCGGCTGGTCCTCACCATCGGCATCGCGGTGAACACCATCCAGGCCAACCGGCGTACCGAGGAACTGCTCTCGCAGTCCCAGCGGCTCGCCCACGAACTCCAGGAACAGTCCGCCGAACTCCAGCGCACCAACGCCGAGCTGGAGGACAAGGCGCAACTGCTCTCCGAGCAGAAGGGCAACATCGAGACCAAGAACCGGGAGATCGAACTGGCCCGGATCGGCCTGGAGGACAAGGCGCAGCAGTTGGCCCGGGCCTCGGCGTACAAGTCGGAGTTCCTGGCCAACATGAGCCACGAGCTGCGTACGCCGCTCAACTCGCTGCTGCTGCTGGCCCGGCTGCTCGCCGACAACTCGGAGAACAACCTCACCGAGAAGCAGATCGAGTTCGCCCGCACCATCCACAGTGCCGGCTCCGACCTGCTCTCGCTGATCGACGACATCCTCGACCTGTCCAAGATCGAGGCGGGTCGGATGGACGTCGAGCCGACCGAGGTGCGCTTCTCCGAGATCCGCAGCTACGTCGAGCAGGCGTTCGCGCCACAGGCCGAGGAGCAGGGCCTGGACTTCCAGGTACGCATCTCCAAGGAGCTGCCGGCGACCCTGGTCACCGACGCCCAGCGGTTGCAGCAGATCCTACGCAACCTGCTCTCCAACGCGGTCAAGTTCACCGACAACGGGGCGGTGACGCTGCGGATCGGTCCGGCGCCGGAAGGGGCGTTCTTCGACGTACCGGCGCTGGCGACCGCGCACCAGGTGGTGGCGTTCACCGTCATCGACACCGGCATCGGCATCTCGGACGACAAGCTCGGGCTGATTTTCGAGGCGTTCCAGCAGGCAGACGGGACCACCAGCCGGCGGTACGGCGGCACCGGGCTGGGGCTGTCGATCAGCCGCGACCTGGCCCGGCTGATCGGCGGCACGATCACGGTCTCGTCGGCACCGGGGCAGGGCTCGACGTTCACCCTCTTCGTACCGGACGTACTGGCGCCGGACGCGGTGGTCGCTCCGGTGCCGGTGCCCCCCATGCAGACGCCCCGGGGCGGGTTGCCGGCGATGCTGCGTGGCCAGAACGAGCCGGACCGGCCGATCACCCCGGCGGCCCGGCAGCTCGACGGCGCCACCGTACTGATCATCGACGACGACGTCCGCAACGTCTTCGCCCTGACCAGCGCGTTGGAGCTGCACGGCATGACGGTGCTCTACTCGGACAACGGGGTGGACGGGGTACGCCTGCTCGCCGAGCATCCGGAGGTGGACATCGTGCTGATGGACGCGATGATGCCCGACCAGGACGGTTACGAGACGACCCGGGCGATCCGCCGCAACCACCGCTTCACCGACCTGCCGGTGGTCTTCCTGACCGCCAAGGCGATGCCGGGGGACCGCGAGTCGGCGCTCGGTGCCGGTGCGAGCGACTACATCACCAAGCCGGTGGACCTGGACGAGTTGATCGAGCTGATGGCCTCCTGGGTCAACGGGGGCGGACGGGAGGTCGAGGGTGACCGCAGGTGATACGGGACTGATTCGCGGCGGGGGGACGATCGGGTGAGTGAGCTGGCCAAAGCCCTGCTGGTCGACGACCGGCGGGAGAACCTGATGGCGCTCGAGGCGATCCTCCAGGGGCTTCCCGTCCAGGCGGTCGCGGTGGAGAGTGGCGAGGCGGCGCTGAAGCAGCTCCTGGTGGAGGACTTCGCGGTGATCCTGCTGGACGCCCAGATGCCGGACATGGACGGCTTCGAGACCGCCAGCCACATCAAGCGGCGGGAGCGTACCCGGCACGTGCCGATCATCTTCCTCACCGCCGCCGACCGGGACGCCCAGCTCGCCCTGCGCGGGTACGCCGTCGGTGCGGTCGACTACCTGACCAAGCCGTTCGACCCCTGGGTACTCCGGGCGAAGGTCTCGGTCTTCGTCGAGCTGTGGGTGAAGACCCGGCAACTCGCCGCACAGTCCGAGCTGGTCCGGGAGCGGGACAACCAGTGGCGGACGATGACCGAGGCGGTGGACGACGCGGTGGCGCTGCTCCGCTCGGACGACCCGGAGGGTCGGGACCGGGCCGTGGAGCTGCTGGAGCAGGCGCGTTGGGGTGCGGTGGCCTGACCGGTGCGGCGCCCCCGCCCTGCGGCCCGGCGGTCAGCGGCCCGGTGGGTCAGCCGGTGGCCTGCTCGTTGCGGATCATCAGGGCGGAGCGCAGCCCGGTGATGTCCAGCACCCGGAGCAGGAATTCGCCGACGTTGGTCAGCACCAGCAGGCTCTGCGCGTGGCTGGCCTTGCGGCTGAGCACGACCAGGGTGCCGAGGCCCTGCGAGTCGCAGAACGTGACATCCGCCAGATCCAGCACGATTCGGGACGGTGCGTCGCTGAGCACCTCGTTGACGACGCTGGAGAGCCTGGCGGCGGTGAGCATGTCGATCTCGCCGGCGAGGGCCAGCGTCACCTCGTCGGTGCCGCGCTGCACGCCGATGGTCAGGTCCGCCCGGTTCACCCGATCAGCCTATCGCGACCTACCCGAACCGGCCTGTCGATGGCGATCCGCCCCGCCGTTCGGCGCGGGTACCGGCGCCGGGCGTGGCGCTGTCACCGGTGCCGGTGCGGTGGTCGGGTCGGCGTCCGGGCGTGACGTGGACGACGGCCCGAGGGGTGGGTGCCGGGCGCACAGGTACCGCTGACAGAATGGCGACACCGTGAGTGAGACGTACCCCGCCGGCCCCGGTCGCTATCCGGCCGCGGCACCGGCCTCCCAGGCCCTGTTCGACCGCGCCCGCACCCTCGTGCCGGGCGGGGTGAATTCTCCCGTGCGCGCATTCCTGGCCGTCGGCGGCACGCCGCGGTTCATGGCCAGGGGCGAGGGCGGGTGGCTCTTCGACGCGGACGGGCGACGCTACGTCGACCTGGTCTGCTCGTGGGGACCACTGATCCACGGGCACGCCCACCCCGAGGTGGTGGCGGCGGTGCAGGCCGCCGCCGCGTACGGGACCAGTTTCGGCGCACCGACCGAGGCGGAGGTCGAGCTGGCCGCCGAGATCGTCGCGCGTACCCCGGTCGAGCAGGTCCGGCTGGTCAACTCGGGGACCGAGGCGACGATGTCGGCGATCCGGCTGGCCCGGGGCTTCACCGGGCGGGGGCGGATCGTCAAGTTCGCCGGCTGCTACCACGGGCACGTCGACGCGCTGCTCGCCTCGGCCGGGTCCGGGGTCGCCACGCTCGGCCTGCCGGACTCGCCCGGGGTGACCGGTGCGGCGGCGAGCGAGACGGTGGTGCTGCCGTACAACGACGTGAGCGCGGTGGAGGCGGTCTTCGCGGCCCAGGGGTCGGAGATCGCGGCGGTCATCACCGAGGCCGCGCCGGGGAACATGGGCGTGGTGGCGCCACGGGACGGGTTCAACCAGGCGCTGGCCCGGATCGCGCACGCCCACGGCGCGCTGCTGATCGTCGACGAGGTGATGACCGGCTTCCGGGTCTCGGCGGGCGGCTGGGCCGGGCTCGACCCGGTCGACGCCGACCTCTACACCTTCGGCAAGGTGATGGGTGGCGGTCTGCCGGCGGCGGCGTTCGGCGGCCGGGCCGAGGTGATGGGGCGACTGGCTCCGGCCGGCCCGGTCTACCAGGCCGGCACGCTCTCCGGTAACCCGCTGGCCACCGCCGCCGGGTTGGCCTCGCTGCGGCTGGCGGACGCGGCGACGTACCAGCGGCTCGACTCCACGGCCGCCACCGTGGGCAAGCTGGCCAGCGACGCGCTGGCCGCCGCCGGGGTGCCGCACCGGCTCTCGTACGCCGGGAACATGTTCTCGGTCTTCTTCACCGACGCGGACGTCTACGACTACGACACTGCGCGGACCCAGGACGTCGCGGCGTTCCGGGCGTTCTTCCACGCGATGCTGGCCGGCGGGGTCTACCTGCCGCCCAGCTCCTTCGAGTCGTGGTTCGTGTCGACGGCGCTGGACGACGCCGCGCTGGAGCAGGTCGCGGCGGTGTTGCCGGTCGCGGCGCAGGCTGCGGCGGCGGCCGGTCACGGGGGGTAGGGAACGTGGGCAGCACAACGGTCGTGCACGTGCTCCGGCACGGTGAGGTGTACAACCCGGAGAAGATCCTCTACGGCCGGCTGCCCGGCTACCGCCTCTCCGAGTTGGGCGTGCAGATGGCGAAGGCGGCGGCCCAGGCGCTCGCCGAGCGGGACGTCACGCACGTGGTGGCGAGTCCGCTGGAGCGGGCCCAGCAGACGGCGGAGCCGATCGCGGCGCAGTTCGGGCTGCCGGTCGGGGTGGACGAGCGGCTGATCGAGAGCGCCAACTGGTTCGAGGGGAAGCGGGTCTCGCCGGGCGACGGCTCGTTCCGGGATCCGCGCAACTGGTGGGTGTTGCGGGATCCGGTCACCCCGTCCTGGGGCGAGGCGTACACGCTGATCGCCGAGCGGATGTTCGCGGCCCTGCACGCGGCCCGGATCGCCGCCGAGGGGCGGGAGGCGGTCTGCGTCTCGCACCAGCTTCCGATCTGGACCCTGCGCCGGTACGTCGAGCACAAGCGGCTCTGGCACGACCCGCGCAAGCGGCAGTGCGGGCTGGCCAGCCTGACCTCGTTCCACTTCGACGGCGCCAAGATCGTCGGTATCGGCTACACCGAGCCGGCCGCGCACCTGGTCGCCATGTCGCCGACCGCGCGGACGGCCAAGGGGGCATGATGAGCCGCCCCCGGCGGGTCGCCGGCCTCGGCGCGCTGCTCGCCGTCGCCGCGACGCTGGCGCTGACCGGCTGCTCGGGCGGCGACGGCGGGAGTGACTGGAAGGACGACTGCACGACGACGGACGGCATCGTCGAGTGCGCGCCGGAGCACCGCCCGGCGGCCCCGGCGGTCTCCGGCGAGCTGCTGGACGGCGGGACGTACGACCTGGCGCAGGAGCGCGGCCAGGTGGTGGTGGTCAACTTCTGGGGTTCCTGGTGCGCCCCGTGCCGCTCCGAGGCGGACGACCTGGAGGAGACCTACCAGGCGACCCGGGACCGGGGCGTACGTTTCCTCGGCATCAACATCCAGGACGGGCGGGACAAGGCGAAGGGCTTCGAGGCCGCCTTCAAGATCAGTTATCCGAGCCTCTTCGACCCGCCGAGCCGGCTGGCGCTGGCCTTCGACATCCCGCCGAACTCGATCCCGGCGACCATCGTCCTCGACCGGGAGAGCCGGATCGCCGTGGTGATCCGCTCCGGTGTCACCCGGGCCGGGCTGGAGCCGATCGTCGCCCGGGTCGCCGACGAGCAGCCGCCGGGCGGGCCGAACTGATGGCCGGGCGGACGAGTACGGGCGGGTCGGGCTGATGGGCGAGACCTTCGCCGAGCTGGCCGAGAGCGGGCCGGTGCTGCTGGCGATCGGGGCGGCCGCGCTGGCCGGCCTGGTCAGTTTCCTCTCGCCGTGCGTGCTGCCGCTGGTTCCCGGCTACCTGTCGTACGTGACCGGGTTGGCCGGCAGCGACCTGGAACAGCGCCGGGCCGCCGCCGACCCCGCCCCCGACGCGCCGGGCAGCGCGCCGGCCGGTGGCGGCGGGGTGGCGGTGGCGACCCGACCGGTCCGGACGCCCCGGGCGGTCCGGGGCCGGGTACTCGCCGGCACGCTGCTGTTCATCGCCGGCTTCACCGTCGTCTTCACCCTCACCGCAGTGCTCGTCACCGCCGTCGGTCAGGCGCTCTTCGCGCAGAAGCGACCGCTGGAGATCGGCATCGGCATCGTGATCATGCTGTTGGGCCTCTCCTACCTGGGGCTGGTCCCCGGCACGCAGCGGGAGTTCCGGATCCGCCGGCTGCCCGCCGCCGGCCTGCTCGGCGCCCCGGTCTTCGGCGCGGTCTTCGCGCTCTCCTGGGTGCCCTGCGTCGGCCCGACCCTCGGCGCGGTGGTCGGGATGGGCACCGCGAGCGGCCAGGCCGACCGGGCCGCCCTGCTCGCCGCCGCGTACTGCCTGGGGCTCGGGTTGCCGTTCGTGGTCTTCGGGCTCGGCTTCTCCCGGCTGCTCGGGCTCTTCCGGGCGGTGCGCCGGAACAGCCGCTGGGTCACCCGGGTCGGTGGGGCGCTGCTGATCGTGATCGGGCTGGCCCTGGTCACCGGCGGCTGGCAGGACCTGGTCATCTGGTTGCAGACCACGTTCGGCGTCGGCGAGGTGGGGATCTGATGTCGACCGAGGAGCGGGAGACCGTGACCGGCCGGGGTGCCGCGCCGGCCGGCGTCGCGCAGGCCGAGCCGCCGGCGGCCGCCGGCCCGACCGGGGACGACGGACCGTCCCGGGTACGCCGTACCCCGCTGCCGCTGGCCCTGCTGCGCAACTCGTGGCGGCAGCTCACCAGCATGCGTACGGCGTTGATGCTGCTCTTCCTGCTGGCCCTGGCCGCGATCCCCGGCTCGGTGCTCCCGCAGCGCAACATCAACATCGAGAACGTCAACCGGTACGCCGTCGAGCATCCCGATCTCTTCCCGATCCTGGACCGGCTCGGCGGCTTCGACGTGTACGCCTCGCCGTGGTTCTCCGCGATCTACGTCCTTCTGTTCACCTCGCTGGTCGGCTGCATCGTGCCCCGGCTGCGCGACCACCTCCGCGCGCTGCGTGCCGCCCCGCCGCCCGCGCCGAAGCGGCTGGACCGGCTGCCCCGGCATGCCGTGCTGACCGACTCCGACGGCGACCCGGCCCGGATCGCGGCGGTGCTGCGCAAGCGGCGCTGGCGGGTGGTGGTCCGCGGCGACACCGTGTCGGCGGAGAAGGGCTATCTCAAGGAGACCGGCAACCTGCTCTTCCACTTCTCGCTGATCGGGGTGCTGCTCGGCATCGGCCTCGGCTCCTGGTACGGCTGGCACGGCAACCGGCTGCTGGTCGCCGGCCCGGACAACTCGTTCTGCAACACGCTCCAGCAGTACAGCGAGTCCAAGCTCGGGCACCGGGTGGACGGCAGCGACCTGCCGCCGTTCTGCCTGGAGCTGACCGACTTCTCGGCGACCTTCCTGTCGACCGGGCAGCCGTCGTCGTTCCGGGCGACGACGCTGGTGGAGCAGGGCGACCGGGCGCCTTACCGGGCGAGTTTCTCGGTCAACGACCCGCTGCGGCTGGACGGGGCCAGCGTCTACCTGCTCGGGCACGGCTACGCGCCGATCCTGCGCTACACCGACCGCAGCGGCGAGACGCAGGAGAGCGACGAGGCGTTCCTGACCATCGACGGCAACCTGACCAGCGAGGGCGTGGCGGCGTTTCCGGACGTCAACCTCGACCCGGCGACCGGGGCGCGCAACCCCGACCTCCAGGTCGCCTTCGAGGGGCTCTACCTGCCGACCGCGCCGGAGGCGCCGCCCTTCGTCCGCTCGACGTACCCGGCGGAGCGGTCCCCGGCGGTGATGCTCTTCGCCTACCGGGGCAACCTCGGGCTGGACGCCGGGGTCCCGGGTTCGATCTACCGGCTCGACCAGCGCCAGGTGAACAGCGGCAAGCTCAAGCAGATCGGCGAGGGCAAGCTGCTGCGCCCGGGTGAGAAGTGGACGCTCGACGACGGCACGTCGGTGGAGTTCGTCGGCACCCGCAAGTACGTCACGATCTCGGTCCGCTCCGACCCGGGCGAGCGGATCGTGTTGATCAGCTCGGTACTGCTGTTGCTCGGGCTGATGCCGTCGCTCTTCGGCCGGCGGCGCCGGGTCTGGTTCCGGGTTTCTCCGGCACCGGCCGACGCGACCACGACAGGTCGTAGTAGTTTGGTGCAGGTCGGTGGCCTGCCGCGTACCGAGTACGCGGGGTTCGCCGAAGAGTTCGACCGGCTCGTCGCCGCCGTGCGATCCGACGGGGCACGGGACGACGGTGCGACGGAAGAGGAGACCGACTGATGGCCGCGCTGTCCGACCAACTCCTGGTGGTCGCGATCCTGGGCTACCTGCTGGCGATGATCTGCCACGCCGTCGAGTACGCCTTCGGCACCCGCAGTGTCATCGGCCGGGCGGCGGCACGACCGGAACGCGCCCGCGTGCTGGTCGGGGCCGGGGTCGGCGCGCCCGGTGGATCCGGTCCGGCGGACGGCCCGGACCCGGTCGTCGGGACCAAGCTCCCCGGCACCGACGGGCCGGCCCCGACCGGCGGGTCGCGGTCGCCCCGGGCGGTGCTGGCCGGCCGGGCCGCCGTCGCGCTCACCGTGCTCGCCGCCGTGGTGCACCTCGCGGTGCTGGTCACCCGGGGCATCGCCGCCGAGCGCATGCCGTGGGGCAACATGTACGAGTACCTGCTCTCGGTCACCTTCGTCGGGGTGGTCGGCTGGCTGGTGCTGCTCTACCGGCGCTCGACGCTGCGGCACCTCGGGCTCTTCGTCGCGTTGGCCATGGTGCTGCTGCTGGCCGTCGCCGGCCTGGTGCTCTACGTGCCGATCGTGCCGCTGGTGCCGGCGCTCGACTCGTACTGGTTCGTCGTGCACGTGGCGACGATCGCGGTCTCCTCCGGCATCCTGCTGCTCGGCGCGGTGCCGGCGGTGATGTACCTGATCCGGCACGGCTACGACCAGGGCAAGCGGAGCTTCCCGTACAGCCTGGGGGCGCGGGTGCCGGCCGCCGACACGCTGGAGCGGCTGACCTTCCGGCTGCACGCGTTCGCCTTTCCGATCTTCACCTTCGCGGTGATGGCCGGCGCCGTCTGGGCCGAGGCGGCCTGGGGCCGGTACTGGGGCTGGGACCCGAAGGAGATCTGGGCCTTCATCTCCTGGGTGGTCTACGCCGGTTACCTGCACGCCCGGGCGACGCCGAGCGTGAAGCGCCCGGTGGCGACCTGGATCGCCGTGCTCGGCTTCCTGACCATGCAGATGAACCTCTACGGCGTGAACATCTTCTTCGAGGGCCTGCACTCGTACGGCGGTCTCGACTGACCTTTCTTCCGACTCCTCCGCCGGGGCGACTTCTTTCATCCTTGACTTATATAAGCGAGGCGTGAAAGATCGGGTCGTACGCGTGATCGACCGCGCGTACCCATCTGCCGCCCCGTACCGGGAAGGAGTCCCGCGAAGTGTCTGCGATCGCGCCCCAGAAGGTCACCACGTTCCTGATGTTCCAGGATGGCAACGCCGAGGAGGCGATGACCTTCTACACGTCACTCTTCGACGGCGGTGAGGTGCTCGCCGTCGACCGGTACGGCCCCGGCCAGGACGGTCCCGAGGGTTCCGTCCGGCACGCGACGTTCGCCCTGGCCGGTCAGCAGTTCATGTGCATCGACAGCAGCGTCCGGCACGAGTTCGGCTTCACCCCGGCGGTCTCGCTCTACGTGACCTGCGAGTCGGAGAAGGAGATCGACCACCTCTACGGCGCGCTCGTCGAGGGCGGTCAGGAGCTGATGCCGCTCGGCTCGTACGGCTTCAGCGCCAAGTTCGGCTGGGTCAACGACCGCTTCGGCGTCTCCTGGCAGCTCACCCTGCCCACCGAGGCAGCCCCGGCCTAGCCCGCAACCCTCTGAACCGGACGCCCCATGATTCTTGTCGAGTTGTGGTCAGCAGCGCGCCACAACCCGCCAAGAATCATGGCGGCCCGGGGAGCCGGGCGGCACGGTCGAGGAAGAGCGTCCGTTCCCGGGCGTTGCGGGTCAGCTCGGCGGCCCGGCTGAACTCGCGTCGGGCCTCGTCGTGCCGTCCCAGCCGGGCCAGCAGGTCACCCCGGACGGCGGGTAGCTGCGGATAGCCCGCCAGGACCGGCTCGGCGACCAGCGTCTCGACGATGGCCAGACCGTCGGCCGGGCCGGTGGCGTTGGCGACCGCGACCGCCCGGTTCAGCTCGACGATCGGCGACGGTGACACGTGCACCAGCACCCGGTAGAGCGCGGCGACGCGTACCCAGTCGGTCTCGGCGGCGGTCCGGGCCCGCGCGTGGCAGGCCGCGATCGCGGCCTGCAGGGTGTACGGGCCGATGCCCAGCGACTCAGCCCGGTCCAGGGCGGCGAGGCCGCGCCGGACCAGCAGCCGGTCCCAGCGCCGACGATCCTGGTCCGGCAGCAGGATCGGCTCGCCGTTCGGCCCGGTCCTGGCCGGGATCCGGGACGCCTGCAACTCCATCAGCGCCAGCAGGCCGTGCACCTCGGCCTGTTCCGGCATCAGCCCGGCCAGGATCCGGCCGAGCCGCAGCGCCTCGGCGCAGAGCGCCGGCCGGGTCCAGTCGGCACCTGCGGTCGCCGAGTAGCCCTCGTTGAAGACGAGGTAGACCACCTCCAGCACCGAGCCGAGCCGGTCGGCCAGCTCGGCCCGGGGCGGCAGCTCGAACGGTACGTGTTTCGCCGCGAGGGTACGTTTCGCCCGGGTGATCCGCTGCCCGACCGTCGGCTCCGGCACCAGGAACGCCCGGGCGATCTCGTCGGTACGCAGTCCGCCGAGCAGCCGCAGCGTCAACGCCACCCGCCCTTCGGTGGGCAGCACCGGATGGCAGGCGGTGAAGATCAGTCGGAGCAGGTCGTCGTCGATCCGGTCGGGGTCCAGTGCGGCGGCCAGTTCCGCCTCGGTCGGGTCCGGCCGGCTGCCCACCTCCCGGCCCAGCTCCTGAAGCTTCCGCTGGTACGTCGTACGCCGCCGGAGCAGGTCGACCGCGCGGTGCTTGGCGGTCGACATCAGCCAGCCGCCCGGATTCGCCGGTATCCCCTCCCGGGGCCACTGCTCCAACGCGGCGACCAGCGCGTCCTGGGCGAGTTCCTCGGCGAGCCCGACGTCCTGGACCAGCCGGGCGACCCCGGCGACGATCCGGGCGGACTCGATCCGCCAGACCGCCTCGACCGCCTGCCGGCCAGCCTCGACAGGCTGCCGGTTGGCCTCGACCGCCTGCCGGTTGGCCTCCGGATGCCCCGCCACCGCCACGACTCCCGATCCAAGCACGCCGCCGCCGTCCGACGGTCCGGACCTCGACGACCTGTTGCCGTTCCGACGACCTCCGCTCAGGCCGGCGGGGCTGCGAAATCCTCCGGCCCGAAGACCCGGAGTACCTCACCCTCGCCCTCCCAGCCCGGCCACATGTCGCGGTGCAGCTTCAGGAACCGGGAGACCCACTCGACAGCCTCCTCCTTGGAGCGCACCTCGTACAGCGCGTAGCTGATCGTCTCCTTCGCCTCGGCGAACGGCCCGTCGGTCACGCTGAGCTTGCCGGTGGCGACCTGGAGGCGGGACCCCTCCGCGCTCGGGGCCAGCCCGCCCTGATCGAGCAGGGCACCGGCGGCGGTCGCCTCCTCGCCGAGCTGCATGATCGCCTCCATCAGCCCGGGCGGCGGCGGTGCCGTGGTCCGGGTGGCCCGCAACAGTGCCAGGTAGCGCATCTCTCGTTCTCCTTCGGTCGGTTGTTCGCTCAGCTTCGTCGTTTCGAGACAGCCGGCTGGCCGGATCAGACCCGGCCGGCGATGCCACCGGTCGGGTCAGGCGGCCGAGGCAGGGGTGGCCCGACGGTAGAGGTGGGCCGCCACGGCCGAGACCCAGGCCCAGGACAGCACGACCGCCCCGGTGAAGGCGAGGTTGGACCAGACGGCTCCGCCACCGGCCGCCATCGCCAGGAAGCCGGCGAGGAAGAGCACGCCGGTCGACCGCGAGAAGGCCGCCCAGCCCCGCCGTCCCTCCGCCGGGAACCGGCGGCCGAGCACCAGGCAGGCCGCGACCAGGCAGGCGAAACCGATGCCACCGGCCAGGAAGTGCAGCGTGCCGTGCCACGTTACCGCCGTACCGGTCTGCGGGGTGCCGATCGGGAAGCCCAGCGCCGGGTCCGCCCGGAACGCCCCGGCCGCGACGAGGCTGATCCCGTACGCCCCGAGCAGCCGGGGCGCCCAGACCGCACCGGTGCCCGGGGCGAGGCCACGGCGCAGTCCGAGCGCGAGTGCACAGGTCATCAACCCGGTCATGACCAGGTTGCCGATCTGGATCCAGCCGAGCCCGCCGTTGGCCAGCAGGCTCCAGGCATGCCGGGTCAGGTCGAATCCGTCCCGGGTGAGTGCCTGGGCCAGCGACACCAGGACGTAGCTCGGCCCGGCGAGCACGCCGTACGCCAACAGCGTCCTCGTGACGCCGCCCGCCGGATCGCAGGGCTGGCCGGCCACCCCGGAGCCGGTGCCCTGCCGCTGCACCGTCGTGCTGGGCGGGCTCGCCGTCGTGCTGTGCGGGTTCGCCACCGTGGTGTGCGGGCTTGCCGTCGTGCTGGGCTGGTTCATCGTCGTCCTCCTCGGGTTCCACCGGTCCGGTTCGGCGCCCGGACCGGCCGCTACCCATGCCTCGAACAGGCGACGGCGGATTCGACAGGTCGGTCGGATTTTCTTCGACGAATTTCCCCGGTACCGGCGGGCACGGCTCTGAACTGGGCATATCCGCCGGTCGCCTGTCGTACGGCGGGTGCGGTCGTAGGCTCGGAATCATGTCCTGGACGACCTATGGCAGCTTCCTGGTCTTCGCGGTGGTGCTGATCGTGGTGCCCGGGCCGGACTTCGCGGTGGTCACCCGGAACACCCTCGCCGCTGGTCGGGGGAGGGGCTGGTGGAGTGCGGTCGGCGTCGCCTGCTCCAACGCCGTACAGGGCAGTGCGGCCGCGGCCGGGCTGGGGGCGGTGATCGTACGGTCCCAACCGCTCTTCCAGACCATCAAGTGGGTGGGGGTCGGCTACCTCGCCTTCCTCGGCCTCCAGGCGCTCCGCTCGGCCTGGCTCGGCCGGTACGCCCCGATCGGCGGGGACCAGCCCGACCCGCCCGGAGCGGCGCTCGCCGGCTGGCGACAGGGGTTCCTCTCCAACATCACCAACCCCAAGGTGTTGGCCTTTTATCTCGCGGTACTCCCGCAGTTCGTCGGGCATCGCGCCCCGCTGGCCGTACTGATGCTGTTCGCGCTGAGCCACGCGGTGCTCTCGCTGCTCTACCTGCTGACCCTGGTCGGGCTGTTGCACCGGGCCCGCCGGGTGCTGTCCCGGCGCCGGGTACGGCGGGCGATGGACGCCGGCACCGGTGTCGCGATGCTCGGCTTCAGCGTCCGGCTCGCCACCGAGCGGGCCTGACCGGCCCCGCCGGCTCCCACCGAGGGCAGTCTTGCTGTTGACAAGATGCCGCCTCGGCAGGCAATCTTGACGGTGCCAAGTTATGCTTCGTCGTGCCGCCCCGGGAGACCCTGATGTCGTCCGCCACCCAGACCACCGCCGCCATCCTGCTGATCACCGTCTCGACCATCGCGTTCGGCGGGCTCTCCCTGCTCATGCAGCTGGTCCGACGGATACCCGGCTATCTGGACAACCCCGTCCGGCGGGCGCTCTGGACCGCCGGACACGCCCACGCCGGCGTACTCGTGCTCTTCGCGCTCGTCGCGCTCCTCTATCTGGACCGGGCCGACTACGGCGAGGGGATGCGGACGCTGATCCGGGTCCTGCTGGTCTCCGCGCCGATCCTGATGCCGATCGGCTTCTTCCTCTCCGTCGTACGCCCCTCGGACACCCGACCCAACAAGCTGATCTGGCTGGTGGGAGTCGGTGGGCTGAGCCTGACCGTCGGCACCCTGCTACTCGGCGTCGGCCTGCTCTGACGCGTCGCCCGGCGGTGGGCCGGAGGGAGGCTCCGGGGTGCGTCGACGGGACCGGTGCCGACGGGAGCCGGGTCACGGTGGGGGACCCGGCCGTGTCGCCCCGACCGGGGGTGCGACAGACTAGCGACCATGGCGGCTCGTGGCTTCCCGTACACCGATCTCCGGGAGTTCCTCACCGCGCTGGAGGGCGCTGGCGAGTTGCGCCGGGTTCCGGTACCCGTCGACCCGACGCTGGAGATCAGCGAGGTGGTCACCCGTACCGTCCGGGCGAACGGGCCGGCCCTGCTCTTCGAGCGCCCGACCCGGGGTGAGATGCCGGTCGCGATCAACCTGTTCGGCACCGAACGGCGGATGGCGATGGCGCTCGGCGTCGACCGGCTGGACGAGATCGGCGAGCGGATCGGTTCACTGGTCAAGCCGGAGCTGCCGGTCGGCTGGTCCGGGATCCGCGAGGGCCTGGGCAAGGTGATGCAGCTCAAGTCCGTACCGCCGAAGAAGGTCAGGACCGCCCCCTGCCAGCAGGTGGTCTACCGGGGCGCCGACGTCGACCTGAACCGGCTGCCCGGCCTCCAGGTCTGGCCCGGCGACGGCGGGATCTTCCACAACTACGGGCTGACCCACACCAAGCATCCGGAAACCGGCAAGCGCAACCTCGGGCTCTACCGGTTGCAGCAGCACTCGCACAACACGCTCGGCATGCACTGGCAGATCCACAAGGACTCCACCGCGCACCACGCCGTCGCCGAGCGCCTCGGCCAGCGGCTGCCGGTGGCGATCGCCATCGGCTGCGACCCGGTGGTCAGCTACGCCGCCTCCGCCCCGCTCCCCGGCGACATCGACGAGTACCTCTTCGCCGGGTTCCTGCGCGGCGAGCGGGTCGAGATGGTCGACTGCCTGACCGTGCCGCTCCAGGTGCCGGCGCACTCCCAGATCGTGCTGGAGGGCTACATCGAGCCCGGCGAGCGGCTGCCGGAGGGACCGTTCGGCGACCACACCGGCTTCTACACCCCGGTCGAGCCCTTCCCGGTGCTGCACGTCGAGGCGATGACCACCCAGCGGGAGCCGGTCTACCACTCGATCATCACCTCCAAGCCGCCGCAGGAGGACCACGGGCTCGGCAAGGCCACCGAGCGGATCTTCCAACCGCTGCTCAAGCTGCTGATCCCGGACATCGTCGACTACGACCTGCCGGCCGCCGGGGTCTTCCACAACTGCGCGATCATCTCGATCCGGAAGCGCTATCCGAAGCACGCCCAGAAGGTGATGAACGCGATCTGGGGCGCCCACCTGATGTCGCTGACCAAGCTGATCGTGATCGTCGACGAGGACTGCGACGTGCACGACTACGCCGAGGTGGCCTGGCGGGCCTTCGGCAACGTCGACTACGCCCGGGACCTGCTGCTCACCGAGGGACCGGTGGACCACCTCGACCACTCGTCGTACCAGCAGTTCTGGGGTGGCAAGGCCGGGGTGGACGCCACCCGCAAGCTGCCGACCGAGGGCTACACCCGAGACTGGCCCGAGGAGATGACCATGTCGCCGGAGATCCGGTCGCTGGTGGACAAGCGCTGGAAGGAGTACGGCATCTCATGACGGCGGTGGCGGAGTCGCCGGGGCGGGTGAAGTCCTTCCTCCGGCTCGTGGCGATCGAGCACTCGGTCTTCGCGCTGCCGTTCGCCTACCTGTCGGCGCTGACCGCGATGCAGCGGCACGGCGGGGAGGTGCGCTGGCTCGACCTGCTCCTGATCACCATCGCCATGGTCGGGGCCCGGACCTTCGCCATGGCGGCGAACCGGATCATCGACCGGCGCATCGACGCGCGCAATCCGCGTACCGCCGGTCGGGAGCTGGTGACCGGCGCGGTGAGCGTCCGGACGGCCTGGACCGGCGCGGTCGTCGCGCTGGCGGTCTTCCTCGGCGCCGCGGCGGCGCTCAACCCGCTCTGCCTGGCCCTTGCCCCGCTCGCCGCGATCCCGCTGGTCGTCTACCCCTACGGCAAGCGGTTCACCGACTGGCCGCACGCGATCCTGGCCCTGGCCCAGGCGGTCGGCCCGGTCGGCGCCTGGCTCGCGGTGACCGGCACCTTCGACGGCTCCGGGCCGGCCTGGCTGCTCGGCGCGGCGGTCGGACTCTGGATCGGCGGCTTCGACCTGATCTACGCCTGCCAGGACATCGAGGTCGACCGCCGGATCGGGGTACGCAGTGTCCCCGCCCGCTACGGTCTCCGGTTCGCCCTGCACGCGTCGACCGTGGCCCACGTCGTGACCTTCGGCCTCTTCTTCTGGTACGGCGAACTGGTCGGACTCGGCTGGCTCTGGTGGGTCGGGCTGGCACTGACCGCGCTCGCCTTCGGCTACCAGCACGTGGTGGTGAGCCCGACCGACCTGTCCCGGGTCAACCGGGCCTTCTTCACCGCCAACGGCTTCGTCGGGATCGCCCTCTTCGTCTTCGCCCTGCTCGACCTGGTGATCCGGCTCCACCTCGCAGGCTAGGCGGCGACGGGTCCGAAGCGGCTGACGGCGGGCCCGGTACAACCGGTCGACCCACCACATCAGACGGAACAGTCGCGGGCACGATGGTCGTCGTTGCCCGGCGGCGTATCGGGCGACGGCAACTACTCGCTAGGACTATCGACACTCCTCCCTGTACGCATCAACAATGACGCCGTGACAAGGAGTGAGCGCACGCGCTGGGTCATCGGCGGGTTGGTACTGGCGGCGATTCTGGTGGCGACCGCCGTCGTCTGGTGGCTGCGCGGCCGTGAGGTGGCCAGCGTGGTCGTCGGGGTCGGCAGCCTCCTCGCCGCGATCGTCGGTCTCGTCCCGCTGCTGGCCGGACGATCCGCGCCCGCGGCGGGTGCCGCGCCGGAATCCGTCACGGTGATCCGGGCCGGCCTGCTCGGCCGGGTACGGCGGGTGCTGGTCCGGGCCGCCAGCGGAAGCCGGAACGAGGTCTCGGCCGGAGCGGGCGGCATCGTCGAGGACACCGGAGTCGAGAACCAGTCGGCACCGCCCCGGCAGTTCGGGCCAACCGGGCAGCTTGCGCCGGCTCCGACGGAACCGGCTGCGCTGGTCGGTACCCCGGCTCCTGCGCCACAGGACGGCGGCACGGTGCAGCCGAGCCAACCCGGCCGCCCCGTAGCGGCGACCGCTCCAACCGCATCGGCGGCCGTCTCACCGGCTGGTCCGGTGCGTGGTCGGCTGGTGCCGGCGGTGGATGGGGGTGCTCGTACCCCGCCAGGTGCCGGCGGCAGCCCGTCCGGCGTGGGGCTGGAAGCCCGGGTGGTCGACGGGATGGTGAGCCGGGACGTCCAGCTCGACCGGATCCTCGAAAAGATCCACAGTGGCGAGACCGGGATCTTCGCGGTGCTCGGCGGGCACGGCATGGGCAAGTCGGCGTTCCTGCGGCAACTGCACGACCGGGTTGCCCGGGACGCGCCGGACGTCCTGCGACTGCCCGCGGAGGGGGCGATGCTCGTCGACAAGTACGGCCTCTCCGAATCGCTCAGTGGCCAGTACGGCGACGGTCTCACCCCGACCGCGGCGGGCCTGCTGCTGGAGCGGTCGTCGAACCTGCTCGGCAACCTGGTCAACGACCTTCTGCCCGAGTTCGGGCTGGCCGGGCCGGGCGGCGGGAACCGGCGGTTCGAGAGGTTCGTCCTGGCGATCGCGGCGGCGAAGACGGCCGGCGACCGTCCGGTGCAGGTCAAGAACGAACTCTCCGCCTTCGGCTTCGGGCGGATGACGGACACCCGGATCGACGTCACCCTCACGGAGACCGCGGCCGCCATCGTCGACCGGGCCCGGAAGGCGCAGTGGCGGATCGACGAGGCGTTCATCGCGGACTGGCAGGCCTGGCTGAACGGCCGACGCGCCGTGGTGATCCTGGACGGGTTCGAGACACTCATCGACGACGCGGTGGGACAGTGGCTGGTCGGGCTCGCCTGGCGGCTGCCGAACACCCTCGTCGTCGTGCCGCTCATCCCCCGCGACTACGCCGAGCACGTCCGGAGCCTGGTGGACCCGAACCGCTCGGAGGAACTGCCGCTGCTCTCCACCGGCGAGGTGTGGGAGTACCTGCGGCACCACCTGGGCGGCGGCGCGACCACGGAGCTGGCCCAGGCGGTGTACGACTTCACCGGCGGCCACCCGTCCGCCGTCGGGCTGGTGCACCGGCTCATCCAGGAGCGCGGCGCGGAAGCCCGGCAGGCCGATCAACTGCGTGGGATGCTGGCGCGCCTCTCCGCCGACGGCGGGCTGAACGTCGCCGGTCTGGTCGAGGCGATCCTCGGCCGTCGGCGGCGGGCGCTGCTGCGGGCGGTCGAGGTGGCCGCGCTGCTGAACTCCTTCGACCCGCCACTGCTGCAACGACTCCTGGAGACCGACGCGGAACCCGACGGGGGGCCGGGCGGTGCGGAGCGGGCGGCATCCGACGCGAGCAGTGTCATCGCGGAGTTCCAGCGGCTCGGCCTCCTCGACCGGGTCACCGACGGGACCCGGTTCCGGGTGCACGAGTTCATCCGTCCGGCCCTCGCCGCCCGGATGGCCCGGCTCTATCCGCAGCGGTGGACCCCGATCCACCGGGCCGCCGCGGCCCACTACTTCGAGCTGATCACCGAGTTCGAGGACAAGACCGACAAGGCGTACGGCTCCTGGTACAAGTACGAGGATCCGGTCTGGCAGGCGTACGAGACCGAGTGGCTCTACCACTGCGCCCAGCTTCCCGACGAGCGCTACCTGACCCGTACCCGGTTCGTGCTCATCTTCATGGAAGCCTTCTGGTGGTGGGGGCTCTACGTCGACTTCCCCTTCTGCCACCACCTGCTGGAGAGCTGGGAGTCGGCGGCCCAGGACGACGACGACCGGAAGCTGCTGCGTCAACTGCACCGGTTCCAGCTCAACTACCTGCCCGGCCCCGACAAGCCAGCCGGTCCACACTGGACGGAAGTGCGTAGGGCGCTGCGGGCGGTCCGCGAGGTCTGCGGGCTGCGCGGCGGCTGGCGGGACCCGCGGTTGCCGGCCGACGTCCAGGAGAGCCAGTTCCGCACCTCGCTCTACCTGCGACTCTTCGACGCGCACGCGCTCTGGTACGACGGCCGGCCGGAGCAGGCCGCCGAGGAGTACCGGAAGCTCGAACCGGATTTCCTGGAGCTGGGCGACGACGTGATGACCGCCTGGTTCTACTACGAGTGGGGCGACATCGGGCTCTCCGCCGGTGATCCGGGCACGGCGGCGACCCGGGTCGGTCAGGCGCTGCGGCTGGCCGGGGAGATGGCCGACGGGCCGGAGGGCGAGGTCGACTCGGAGTTGCTGGCGAATTTGCACCGCTGCCTCGGTGACCTCTGCTGGCCGCGCGATCCGGTCACCGCCGCCACCGAGTACGGGCTCGCGGTCCGGCACGCCTTCCTGTTCCAGCGCACCGACAACGCCCTCGACCGCAGCGTCAACGCGCCCGACGAGTACACCCAGCGCTTCTACCAGGAGATCACGGACCGGGCCACCGCCAGGGCCCGCGAGTCGGCGGACCGGCCCGATCGGGACGAGATCATGGCCGCCCTGGTCGCGCCGACCGGCGGTGCGGCGCCGGGCGACCTCCGGTCAGCGGTGCTGGCCGGACTCTTCCCACGCAACGCGCTCGATGCGGAACTGCATCTGCGGGAGTCGGAGTTCGCCGACTACTGGGGCGACGTGGTGGAGGGGTGGGACCTCGACATCCCCGCCGAACTGGAGCGGGCGATCACCCTCGCCGACCAGATCGGCCCGGAGCAGCCGCCCGGATAGCGCCCGATCAGCCGAGCAGCCGGCTAAACAGCGGAGCAGCCGGCCGGAGAGCGGAGCGGTCAGCCGGTCGGCAGCTCCAGCCGGTCGCTCAGCCACCGCACCTGCCACTCGCGCTCCACCTGGTAGCGATCGACGCCGACGGTCGGGGTGCGGGCCTCGGCGGCCCGCGCCGCGACGTAGCCGAGCGCGGCGACGGGATAGCTCTCCGTCATCTCGATCGCGTCCGCGAGGTAGCCGCAGTTCCGGGCGGCGGCGCTGCGGCCGCGCAGGGCCGCGCGTTCCTGCCGGTCCAGGGCGAGGGCGGCGAGTTCCGCGAGATCGACCGGCCCGTCCTCGGCCAGCCGCTCGGCGGCGGCGGCGAGTGGACCGTCGTCCAGCGCGGCACCGCACTCCTGCGCGGCGTGCCCGGCGATCCGGGCCAGGCAGGCGCGGACGAACTCCCGCCGGGCCTGCGCGTTCCAGCCGTCGACCTGGGCGCGGAGCCGAGCGCGTCCGGCGACCACCTGGCGCTCCAGTTCCAGCACCGGCCCGTCGACCTCCACCTCCCAGAGTTCGTCGTGAATCCAGTACGGCAGATCCGTGACCCGGCAGACGTGCAGCCCCTGCCGGCAGGGCACGATCGCCGGCTCGGAACGCCAGCCGGTCGACCAGGTCTGTCGGGAGAAGGGCCCGGACCGGCCGGCGGTGAGGAACTTGTAGTACCTCACGGCGTCTCCTCTCCCCGCGTCAGCAGGTGCTCCGGGGAGTGCGGTCCGGTCAGGCTCAGCAGCGCGGCCCGCAGGTCGTGCACCTTGCCGACGTAGGCCAGGCAGGGCGGGCAGACCAGCAGGTGCAGCTCGACCAGCTCCCGCTGCTCCGGGTCGAGCGCGCCGTCGAGCCAGTTGCCGACCAGCCGCACGGTCTGGTCACAGCGGAGATAACCGTCCATCCGCCGGCCCTACCGGGCGCTCTCGTCCAGGAAGGCGACGACCTCCATGCGGGCCGCCTCCAGGATCCCGAGGTAGTGCTCCGGCGCCTGCCCGGTCAGTTCGACCGCCTCCGGCAGGGTCAGCCCGACCACGTCGGAGAGGAGCAGGAGGAGCCGGGGCAGCGGCGGCAGGCGGCGTACCGCCCGTTCGAGCCGCTCCGGGGTCGTCACCTCGGCCCCCCAGCTCGGGGGCGTCTCCCGCCACCAGCCCGCCCACGGGTCGGCCTCGCCCGCGAACCAGTCGGCCAGCACCGAGGCGTCGCCCGGCTCGGCGGAGACGAAGACGAGCCCGTCGGCGGAGAGCCGCGCCAGGAACTCGGCGAGGACGGTACGGCGGGGCCGGGGAAGCTCCTCACCGGCCGCCATCCGGGCGAGTACCCGCTGCCACACCTCGTCCAGCAGCGCGACGCCCCGGTCGTCGACGGCGAGCAGCCGGGCGGCGACCGCCGTACCCGGATAGTCCCGCCGCAGCAGTTCGGCGTCGACCCGCAGCGGCGGCACCTCGGCGTACTGCTCGGGGGCCAGCAGGACCAGCGGGTCGGGCTCGTGGTCGAGCCGGGCCAGCAGTCCCGCGTACGCCATGTCCTCGGCCTCGTCGACCGCCTCCGAATCCGTGTAGTACTCGGTGACGAAGTCGCGCAGGGTCTGGCGGGGGAGCGTCTCGTCCCCGGTGGCGGCGAGCAGCAGCATCCCGCCCACCCGTTCGGTGCCGGGCCGGACCCGGGGCTGCACGAACGGGCTCGGCACCAGCCGGAACCCGGCCCGGCCGTAGAACCGCAGCCGCTTGTCCGGGTCGCCGTGCGGCCCGGCCGAGTGAAAGCGGGGGTCCTCGACCTCGGCGACCGCGACGACCGCGTCGGCCCGCTCCCGCCAGGTCGGCAGCACGCGCAGGAGCGTCGAGCCGATCCCGCCGCCGCGCTGGCCCGGCCGGACCGCGAGGTAGCTCAGCAGCAGCACCCGGGAGTCGGGGAAAGAGTCGGCGATCATCACGCCGACCGGTGTGCCGTCGGTGAGGGCCACCGCCGCGAACGTCGAGGGGTCGCCGGAGGCCATCCGGCCGGCGAGGCTCTCCGCCGTCTCCAGCTCGTCGGTGGGAAAGTTCGGTTCGAGAACCTCCTCGTACGCCCGCCGGAACAGGTCGGGATCGTACTCCGCCACGAGGTCGTGGACCTGGACGTGGCCACGGGGGGAGCCGACTGCCGGGGCGCTCACCCGGCCATCCTCCAAGCCGGCTCCGGCGGCCCGCAAGCCCCCGAACGGTCCGACACCCGGGCGCTAGGAGCGGTAGCGGCCGCTCTCCAGGGACCAGTCCATGGTGCCGCGCACCGAGTTGGCCAGCCCGTCCAGGTACTGCCGCAGCGGCCCGTCCAGCGCCGGGCCGAACGACGGTACGGCGGCGCGCAGCTCGACGAAGTGCCGCATGCTCTGCTGCCACCGCCGGACGACCGCCTCGATCGCCGCCTCGACTGGAATCCCCTCCTCCCGGGCCACCGCCAGCACCAGGTTGTGCCCGCCGGAGGTGGCCGCGTCCCGTTCCAGCGACAGCAGGTCGTTGAACCAGGAGAGCAGGTCGTTGGCGGTGTCGGCGACGGCGCGTACCGCCGGGTGGTGGTAGACGGCGTCCGGCACCCGTTGCCCGGTGGCGAACTCGATCAGGGCGTACGAGACGTACGCGGCGGAGGTCGCCCGGCGCAGCGGCACGTACTCGGCGACGCCGGGCAGCCGCCCGTTCGCCTTGTTGGTCGCCTCGGTGACCACGCCGTCCAGGTGGTGCGCCACCGCGTCGACGAAACGGTCCCGCCAGGCCGCCGGCATCCGGTGGCTCGGGACCTGCCAGGCGTCGGCGAGCATCCGCCGGAGCGGTCCGTCGAACGCCTCGGAGCGGGGTGCCGGCCGGTTCGCCGCCCGGCTCTGTGCCGGGGTGGTCAGCCGGGTCGCCGGCTGGTTGGCGGCCCGGGGAGCGGGTGTCGGGGTGGATGGCTGCTGCCCGGGGCGCGGCTGCGGGGCGGTCGCCGGCTGCTGACGGGTCTGCCGGGGTTGCCCCGGAGCGGCGGTCGGCTGCTGTGCCGGGCGGGACTGGGCGGCGCCCGGGTGCCCCGCCCGGCCCGGCCTGCCTACGCACTCGACCGCCGGGTTCCCGGGTCCGGCGGTGGTCGGCACCGGCCGCCCGGTGCCGACCGGTGGCCTCGGCTGTGCCTGCCGGGCTGCCGCTGCGGCCGTTGGCGGTGCGGCCGGTGCCGCTGGTGCCGGTGCCGGCGCGGCCCGGAGCAGCCGCAGCACCCCGTCGCAGAGCGCGGCCACCTCGGCCGGCCGGGGGCGCCGGGCGGCGTCGCAGGCGTCGTCGAGCAGGAAGAACCAGGTGAAGAGCGCGGCGATGACCCGCAGGTCGGCCTCGCTGGCGCCCGGATAGAGCCGGCCGGCGTACCGGGCGACACGGCCGCGGGCGAACCGGTCCCGGCCGGCCGCGTCGAGCGGGCCGACGAGCCGGTCGGCCCAGTCGACCAGCCACTCCTGCACCGCGTCGGCGTGTGGGCAGAGGCGTGCCGGTATCGGACACCTCAGCTCGGCCGCCCACGAGCTGATCCCGTACATGCCCGGCCCCCTTCGTCCCGCTCCGCTCGGGCACAACGTGAGCAGCATTGCAGTTTCGGGCCGGTCTGTGATCGCCGTCGGGTACGTCCTATTTCGCAGTGGGTGATGATCCGGTCGCGCAGCCGGACTCCCCGGCAGGTCACGGCCGGGGGCGGTCGGCGCCGCCCGGGGAGCTTGCGGCAGGCTGGTGGGCATGAGAAGGCCGTGGGTGGTCGGCGTCTCCGGAGCATCGGGTACGCCATATCCGGCCGCCGTGCTCGGCGGGCTCTTCGACGCGGGTGAGCCGGTGGACCTGGTCGTCTCCCGGGCGGCCCGGTTGACGATCCTGGACGAGACCGGCCGCCCCTTCCGGGACGCGCACTGGAAGGACGACCTCGCCGCCTGGCTCGGCCGGGACCTGGCCGACGCCGACGTGGCGTACTGGCCGGCCGGGGATCTCGCGGCCGGGCCGAGCAGCGGGTCGTACCCGACCCGGGGCATGGTGGTGGTGCCGGCGAGTACGGCGGCATGCGCCGGGATCGCGATCGGCCTCTCCAAGGACCTGCTGCAACGGGCCGCCGAGGTGAACCTCAAGGAGCACCGGCCGGTGGTGGTGGTGCCCCGGGAGACCCCGGTCACCCGGAGCCACCTGGAGCACCTGATCACCCTGCACGATGCCGGAGCGGTGGTCCTGCCGGCGAGCCCCGGCTTCTACGGTGCCGGGGCCGCCGCCTCCGCCCGGCAGCTCGTCGACTTCGTGGCGGGAAAGGTGCTCGACGCGCTCGGCGTGCCGCACTCCCTGTTCCGACGCTGGTCCGGCGAGCTGGGGGCCGACCGGGACTGAACCGTCCCGGGCCGGCCCGTACCCACCGGAACCGGCGCGGGATCGCGCCGGGGTCCGTGCGGATCAGTGCTGGGTCAGTGCAGGCCGACGTTTCCGGCGCCGGTCGGGCCGGGGCCACTCGGGGTGGCGGGTCCGGCGTTGCGGGGCCGGTTCGCGATGCCCTCGTCCACCTCGTCGAGCATGCCCTCACCCTCGAGCAGCGCGCGTACCTCCGACTCGCGGAAGCGGCGATGTCCGCCCGGTGTTCGGATGCTGCCGATACGCCCGGCCGCGGCCCAGCGTGTGACGGTCTTCGGATCGACGCGGAAGAGCGCTGCCACCTCGCCCGGTGTCAGCAGACGATCTCCAGTGTCCACAGCCCCCTCCTCGCGTCTACGAAGCCCCCGGACTGGTAGGACCGCCCCCAGAACACATGCTTGCCAGAGCCTTCGTTTAAGGGACGTACGGCAATTACAACACCGCCGGAGTGTCGTGTCCGGCAAACGCGAAAACGTACTGTGTGTGAGGTTAGGCCGGACGATTTACGGCATTTAAGCGCTATGTCAGCAACAATGCTGCCCGCCTCGGGAGCCCGTTCCCACCCGGACTAGGGTCTCAGATCGTGGACGCGATCGACCTGAGCCTCGTCGAGCTGCTGCGCGGCAATGCCCGCCTTTCCTACGCCGAACTGGCCCGACAGGTCGGCCTCTCCGCACCGGCCGTGCACGAGCGGGTGGGCAAGCTGGAGGCGGGCGGAGTCATCCGGGGCTACCGCGCGGACGTCGAGCCGGAGGCGATCGGGCTCGGCGTCACCGCGCTGATCGGCATCGTGCAGGACTCCGGCGGCGACACCGACGACGTACTGGAGGCGATCCGGGGCATGCCGGAAATCGAATCCTGTTACTTCATGGCCGGGGTGGAATCGTTCCTGCTCAAGGCGCGAGTTGGCACAATTGCCGAGTTGGAACAGCTCATCCTGCGGTTGAACCGGACCGCCGGAGTCGCCTCGACCCGGACGGCCGTCGCACTCTCGACGAAATGGGAGAACCGTCCCCAGCCGCTGCCCCCGTCCTGACCCGGCCGGCCCCGAGGACGACTTGCTACGTTCCTGGTCATGGAACAGCTCGACCGGTGCGACGACGCCGAACGCGCCTGGGTCACCGAGGCGATCGCGGCGGTGGAGGCGGACGCGAACCGGTCCGCCGACACCCACCTGCTCTGCTTCCCGCTGCCCCGCGACTGGGGGATCGACCTCTATCTCAAGGACGAGTCGGTGCACCCGACCGGGTCGCTGAAGCACCGGCTGGCCCGGTCGCTCTTCCTCTACGGGCTCTGCAACGGCTGGATCGGGCCGCGCACCACCATTGTGGAGGCGTCGTCGGGCTCGACCGCCGTCTCCGAGGCGTACTTCGCCCGCATGCTCGGGGTGCAGTTCATCGCCGTGATGCCGGCCAGCACCTCACCGGAGAAGATCGCGCTGATCGAGTTCCAGGGCGGCAAGTGCCATCTGGTGGACGATCCGGCCGCCGTCGTGGTCGAGGCCCGCTGGCTCGCCGAGGACCTCGGCGGGCACTTCATGGACCAGTTCACGTACGCCGAACGCGCCACCGACTGGCGGGGCAACAACAACATCGCCGAGTCGATCTACGCGCAGCTCGCCCTGGAACGGCACCCCGTACCGGACTGGATCGTGGTCGGCGCCGGCACCGGCGGCACCAGCGCGACGATCGGGCGCTACCTGCGCTACCGGCGGCTGCCGAGCCGGCTCTGCGTCGTCGACCCGGAGAACTCCGCCTTCTATCCCGCGTGGACCTCGGCCGACTGGTCCGTCACCACCGGCACCGGATCCCGGATCGAGGGGATCGGCCGGCAACGGGTCGAGGCGTCCTTCCAGCCGAGCGTCGTCGACCGGATGGTCCGGGTGCCGGACGCCGCCTCGCTGGCCGCCATGCGCGTCGCGTCGACGGTGCTCGGCCGCCGGGTCGGCGGGTCGACCGGCACCAACCTGTGGGGCGCGTTCGGCCTGATCGCCCAGATGCGGGCCGCCGGTCGGCGTGGATCGGTGGTGACGCTGCTCTGTGACGGGGGCGAGCGATACACCGACACGTACTACTCCGACGAGTGGGTGGCCGGCCGTGGGCTCGACCTGGCGCCGTACCGCTCCACAGTCGAACGCTTCCTGGTGACCGGCGAGTGGTCCGGATGACGGGCGTACGGCGGGCGCGGGTCAGTGCCGGTGCGCCAGCCCGGGATAGTGCAGCAGGTAGCCGTCGGCGTCCAGGGCCAGGTCGGCGGTGAAGTCGCCGCTGCTGAACCGGACGTTGCCCTCCTCCAGCACCGTGTAGGTCTGCTCCGCCGGCACCACCTGGAGGCTGGGCACCAGCACCCAGACCACGACGATCCGGTGCGAGCTGCCCGGGGCGGCGTCGCGCAGCCCGAGGCGGCGTACCGGAAGGGTGTTGAACAGCGGTGAGGCGCTCAGGTCGACGTCGACCGCGTCGGCGAGCCGCTCCGGCTCCTCGGTGCCGGGCAGCCCGGCGCCCGGCTGGCCGGCGGCGGCCAGCGCGGCGTCGAGGTCACCCTGCTCGGCCGTTGTCGCCCGCCAGCGGCCGGCGGCCCGCTCCAACCGCAGGGTACGCAGCCAGCCGGCGCCCTCGCAGCTCACCTCCAGCCCCTCCACCGCCCAGCGTTCGTCGGTGCGGAGCTGGTAGCGGCAGGTGAAGGGGATCGGGTCGACGGCGAGCGCGGTGCCCCGGGCGGTCAGCCCACGGCCGTCGGCGGCGAGGGCGTGATCCGCACCGGGAACATCCGTGCGGCTCCAGAACAACGACTTCGGCATGGTCGACATGCCCATGGACGTTACCGCCGCACGCCGACCGACAGGTCCGACCGGGCGAATCACCCTCCGCCGGCCGAGGCCGCCCAACCCGACCAGGTCCGCGCCGTACTACGACGTCGGCCCTGGTCAGGATCGTGGCAGCGGTCGGCGGTCAGCGGGTCGGGGTGGGGCGGCGGCCGTCGAACCGGTGGTCGCGGCGGCCCCGCCGGTCGTCGGGCCGGTCCCCGGCGGGCCGGTCGTCACGCGGACGCTCGTCCCGGGACCGGTCCCAGGCCGGCCGGTCGGTGTGCGGCCGGCCCTCGTGCCGGAAGCCGCCCTGCCGCCCGCCGGAGCGCCACTCGCCGCCCCGCTCCGCACGGCCGCCCTGCGGCGCGGCGCCGCCGTCACCGAACCGGCGGTCACCGAAACGGCGCTCGCCCTGCGGCCGGTCACCGAAACGGCGCTCGCCCTGGAAGCGGTCGCCGTAGCGGCGCTCACCCTGCGGGGCGTCGCCGTGCCGGCGCTCGTCCCGGGGACGGTCGCCGTAGCGGCGGTCGGTCCGGGGACGGTCGCCGTACCGGCGGCCCGGGCGGGCGCCGGCCGCGCGGCGCGCCGCCGGAGCCTCCTCGACCACCGGTACGCCACTCGGCTCCCGGGCACCGGTCACCTCGGCCAGCGCGGGGTCGCCGGAACGTACCCGGGTCTGCTCCGGCTCCACACCGGCCTTCTGCAACATCGCCAGGGTGGAGCGGCGCTGCTTCGGCAGTACCAGCGTGGCGACCGCACCGGACTCACCGGCCCGAGCCGTACGACCGGCCCGGTGCAGGTAGTCCTTCGGGTCCTTCGGCGGGTCCACGTGCACCACCAGCGAGACGCCGTCGACGTGGATGCCCCGGGCCGCCACGTCGGTGGCGACCAGCACGTTCGTCCGGCCCTCCTTGAACTCGGCGAGCGTGCGGGTGCGTACCCGCTGGGTCTTGCCGCCGTGCAGCGCACCCGCCCGTACGCCGACCGCCGCGAACTGCTCGACCAGCCGGTCGACGCCCATCTGGGTCCGGGCGAACATCATGGTGCGGCCCTGCCGGGCGGCGATCGAGGCCGCCACCGCGAACTTGTCGTGCGGCGGAATCAGCAGCATGTGGTGGTCCATCGTGGACACGGCGGCGGTCGGCGGTGCCGTCGAGTGGGTGACCGGATCGGTCATGAACCGCTTGACGAGCGCGTCGACGTCGTTGTCCAGAGTGGCGGAGAAGAGCAGCCGCTGGGCATTCCCCGGCGTCTTGGCGAGCAGCTCGGTGACGTCGGGCAGGAAACCCATGTCGGCCATCTGGTCGGCCTCGTCCAGCACCGTCACCTCGATGTCGTCGAGACGGCAGACCCCCCGGTCGATCAGGTCGGCGAGCCGGCCCGGGGTGGCCACCACGATCTCCACGCCACGGCGCAGCGAGTCGATCTGGCGGTCGTACGGCACACCGCCGACGGCGGTCTTGAGGAACACCCCGAGCGCCCGGCCGAGCGGCATGAGCGCGTCGTTGACCTGCATCGCGAGTTCCCGGGTCGGCACCAGGATCAGCGCCCTCGGGTGGTGTGCCCGGGCGCGCGGGCCGGCCGCCATCCGGGCCAGCAGCGGCAGCCCGAACGCCAGCGTCTTGCCCGAGCCGGTCTGGCCCCGGCCGAGTACGTCCCGGCCGGCGAGCGCGTCCGGCACGGTGGCCCGCTGGATCTCGAACGGGGTGTCGATGCCCTCCCGGTGCAGTGCCCGGACGAGCTGCCGGGGCAGCCCGAGGGCGGCGAAGTCCACCGGCGCCGAGACGGCGACCTTGGCCTCGACGGCCTCGGGCTCGACGGCTCCGGGCTCGACGGTCTGAGGCTCCACGGCCTCAGGCTTCACGGTCGTCGGCGCGGCGGCCTGCGGCCCGGTGTTCTCGGACCCGGCGGGCTCCGAATCGACCGGTTCGGAAATGGTGTCGTCGGGCGCGGCAATCGCGTCCGGGGAGGCTTCGGCGAACGTGCCGGAATCGTCGGCGGTCGCGAGCGTGCCGGAATCGTCGGCGGTCACCGTGTCGACGGAATCGCCGCGTGCGTCGGCAACAGCCGGCACAGTCAGAACTTCTTGCTCAGCAGACGCGGCAGCCCCGGTGGAAAGGGGACCGGATTGCGCGTCGAATACGGACGGAAACATGCTGGGATCAGCAAAGGTCGTCAAGGATACCTCTCAAGCGGGGCGCATCTTCGCGATGGCCCGCCGCGACAGAGGTCGCCGCCGATTCGCCCGCAAGATCGCCCAGAGGCGCGTGGCACGCGCCAGGTCAACAATCCACCCAAGTGTACGGGGACCAGCCGTGACCGCCACCTCGCCGCGCACGCCAGTGGGCAGGCTCACCACCCGCGACCGCCGGCCCGGGACCCGCCGGGCGCTGGCGTCAGCTGCTCAGCAGACCGTCGAAGAGGCTGCTGAAGGCGTCCCCGACCAGGAGCACCACCAGCAGCCCGACCGCCACCAGGATGCCGAGCCCGATCATCAGTACCAGCACCACCCTGGTGGTGTTCGTCTTCTGCGCTGGGGTGTCCGTCCAGCCCTGGGCCAGGATGTGCCCGGTCAGCGAGCCCGAGTTCTCGACCTGGTTGGTGGGCATCGAGACGGTGACGTGCCCCTCGGGGCCGCCGTACACGGTGCCCTCGGCCCGCTGGTCCCGCGCCCAGTCCCGATAGCCCGGCGAGTGCGGCGTCGTCGTCGGGCCGGTGCCCGACGGGAGCGGCGAGGCCGGGCCGGTACCCGGGGGGCGGCCAGCGGTCGACGGCGGGGCGACCGGTTCGGCGGCGACGGCGGGGCCCGGGTCGGCGGTGGGCAGTGAGTAGCCCGGCGCACCACCGCTGACCGAGTTCGCCGAGGACATCGGGTTGGTCGGTGGTGGCCAGCTCGGCAGGGCGGGCGCCGGAACCACCAGCGGGGTCGGGGGCGAGGGCTCGACCGGCCGGCCGCCCGGCCCGCCGGAGACCGGCATCGGCGGGTACCCCACCGAGGCTGCCGCCGAAGTCGGCGGGTACGGCAGCGGACCCGGGTTCGGCGGGTACGGCCCGGGGCCCGGCGGCACCGGCCCGGGCGGCGTCGGCGGGTACGGGCTGGGTCCCGGCGGTACCGGACTCGGTCCCGGCGGTACCGGGTTCGGGCGGGGCGGTGCCGGAGCGGGCCTGGGCGGTGCCGGCGGGTACGGCGACGGGGCCGGCTCGGGTTCCGGGCTGGGCGCCGGAGGTGCCGGTGCGGGAAACGGGGTGGGGGCCGGTCCCGGGTCTGGCGGTTCGGGTGCCGGTGGCGTCGGCGGGTGGGCCGGCTCGGGTGGGCCGGTCGGCTCCGGAGGACGGGACGGCGACGACGGGTTGGCGGGATCCGGCTCGGTACTCCGGTAGACCTTCGCCACCCCCGGCACCGAGGCCACGGCTGCGGCCTCGTTCGGCAGTACCGGAGACAGTCCCGGTACCGAGGCACTGGCCCGGGTGGTGCCGGCCCGGCCCCGGGTGGCGCTGCGCTGCGGCGGCACCGTGTACGACGGGGTGCCGCCAGCGGGTGAACCGACGTCCCGGGAGGACTGGCCGGGGGCGGCCGACGGTGCTGACAGGCCGGCTGCCGGCGGGGCGGTGAAGTGCACCGCTCCGGGCCGCTCCCGGGGCTGACCTGCCGGCTCGACCGGGGCCGACCCGGACAGGCCGGTGGCGGCCGGCGAGACGGAGGCCGACCCGACGGGTGAGACGGAGGCCGACCCGACGGGTGGGACGGACGCCGAGCCGACCGACGCCTGGCCGGACGGTCCGCTCGGCGGGGACGACGGGGGCTTGACGGCATTGGCGAACGCCGACCACGGAGAATCGAGCGCCGGAGTCTGCGGACGCCGCCGCTGCAACGGCGGGACCGGCGTTCCCGGGGGCGCCGGGGTCGGCACGGGTGCCCGAGAAGCGGCGGCCGGTGCGGAGGCGGCGGTCGCGGACGCGGATGCCGGCGTGGTGACCGCCGGGGTGGCGGGGGTGGCGAGTTCACCGGCCCGGTAGGTGCGGCTCCCCGAGGAGGCGGCGGGCATCGCGGCGATCTCCGCCGCGGTGGGGGTGGTGACCGCGGTACTCACGGCTCGGCCGCGTACCGGCTCGGCCGCGACGCTCTCCCCGGCCGGCTCCGGCACGGCGGCCGGCTCCGACGCGGCCACATCGACGATCTCCGCACCACCGCCGGCGCCGACCGCGGGGCTGTCCGGCGACTCAGCGCCGACTGCCCCTTCAGCCGTGGCTGCTCCTCCAGCGCCGACTGCTCCTCCAGCGGTGGCTGTCGGCTCAGGTCCTTCAGCGGTGGCTGCCGGCTCAGGGCTGGCTCCCGGTTCACGGTCGGCTGCCGGCTCAGGGCTGGCTCCCGGTTCACGGTCGGCTGCCGGCTCAGGGCTGGCTGTCGGCTCAGCGGTGGCTGTCGGCTCAGCGGTGGCTGCCGGCTCAGGGCTGGCGGCCGGCTCAGGGTCGGCTGCTGGCTCAGGGCTGACTGCCCGCTCAGGGCTGTCCGAGGGTCCGGCGCTGGGCGTAGACACGGGTCCGGCTCCGGCGTCCGGTTCGGCGGCGTCCGGATCTGTCCCGGCGTCGGTGTCGGTGTGGTCGGACGCGGTGTCGGTGTGGTCGGACGCGGTGTCGCTGTGGTCGGACGGGGCGTCGGTGCTCGTGCTGGCGTTCGGGCCGGCGAGCGACTCCGGTTCGGTCTCCGCCGGATCGACGTCCGGGACCGGGCTGGAAGCATCCGGGGCCGAGGGCGAATCGGTGGAACCCGGCGGCTCGTCAGCGGGCGGGTCTGCCGGCAGGTCCTGCGGCGGGTCCGCCCAGAGCGCTCCGGCGGCGGGCGGCGGAGGCGGCTGGTACGGCTCGGAAAGCTCCTCCTCGGCCGACGGTTCCGGCAACGCGGTGCCGACCGGCGGTGGCGGCGGCAGCGGAGAGAGTTCGCTCCCGTCCACGCCCTCCGCCCCGGACCCGGTGGCCGCAGTCCGACCGTCAGAGTCCGGGCGCGCCTCCCCGGTAGCCGGTCTGACCTGCGATTCGTCCATTGTTGCCTCCCGCGCCCACACCCGGACCGGTAGGCCGGGTCGGAAGTACGTCAACCCTCACCGTGCCATATCTCAGCACGGGCGCACAGCCGGCCGGGTACCGGCACCCTCAGTCGCTGTCGGGGCTACCGTCCGCAGCCGGAGCCGACCCGCTGGCACTGGGCGTACCGTCGCTCGGCTCGGCGGCCGAGCTGGTGACCGGCGGCGTCGGCGTCCTGGTCGCCGCCGGCGGGTTCGGGGGTGCCGGCGTCACCGGCGGAGTCGCCGGGGGCGTGGTCGGCGTGCTGGTGGGCGGAGTGGCCGGCGGCGTCGTCGGCGTGGTGCTCGGCGGCGGAGTGGTCGGCGGTGGGGTGGTCGGTGGCGGGGTGGTCGGCGGCGGCGTCGTGGGCGGCCGGGTGGTCGGCGGCGGGGTGGTCGCGTTCGGCGCCGGCACCGCCGGGAAGATCCGGGTCGCGGCGTAGAACCGCGACCACCAGACGGTGGAGACCTTGACCACGTCACCGGTGGTCGGCGAGTGCACCATCTTGCCGCCACCGATGTACATGCCGACGTGGTGGATGCTGGTCCAGCTACTGCCGGAGGCGAAGAAGATCAGGTCGCCGGGGAGCAGGGCCTCCCGGGCCACGCTCTGGTTGCGGGTGCCGTTGTACTGGTCGCGCGAGACCCGGGGGATCCGCTTGCCGACCGAGAGATAGGAGGCGAGCATCAGGCCGGAGCAGTCGAACCGGTCCGGACCCTCGGCGCCCCACAGGTAGGGGTCGCCCCGCTGGGCGAGCGCGTAACGCATCGCGGCCCGCGCCTTGGGGTGCGCCATCATCCCGGCGACGCTGTCGCTGCCGATCGTCGCGCCGATGCGCTGCTCGGCGGCCTCCCGGGCCCGCTCGATCGCCTTGAGCTGGTCCGCGTTGTCCCGCTTGAGCTTCACCAGGGCGGCGGAGCGGCTCTTGTACCGGGTGTCCGCCGCGGTGAAGGCGGCGACCTTCTGCTGGTAGGTGCCGGACGCCGCCTGGTAGGCCGCCTCCGCCTGCCGCTCGGCCTGCTGGGCCCGGGCCACCTCACCGGCGGCCAGTTCGGTGTCACCGGCACGCTGCTCACCGCGCTGGATCCGGCCGAGCAGGTCCAGCCCGTGCAGGTCGGAGCCGAACGCACCCGGCGGCAGCCCGGCGGCGTCCTTCAGCGCACCCGCCGCCGCGTTGTCGGCCGCCGTACGGGCGTTGGCCAGCTCCAGCCGGGCCTTCTGGCGTAGGCCGTCGGCGGTGGTCATCTCGGTGGTGGCCGTGTCCCGCTCCTGCCGCAGTTGCAGCAGTTGGTCGCCGAGCTGGGCGACCTCGACCTCCAGCGCCATGATCTGGCTCGCCAGCGGACCGTTCACGCTCGGCGGCAGCGGGTAGGACGGCGTCGTCGGCACGCCGGTGCCGGTGGGCACGTTGGGCGCCCCGACCGGCTGTGGGCGTACTCCGGCGTCCGGGACCGAGTTCGGCAGCGGTGGGTCGGCGTAGACCGGGGTCGCCATCGCGCCCGCCACGATCGCGCCGACCAGGGCCGACCAGACCAGCGGCCGTAACACCGGCGAAACCGCGTGGGGTGTCCGGTCCGGTCGTCCGCGCCTGCTGCTGGCCATGCCGCTCCCGTCCCGTGCACAGCAGCGCGCCCGGCGCGGCTGTGGTATCGCCATACGTGGTGTGTCGCGTCCCACTTTGTCTTACCTCAATGTGCCGGGGATGTCGATCCGACGGCGGGTAACGAGACGCTGAGAAGCTGGTTAAGGGTACCTGGATCCGTGAACCAGGTCGCTGTCGCCGACCGCCTCGGCCGGCGGTCCGGGCACTCCACGTAGGCTCGTGCGGGGATCGTGCCTGGAGGGACGTGCTGCGATGGACGCCGGACACAAGCGTGAGCTGGAAGAGAAGGTCTACGCGGGAGTTCGGCTCAGCCGCGCCGACGGTACGGCGCTGTACGCCAGCGACGACCTGGTCTGGCTCGGCCGGCTGGCGCACCACCGGCGTACCGGTGCGAATGCGGACGACCGGGTGCTGTTCGTCGTCAACCGGCAACTGCGGTTGACCGACTTCTGCGCGGCCGGCTGCGCGTACTGCGCCTTCGGCTCCGGGCGGGGCGCAGAGGGCGCCGCCCCGATGCCGGTCGAGGAGGCCGTACGGCACGCCACCGAGCTGGCCGTCGACGGGCTCACCCAGCTGGATCTGGTCAACCCGCTGCACCCGGCGCTGCCGTGGCGGCACTACCCGGAGCTGCTGCGCGCGCTGACGGCGGCGCTGCCGGACGTCCGGCTGACCGGGTTCGCCGCGACCGAGCTGCACTGGCTGGAGAAGACCACCGGCCTGCCCGCCGACGAGATCCTCGACGAACTCGTCGCCGCCGGGCTGACGTCGCTGAGCGGCGGCGGGGCCGAGATCTTCGACCCCGAGGTACGCCGGAGGCTCGGCCTCGACGACTGCTCCTGGGAGGACTGGTCCCGGATCCACCGGCTCGCCCACGCCAAGGGGATCGGCACCCCGGCGACGATGCGGTTCGGTCACGTCGAGGAAGCTCGGCACCGGGTGGACCACGTGCTGCGGCTGCGTGAGCTACAGGACGAGACGGGCGGCTTCACCAGCTTCCTGCCGCTGCGCTACGAGCACGACCTCGCGGTCGCGTCGGCCGGCGGCGGCGGGCACGGGTCGGGGCAGCCGACCGGAGCCCAGCAACCGACCGGAACCCCGCAGCCGATCGAGACGCGGCAGCCGACCGAGACGGCGTCGCCGGCCGAGTCGCTGAAGACCTTCGCGGTCTCCCGGCTGCTCCTCGACAATGTGCCGCACCTCGGCTGCTGCTGGGCCACCCAGGGGCGGTCGGTGGCGCAGCTCGCGCTGAACTTCGGGGTGGACGACCTGGCCGGCGCGGCGGCCGGAGACCGGGCCGGCCACGACAGGGATTCCGCCGGTACGCCCGCCGCGCTCTCCCGGGAGGAGCTGCTCCAGCTCGTCTGGGACGCCGACTTCCGTCCGGTCGAACGGGACAGCCGGTACGCGGTGCTGCGCGAGTACGACGCTCCGCCGAGCCTGGCCGAGCGTCGGGCCGAGCCGCAGCAGGTCTGGGCCTGAGCCGACTCGATTCGGGAACGGTTCGGCCGGATCGGGAACGGTTCAGCCGAGGGTCAGTTCGGCCCGTACGCCGCCGCCGGGGCGGGGCGTCAGGGTGAAGGTGCCGCCGTGCGCGCGGGTCACCGCGTCCACTATGGCCAGTCCGAGGCCGGCGCCGCCGCTGCCGTACACCCGGTCCTGTCGGCCCCGCCGGAACGGCTCGACCAGCTCACGCAGCCGCTCGGCGTCGACCTGCTCACCGGTGTTCTCGACCACGATCGTCGGCCCGCCGGTGCGGATCCAGACCGTACCCCCGAGGTGGTTGTGCCGGACCGCGTTGCGGACCAGGTTGTCGACCAGCAGCTCCAGCAGGGTCGGGTCGGCCTGGACGCTGCCCGGGGACAGCTCGGCCCGTACCCCGATCGACCGCTCCGCCAGCTCGGCCGCGCGCCGGTCGAGCGCCTCCCGGGCCAGCCGGTCCAGCCGGACCGGGCAGAGCGTGCCTGTGCCGTGCTCGCTGCGGGCCAGCGCGAGCAGCCCGGTGACGATCCGGTCCTGCCGGTCCAGCACCGTGCCCAGTTGACCGGCCAGCGCCGCCAGGTCCGGGCTGGCGCCCGGCGTCGCCGCGGCGACCTCGACGAGCGTGCGTGAGGTGGTCATCGGGGCGCGCAGCTCGTGCGAGGCGTTCGCGGCGAACCGGCGTTGCGCCTCGAACGCCGTCTCCAGCCGGTCCAGCATGCCGTTGAAGGTCTCGGCGAGTTCGCGCAGTTCGTCGTGCGGGCCGGAGACCGGGATCCGCTGGTCGAGGTTGCGTTGGGAGAGCCGGCGGGCCGCGCCGGAAACCAGGTGTACGGGCCGGAGCACCCGACCGGCCATCAGCCAGCCGAGCCCGGCGGAGGCGAGCGTCATCACCCCGATGGTGAGCGCGGAGTTGCGGATCAGCCGCTCCCGCAGCTCCCGGCGGGCCGCCTCCTTGGCCTGGAGCAGCCCGTCCGACCGGTCCAACTCGGCGATCGTGGCGGTGAGCTTCGCCGGTGGCGGCGTCACGTTCTTCCGCAGCTCCACGGCTTTCGGCGGGGGTTGACTCTGCGACGACGGGGCGAAGGTGAGGGTGATGATCAGCGTGGCGACCGCCGCACCGGAGAGCGCGAAGAGGGTGGCGTAGAGCAGCGTGAGCCGGGCCCGCACGGTGAGCCGCATCACGGGATCCGGTAGCCGGCGCCGACCACGGTGTCGATCACCCCGGGCTGGCCCAGCTTCTTGCGCAGCGTGCCGATGGTGGTCCGCATGGTGTTGGTGAACGGGTCCGCGTTCTCGTCCCAGGCCCGCTCCAGCAGCTCCTCGGCGCTGACCACCGCCCCCTCGGCGGAGAGCAGGACGTGCAGCACCGCGAACTCCTTCGGGGCCAGCCGGACGTACCGGGAGTCCCGGGTCACCACCCGCTGCGCGGGGTCGAGCCGGATGCCGGCCCGCTCGATCACCGGCGGCCGGGCCGGTGCGACCCGGCGGAGCAACGCGTGCACCCGGGCGACCAGCTCGGCGAAGGCGAACGGCTTCGGCAGGTAGTCGTCGGCGCCGAGGTTCAGCCCCTCGACCCGGTCGCGCAGCGTCGACGCGCCGGTGAGCATCAGGATCCGGGCGTGCTGTCCGCCGTCGTGCACCAGCCGCCGGCACACCTCGTCGCCGAGCACCTCGGGCAGGTCCCGGTCCAGGACCACCACGTCGTACCGGGTACTGCCGGCCCGCTCCAGCGCCTGCGCCCCGTCCAGGGCCACGTCGACACTCATCGCGTGCTGCCGCAGCCCCCGGGCGATCGCGTCGGCCAGTATCTCGTCGTCCTCGGCAACCAGAACCCGCATGCCACGAGTAAACGCCGTCCGGGTTAAAGACGACCTCAAGAATTTTCCGCATCCTCTGTGCACACCCCGCTCCCGATGCTGGTCCGGCGAATCTCGAACGGGAGGAACCAGCGGATGCGGACCAGAATCGGCGGCGTACCGGTCGCCGCGCTCACCCTGCTGATCGGGCTGGCGCTGGCCGGCTGCGGCGGCGACGACGGCACCGACCCGGACGCCGGTACGGGTACCTTGGCGGCGTCCGGCGGAGCCGACCCGGCCGGCGAACTGCGCACCGCCGCGCTGCACTTCAGCTCCTGCATGCGCGAGCGCGGCTACGACGTACCCGATCCGGTCTTCGACGAACGCGGCTTTCCCGGCTTCGCGGAGCCGGAGCTGCGCGGCGACCCTCGGTACGAGGCGGACCGCGCCGAGTGCCGGGTGGCGCTGGACGCGGCGGCGGTGGCGGCCGGCGCACCGACCAGGGACGAGCTGGCCGAGCAGGTGCTCGCGTTCGCCCGGTGCATGCGGGAGCGGGGTGTCGAGATGCCCGACCCGCCGGCCGAGGGCGGCCTCCGGGTGGACGGCGAAGTGCTCTCCGCCCCGAACTGGCGGCCGGCCGCGCAGGCGTGCCGGGAACACCTGCCGGCCAAGTACGCCGACCTGGTCGACGGGTTGCCGCCCGGACCGAAGGCCACCGGGCGGACGAAGTGACCGCGCCCGCACCGGCCGTTCCGGACCGGTCCGTGGCCGGGCCACCCGGTGCACCGGCTCCCGGGCGGCGCTGGCCGCGCCGGCTGGCCGCCGTCGCCGGTCTGCTGGTGCTGGTCGCCGCTGGGCTGGCCGTGCACCGCTACGTCGACCGCCGGCCCGCCGAATCCCGCCCGGTCGCGGCGACCCTGCCGACCCGGCCGGTGACCCGCTCCGACCTGGTCTCCTCGGTGCAGGCGACCGGCCGGCTCGGCTTCGCCGGGGCGTACCAGCTCGTCGGGCAGGCGGCCGGAACGGTGACCTGGGTGCCCCGGCCCGGCGACGTGGTCGAGCGGGGGGAGCGGATCCTCGGCGTCGACCTGCGCCCGATCCCGCTGCTCTACGGCGCGCTGCCGCTCTACCGTCCGCTCGCCCCGGGCGACAGCGGTGCCGACGTACGGCAACTGGAGCGGAACCTCGTCGAACTCGGGCACGCCGAGCCGGCCGGGCTGACCGTCGACAACTCCTACACCGGGACGACCGCCCGGGCGGTCCGGCGCTGGCAGCGCGACCTGGGCGTGGACGAGACCGGCCGGGTGGCCCCGGGCGACGTACTGGTGGCACCCGGCGCGGTCCGGGTCGGTGCCGTACAGCCGCTGATCGGCCAGCGGATCCAGCCGGGCACCCCGGTGCTGGCCGGTACCGGCACCGGGCACAGTGTCCAACTCGACCTGCGGCTGTCGTACCGGGCGCTGGTCCGGGTCGGTCAGGCGGTCCGGGTGCAACTGCCGACCGGCCGTACCGTCGACGGCACGGTGGCGACGCTGGGCAGTATCGTGCAGGCCCCGTCCAGCCAGGGCCAGCCCGGCGGTACGGCGGCACAGGCCGGTGGGCAGCCGACCGGTTGCCAGGGCAACTCCTGCCCGCAGACGGTGCCGGTCGAGGTGCGGATCAGCGGCCCGGAGAGCCGGCTCGGCGGGGTCGCCGAGGGGACGGTCACGGTCACCTTCCCGGCCGAGACCCGGCGGGGCGTGCTCAGCGTGCCGGTGGAGGCGCTGACGGTCGGCCCCGACGGGGCGTACGCGGTGGTCGTGGTCGACCCGGAGGGCGGCCGGCGGAACGTACCGGTGCGGACCGGGATGTTCACCTCCGGCCGGGTCGAGGTCTCCGGGGCGGGCATCGCCGAGGGCGCTCAGGTGGAGGTGCCGACGCTGTGAACGGACCCGTACTCGAACTGCGCGCCGTCTCCCGGCGGTACGGCGACCTGCCGGTGCTGCGCGACGTCGACCTGCGAATCGACCGGGGTGAACTGCTGGCCGTGGTCGGCCCGTCCGGCTCGGGCAAGACGACACTGCTCCAGTTGATGGGCACCCTGGACCGGCCCAGCGACGGCAGCGTGCACGTCGACGGTCGGGACACCGGCCGGATGCGGGACGCGGAGCTGGCGGCGCTGCGGGCGTACCGGATCGGTTTCGTCTTCCAGCAGTTCTTCCTGACCCCGACCCTCTCGGCCGTCGACAACGTCGCCACCGGTCTGCTCTACACCGGCCTGCCGGCGGCGCGGCGCCGGGAGCGGGCGGTGGCCGCACTGCACCGGGTCGGGTTGGCGCACCGGCTGCGGCACCGGCCCGGTCAGCTCTCCGGCGGCGAGTGCCAGCGGGTGGCGATCGCCCGCGCGGTCGTCGGCGAGCCGGCCGTGGTACTCGCCGACGAGCCGACCGGAAACCTCGACTCGCGCTCCGGCGCCGCCGTGCTGGAGCTGCTGCGCGAGCTGAACGACGACGGCACCACCGTCGTGGTGGTCACCCACGACACCGCGCTCGCGGCCGTGCTGCCCCGCCGGATCCGCCTGCGGGACGGTCGGATCGTGGCCGACGAGCCGGCGCCACCGCGCCGGGTCGAGCCGGCGGCGGTGGCCGGATGACCGGCCCGGCGTCTCCGGCCCGGCTGCCCCGGTCCCGGCTGCGGGCGGCCGACGTGCTGCCGCTCGGCCTGCTCGGCATCCGGGGCCGGCCGGCCCGGGCGGCGCTCTCCGGCCTCGGCATCGCGATCGGGATCGCCTGTGTCGTCGCCGTGCTCGGGATCTCCGCGTCCAGCCAGGCCGGGCTGCTGGCCCAGATCGACGCGCTCGGCACCGACCTGCTCACCGTGCAGCCCGGCAAGTCGCTCACCGGCGAGGAGGCGAAGCTGCCGGCCGAGGCGCCGGCCATGATCGCCCGGCTGCCCGGGGTCCGGGCCACCGCGCACGTCGGCCGGGTCGACGGCGGCGTCTACCGGCACGACCGGATGCCGGCCGGCAACAGCGGCGGAATCTCGATCCTCGCGGCCAGCCTCGGCCTGCCGGCGACCCTGGGGGTGCCGGTGGTCTCCGGAAGCTGGCTCAACCCCGCCACCGAGCGCTATCCGGCGGCGGTGCTCGGCTCGGCCGCCGCGCGCCGGCTGGGCGTCACCGAGGTACGCGGCAGCCCGCAGCTCTTCCTCGCCGGTCAGTGGTTCACCGTGGTCGGGGTACTCGGGCCGGCGGTCCTCGACCCGGCCGTCGACTCGGCGGTGCTGGTCGGGGTACCGGTGGCGGTGCAGCGGCTCGGCTTCGACGGGCTGCCGACCAGGATCTACCAGCGCTCCGCCGAGGAGGCCGTGACCCGGGTCCGGGACCGGTTGCCGATGGTGGCGAACCCGGCCAACCCGAGCGAGGTCGAGGTGAGCCGGCCCTCGGACGCCCTGGTGGCCCGGGCGGCGGCCGAGGCGGCGTACACCGGGCTGTTCCTGGGACTCGGCGCGGTGGCGCTGCTGGTCGGCTGCGTCGGGATCGCCAACGTGATGGTGATCGGGGTACTGGAACGGCGGGGCGAGATCGGGTTGCGCCGGGCGCTGGGCGCGACCCGGGCACACGTACGCCGGCAGTTCCTGACCGAGTCGGTCCTGCTCTCCGTCTCCGGTGGTGCGGTCGGCGCCGTGATCGGGGCGGGGATCACGATCGGCTACGCCGCCGCCCGGGACTGGGCGGTGGTGGTACCGGTCGACGCGCTCGCCGGAGGGCTGGTCGGCAGCCTGCTGGCCGGCGCCCTCGCCGGGCTCTACCCGGCGGCCCGGGCCGCCCGGATGTCGCCGACCGAGGCGCTCCGGGCCGGATAGCCGGGGACCGCTGGTCGGGTACTCCCGGATCGCCGTGCCGCACGGCCCGGACCGGCAGGGGTGGTTCGGCGCCCGCTCACGTACCCTCGAAAGGTCATGAGCGGGCGGAGCGGGCGCGGACCGGCGTCGACGCCGGCCGGCGTGGAGCGCAGCGGAGAGGCGGCATGACCGAGCGGAGCGAGCGGGCGCCCTTTCCCCGGCGGGACGACCAGGGGCGGATCGTGGTCCTGGCCGACCTGCTCGGCGTCGCCCTGGTCGGGGTGGTCGTCGGGCTGGTGGCGCTGCTCGTCATCGACCTCGGCGCCTCGCTGGTCGGGCTGGGCGAGTTCGGCCGGGCGAGCGGGTGGCTCGCGGTGGTGCTGCCGGCATGGATCTTCGTCGAGGAGTTCCGGGCCTGGCGGTTCGGCCCGGCCCGGGTCGCGGCGGCGCTGGTGGCCGCGGCCGTCGGGATCGCCGTCGGACTGCTCGCCGCCGGGCTGGCCGCCTCGGCCCCGCCGCTGGTCTCGGGTGGGCTGGCGGCGGCGGTTTTCGCCATGGCGTACGCGTTGGTGTGGTTTGTCGGCGTCCGCTGGCTCGCCGGCCGGACGAGCTGATCGGAGATGCGCGGATGAGTCCCGCCGTGAAGTACACGCTGGGTCGGATCGGGCTGTTCCTGGCGGTCGCCCTGGCGCTCTGGCCGGTCGAGATGAATCTCTTCCTCAAGCTGATGCTGGCGGTGGCGTTCTCCGCCGCGCTGGCGTTCTTTCTGCTCCGCGGCTGGCGGGACGAGATGGCCCAGCAGTTGGCCGGGGCGGCGGAGAAGCGCCGGGCCGAGAAGGAGCGGCTGCGCGCCGCGCTGGCCGGCGAGGACCGGCCGACCGGCGCGAAGAAGCCGACCGACGCGGAGAAGCCGACCGACAGGTCGTAGCCGGGCCCGCTGCGGCACCGACCCCGCACCCGGACGTCGTTGGCCGGGTACGGGGTCGATGATCCTCCCCAGGTGGGCTGGTGTCGGCGCGGCTACCAGTTGGTCGAGCCGGCCAGCTTCGGCCAGGGCTTCCCGCACGGCTTCATCAGGTACGCGATCCCGCCGGACCCGCCGGAGACCCCGCCACTGGCGTTGATCCGCTTGGTCCGCAGCCAGATCTGCTCGAACTGGTCCCGCCGGTAGACGTTGCGCACCACGTCGTTGCTGGACGACGCCGGATCGTTGACCACCACGTCGCCGTCGGCGGTGAAGCCGACCACCACGAAGAGGTGTCCCGAGGTGCCGTAGTTGGCCCCCTCCAGCTCCTCGGCCAGGAAGGACTGGCTGGTGACCACCGGGATCCCGGCGGCGATGAAGTGCTCCACCTCGTCCAGCGAGTGCAGCCGGGTCACCTTGGCGTCCAGCCCGTACGAGGCGGCGTACGCGGTGTTGAACGGCCAGTTGCCGCAGCCGGAGTAGGTGTAGTCGTAGGTCATCCGGGCGGCGTGGTTGACCGACGGGTCGGGGTAGGCGGGGTCGACCCAGGCGGTCTCCTCGGCGGAGGGTCTCTTGCCCCAGTACTCCAGCACCATCGTGGTGGAGGTCGGCGAGCACCACGCCTGGCCGCCGCCGTCGTATTCCGGGTAGTGCCCGGCGTGGATGTTCTGCGAGTAGCGGGGCACCGGCAGCTCCCGGCCCCAGGCGATCCGGCCGGTGCTGGCCGGCACGGTGAACCGGTCCGGCACCAGCGAACTCATCGCGCCGAGCAGCCAGACCCGGGGTGAGCGGCGGCTCTCCGGGGCGCGGTAGAGGGTCAGCCGCAGTTGGTAGGCCCGCAGCAGCACGCCGTTCGCCACGTCGTCGATCGAGAAGGTGTCGGTCCAGATCGTCGAGTACGGGTCGCCCTGCCGGTTCACCGAGGTACGCCGGATGTCCTGGTCGCCGGCGGCCCACCGGCCCATGACGTACCACGGGGTCAGCGCGCCGGTGTTGTAGGTGCCCTGGAGTTCGATCTGGATCCAGGTGCCGGCCGGGGTGTCGGCGTTCCACGAGGCGACCAGTTCGCTGGCGTCGAAGCCGACCGGGGTGACCGGCGAGGTCCAGGTGGCGTACGACCAGGTGCGGGTGGTGCCGGTGTGTGGGTCGGCGTACTCGGTGGTGCCGGCCGGGCGCAGGATCGTGATCCCGGCCCGCGAGCCGGGGACGGCGACGGTGCCCTGGTGGGTGCCGCGCCGCCAGTCGGAGTAGCTGGAGAAGTCCTGCCAGGTGATCTGCTCGTCGTGCGGCACCGGGCGGGGGCGACCGGGCGCCGAGCCGGCCCGGGCCGGCACGCCGGTGCCGAGCAGGGCCAGGCCGGAGAGGCCGGCGAGGGTGAAGGTGCGTCGGCTGATCGGGTGGTGCGGGGAACTGGCCATCGATGCTCCGCGGGGACGAAGGTCGGGGTCCTGTCGCCACTATTCCGCTTGGCAGGAACTTTCGCCAGATGTCCGAGCCAAGAAAATCTTTGCCGGGAGAAGGGTGCAACTGGCATTGGACGTCAAGTGATCCATATTGATATGACCATGGTACGGATGGTGCAGTGTGCACTACCCAGCGGAGTCCTCCCTACCCCCAGGAGGTTTACATGCCCTTCCGCACCTGGATCTCCGGGCCGTCGATCCGGCACCGGACCCGGGCCGGCACGCTCGCCGGCACGGTCGTGCTCGGACTCGTCGTGGCCGGGATCGGTCCGGCGGCCGGCACCGCCAGCGCCCAACCGGACCGGGCCGGCACCGAACCCGCCACCAGCGCCGAATACCGGGTGACCGGGCCGCGCACCCTGGCCGACCGCAACGCCGTGGCCGCCACCGGTACCAGCATCGACTACGCCGAACACGGCGCGCTCTACGTCACCGCCACCCCGGCCGAGGTGAAGGCGATCACCGCGCTCGGCTTCGAGGTGGCGGCCGTACCGGCACCGCCGGACCGGGGCCAGCACCAGCACGACGGCGACGTCGGGGTGCTCGACTTCCCGCCGGCCGACTCGGCGTACCACAACTACGCCGAACTGAACGCGGTGCTCAACCAGGTCGTCGCCGACCATCCGAGCATCGCCCGCCGGTTAAGCATGGGCACCTCCTACGAGGGACGCGACCTGCCGGTCATCAAGATCTCCGACAACGTCGGCACCGACGAGAACGAGCCGGAGATCCTCTTCAACTCGCAGCAGCACGCCCGCGAGCACCTGACCGTCGAGATGGCGATCTATCTGCTGAACCTCTTCACCGACAACTACGGCTCCGACTCCCGGATCACCAACATCGTCAACACCCGGGAGATCTGGATCGTCCCGACGGTCAACCCGGACGGCAGCGAGTACGACATCGCCACCGGCTCCTACCGGTCCTGGCGGAAGAACCGGCAGCCGAACAGCGGCTCGTCCAACGTCGGCACCGACCTGAACCGCAACTGGGGCTACAACTGGGGCTGCTGCGGCGGCTCCTCCGGCTCGACCTCCTCGGAGACCTACCGGGGCCCGTCGGCGTTCTCCGCCCCGGAAACCGCCCGACTGCGCGACTTCGTCAACAGCCGGGTCGTCGGCGGTACCCAGCAGATCAAGGTCAACATCGACTTCCACACGTACTCGCAGCTGGTGCTCTGGCCGTACGGCTACACCACCGCGAACACCGGGCCGGGGCTCAACGCCGACCAGGAGCGGACCTTCCGCACCCTCGGCCAGCAGATGGCCGCCACCAACGGCTACACCCCGGAACAGTCCAGCGACCTCTACATCACCGACGGGGACAGCCTGGACTGGATGTGGGCCACCCACAACATCTTCGCGTACACCTTCGAGATGTACCCGGGCTCGGCCGGCGGCGGCGGCTTCTACCCGCCGGACGAGGTGATCCCCGCGCAGACCTCCCGCAACCGGGAGGCGGTGCTGATCCTCAGCGAGTACGCCGACTGCCCGTACCGGGTGGTCGGGCTCCAGGCGACGTACTGCGGCAGCGGCGGTGGCGGCACCACCGTCTGGTCGGACACCTTCGAGACCGCGACCGGCTGGACCGTCAACCCGGCCGGTACCGACACCGCCACCTCGGGGGCGTGGGAACGGGGTACCGCCCAGGCGACCAGCTCCAGCGGCGCCAAGCAGCTCGCCCCGTACGCCGGCAGCAACGACCTGGTCACCGGCCGGCTCGCCGGTGCGGCGGCCGGTGACCACGACGTGGACGGCGGCGTGACCAGCGCCCAGTCACCGGCGATCACCCTGCCCGCGAGCGGCACGTTGACGCTCTCCCTGGCCTGGTATCTCGCGCACGGGTCGAACGCCTCGACCGCGGACTACCTGCGGGTCAGCGTGGTGCACAGTGGTGGGACGACCCAACTGCTCAACCAGGCCGGCGCGGCCAGCAACCGCAACGGCAGCTGGACCACGGCCACCGCCAACCTGTCGGCGTACGCCGGGCAGTCGGTGCGGCTGCTGGTGCAGGCCGCCGACGCCTCCGGGGCCAGCCTGGTCGAGGCGGCGGTCGACAACGTGACCGTCACCAGCTCCTAGCGGTGCGACCCCGGGCCCGCTCGGTGGGCGGGCTCGGGGCGCGGCTCACTCCGCGAGGGTGTCCAGGATCTGCTGCCCGTACTTCGCGAGCTTGTTCTCCCCGACACCGTTGACCCGGGCCAGCTCGGCCAGGGTCGTCGGCGGCTCGGCCGCGATCTGCCGCAGGGTCGCGTCGTGGAAGATGACGTACGCCGGTACGCCCTGCTCCTTGGCGGTCGCCGCCCGCCAGGCCCGGAGCCGTTCGAAGACCGGCTCGGCGGTCGGCGGCAGCGCGACGGCGGCGGCACCGGCGGCCCGGGGCTTCCCGGCCCGGCCGCTCGACGCGGCCCGGGGTGCCTCCCGGCGCATCCGCACCTCGCGCCGCTTGCCGAGGACGTCCCCGCTGCTCTCGGTGAGCACCAGCGTGCCGTAGTCGCCCTCGACCGCCAGCAGTCCCTGGGCGAGGAGTTGCCGGACCACCCCGCGCCACTCGGACTCGGTCAGCTCGGTGCCGATGCCGAAGACGCTGAGCGTGTCGTGCCGGTGCTGGATGACCTTCTCGGTCTGCCGGCCGAGCAGGATGTCGATGGACTGGCCGGCGCCGAACCGCTGGTCGCGCTCGCGGTGCAGCCGCAGCACGGTGGAGAGGAGTTTCTGCGCCGCGACGGTGCCGTCCCAGGACTCGGGCGGGGACAGGCAGGTGTCGCAGTTGCCGCACGGCCCGCTCTGCTGACCGAAGTATTCGAGGAGTCGGATCCGCCGGCACTCGACCGTCTCGCAGAGCGCCAGCATCGCGTCGAGGTGTGTGCCGAGCACCCGGCGCCGGGCCAGGTCGCCGTCGGAACCCTCGATCAGCTTGCGCTGCTGCACCACGTCCTGGAGCCCGTACGCCAGCCAGGCGGTCGAGGGGAGCCCGTCCCGGCCGGCCCGACCGGTCTCCTGGTAGTAGCCCTCGATCGATTTCGGCAGGTCCAGATGGGCGACGAAGCGTACGTCCGGCTTGTCGATCCCCATCCCGAAGGCGATCGTCGCGACCATCACCAGCCCGTCCTCGCGGAGGAACCGCTGCTGGTTGGCGGCCCGGGTCGGCGCGTCGAGCCCGGCGTGGTACGGCAGTGCCGGGATGCCGTTCTGGACCAGGAACTCGGCGGTCTTCTCCACCGAGGCCCGGGAGAGGCAGTAGACGATGCCGGCGTCGCCGGGATGCTCGGTGCGGAGCAGGTCGAGGAGCTGCTTCTTCGGCTCCCGCTTCGGCACGATCCGATACTGGATGTTCGGCCGGTCGAAGCTGGCGACGAAGTGCCGGGCGTCCTTGAGGTTGAGCCGGGCCGCGATCTCGGCGTGGGTGTCCGGGGTGGCGGTGGCGGTCAGCGCGATCCTGGGCACCGCCGGCCACCGCTCGTGCAGCATCGACAGGGCCAGGTAGTCGGGGCGGAAGTCGTGGCCCCACTGGGCGACGCAGTGCGCCTCGTCGATCGCGAAGAGCGCGATGTTGCCTCGGTCGAGCAGCCGGAGCACGTGTTCGGAGCGGAGCGCCTCGGGGGCGAGGTAGAGCAGGTCGACCTCGCCCGCCAGGAAGGCCGCCTCGACCAGCCGCCGGGTCTCGAAATCCTGGGTGGAGTTGAGGAAGCCGGCGCGTACCCCGAGGGTGGTCAGCGCGTCGACCTGGTCCTGCATCAGCGCGATGAGCGGCGAGATCACCACTCCGACCCCGTCCCGGACGAGCGCGGGGATCTGGTAGCAGAGCGACTTGCCGCCGCCGGTCGGCATCAGCACCAGCGCGTCGCCGCCGCGCACGACCTGGTCGATGATCTCGCGCTGCTCGCCACGGAAGCTGTCGTAGCCGAAGACCCGGCGCAGCACGTCGAGGGCGTCGCCGGTCCGTTGCTCGGTCTCGTCGGTGTGCTGGTCGGTGGGGAGGGCCATCCGGCGGATTCTACGAGCCCCACCCGACGGAAACGTACCGCTTGCTTCGACCCCCGGTCGAGTCGTACGGTACCAATTAGTTCCGGAACTAGGAGGTACCGAATGGCACGCGACACCCTCACCGTGGCCTTCGCGGCGCTCGCCGACCCGACCCGACGGGCGATCCTGGACCGGCTGCTGCACGGCGACGCCTCGGTCACCGAACTCGCCGAACCGTTCGCGATGACGCCCCGGGCCGTCTCCAAGCACGTCGCGGTCTTGGAGGCCGCCGGCCTGGTCACCCGGGCCCGGGACGCGCAGCGCCGGCCCAGCCGGATCCGAGCCGAACCGCTGGCCGACATCGACGCCTGGCTCGGCGCGTACCGGCGGCTCTGGCAGCACCGGTTCGACCAACTCGACGAGCGGCTCGCCCAACTCCAGGGCGAACCCGCCGACAGGCAAGCACCTGACGACAGACCAGCACCTGACGACAGACCAGAGACCGACGGCGGGCGAGAGCCCGACAACCGGGAAGAGAGCAGGAAACCGTGATGGCAGCAGAGACACCCCGCATTCCGATCGTCCGGGTCTTCGACGCGCCCCGGGACCTCGTGTTCCGCACCTGGACCCGGCCCGAGGAGGTCGGCACCTGGTTCGCCCCGCCGGGTTTCCAGGTGACCCGGTGTGAACTGGACGCGCGGCCCGGCGGACGGTGGCAGGTCGAGTTCCGCTCCCCCGAGGGCGCCACCCACCGGGAGTACGGCGAGTTCCGCGAGGTCGTACCGCCCGAGCGGCTGGTCTTCACGCTGATCCAGTCGGACGATGCCGGCAACACCGGGGCGGAGACGGTGGTGACCGTGCTCCTCGCCGACCACGACGGCAAGACCGAAATGACCTTCGAGCAGACCGGCTTCGAGTCCGTCGCCGTACGTGACGGCAACGCCGAGGGCTGGCGGGGCTGCTTCGACAAGCTCGACGCGCACCTCGTCGACGTGTCCACCGGGAGGACGTCGTGACGCAGACCGGTGCCGAGCAGGAGATCCGCCGGGAGTTCGCGGAGTGGTTCCGGGACTCCGCCGCGAAGGATCTCGATGCGGTGATGACGAAGATCGCCCCCGACGTGGTCTCGTACGAGCACGCGGCCCCGTTGGTGCACCGGGGCGCGGACGCGGTCCGGGAGGTCTGCCGGCAGGGCTTCGAACTGGCCGAGGGCGACTTCCGGTGGGACGTCCCGGACCTGGAGGTCGTGGTCCGGGACGACATCGCGGTCACCTGGGGGCTCAACCGGATGCGCGTCCAGGAGCCGGGTAGCGAGCCGGTCGAGACCTGGTCACGCGGGACCCGGGTGTTCCGGAAGGTCGACGGCCGGTGGCAGATGATCCACCAACACGTCTCGTTCCCGTTCGACCCGTCGACCGGCCAGATCACCACCGGCGGCTGAGTCGGCAGTCGCAGAGCGGCAGTCGGTAGTGCCCGGCCGGGCGGGCGGCCGGGACACCTCCTCCGCTGCCGCCGGACCAATCCTGATCAGCGGGAACGGTCTGCGGATGGCGCTATGCCGCTGCCGGGTCACTCAGCGGATGCGCTACCGTTGCCCCGACCACCCCGCAGCGAAGCCGGTGTGAAACCGGCGCTGTCCCGCAACTGTGATGCCTTCCGCACCGCTGCCCGCCCCTGGCGGCGGCCCCGAACCCGGGCGTGCGGAGGATGAGCCAGGTCGCCTGCGGCGCGGTCGCGGAAAGCGCCTTCGAGGAAGGGCGCCCCGTGGGCGGGGCACAGGCACCTGTCGGCGGAGCACCAGACCTCACCCCGACAGGAGGACCGATGACCCGACGTACGCCCCGACTGCTGGCCGCGTTGCTGGCCGGCGCGGCGCTGGCGCTGACCGGCTGCGCCGCCGACGACCCCGGCCAGGAGGCGGCGCCGAGCGCCAGCGGTGGCAGCTATCCGGTCACCGTCGGCACGCTCACCCTCGACGAGCGCCCCGAGAAGATCGTCGTACTCGGGCCGACCGCCACCGAGATGCTCTTCGCGATCGGCGCGGGCGGCCAGGTCACCGCCGTCGACGACAACTCGAACTATCCGGCCGAGGCGCCGAAGACCGAGTTGTCGGCCTTCACCCCGAACGCCGAGGCGATCGCGGCGAAGAACCCCGACCTGGTGGTACTCACCAACGACCTGAACAAGATCGTGGACCAGCTCACCCAGTTGAAGATCCCGCACTATCTCGCCCCGGCGGCGAAGACGCTGGACGACACGTACCGGCAGATCACCGACCTCGGCGCCCTCACCGGGCACCCGACCGAGGCGGCCGACCTGGTCGGCCGGATGAAGGGCGACATCGGCAAGCTGGTCGCGGAGCTGCCGCAGCGGCCGGCGAAGCTCAGCTACTTCTACGAACTCGGTCCGGAGTACTACTCGCTGACCAGCAAGACCTTCGTCGGTTCGCTCTTCGGGATGGTCGGGCTGGAGAACATCGCCGACCCGGCCGACGCCGACGGCTCCAAGGGCGGCTATCCGCAGCTCGCCGAGGAGGCGATCATCAAGGCCGACCCGGACCTGGTCTTCCTGGCCGACACGAAGTGCTGCCAGCAGTCCGCGCAGACGGTCTCGGCCCGCAAGGGCTGGTCCGGGATGACCGCGGTGAAGAACAACCAGATCGTCGGGCTCGACGACGACATCGCGTCCCGGTGGGGTCCCCGGGTGGTCGAGCTGCTCCGGACGATCGTGGACGCGGTCGCCAAGGTACCCGCTTGAGCAGAGCCGGCGCCCCGACCCGGCCGGCCGGGTTGCGCCGCCGGTGGCTGGCCGCCGGCTTCGCGGCTGTCCTGGTCGCCGCGCTGGCCGGCATCGCGTTCGGGCCGGTCAGCCTGCCACCGGGCAGCGTCGCGATCGAGCTGCTCAATCTGGTACCCGGGGTGCACCTGCACAGCGGACTCAACGAGCGCGAGATCGCCATCGTCACCGAGCTGCGGCTGCCCCGGGTGGTGCTCGGCCTGCTCGTCGGCGGGATGCTGGCCCTGGCCGGCGGCTGCTACCAGGGCGTCTTCCGCAACCCGCTGGCCGACCCGCACCTGCTCGGCGTCGCCGCCGGAGCGGGACTCGCGGTGACCGCCGTGATCGTGGTACGCGGGGTCACCGGCGCCGACGTCACGGTCGGGCTGCCGGTCACCGTGCCGCTGGCCGCGTTCGTCGGCGCGCTCGGCGCGGTGCTGCTCACCTATCTGCTCGGCGCGGCCGGCGGCCGGGACCGCTCCCCGGCCACGCTGATCCTGGCCGGGGTGGCGGTCTCCGCCTTCCTCGCCGCCGGCCAGACCTACCTGCTGCAACGCAACGCCGAGAGCATCCAGGAGGTCTACTCGTGGATGCTCGGCCGGCTGGCCACCGCCGGCTGGCACGACGTACTCGTGGTGTTGCCGTACGCGGTGTTCACCACCGCCGTGGTGCTGGTGCACCGGCGCGAACTCGACGTACTCGCCCTCGGCGACGACGAGGCGGCCAGTCTCGGACTGCATCCGCAACGGTCCCGGCTGCTGCTGGTCGGCGCCGCCTCGCTGGGTACCGCCGCCGCGGTGTCGGTCTCCGGGCTGATCGGCTTCGTCGGCATCATCGTCCCGCACGTCGTACGGATGCTGGCCGGGGCGAGCTACCGGACGATCCTGCCGCTGTCGGTGCTCTTCGGCGGGGCCTTCCTGACCCTGACCGACCTGGCCGCGCGGACCGTCGCCGCGCCGGCCGAGATCCCGATCGGCGTGGTGACCGCGCTGCTCGGCGGCCCGTTCTTCGCGATCGTGCTGCGCACCACCCGCCGGGTGGCGGAATGACCGCCCCGACCCGGACGACCGCCCCGACCGGCGTCGCCGTCGAGGTGACCGACCTCGGCGTCACCCTCGGCGGGGCGCGGATCCTGACCGGGGTCAGCCTCTCGGTCCGGACCGGCGAGTGGGTCACCGTGATCGGACCGAACGGCGCCGGCAAGTCGACGCTGCTCCGCGCGGTCGGCGGGCTGCTGCCGGGCAGCACCGGGTCGGTCTCCCTCTTCGGTACGCCGATCGCCCGGCTGCGCCGCCGGGACCGGGCCCGGACGGTGGCGACGGTGCCGCAGTCCCCGGTCGTGCCGGCCGGGATGGCGGTACTCGACTACGTGCTGCTCGGCCGCACCCCGTACGTGCCGCCGCTCGGCCGGGAGTCCGCCGCCGACCTGGCGGCCGCGTACGACGTACTCGACCGGTTGGACCTGACCGGCTTCGCGGCCCGGCCGCTGGCGACGCTCTCCGGCGGTGAACGGCAGCGGGTCTTCCTGGCCCGGGCGCTGGCCCAGGGCGCCCCGCTGCTGCTGCTCGACGAGCCGACCAGCGCACTGGACATCGGCCACCAGCAGGAGGTGCTGGAACTCGTCGACCAGCTCCGCGCCGACCACGGACTGACGGTGCTGGCCACCATGCACGACCTCTCGGTCGCCGGCGAGTACGCCGACCGGATGGTGCTGGTCGCCGCCGGTGCGGTGGTCGCCGACGGCCCGCCCCGGGAGGTGCTCACCGACGAGCTGCTGGGCACGCACTACCGGGCCCGGGTCCGGGTGATCGAGGGGGAGCACGGCCCCCTCGTCGTCCCGGTCCGCGCCCGGCGCCCCGCCTCCTAGCGGCCAGGAGAGCCGACCGGGCCGCTCTTCGAGCGTGGTGCCACGGTGTCACCTTGGTGACACCGTGACACCGCAGCAAAGCGGGAGGTGCCCGTCGACCGGGCGGCAGCGGGCTAGCTGAACCGCCGCCCCTCGTCCCGCCGGTACGCCCAGCCGGCGACCGCGGCCAGGACCACGATCCAGACGCCGAGCATCAGCAGCGACAGGGTCTCGGCCCGGAAGTCCCCGACGGCGGTCCACATCAGCTCGGCGGCACCCCGGGTCGGCAGGTACGGGGCGATCGTCTCGATGAAACCGGGCGAGTTGCCGGGCGGGAAGAGCAGGCCGCCGCCGAAGGCCAGCGGGAAGAAGACCACCTGGGCGACCACGATCGCCGCCTTGCTCGGCAGCGCGTAGCCGATCGCGAGCCCCATCAGCGTGAACGGCACCGCGATCACGACGACCGTGCCGAGTGCGGCCAGGAAGGCCGGGCCGGTCACCCGGGCCTCGGTGGCCACCGCGGCGATCACCACCACCGGGATCAGCGAGATCAGGGTCAGGAGCAGCCCGGCGAGGATCCGGCCGGCGAACCGGGGCGCGGCGCCGGTGGGCAGCGTCCGCATGTACGGGTCCCAGGGCTGCGCCCGGTCCTCGGCCACCCCGATGCCGTACTGGAAGATGTTGGTGCTCATCACCGAGAAGGTGACCATCGAGGCGGTGGCGTAGGTGGCGACCACCGGGTCGTCGCCGCTGAACGGGACGACGAAGAAGAGCATCGAGGCGGCCGGGAAGAAGGCGCTGCCGACCAGCGCGATCGGGATCCGGACGGTCTCCAGCAGTTGGTATCTGGCGTGCACGAGCGAGAGTCGCACGTTCGGGTCCTCCGGTCAGGCGTCGGCGGGCTGGGGGTGGGACTGTGCCGGGATCGGCTGCGCCCGGGTGTCGGGCCGCGCCTCGGTGATGGCCAGGAAGGCGTCCTCCAGGCTGCTCGGCCGGATCTCCAGTTCGGAGAAGGAGACGCCGCTGCGCACCAGGTCCCGGACGAGTTGGTCCGCGTCGGTGGTGAGCAGGTGGGTGACGCCGTCGACCCGCTCCACGGCGCGTACCCCGGGCAGGGGCGGCAGTTCCGGGGCGACCAGGCTGACCCGGCGTACCCCGACCAGGTCGCGGATCGCGTTGACGCTGTCGTCGGCGAGTACCCGGCCGTGGCCGAGCACCACCACCCGGTGTGCCAGCGCCTCGATCTCCTCCAGGTAGTGGCTGCTCAGCAGCACCGTGCCGCCGTCGGCGTGGAACTGGCGGATGCCGTCCCAGAGTTCGCGGCGGGCGGTCACGTCCAGCCCGGTGGTCGGCTCGTCCAGGAAGACCAGCCGGGGACGCCCGACGAAGGCGAGCGCGACGGCCAGTCGGCGCTTCTGCCCGCCGGAGAGGCCACCGGTCTGCCGCCGGACCAGGTCGTCGATGCCGAACCGGCCGAGCAGTTCGGCCCGGGGGACCGGGTCGGCGTAGTGCGCGGAGACGAAGTCGACGACCTCGCCGACCCGCAGCGTGGCCGGCAGCCCGGTCTCCTGCGGCGTCACCCCGATCTGCCGGCGGTGGGCCGGGTCGCGGGGGTCGCCGCCGAAGAGTTCCACCCGGCCGGAGCTGACTCGGCGCAGTCCGACCAGCAGGCTCAGCAGGGTGCTCTTGCCGGCACCGTTCGGGCCGAGCAGGCCGACCAGTTCACCGGCCGGGAGTTCGAGGTCGACCCGGTCGAGGGCGGTGACGTCGCCGTACCGGCGGGTGGCCTGGACGGCACGGGCGAGAATCATGACTTCTCCTCGGTCTGGGGCGGGTCGAGCAGGGCGCGGACCGCCAGGGTGTATTCCTCGAAGGCGAACCGGCCGCGCCGGGTGAGTCCGACAAGGGTGGTCGGGGTACGCCCCTGGTGGGTCTTGACGATCTCGACGTAGCCGGCCTCCTCGAGCTTGCGCAGGTGCACCGAGAGGTTGCCGGCGGTCATCTGGAGGATGTCCTGGAGCCGGGGAAAGGTGATCCGGTCGTTGCCCCGCAGGGTGGCCAGCGTCGCGGTGACCCGTAGCCGGGCCTGCGCGTGGATCACGGGGTCGAGTTCGGGCAGGCCGGTCACGAGCTGCTCCGGGCGCTCCCGCTCGGGCTGCCCGACACACCGTCCGGCGCACCGGCGGCGAGGCTCCGGCCGCGATGGCGGTCGCGGAGCAGGAAGTGGACGCCGGCCACCAGCATCCCGCCACCGCCGGCCACCGAGATCAGCAGGGCGTGCCAGCCGGTGCCGGCGATCATCCCGGCGATGTTGATGACGCTGATCCAGACGCCGAGCCGGAACATGTTGCGGTCCAGCCAGATCGCGCCGCCGGCCATGTGCAGGGCGCCGGTGAGCCCGACGGTGACGCCGGCCCAGAGCAGTCCGGCGAGGTCCTCGGGCAGGTGCTCGGAGACCTGGCCGAGCGCCGTGCTGACGCCGGTGAACCCGAGGCCCCAGGCCAGGCCGTACCACAGGCCGCGCCGGTTGGAGTCGCCGGTGACCTGCCCGTACGTCCGGCCGCCGACGATCCCGGAGGTGATCCCGGCGGCGATCAGCAGGGTGAGCAGGGTCAGCAGCGGCAGCCAGCTCGGCAGGTCGACGAAGACCCGGCCGCCCGGGCCGAAGCGCAGGAAGAACAGGCCGAAGCCGATCAGCCAGGCCAGGCCCCAGGGCCAGTAGTACCAGAGCAGGTTGGGGCTGAGCCTGCGGGCCGCCTCGGCCTGCTGCTCGGCGATGAGCCGGAGTGCGGCGGCCGGGTCGGCGGGCGGCAGTTCGTCGCGGTCGGTCGGCCCGCCGGTGTGGTCGTCAAAGTTCCCAGTCACGTAAACGAGTTTACAACACAAAGTCCACCGTCGCACCAACTACTTTTCGCGGCGGTCAAGACCGGCCCGGCGGCGGGGCGGCGGAGCGGCGGGGTGCGGCAGAGACGCCACCGGGCCGGGGCGCACGCCGCTGCACGGACGTGCGCCTCCGGCCCGGAGGTCGGGTACGCGGAAAGCCGTCAGCCGGCGACGCGCGCGGTGGGCAGCGGCCGGTGCAGCACCGTGGCGCCCGGAGCGGCGGTCAGCGGCCCGGCCGTCCACGGGCTCCCCGAGAACCGACCCCGGGCGCCCGCCGGTGCCGCCGTACCGGCGAAGACCGTGAGCAGGAAGCCCCAGAGCGCCTCGCCGATCGGGTCGGGCTGCCCCGGTACCCAGTAGTGGGTGGCGTTCAGCGCCACGGTGACCTGGCGGCGGCCGTCCGGAGAGTGCAGCGAGATGGTCTGGTGGCCGAGTACGACGCCGTCGTGTCCCCAGACCGGACCGCTCGGCAGCGGCACGCCGAGCAGGCCCAGCCCGTACTGGGCACCGTCCGGGACGGTCGGGTCGGCCGGCACCGTACGACGCATCTGCGCCAGCTCGGCCGGACGCAGCAGCCGGCCGCCGAGCAGGGCCCGGAAGAACCGGTTCACGTCGGCGGTGGTGGAGACGATATCGCCGACCATCCAGGCCCAGGACATGTTGTAGACGCTGAAGTCCCGCAGCGTCCCGTCGACCCACGGCACGTACCCGGCCGAGTGCGGCCCGTCGATCCGTCGCTCCGTACCCGGGAAGTAGGTCCGGTGCAGTCCGAGCGGGCGCAGCACGCGGCGGGTGACCTCGGCGGTGGCCGGCCGCCCGGTGATCCGTTCCAGCAGCAGTCCGGCGAGCACGTAGTTGGTGTTGGAGTAGGAGTGCCGCTCGCCCGGCGCGTTCGTCGGCTCCTGACCCAGCCCCATCGCGACCAGTTCCAGCGGCCGGACGGTGGTCCGCTGGTATTTCTCGATGTTCTCCACCGAGCCGAAGACCACGTTGTCGAAGTCGTTGATTCCGCTGGTCTGGTCGAGCAGCATCCGCACGGTCACCCCGGCGGGGGCGAGCCGGGGCAGATAGCGGCGCAGCGGCGCGTCGAGCACGAGCCGGCGTTCGCCGACGAGTTGCAGCAGCGCGGTGGAGGTGAACGTCTTGGTGATGCTGCCGATCCGGTGCTGGAAGTCGGGTCGCACCGGGCGGCCGGTGGTCACGTCGGCGACGCCGCTGGCGCCCCGCCAGGTCGCGTGCCCGTCGCGTACCTCGGCGAAGACGCCGGGCATCCCGGCGTCGGTGATCGCGCGCAGGGCGTCGCGCAGCGCCTCGTCCGGCAGCGCGCCGCCGGAACCGGACCGGGTGGCACCGGCCGGGGCGGCCAGCGCCGGCGAGGCGCCGGCGGCGAGCGCGGTGGCGGCCACGGCCGAGCCCGCGACGGTACGCAGGAAGTCGCGGCGGGACTGGTGTGGACGGAACGCGGACAACTGGTCCTCCCCCGGGGTGGCTGGTGTTCTGTTCCCTTCGCATTCTGGCCCGGCCCGCCGGCCGGATCGTCCACTTGGGTGCTGAGCTACGACTCGACACCGTGGACGAGCCGACCGCCGCCCGGTCCGCCGGCCGGTTCCCCCGCGAGGCGGACCCGGGCCCTCGGACGTCACGGGTCGCCCGGTCACAGGGGTGCGGGCAGCGGCTCGCTGTGCAGCACGGCGAGCCGGGAGACCGCCCGGGTCAGCACCACGTAGAGCCGGTGCAGGCCGCGCGGTTCCGCCGCCACGATCCGGGCCGGCTCGACCACGATCACGTGGTCGTACTCCAGACCCTTGGCCAGGGTGGCCGGCACGACGGTGACCCGGCAGGCGGTCTCGACCTCGTCGGCGGTGCCGGTCGGGATGCCGGCGGCGGTCAGCGCCGCGCGCAGCCCGTCCGTCTCGGCCTCGGCGGCGATCACCGCGATCGAACCGTCGTGGGCCAGCGCCGCCCGCACCTCGGCCACCGTCGCCGCCGCCAGGTCGGGCACGGTACGGATCTCCAGCGCGCCGTCCGAGCGGAGCGACTCCGCCGGCGGTACCTCCACGGCCAGCGCCGGCAGCAGCCGGTTGGCCAGCGCGAGCACCGCCGCCGGCACCCGGAAGCCCATGGTCAGCGGCACCACCGAGGCGTCCGGCTTGCCGAGGTGCCGCAGCGTCTCCCGCCAGTCGGTGGCGGCCCACGGCGCGGTGCCCTGGGCGAGGTCGCCGAGGAGGGTGACCGAGCCGTGCTCGCTGCGCCGGGCGATCACCCGGCACTGCATCGGGGAGAGGTCCTGGGCCTCGTCGACCACCACGTGCCCGAAGCTGGGCACCCGCTCGACCAGCCCGGCCGCCTCGTCGACGAGTACGGCGTCGGCGGCGGTCCACTTCGTCGCCCTCGGGGTACGGGGCGGCTTGGGCCAGCTCAGCAGGGCCTGCTCGGCCTCGGTGAGCAGCCCGTCGGCGGCGGCGGCCAGCGCCTCGGGGTCGGCCAGCAGCCGGTGTACCAGCCCGTCCGGGGTGACCGCCGGCCAGCAGTGGTCGAGGAACTCGGTGACCGGCCCGCACCGGCCCATCCGGCGCAGCCAGCTCTCGCCGGGCGAGTCGCCCCGGCGGGCCTCCGACTGTCGTTGCAGCAGGCCGACGACCCGGGCGCGGACCCGTTCCCGGCCGGTGGCGTACGGCAGCCCCTCCCGGCGGGCCTCCTCGACGACCCGGCGCAGCGCCTCCGCCGTGATCCGCCACCGGTACGAGCCGTCGGAGACCACCATCGGCTCCTCAGGTGCCCGCACCTGCCCGGCCAGCGCCCGGCGCAGCACCTCGGCCATCCGGGGATCGTGCTTCAGCGCGGCGGTCGCCGGGGGGTCCACGGCACGTACCGGGGTGCCGAGCAGGTCCTCCACGGTCGCCTGGGTCACCTCGACCTCGCCGAGCGCCGGCAGTACCGCCGAGATGTACGACAGGAACGCCCGGTTCGGCCCGACGACGAGTACCCCGGACCGGCGCAGCCGCTCCCGGTGCAGGTAGAGCAGGTACGCGGCCCGGTGCAGCCCGACCGCCGTCTTCCCGGTCCCGGGCGCACCCTGTACGCAGATCGAGTCGGCCAGGTCGGCCCGGACCAGCTCGTCCTGCTCGGGTTGGATGGTGGCGACGATGTCCCGCATCGGCCCGACCCGGGGGCGTTCGATCTCGGCGGTCAGGATCCGGCTGGCGGTGCCGTACTCCTGCCCCCGGTCGAGGTGTTCGTCCTCGAAGCTGGTGAGCTGGCCGGCGCCGAAGCCGAACCGCCGCCGGACCCGTACCCCCTGCGGGTCCCGGACGGTGGCCCGGTAGAACGAGCGGGAGATCGGGGCCCGCCAGTCCAGCACCATCGGCTCGCCGGTCGGGTCGGTGACGTGCCGCCGCCCGATGTGGTGGTTGGCGTCGGCGAAGTCGAGGCGGCCGAAGAAGAGCGGGGTGTTCGGGTCGTCGGCGAGTTCGGCGACCCGTCGGGAGAGGGTCCGGCCGAGCGTCTCGGCCGCGTACGCGTCACCGGCGACGTCCTGACCGGTCGCGAAGAGCGACTCGGCGTGCTCCCGCATCCGCCGCAGGGCGGCCCGGGAGGCGGCCAGGTGTGCGCGTTCGTGTTCCAGGTCGGTGTCGAGGTCCTGTGCGGGCATGCTGGTTTCCCATCGGCGCGTCGGCGCGTCGGCTGCTCGCTCGCGTGTCCGGGGGCGGATGGCCGGCACCCGGCGCGGGGACGTCCGCTGCGGTGCTTTCTCACCTCGGCCGTCAAGCGGCCAATGAGCCTACCTGCGGCTGGGTCGGGGTTCCAGCGAATTTCACCCGCCGCGCCGGCCGGACCGCCGGCCGGGTGTGCCTGCCAGCATGTCGGCCGGAGTGAAGGTGCGGACCTCCGGGTGCCCGGCCAGCGTCTCGTCGCCACCGCCGCGCGACCAGAACCCGAAGGTGAGGCCGGCCGGTCCGGGCGGCGGCAGGTGGCCGGCCCGGCGCCGCAGGTCGGTCAGGTCGCGCAGGGTGAGCGGCCTGGTCTGCCAGCGGGCCTCGCCGACGAGTACGGGATCGTCGCCGGCCAGGCCGAGCACGTCGATCTCGACGGTTTCGTCCTTCCACCAGCGGCCGACCACCGTCTCGGCGGGCAGCGCACCCGTGGCCACCAGATGCTGGGCGTGCTCCCGGGCGGCCGCCTCGAAGACCCGGGCGAGGTGTGTCTGCCACCGCCCCCAGGTGCGTCGCCGGACCGCGGGCCCCTGCCCGCCGTCGATGAGGTCGGCGTCGTCGCGGAGCACGGCGAACCAGTACGCGAGGTAGTCGTCGGCGATCTCGTACATCGGGTCGGCCGAGCCGCCCGCGCCGATCGGGCGTACCGCCCGGACGTAGCCGGCCCGGCGCAGCCGGTCGAGGGTGTAGTCGATCCGTTGCTGGGCCCGGCCGGCGATCCGGGACCGTCGCCGGGCGCCGCCGGCCATCGCGGTCAGCACCCGCTCGTAGCCGCCCCGCCAGTCGAGGTCCTCGGAGAGGATGTCCGGCGCGTCCCGCAGCAGCAGGCCACCGGGAGTGAAGGCCAACTCGTGCAGGTTCTCCTCGGTGGAGCGCCCTGTCGACCACCTGCTCAGGTGCAGCGGGTAGCCGCCGCAGGCCGCGTACGCCTCAAGGAACTGCTCGGGAGCCAGGTCGGGCAGGAACGCCCGGGCGTCCAGCAGGGGGAACGGATCCATCCGGCGCTCGACGCCGGCCCGGCGGTGCAGTCCGCCCTGCGGGCCGAGCATCTGCTCCATCACCGCGACCGCCGACCCGGAGAGCACCAGCAGCAGCCGTTGGTCGCGGACGTGGTTCTCCCAGACGGCGGAGACGGTGTCGGCGAAGTCGGCGTGCCCGCCGGTCAGCCGGGGCGCCTCGTCGAGCACCACGAGCAGCGGGGCGGTGCGGGCCAGCCGGGCGACGAACCGCAGCGCGGTCTCCCAGTCGGGGAAGGTCGCCGGGGCCAGGTCGGCCACCTCGTCGCCGAGCTGTTCGCGTAGCGCCTCGGCGAACCGGCGGAGCTGCCGGTCGTCGGCGTCCTGCCGGGTGGCGGTGAAGTAGACCGCCCGCTTCTCTCTGGCGAAGTGGGTGAGCAGGTAGGTCTTGCCGACCCGGCGGCGACCCCAGACCACGGCCAGCTCGGGATGTCCCTCGGTGGCCCGCTGCCAGGCCGAGGTCAGTTCGGCCAGTTCGGCCTTCCGGCCCACGATCGGCATGCGGCCAGTCTACTACAAACTGTTTGTAGTACCGGCTGGTTGTGGTACGAACAGTTTGTGTAGCGGTGCCGGCCGGGTAGCTGCCGCCGGGCCGGCCGGAGGCGGAATCATGGGGCGCATGACCGAGCAGCCCGTCGAGCAGCGGCCGATGATGATCAGTGATCCGCAGGTGATGCGGGCGCTGGCGCATCCGGCCCGGCTAGGGATCATGGAGCACCTGACCACCACCGGGGCGGCGGTCACCGCCACCGAGTGCGCCGAGATCGTCGGGCTCTCCCCGAGCGCGGTCAGCTACCACCTGCGGGAGCTGGCGAAGTTCGGCCTGGTCGAGCAGGCGCCGAGCCGGGGTGACGCCCGCGAGCGGCTCTGGCGCAGCAGTGTCGGCTCCTGGGGGGTGGAGGCCGGTCAGGACGCGTCGCCGGAGGCGCGGGCCGCCCAGGAGACCCTGATCGAGGTGTACGCCGCCCGCGACATGGAGCGGATCCGGAGCTGGGCCCGGCGGATCGGCGAGGAGCCGAAGGAGTGGTACGACGCTGCCCAGTACGGCGGCGCGGTGCTGATGCTGACCGCCGAGGAACTGGTGGCGCTGAACGACAGGATCCGCGAGCTGATGCGGCCGTACCGGCGGCGGGAGCGGGCCGATCCGCCCGAGGGGTCCCGTCCGGTGATGGTCCACTTCGCGGCGCTGCCGATGGAGTAAACCGACCGGGCTTGCGTACGGCAGTTGTGAAGGATTACTTTCGAAGTATGTCTTTCACAACTGTCGGTGTCGCCGTACCCGACGACGGCACGCCGACGGTGTCGCACTGGCGGGACGTCTACCTGGCCGCCGGCGCCCGGGCCGTCTCCACCTGTGGCGACTTCCTCGCCGCGACCGCGCTGGCGCTCGCCCTGCAATCCGCCGGAGCGGGTGGACTGGCGGTTTCCGGGGTGATGCTGGCCGCCACGCTGCCGCTGGTGCTGCTCGCCCCGCTGACCGGTCGACTGGCCGACCGGGTGGACAGCCGCACCCTGCTGGTCTGGGCCGGTGCCGGCCAGGCGCTGGTCTGCGCCGCGCTCGCCTTCGCCGAGAGCACCGCCGTGATCCTGCCGCTCGCCGCGCTGCTCGCCTGCGGGCTGGCGGTGACCCAGCCGACCCTGGCCGCCCTGCTCCCCGAGATGGTGCGCCGGGCCGACCTGCCCCGGGCCAGCGCGATCAACCAGACCGCCGGCTCGGTCGGCATGCTCGTCGCGCCGGCCCTGGCCGGGCTGCTGGTCGGGCAGTTCGGTGCCCGGGTACCGCTGCTGCTCGACGCCGGCAGCTATCTCGCGCTGATCGCCGCCGGCCTGCTGCTGGGTACCCGACGGGGTGGCCGACGGGCGACGGGACCGGCCGGCGGGGCGACCCCGGCACCGGCGGCCCCCGCCTGGCGGCTGCGCCGCGACCCGCTGCTCTGGACGATGGTGGCCGCGATCGCCGCCACGGTGGCCGGGGTGGGCGCGGTCAACGTGATCGAGGTCTTCTACGTACGCGAGACCCTGCACTCCTCGACCACGATGTTCGGCCTGATCAGCGCGGCCTGGACCGCCGGCATGCTGGTCGGCGCCTGGCTGCTGGCCGGCACCGCCCGGCGGGCCCGCGACGACGGCGCCCTGGTCAAGGGCGTGCTCGGGATGCTCGGCGCGGCCTGCCTGCTGGTCGGACTCGGCGCCACCGTGCCGGCCGCCGGCTGGCTGGTCCCGCTCTGGCTGGTCGGCGGCGCCGCCAACGGCGGGCTCAACGTCTTCAGCAACCTGGTGTTGGCCAACCGGGTGCCACCGGCGGCCCGCGGCCGGGCCTTCGCCGCCCAGGGCGCCGCGATCCAGGGCGCCGGGATGTTCGGCTATCTGGCCGGCGGGCTGCTGCTCGCCGGCTTCCCGCCCCGGCCGCTGGTCGCGGTGACCGGGGCGGCCGGGCTGGCCGTGGTCGCTGCGGTGACCCCGGTGGTGTTGCGGGCCGCCCGGCGCGAGCGGGCCACGATGCGTCCTGGGCCACTTCCGCCCCGGTCGGCCGGGCAGCCGGTCGAACCGGCGGTTACCGTCGGATCATGACCGAGCTGCGGCGACCCCGGGTAGGCCATATCCAGTTTCTCAACTGTCTGCCGATCTACTGGGGGCTGATGCGTTCCGGTGCGCTGATCGACGTCGAGCTGCACAAGGACTCGCCGGAGCGGCTCAGCGCCGCCCTGGTCGCCGGTGACCTCGACATCGGGCCGATCACCCTGGTGGAGTACCTCAAGCACGCCGACGAGCTGCTGCTGCTGCCGGATCTCGCGGTCGGCAGCGACGGCCCGGTGCTCTCGGTCAACATCGTCTCCACCCGCCCGCTCGCCGAGCTGGACGACGCCAAGGTGGCCCTCGGCTCCACCTCCCGGACCGGTGTGCTGCTCGCCCGGATGCTGCTCGCGCAGAAGTACGGCGTGCACCCCGAGTACTTCAGCTGCCCGCCCGATCTGACCACGATGCTGCTGGAGGCCGAGGCCGGGGTGCTGATCGGCGACGTGGCGCTGCGCGCCCTCTACGAGGCGCCCGGGCGTGGGCTCGCCGTCACCGACCTCGGGCAGGCCTGGCGGGACTGGACCGGGCTGCCGATGGTCTTCGCCGTCTGGGCGGTACGCCGGGACTTCGCGGCCAACCACCCCGGGCAGGTCAAGGACGTGCACCAGGCGTTCCTGCGCTCCCGGGACCTCTGCCTGGCCGAGCTGGACGAGGTCGCCGAGTCGGCGGCCCGGTGGGAGCCGTTCGACGCGGCGACCCTGGCCACGTACTTCCGGACCCTGGACTTCTCGCTCGGCGAGCGCCAGGTGACCGGACTGCGCGAGTTCGCCCGCCGCGCCGTCGAGCTGACCGGCGTACCGGCGCTGCCGGCGGACGGACCGGTCTTCTTCTCCGACTGAGCCGGGCGGCCCGGTCGGGCCGGGCGGGGACTCAGGTGGCGTCGGAGGCGGCGCGGAGCTGCCGGGCCACGTCCTCGCAGATCTTCGCCCCGTACGTGTAGCCGAGGTTGATCGCGTACCTGGTCTCCACCGCCATCGTCCAGCCGTCGCCGATGGCCAGGCAGTTCACCGTGTACTTCTGCTCGCGCTGCCGGTCCACCCAGCCGTTCTTGACCGCGATGGTCTTCTGCTCGGCGGCCGGGAACGCCTTGCGGATGCCGAAGTTGCCGACCCCGCGCACCGCGCGCATCTCGTCGAGCAGCCACTTCGTCCACTTCGGCCCGGCGGCCCGGCCGTCGGCGATGCAGGCGCCCATCCGGGCGGTGTCCCGGGCCGAGAGCGCGGTCCGGCTCCAGCCGCCGTCGGCGGCCGGGCTGCTGTCGGTCAGGTCGCAGATGCTGATCAGTCGCTTGATCGACGCCGTGCCGCCGTTGAGTTCGTAGAGGGTCTGCGCGGCGTTGTTGTCGCTGTCCCGGATCATGATCGAGACCTGGTTCATCCGGGTGTCGCTCGGGGTGTCGCCCTGCTCGGCGGCGCGACGGAGGAAGTCCGCGCCGATCCACGCCTTGATCATCGAGGCGGTCGGGTTGGTCTCGTCCATGTTGGCCGAACCGGAGATCTTGCCGGTCCGGGTGTCCATCAGCGCCCAGTTCCACCAGCCGTCTTTGTCGATCTTCACCTTGGCGGGCGCCACCGGCAGCGGCGGCAGTTCCGGGCTGGGGGTCGGGGTGGGCGTGCCGGGGCGGCCCGGGGTGGTGGCGGCCGGACCGGCCGGGCCGGACGGTTCGCCCCACTTGGCGGCGGCGGTACTCGCGAACGGCGAGCCCGGCATCAGCCGGAGCCCGACCAGCACCAGCACCAAGAGCACGCCCGCGATCAGGGTGAGCCGGAGCAGGGTGGACCGGTTGGACCGGGCCCGCCGCTCGGCGGCGCGTTCGTCGGCACCCATCAGGACTGCCCCGCCGTCAGCGGCATCGGGACCTTCAGCACGGCGCCGGGCTGCGGGGTGGTGAGTTGGCTGGCCACGCTGGCGCAGACGTCGGCGCCGTAGTCGAGGCCCTTGCGGCCGGAGTATCGGGTCATCACGGAGAGTACCCAGTCGTCGCTGACGGCCAGGCAGTTCAGGTGCCACTTGCCGTCAGCGTTGATCAGCGTCCAGCCGTTCTTGATGCCGACCGGGCCCTGCGCCAGGACCCCCTCGGAGAGCCCGTCGATGATGCCCCAGCGCCCGCCGCCCTGCTTGAGCTTCTGATCCCTCGCGGAGGTCGTGCCGCGCACCTTGGTCATCTCGTCCAGCACCCACTTGGTCCACTTCGGTCCGGCGGCCGTGCCGTCCTTGATGCACTCTCCCATCCGCACCGCGTCCCGAGGGGACATTTCGGTATAACTCCACCAAACAGAACTTTCCCCCGGTGGTACCACCTTGCGGGTGTCGGTGAGCTGGCACATCTTGATCAGGCGGTCCACCACCGCGCCCCGGCCACCCCTGTTGTAGAGCGTCTCGGCCGAGTCGTCGTTGCTGTCCCGGATCGCCGTGCTGGCCATCTTCAGCGTCCCCGAGGGAGGCGTCTTGTCGCCGAGCCGGCGGAGGTAGTCCGAGACGATCCAGACCTTGATCATCGACTCGGTCGAGTTGGTCGAGGTCATGTTCTTGGAGCCGGAGATCTTGCCGCTCTCCCGGTCGAGCAGGGCCCAGCCGAGGAAGCCGTCCACCCCCTTCACCGTCACCGGGGCGGCGGCCAGGGTCGGCGGCGGCGGCGCGGACGGCTCGATCCCGACGGGCGCCTCCTCGGCCGAGGACGTGCTCCCGCCGGAGTCGGCCAGCCGGGCGTACGCGGCGGGCACGAGCAACAGGCCGCCAAGCACGACTGTCGTGATGGCGAGCACCAGGGTCACGCGGGGACGCATGAGGATGGGGCTCCAAGGGTGAAGGCCGGGGGGCCGCTGTGTCCAGGGCGCTGTGCGGTGTGACTGTGGGTCGGCGGCGCCTCCGCCAGCCCCACACCGGCGGTCTGCTCCGCGTCCGGACTGCCGGGGGAGGCGGCAGTACGGGAACGGGGGAAAGTTTACGTGGCCGGGTCCAATCCGCCAGATGGTGAAGCCCGGGAGTCTTCCGATGTCGCCCTGAAATGACCGCTTATGTGGTAATAGATGGCGAATATTTGGACCGATGTGACCAGGCTCATTCACCCATCAGTGCGGACATTTGGTGCGGGGCGCCGGCCCAGCTCAGCGGCCGGTCTGGGCGGCATTTCTATTACACATCTTGGTTACTGACTAGTTGAGCTGTAACACTTGCTGCGTGTACGGACATGACTTCCCGGTCCCGGATGACGGAACCGCCGGCGGCCTGCTCGATCAGGTCGAGGCGGCGGAGGTGGCGCTGCGGGCGGCCGCCGACCGTGGCCGTCCCGGCACCGACCCGGCCACCGACACCGACCCGCAGGACTACTTCACCGCCCTGATCGGCGCCGACCAGAAGATCGAGCCCCGGGACTGGATGCCGGAGGCGTACCGGAAGACGCTGATCCGGCAGATCGCCCAGCACGCCCACTCCGAGATCATCGGCATGCAGCCGGAGGGCAACTGGATCAGCCGCGCCCCCTCGCTCAAGCGCAAGGCGATCCTGCTCGCCAAGGTGCAGGACGAGGCCGGGCACGGGCTCTACCTCTACGCCGCCGCCGAGACCCTCGGGGTGAGCCGGGACAAACTCGTCGAGCTGCTGCTCGCCGGTCGCCAGAAATACAGCTCGATCTTCAACTACCCGACGCTGACCTGGGCCGACGTCGGCGCCATCGGCTGGCTGGTGGACGGCGCCGCGATCGTCAACCAGGTACCGCTGTGCCGCTGCTCGTACGGGCCGTACGCCCGGGCGATGATCCGGATCTGCAAGGAGGAGTCCTTCCACCAGCGGCAGGGCTACGAGATCCTACACACCCTCGCGCACGGCACCCCGGAGCAGCACGCGATGGCCCAGGACGCGGTGGACCGCTGGTGGTACCCGTCGCTGGCGATGTTCGGCCCGCCGGACGGTGACTCGACGCACTCCCAGCAGTCGATGGCCTGGAAGATCAAGCGGTTCTCCAACGACGAGCTGCGGCAGCGCTTCGTCGACATGTGCGTGCAGCAGGCCGGCGTGCTCGGCCTCACCCTGCCCGACCCCGACCTGCGGTGGAACGAGTCCCGGCAGGCGCACGACTACACCCAGCCCGACTACGCCGAGCTGATGCGGGTGATCTCCGGCGACGGGCCGTGCAACCGGCAACGGATCGCACACCGCCGCCGGGCGGACGCCGACGGGGCCTGGGTGCGCGAGGCCGCCGAGGCGTACGCGGCCAAGCGGGCCGCCGAGCGTACGGCGGTGCCGGCGTGACCGCCCCGAGCCAGGGCCGGGCCGGCTGGCCGCTCTGGGAGGTCTTCGTCCGGGCCCGGCGCGGGCTGTCGCACACCCACGTCGGCAGCCTGCACGCCCCGGACGCCGAGCTGGCGCTGCGCAACGCCCGGGACCTCTACACCCGGCGCCAGGAGGGCGTCTCGATCTGGGTCGTACCGGCCGGGGCGATCACCGCCTCCAGCCCGGACGAGAAGGACGCCTTCTTCGAGCCCTCGGCCGACAAGGTCTACCGGCACCCGACGTTCTATCCGGTACCCGACGGGGCGGCACACCTGTGAACACCACCGGCGCACCCGTACACACCACAGTGGACTACCTGCTCGGGCTCGGCGACGACGCGCTGGTCGCCGCCCAGCGGCTCGGCGAGTGGGTCACCGCCGCCCCGGAGCTGGAGGAGGACGTCGCGCTGGCCAACATCGCCCTGGACCAGCTCGGCGCCGCCCGGCTGCTGCTCAGCTACGCCGGGGAGCTGGAGGGGGCGGGCCGGGACGAGGACGCGCTGGCATTCCTGCGCACCGACCGGGAGTACCGCAACTGCCTGCTGGTCGAGCTGCCGAACGGCGACTTCGCGTTCACGATGGCGAAGCTGCTCTTCCTGTCGGCGTACCAGCTCCCGCTCTACACCGCGTTGAGCGGCTGCGCCGACGAGCGGCTGGCCGCCATCGCCGGCAAGGCCCGCAAGGAGGTCGCCTACCACCTCGACCACGCCGGCCTCTGGACGGTACGCCTCGGCGACGGCACCGAGGAGTCGCACCGGCGGATGCGGGCGGCGGTCGAGGAGCTGTGGCCGTACACCGGTGAACTGTTCGTGGCCGACCCGGCCGCGCCGGTCGACCCGGCCGGGCTGCGCGCCGCCTTCCTGGCGAACGTCGAGCCGGTGCTGGAGACCGCGACGCTGCCGCGCCCGGCCGACGGCTGGGGGCCGACCGGCGGCCGGGCCGGGCTGCACACCGAGCACCTCTCCTACCTGCTCGCCGAAATGCAGGTGCTGCACCGGGCGCATCCGGGAGCCCGTTGGTGAGCGCGGCCGGATCCTCGCCGGCCCGCCGGGCCGCGGCGGCGGTGGTCGACCCCGAACTGCGGGTGCTGACCATCGAGGACCTCGGCGTGCTGCGGGACGTGACCGAGGACCCGGCGACCGGACGGGTCACCGTGACCATCACCCCGACCTACACCGGCTGCCCGGCGATGGACGTGATCCGGGCCGACATCCGGGCCGCGCTGGCCGCCGCCGGGCATCCGGAGGCCGAGGTCGTCACCGTCTTCGCCCCGGCCTGGACCACCGACTGGATCTCCGAGGCCGGTCGGGCCAAGCTGGCCGCCGCCGGGATCGCCCCGCCGGGGCCGGCGGGCGGTCGCCCCGTCCCGGTCACCCTGAGCGTCCGCTGCCCGCACTGCGGTGCCGCCGACACCGAACAGGTCAGCCGGTTCGGCTCGACCGCCTGCAAGTCGCTGTGGCGGTGCCGGGCCTGTCGGGAACCCTTCGACCATCTGAGGGCGTTTTGAGCGTAACGATCAACCGGCCGGTCCGTCGCCGGCCGGTCTTCCACCCGCTGCCGGTCCGGGCGGTCGACCGGCTCACCGAGGACGCGGTCGCGGTCACCTTCGAGGTACCGGCGCGGCTGCGCGAGACCTTCGCCTTCCGGGCCGGGCAGCACCTCACGGTACGGCGGGTGCCGCCGGACGGGGCCGAGGTGCGCCGGTCGTACTCGATCTGCTCGACCCCGGCCGAGCTGGCCGCGACCGGACGGCTCCGGATCGGGGTACGGGAGGTGCCGGGCGGCGCCTTCTCCAGCTTCGCGGTCTCGGCGCTGCGGGCCGGCGACACCGTCGAGGTGCTGCCGCCGCTCGGGACCTTCGGCACGGCGTTCGCGCCGGACCGGGTCCGGCACTACGCCGGGGTGGTCGCCGGGTCGGGCATCACCCCGGTGCTGTCGCTGGTCGCGACCGCGCTCGCCGTCGAGCCGGCCAGCACCTTCACCCTGGTGTACGGCAACCGGCACGGCCGCACCGTGATGTTCGTCGAGGAGCTGGCCGACCTGAAGGACCGCTACCCGGAGCGGCTGCACCTGGTGCACGTGCTGTCCCGGGAGCCGGGCGAGTCGCCGTTGCTCTCCGGCCGGGTCGACGCCGAGCGGCTCGGCCGGCTGCTCGACACCATCGTGCCGGCCGAGCGGATCGACGAGTGGTTCCTCTGCGGCCCGTACGGGATGGTGCTCGACGCGCGGCTGGTGCTCACCGGACGGGGCGTACCGGAGCGGGCCGTACACGCCGAGCTGTTCCACGTGGACGCCCCGCCCGCGCCGCCGGTCCGCCCCGCCGCGACGGCGGCCGACGCCGGCACCGAGGTGACGATCCGGCTGGACGGCCGGACGTCGGGTTTCCGGATGGGGCGGGACGAGCGGGTACTCGACGCGGCCCTGCGGGTCCGCAGCGAGCTGCCGTACGCCTGCAAGGGTGGGGTCTGCTCGACCTGCCGGGCGAGGGTGGTCTCCGGCGAGGTGTCGATGGCCCGCAACTACGCCCTGGAGCCGGACGAGGTGGCCGCCGGGTACGTGTTGACCTGCCAGGCCAGCCCGGTCACCGACACGCTGGAGGTCGACTACGACGGCTGAGCCGCGTTGTCCCGGCCACCGCCGGCCATGAAGAAATTCTTCGATGGCTGTTGCTCCATTGAAGAATGTGTACTACCAAGGTAGCCATGAGGATGCTCCGCACGCGTCGCGCCCGAGCCGGACTCGCCTGCCTCGCGGCGGTCGGCCTGCTCGCCACCGCCCTGCCCAGCCAGCCCGCGGTGGCCGGTGGCGCCACCCCGGCCGACGCCGGTGACGGTGCGGTCACCGCCGCCGACCCGTTCCCGGCGTACACCCGGTTCAACATCCCGGCCGAGGACGGCACCCGGGACCGGACCATCGAGGACGAGCTGGTCCGGCTCGCCGACGGCGCACCGGCCGGCGGCTACATCCGGGGCATCATGTACAGCTGGAGTTCCCCGGTGGTGGCCGAGGCGCTGAAGCGGGCGGCGGCCCGGGGCGTGATCGTCCGGATCGTGCTGGACGAGACCGGCGGCGGGGTCAACACCGGCGCCGACAACGCCGCGATGGCGGTGCTCAACTCGGCCAACCTCGACGACCTGGTGATCTGCGGCAAGACCTCGTCGACGGTGGCCGGCTCGACCGCGTGCATCGGCAACAAGAGCAACTCGATCAACCACAACAAGGTCTTCACGTTCTCCACCAGCGGCACCATGAAGCGGGTCGTCTTCGTCAGCTCGCAGAACCTCACCTTCAGCCAGAACAACCTCTTCAACAGCGCTCTGGTGGTGCACGAGGACTACGACCTGTACGACCACTTCACCGCGTACTTCAACGACATGCGGGCGCAGCGGAAGAACAACGACTACTTCAACGCCGCCAACGGCTACTACAAGTCGCCGACCACCGCCGTCACCGTCTACCACTCGCCCCGGGCCGACAGCGACACCCTGGCGAACCGGCTGGCCGAGGTGAACGCCTTCGCCAGCGGCTGCGCGGTGGACGTCGCGCACGCCCAGTTCACCGACGCCCGCCCGCAGGTCGCCGCCGAGCTGCGCCGGATCGGCCGGATGGGCTGCAAGGTCCGGGTCGTCTACGGCTCGATGGGCAGCACCGCGTACGCCACCCTGAACGGGCAGCCGAACGTCTCGCTGAAGAAGTATTACGACGCCGAGGCCAGCAACTACGACGGCCGGGTGGTGACCGTGCACTCGAAGAACATCATCATCAGGGGCACCTTCGCCGGGGTGGCCGGGCGCAGCGTCGTCTTCACCGGCTCGCACAACGTCACCGACCCGGCGCTGACCGACCACGACGAGACCCTGGTGAAGATCGAGCACCCGACCGTCTGGAACGACTTCCACAACAACTTCGAGACGCTCTGGAGCCGGGCCAAGTGCGTCAACCCGGACAACGGCAGCTGCACCACCTGAACCACCGCCGCCGGCGCAGCCGTACCCAGGGGTTGTCGGTGCTCACATCCCCGAGCGTGGCTGGGGCGCGCAAGTCGGGCGGCGTACCCTCGGGATGTGACGGTGAGCCGGGAAATCGACAGCATCCTGCAACGTGGCGCGGACGGCGGGCGGATCACGCCCGAGGAGGCGCTGCTGCTCTACACCGACGCGCCGCTGCACCCGCTGGGTGAGGCGGCGGACGCGGTACGGCGGCGGCGTTATCCGGACAACATCGTCACGTACCTGATCGACCGCAACATCAACTACACAAACGTCTGCGTGACCGCCTGCAAGTTCTGCGCCTTCTACCGGGCGCCGAAGCACCGGGAGGGCTGGACGCACCCGACCGAGGAGATCCTGCGCCGCTGCGCCGAGGCGGTCGAGTTGGGTGCGACCCAGGTGATGCTCCAGGGCGGCCACCACCCCGACTACGGCGTGGAGTACTACGAGGAGCTCTTCTCCTCGGTCAAGCGGGCGTACCCGCAGCTCGCCATCCACTCCATCGGGCCGAGCGAGATCCTGCACATGGCGAAGGTCTCCGGGGTCAGCCTGGAGGAGGCGATCAGCCGGATCAAGGCGGCCGGGCTGGACTCGATCGCCGGGGCCGGCGCCGAGATGCTGCCCGAGCGGCCGCGTAAGGCGATCGCCCCGCTGAAGGAGTCCGGGGCCCGCTGGCTGGAGGTGATGGAACTCGCACACCGGCAGGGCGTCGAGTCGACCGCCACCATGATGATGGGGACCGGGGAGACCAACGCCGAGCGGATCGAGCACATGCGGATGATCCGCGACGTGCAGGACCGTACCCGGGGCTTCCGCTCCTTCATCCCGTGGACGTACCAGCCGGAGAACAACCACCTCAAGGGCCGTACCCAGGCGACCACCCTGGAGTACCTGCGGCTGGTCGCGGTGGCCCGGCTCTTCTTCGACACCGTGCCGCACCTCCAGGCGTCCTGGCTGACCACCGGGAAGGACGCCGGACAGCTCGCCCTGCACATGGGGGTGGACGACCTCGGCTCGATCATGCTGGAGGAGAACGTCATCTCCTCGGCCGGGGCCCGGCACCGCTCCAACCTGCACGAGCTGATCTGGATGATCCGTTCCGCCGGCCGGATCCCCGCGCAGCGGGACACCCTCTACCGGCACCTGGCGGTGCACCGCACCCCGGCCGACGACCCGACCGACGACCGGGTGGTGTCGCACTTCTCCTCGATCGCGCTGCCGGGTGGCGGCGCGGGCCGGAGCCTGCCGCTCGTACAGGCCCGCTGAACTACCCTCGTCCATTCGGCCACCGCCGGCTGGGCGAGGGGTCGGTCCTTGGCTCCGATCCGGCGGCAAAACGTCGAGCCCGCCGGATAAATGGCCCGTGACCAGGACATTCTTGGAATCCTGACGCCTTCGGGCGGTCATAACGGTTGGATCAAGGGGAGCGCGACCGGGCCCGTCGAACCGATAGCGTGCCGGCACACGCACCCGCTGACCGTCGTGGACGGACCGGCCTCCGGGTCGGGACGCGGCGTACCGGGGTCGTCCTCTATCGGTCCATGAGGGCCGTTCACATAACGCACGGCAGCACGGGCGGGGTGGGAGACCACCTCGCCCGTGCTGTGTTCCGGCCCGCCCCGGGCCGAGCGGCCGGGCCGGTGGCTGGCAGACTGTTCCGGCGTGAGCCGTACCCCGTCCGGACGCCGGGCCAGCCTGGAGAAGCAGCCGCACGAGGTGGCGGCGATGTTCGACCAGGTGGCGTCCCGGTATGACCTGACCAACACCGTGATCTCGTTCGGCCAGGACCGGCGGTGGCGCCGGGCCACCCTGGCCGCCCTCGACCTGCGCCCCGGCGACCAGGTGCTGGACGTGGGCGCCGGCACCGGGGTCTCCACCGCCGAGTTGGCCACCTCCGGGGCGTACGCGGTGGGGTTGGATCTCTCCATCGGGATGCTCCGGGCCGGTCGACGGAGCCGGCCCGAGGTGCCGTTGCTGGCCGGTGACGCACTCCGGCTGCCCTTTCCGGACCAGACGTTCGACGCGGTCACCATCTCGCTGGCGCTGCGCAACGTCGTCGACACCGAGGCGGCGCTCCGGGAGATGGCCCGGGTCACCCGGCCCGGCGGCCGGCTGGTGGTCTGCGAGTTCAGTACCCCGACCAACCCGGTCTTCCGGACGGTCTACCTCTCCTACCTGATGCGGTCGCTGCCGGCGGTGGCCCGGGCGGTGGCGAGCAACCCGGACGCGTACGTCTATCTGGCCGAGTCGATCCGGGCCTGGCCGGACCAGGCCGGGCTGGCCGGGCAGATCGGCCGGTCCGGGTGGCACCGGGTCGGCTGGCGGAACCTGACCGGCGGCATCGTCGCGCTGCACCGAGCAGTACGTTCCTGATCATCGTTTTCATGGCGCTTTAGTCGGTTTTGATCCGCGAGGCGGCTTTCCAGGCCGTAGGCTGCGCCCATGGCGGGGGCAGACCGGCAGGTCGACGGCGACGGGCAGCCGGCCGAGGAGACACCGGGCGCGGGCCCGCCGGCCGCGCGGCGCCGGGGTGACGACGCCGTGGCCGAGTCGGCGCCGGACGCCGCCGGTCCAGAGGCCGGAGCTGACGGTCCAGATGCCGGAGCTGACGGTCCGGTGGACCGGGCCGACCCGGAGGCCGAGGCGGCCGAGCTGATCGCGCAGATCCGGGAGCTGGCCGGCCCCGACCCGGTCGCGGTCCGGACGGTGGTCGCCGAGGTACTGGCCGCGCTGGACCGGGTCAGCGGCGGCACCCTGCGAGAGCAGTTGCCGTACGAGCACGAGCGCGCCCCGGACGACGACCCGGCGCCGACCGGCGATTACCCGATCGAGCCTTCGCCGCAGAACGGCGGAAACCCCGCCGGGCGGCTGTCCGGAAACGGCGCCACGCCGGGCGACGGTCTTCCGGCCGCCGACGGATATCCGGTCGAGCCGCACCCGGTCGAGCCGAACCCGCCGGAGCCGCATCCGGCGCAGCCGCGGCCGGGGCCACCCCAGCCGGGCCGGCCCGGCCCGGCCGATCCGCACCCGCCGGCTCCCGGGCCGGCCGAGCCGCATCCGGCCGCGCCGCACCCCACCGACCCGCACCCGGTGGGGCCCCGCCCGGCCGACCCGCACCCGGCCGAACCGGGGCCGGTCACCCCGGGCCCGATCGAACGCCGTCCGGCGCAGCGCAGCGGCGAGGACCGTACCTGAGCCGAGCGGACTGTAGAGCTGGGTGCGCAGCCGGGGCAGCTCGACAGCCTCGTCTACCCCAGGTGCCCCGCCCGCCTCACAGACGGGCCCGGAATGGGCCCAGAAAGGTAGTCGACACGCCTACCTTGGGAACTTAGGTTCACCTAACCGGTTGCCGGCCGCTTCGCGGCTCTAGACTCCTCCCCTGACGAGGCTTGTGAAGCATTTCACGAGCGATCGGGAGGGGAGGTGCGGATGACCACCGTCGACAACGACGCGGACGTCATCGTCGTCGGCGCCGGTCCAGGCGGATCGACGACCGCCTATCACCTGGCCCGACACGGCGCCCGCGTGCTGCTGCTGGAGAAGACCGAGTTCCCCCGGGAGAAGGTCTGCGGCGACGGGCTCACCCCCCGGGCCGTCAAGCAGCTCGTCAAGCTCGGCATCGACACCTCGCCCGAGGCGGGCTGGCTGCACAACCGGGGACTGCGGGTCATCGGCGGTGGCGTACGCCTCGAACTCGACTGGCCCGAGCTGGCCAGCTTCCCCAACTACGGACTGGTCCGTACCCGGCTCGACTTCGACGACCTGCTGGCCAGGCGTGCCGTCGAGGCCGGCGCGGAACTGCGTACCGGGATGAACGTGACCGGCCCGGTGCTCGACGACGGTGGCCGGGTGGTCGGCGTCACCGCCGAGAGCGGGCCGGAGAAGGCCCCGGCGACCTTCCGGGCCCCGCTGGTGATCGCCGCCGACGGCGTCTCCGGGCGGCTCCCGCTGGCGCTCGGCCTGAACAAGCGGGAGGACCGGCCGATCGGCGTCGCGGTCCGCCGCTACTACCGCTCGCCGGCCAAGCACGACGACAACTACCTGGAGTCGTGGCTGGAGCTGCGCAGCAAGGAGCACCCCGACAAGCTGCTGCCCGGGTACGGCTGGATCTTCGGCATGGGGGACGGCCGGGTCAACGTCGGGCTCGGTGCGCTGAACTCGTCGGCGGCGTTCGGCAAGACCAACTACCGGCGGCTGCTGGTCGACTGGCTCGCCGGCACCCCGGCCGAGTGGGGCATGACCGACGAGACCAACGCGGACGGCCCGATCCTCGGCGCCGCCCTGCCGATGGGCTTCAACCGGGTGCCGCACTACACCCGGGGAGTGCTGCTGGTCGGCGACTCCGGCGGCATGGTCAACCCCTTCAACGGCGAGGGCATCGCGTACGCGATGGAGTCCGGTGAACTCGCCGCCGAGATCGTGGTGCAGGCGCTGGCCCGCCCGGCGGGTGCCGAGCGGGAACGCGCACTGGCCGGCTACCCCGCCGAACTGAAGGCCCGGTACGGCGGTTACTACCGGCTCGGCAACATCTTCGTGAAGATGATCGGCAATCCGCATGTGATGCGGATCGCCACCAAGCACGGCATGCCGCATCCGACCCTGATGCGGTTCGTGCTCAAGCTGCTGGCGAACCTGACCGATCCGCGCGGCGGAGACGCGATGGACCGGGTCATCAACGCGATGACGAAGGTGGCTCCGGCCGTGTGAACCGCCGCCCGCCCCGGCAGGGGCGCCAGTGGCACCCCGGGCAGCGTCGCCCGGACGACTGTGAATAGTGTGAATTGGAAATTGACCGAGGGCCGGGAAGGACGAGCAGGGGAAAACGATGTCGCTCTCGCCGTACGTACCCATCATCGGGCTGTTCGCCCTCGCCGCGGGGTTCGCGCTGTTCTCCGTCGCCGCGGCGCGCTTCGCCGGCCCCCGGCGCTACAACAAAGCCAAGCTCGAGGCGTACGAGTGCGGCATCGAGCCGAGCCCGCAGCCGGTCGGCGGCGGTCGGCTCCCGATCAAGTTCTACCTGACGGCGATGCTGTTCATCGTCTTCGACATCGAGATCATCTTCCTGTACCCGTGGGCGGTCAACTTCGACGTCCTCGGGCTGTTCGGCTTCGTGGAGATGGTGCTGTTCATCGTCGCGGTCTTCGTCGCGTACGCCTACGTCTGGCGGCGTGGCGGCCTGGACTGGGACTGAGGGAGGTCGTCAGATGGGTATCGAGGAGAAGCTCCCGTCCGGGATCCTGCTCACCTCGGTGGAGAAGCTGGTCAACTGGTCCCGGAAGTCCTCGTTCTGGGGCGCCACCTTCGGCCTGGCCTGCTGCGCGATCGAGATGATGGCGGCCGGTGGCTCCCACTACGACCTCGGCCGGTGGGGCATGGAGGTCTTCCGCGCCTCGCCGCGACAGGCGGACCTGATGATCGTGGCCGGCCGGGTGAGCCAGAAGATGGCCCCGGTGCTGCGCCAGATCTACGACCAGATGGCCGAGCCCCGCTGGGTGATCTCGATGGGCGTCTGCGCCAGCAGCGGCGGCATGTTCAACAACTACGCCATCGTGCAGGGCGTCGACCACGTCGTACCGGTCGACATGTACCTGCCCGGCTGCCCGCCCCGGCCGGAGATGCTGATCGACGCGATCCTCAAGCTGCGCGAGAAGATCGGCCACGAGCCGCTCGGCCCGAACGGCCGCAAGATGCTGGAGGCGCGCCAGGCACGTGGCGCCGTACCGCTGGTGGCGCCCGGCTCGATGCCCTCCTCCTACCGCAACGACAAGGCGCGCCGGGCCGAGTGGACCCGGGCGGTCGCCGAGGGACGCGAGGAGCAGCTCCGGATCGAGAACTGGATGAAGGCGCAGAACCACCTGGTGGAGAGGGCTGACCGGTGAGCGAGCCGAACGGCACCGAGCCGAAGAAGAGCCCCAGCGAGCGGCCGGGCGGCGGCGTGCCGGTGGCCCGGCCGCCGGTCGGGGCGACCAGCGGGGCGCCGGCCGAGTATCCGCCGGCCACGGCGGCCGGACGCGGCATGTTCGGCATCCACGGCAGCGGCGACACCTCCGGCTTCGGCGGGCTGGTCCGGCAGCGGGTCAGTGTGGAGAGCAGCCCCCGGCCGTACGGCGGCTACTTCGACGAGGTCACCGACGCGCTGGAGGAGGCGTACCCGGGCTTCGCCGACGCGATCGAGAAGGTCGTGGTCGACCGGGGCGAGCTGACCCTGCACATCCGCCCCGAGCGGATCGCCGAGGTCTGCCAGGTGCTCCGGGACGACGCGGCGCTCCGCTTCGAACTCTGCTCCTCGGTCTCCGGGGTCGACTACCTCGGTTCCGACGCCCGCCGGCTGCACGTCGTCTACCAGCTCACCTCGATGACCTACCGCCGGCAGCTCCGGCTGGAGGTCGCGGTGACCGCCGAGGAGCCCCGGGTGCCGAGCGTCACCTCGGTCTACCCCACGGCGGACTGGCAGGAGCGGGAGACGTACGACATGTTCGGCGTCGTCTTCGACGGCCACCCCGGCATGACCCGGATCCTGATGCCGGACGACTGGGAGGGCCACCCGCAGCGCAAGGACTACCCGCTCGGCGGCGTGCCGGTCGAGTACAAGGGCGCCGTGATCCCACCGCCCGACCAGCGGAGGACGTACCAATGAGCACCTCGACGAACCCGAGCTACGCCGAGTCCCGGGAGACCACCGAGGGCCGGGTCTTCACCGTCACCGGTGGCGACTGGGACCAGGTGGTCAGCGGGCACGACCCGATCAACGACGAGCGGATCATCGTCAACATGGGTCCGCAGCACCCGTCGACGCACGGCGTGCTCCGGCTGATCCTGGAGCTGGAGGGCGAGACCGTCCGGGAGGCCCGGGCGGTGGTCGGCTATCTGCACACCGGGATCGAGAAGAACCTGGAATACCGCAACTGGGTGCAGGGCAGCACGTTCGTCACCCGGATGGACTACCTCTCGCCGCTGTTCAACGAGACGGCGTACAGCCTGGCGGTGGAGAAGCTGCTCGGCATCACCGACGAGGTGACCGAGCGGGCCAACACCATCCGGGTGCTGATGATGGAGCTCAACCGGATCTCCTCGCACCTGGTCTGGATCGCCACCACGGCGATGGAGCTGGGCGCGGTCAACGTGATGCTCTACGGCTTCCGCGAGCGCGAGTACGTGCTGGAGATCTTCGAGCTGATCACCGGCCTGCGGATGAACCACGCGTACGTCCGGCCGGGCGGGGTCGCCCAGGACGTCCCGGACGAGGCGATCGTCAAGATCCGCGAGTTCCTGACGCTGCTGCCGAAGCGGCTCAAGGAATACGAGGACATGCTCTCCGGCCAGCCGATCTGGCTGGAGCGGACCAAGGACGTCGCCGTGCTCGACGTGACCGGCTGCCTGGCGCTGGGCGTCACCGGCCCGGTGCTCCGCTCGGCGGGGCTGGCCTGGGACCTGCGCAAGACCATGCCGTACTGCGGTTACGAGAACTACGAGTTCGACGTGCCGACCACCGAGAGCGGCGACGTCTGGGGCCGCTACCTGGTCCGGATGGCCGAGATGCGGGAGTCGCTCAAGATCGTCGAGCAGGCCCTCGACCGGCTCCGCCCGGGGCCGATCATGGTGGCCGACAAGAAGATCGCCTGGCCGGCGCAGCTCGCCATCGGCGTCGACGGCATGGGCAACTCGCTGGAGCACGTCGCCAAGATCATGGGTCAGTCGATGGAGTCGCTGATCCACCACTTCAAGCTGGTGACCGAGGGCTTCCGGGTGCCACCGGGCCAGGTCTACGTCGGGATCGAGTCGCCCCGTGGCGAGCTGGGCGTGCACGCGGTCTCCGACGGGGGCACCCGGCCGTACCGGGTGCACTACCGCGAGCCCAGCTTCGTCAACCTCCAGGCGCTGCCGGCGATGGCCGAGGGCGGCCTGATCGCGGACGTGATCGCGGGCGGCGCGTCGCTGGACCCGGTGATGGGTGGGTGTGATCGCTAAATGACTCAGTCTCAGTTTGGCAACGCGGCGTCCCGGCTGGACGGTCTGGTGACCGGGCCGGGCGAGGTGCCGACGCAGCGGAACGGCAGCGGTGCGCGCAGCGCCGACCTGCACGCGAAGCTCGACGAGCGGGCGGCGGAGATCGTCGCCCGCTACCCGGCCGACCGGTCCCGTTCGGCGCTGCTGCCGCTGCTGCACCTGGTGCAGTCCGAGGAGGGGTACGTCTCCCCGGCCGGCGTGGAGTTCTGTGCCGACGTCCTCGGCCTGAACAAGGCGCAGGTCGGCGCCGTGGCCACCTTCTACACGATGTACAAGCGCCGGCCCACCGGCGACTGGCTGGTCAGCGTCTGCACCAACACCATGTGCAACGTGCTCGGCGGGCAGCAGGTCTACGACACCCTGACCGAGCACCTCGGGGTCGGGCACGACGAGACCACTCCGGACGGCAAGATCACCCTGGAGCACGCCGAGTGCCTGGCGGCCTGCGACTACGGCCCGGTGATGACCGTCAACTACGACTTCTTCGACCAGGTCGACCCGGACTCCGCGGTCGCGGTCGTCAACGAGCTGCGCGCGGGCGGTCGCCCGCAGCCCAGCCGGGGCGCCCGGCTCTGCACCCTCAAGGAGATGTCGCTGCAACTGGCCGGCTTCGCCGACCCGCGCGAGGAGGCGGTCGCCGACGGGCTGGCCGGCGACCCGACGCTGGCCGGGCTGCGGCTGGCCCAGCAGCACGGCGTCTCGGTGGCCGGCTACGACCCGAACACCCCGATCAAGGGCAGCCAGACCGGTGACAAGCCGGCCCCGGCCACCACCCGGCCCGCCGCCGCCACCGGCAGCACCGCGCCGGACGTGAAGGCGCCGGACGACAAGTCGCCCCAGGTGCGTACCGCCGAGACCCGGAACCCGGACGCCAAGACCGCCGTCCCGGACGCGCCCGGCACCACCCCGCCGGTCGACGGCGCACCGGCCGGGCCGGGCGACGCCAAGGCCGCCGAGGCGGCCGGCGCCGCCGCCAACCAGCCGGCCAGCGACGGCAAGCCGGCCGGTGACGGGGGTACGGATGCGCAGGAGCGCTCGCTGAAGGAGGCCGAGAAGTGACCACGACGCCTCGACGGGAGACGCTGGAGAAGCTGACCCCGGTACTCACCAAGCGCTGGCTGTCGCCGGACGCCTGGCGGCTCGACGTCTACGAGCGGCTGGACGGCTACGCCGCCCTGCGCAAGGCGCTCGCCGCCCACCCGGACGACCTGATCCAACTCGTCAAGGACTCCGGCCTGCGCGGCCGGGGCGGTGCCGGCTTCCCGACCGGGCTCAAGTGGGGCTTCATCCCGCAGGGCGACGGCAAGCCGCACTACCTGGTGGTCAACGCCGACGAGGGCGAGCCGGGCACCTGCAAGGACCTGCCGCTGATGACCCACGACCCGCACTCGCTGGTCGAGGGCGTGATCATCGCCTCGTACGCGATCCGGGCCAACCGCGCCTACATCTACATCCGGGGCGAGGCGGTGCACGCGGCCCGTCGGCTGCGCAACGCCGTGCAGGAGGCGTACCGGGCCGGCTACCTCGGCAAGGACATCCTCGGTACCGGCTTCGACCTGGAGCTGGTGGTGCACAGCGGGGCCGGGGCGTACATCTGCGGCGAGGAGACGGCGCTGCTGGACTCGCTGGAGGGGTTCCGGGGCCAGCCCCGGCTGCGCCCGCCGTTCCCGGCTACGCACGGCCTCTACGCCTGCCCGACCGTGGTCAACAACGTCGGCACCATCGCCAGCGTGCCGTACATCGTGCTGGGCGGGGCCGCCTGGTGGAAGAGCATGGGCACGGAGAAGTCCTCCGGGCCGATGATCTACTCCCTCTCCGGCCGGATCAACAACCCCGGGCAGTACGAGGCCGGGCTCGGCATCACGCTGCGCGAGCTGATCGAGCTGGCCGGCGGGATGCAGCCCGGGCACGAGCTGCGGTTCTGGACCCCGGGCGGCTCGTCGACCCCGCTGCTCACCGCCGAGCACCTCGACGTGCCGCTGGACTTCGAGGGGGTGGCGGCGGCCGGCTCGATCCTCGGCACCACCGCGACCCAGATCTTCTCCGACCAGGACTGCCCGGTCTACGCCACCTACCGGTGGCTGGAGTTCTACCACCACGAGTCGTGCGGAAAGTGCACGCCGTGCCGGGAGGGCAACTACTGGATGGTCCGCACCTACCGGCGGATCCTGGCCGGACAGGGCACCCACGAGGACCTGGACACCCTGCTGGACACCTGCGACAACATCCTCGGCCGCTCCTTCTGCGGCCTCGGTGACGGCGCGACCAGCCCGGTGACCTCCTCGCTGAAGTACTTCAAGCAGGACTACCTCGACTACATCGAGGGCCGGACGGCTCCCAAGCTGTCGGAGAAGACCCTGGTAGGAGCCCACTAATGACGGACGTTGCGAAGCAGGTCGATACCGTCACGCTCACCATCGACGGCATCGAGGTGACCGCGCCGAAGGGTGCGCTGCTGATCCGGGTCGCCGAACAGCTCGGCATCGAGATCCCCCGGTTCTGCGACCACCCGCTGCTCGCCCCGGCCGGCGCCTGCCGGCAGTGCCTGGTCGACGTGGAGGGGCAGCGCAAGCCGGTCGCCTCCTGCACCCAGACCGTCGCCGACGGCATGGTGGTACGCACCCAGCTCACCTCTCCGGTCGCCAAGAAGGCGCAGGAGGGGATCATGGAGCTGCTCCTGGTCAACCACCCGCTCGACTGCCCGATGTGCGACAAGGGCGGCGAGTGCCCGCTACAGAACCAGGCGATGTCCACCGGCCGCACCGACACCCGCTTCCACGAGCCCAAGCGGGAGTACGAGAAGCCGGTCAACATCTCCACCCAGGTCCTGCTGGACCGGGAGCGCTGCGTACTCTGCCAGCGCTGCACCCGGTTCTCCGAGGAGATCGCCGGGGACAAGTTCATCGACCTGATGGGCCGGTCCAGCGCCGAGGAGATCAACGTCTACCGGGACGAGTACTACGGCGAGGAGAGCGGGGAGGGCGACGTCCCGTTCAACTCGTACTTCTCCGGGAACACGGTGCAGATCTGCCCGGTCGGCGCGCTGACCGGTGCGCAGTACCGGTTCCGGGCCCGCCCGTTCGACCTGGTCTCCACCCCGAGCGTCTGCGAGCACTGCTCGGCCGGCTGCGCCCAGCGCACCGACCACCGGCGCGGCAAGGTGATGCGCCGGCTGGCCGGCGACGACCCGGCGGTGAACGAGGAGTGGAACTGCGACAAGGGCCGCTGGGGCTTCCGGTACGCCTTCGCCAACGAGCGGATCACCACCCCGATGGTCCGGGACGCCCGGACCGGTGAACTGCGCGAGGCGTCCTGGAGCGAGGCGTTCGCCGTCGCCGCCGACGGGCTGCGCGCGGCCCGGGACTCCGGCTCCGGGGTCGGGGTGCTGACCGGCGGCCGGCTCACCGTCGAGGACGCGTACGCGTACGCCAAGTTCGCCCGGGTGGCGCTGAAGACCAACGACATCGACTTCCGCGCCCGTCCGCTCTCCGCCGAGGAGGCCCAGTTCCTGGCCAGCACGGTGGCGGGGACGACCGAGGTGACCTACGCCGACGTCGAGCGGGCCCCGGCCGTGGTGATCGCCGGGCTGGAGCCGGAGGAGGAGTGCCCGATCCTCTTCCTGCGGCTGCGCAAGGCATACAACAAGCGCGGGCTGAAGGTGCTGGCGCTGGCCCCGTTCGTGACCCGGGGGCTGGCCAAGATCGGTGCGACGGTGCTGACCGCCGCCCCCGGCGACGAGGCCGGGCTGCTCGCCGGGAACGCCTCGGTCGCCGAGGCGCTGCGCCAGCCCGGCGCGGTGCTGCTGGTCGGCGAGCGGCTGGCGACGGTGCCGGGTGGCCTCTCCGCCGCCGCCGAGCTGGCCGAGCGTACCGGCGCCAAGCTGGCCTGGGTGCCCCGGCGGGCCGGGGACCGCGGCGCGGTCGACGCCGGCTGCCTGCCGAACCTGCTCCCCGGCGGACGTCCGGTGACCGACGCGGCCGGCCGGGCCGAGTTGGCCGGCGCCTGGGAGCTGGCCGCCGGGGTCATCCCGAGCCAGCCCGGCCGGGACACCGACGGCATCGTCGCGGCGGCCGCCGACGGCTCGCTCGGCGCGCTGCTGGTCTCCGGGGTCGACCCGGCGGACCTGGCCGACCCGAAGCTCGCCGACGCGGCGCTGGAGAAGGTGCCGTTCCTGGTCAGCCTGGAGCTGCGGCACAACGCGGTGACCCGCTGCGCCGACGTGGTCTTCCCGGTCGCCCCGGTGGTGGAGAAGGCCGGCAGCTTCCTCGACTGGGAGGGCCGGCTGCGCACCTTCGAGGCGGTGCTGGAAACCGCCGCGATGTCCGACGCCCGGGTGCTGGACGCGATCGCCGCCCAGCTCGACGTGCGGCTCGGCACCGGCGACGTGAACAGCATCCGCCGCGAGCTGGGCGGGCTGCCGGCGACCCAGGCCAACCGGACCGCCGCCCCGGCCGTCGAGCCGGCCGCGCCGGTCCGGCCCGGCCCGAACGAGGCGATCCTGGCCACCTGGCACCAGCTGATCGACGCGGGCACCCTGACCGAGGGCGACCCGGCGCTCGGTGGCACGGCCCGGCCGCCGGTGGTCCGGCTCGGCAAGGCCACCGCCGAGGCGCTGGGGATCGCCGAGGGAGACGCGGTGACGATCGGCACCGACCGGGGCGCGCTGACCCTGCCGGCGGCGATCACCGACCTGCCGGACGACGTCGTCTGGCTGCCCACCAACTCGCCCGGAGCGAGCGTCCGGCGCAGCCTCGGCGTCACCTCCGGCGCGCTTGTCCGGCTCACCGCCGGCCCGGCCACCCCGGTCGCCGCCGACGCGGCGGGCAAGCCGGGGCCGCTGCTGAACAGCGCTGGAGGTGGTACCCGATGAAACTCCTCTACCTGGCCCAGGATCCGACGTTGCAGGACTTCGGCAAGGATCCTTGGTGGCTCGTCCTGATCAAGATCGTGGGGGCGTTCGTCTTCGCGGTCCTGGCGACGCTGCTGGGCGTCTGGTTCGAGCGCCGCGTGGTGGCCCGGATGGCCCAGCGGCCCGGCCTGAACCAGATCGGCCCGTTCGGTCTGCTGCAGACCCTCGCCGACGGCCTCAAGATGGCCTTCAAGGAGGACATCCTGCCGAAGGCGGCCGACAAGGTCGTCTACTTCTTCGCGCCGACCATCTCGGTGATCTGCGCGGTGACCGCGCTGTCGGTGGTGCCGTTCGGCCCGATGGTGAGCATCTTCGGTGAGCGGACGCCGCTCCAGGTCACCGACGTCTCGGTCGCCGTACTGGTGCTGCTGGCCTGCTCCTCGATGGGCGTCTACGGCATCGTGCTCGGCGGCTGGGCCTCCGGCTCGACGTACCCGCTGCTCGGCGGGTTGCGCTCCACCGCCCAGATGATCTCGTACGAGGTGGCGATGGGTCTGAGCATCGTCGCGGTCTTCATGACCGCCGGCACGATGTCGACCAGCGGCATCGTCAGCGCCCAGGCCGACGGCACCCGGCTCAACCTCTTCGGCGTGGTCGACCTGCCCGCGCCGGGCTGGTACGCGATCCTGCTGCTGCCGAGCTTCATCATCTTCTTCATCTCCACCGTCGGTGAGACCAACCGGGCGCCGTTCGACCTGCCCGAGGCGGAGTCGGAGCTGGTCGCCGGCTTCATGACGGAGTACAGCTCGCTGAAGTTCGCGCTCTTCATGCTCAGCGAGTACGTCGCGATGGTGACGATGTCGGCGGTCACCACGACGCTCTTCCTCGGCGGTTGGCGGGCTCCCTGGCCGATCACGCTCTGGGAGGGCGCGAACTCCGGCTGGTGGCCGCTGCTCTGGTTCATGGGCAAGGTCATCGGTCTGGTCTTCGTCTTCATCTGGCTGCGCGGCACGCTGCCCCGGCTCCGCTACGACCAGTTCATGCGGCTGGGCTGGAAGGTGCTGCTGCCGATCAACCTGGTCTGGATCCTGGTCCTGGCCGGCATCCGCACCCTCCAGAAGGAGGACCTGGGCGACTCCACCCGCTACTCGGTGATCGCCGGTGCGGTGCTGGTCGTGCTGCTGGTGACGCTCCTCTGGCCGAGCAAGAAGCGGCCGCCGCAGCGCACCCTCCAGGAGAAGGTCAACCGGCGGCCCGCCGGCAGTTTCCCGCTGCCGCCGATGGATCTCCAGGTGCCACCGAGCCCCCGGATGAGACGGACGGTCGCCGAGCGGGAGCCGGCCAACGTGGGAGCCGGACAGCCCGCCGGAGCCGGACAACCGGGCGACGCCGGTACCGGACACGACGAGAAGGAGGTGTGACGTGGGCGCGATCACCGGATCGTTCAAGGGTTTCGGGGTCACCTTCTCGCACATGTTCAAGAAGGTCGTCACCACCGACTACCCGTTCAAGCCGCCGGTCTCGGCGCCGCGCTACCACGGGCGGCACATCCTCAACCGGCACCCGGACGGGCTGGAGAAGTGCATCGGCTGCGAGCTGTGCGCCTGGGCCTGCCCGGCCGACGCGATCTACGTCGAGGGTGGCGACAACACCGAGGAGCAGCGCTTCTCGCCGGGTGAGCGGTACGCCAGCACGTACCAGATCAACTACGCCCGCTGCATCTTCTGCGGGCTCTGCATCGAGGCCTGCCCGACCCGTTCGCTGACGATGAGCAACGAGTACGAGCTGGCCCGGGACAACCGGCAGGATCTGATCTTCACCAAGGAGCAGCTGCTGGCGCCGCTGCTGCCGGGGATGGAGCAGCCGCCGCACCCGATGCGGCTCGGTGACACCGAGAAGGACTACTACGTCGGCGCGCTGACCAACCCGGGCACCTCGGCCGGCGCGGAGCGGGCGCCCTGGTCCGAGACCGCCACGGTCGACGGCTCCGGTACGACGGGAGAACGGCCGTGACGACATCAGCGGTGCTCGCCGCCGCCGGTGGGGTGACCGGCGGGGAACAGGTGACCTTCTGGATCCTGGCCCCGCTCGCCCTGATCGGCGCGATCGGCACGGTCTGGGCCCGCAACGCGGTGCACTCCGCGCTCTGGCTGGTGCTGACCATGCTCTGCCTGGGCGTCTTCTACGTGATCCAGTCCGGGCCGTTCATCGGCCTGGTGCAGATCATCGTCTACACCGGCGCCATCATGATGCTCTTCCTCTTCGTGCTGATGCTGGTCGGCCGGGACGCCTCGGACTCGCTGATCGAGACGCTGCGCGGGCAGCGGATCGCCGCGATCCTGCTCGGCCTCGGCTTCGGCACGCTGCTCGCCACCGGGCTGTGGCGGGCGCTCGGCCAGGCGGACGCCGTCGGTCTGGAGCAGGCGAACGCGAACGGCAACGTGCAGGGCATCGCGGCGCTGCTCTTCACCAGGTACGTCTTCGCCTTCGAGGTCACCTCGGCGCTGCTGATCACCGCGGCGGTCGGCGCGATGGTGCTGGCCCACGTCGAGCGGCGCCGCGAGGACCGGATGGACCAGATCGCCACGATGAAGGCGCGGTTCCGCCCCGGCAACTACCCGGGACCGAAGCCCGGCCCCGGCGTGTACGCCACCTCGTCCTCGGTCGCCACCCCGGCCCGGCTGCCGGACGGCGGGCTGACCGAGCGGAGCGTTCCGCAGATCCTGCCGCAGCGTGAACTCTCCGCCGAGGAGAGGGCGCTGAAGGGGACGGAGAAATAAGATGTCGGACTTCCTGTCGGTGTCGCCGAACCACTACCTGATCCTCGCCTGCCTGCTCTTCACGGTCGGCGCGGTCGGGGTGCTGATCCGGCGCAACGCGATCGTCCTCTTCATGTGCATCGAGCTGATGCTCAACGCGGCCAACCTCGCGCTGGTCACGTTCAGCCGGATCAACGGCGACCTGAACGGTCAGATCATGGCGTTCTTCGTCATGGTGGTGGCCGCCGCCGAGGTCGTGGTCGGGCTGGCCATCATCATGACGATCTTCCGGACTCGACGCTCGGCGAGCGTCGACGACGCCAACCTGTTGAAGTACTAAGAGGGGCCCACCAGTGGAACATTCTGTGGAGTACGCCCACGCCACGGGGTTGCTGGGCAGCGTGTGGCTGCTGGTGGCCATCCCGCTGGTCAGCGCGGCGATCCTCCTGCTGCTCGGCCGGCGTGCCGACCGGTGGGGGCACTGGCTCGGCGTGGCCAGCGTCGGCGCCATCTTCGTGCTCGGTCTGACCTACTTCTTCTCGCTGCGGGGCCTTGCGAACCGCTCGGTCGAACTGAGCCTCTGGGACTTCATCGCGGTCGGTGACCTGCACGTCGACTTCGGACTGCTCTTCGACCCGCTGGCCGCGGTCTTCGTACTGCTGATCACGGGCGTGGGCTTCCTGATCCACGTGTACGCGGTCGGCTACATGGCGCACGACGCCGGCCGGCGGAAGTTCTTCGGGTACTTCAACCTCTTCGTCGCGGCGATGTTGCTGCTGGTACTCGGCAACAACTACGTGATGCTCTACGTCGGCTGGGAGGGCGTCGGTCTGGCGTCGTACCTGCTGATCTCGTTCTGGACCGACCGGCCGAGCGCGGCCACCGCCGGCAAGAAGGCGTTCCTGATGAACCGGGTCGGCGACGCCGGCCTGGCGATCGCGATCTTCATCATGTTCGCCACCCTCGGCAGCACCCAGTACGTCGACGTCTTCAACGGCGCCGGGGCGCTGGCCGGCGGTACGGTGCTGGCGATCGGCCTGCTGCTGCTGCTCGGCGCGACCGGCAAGTCCGGCCAGTTCCCGCTCCAGGCGTGGCTGCCGGACGCGATGGAGGGCCCGACCCCGGTCTCCGCGCTGATCCACGCCGCCACGATGGTGACCGCCGGCGTCTACCTGATCGCCCGGTCCAACCCGATCTTCTCGCTCGACCCGACGTTGCAGACCGTGGTGGTCAGCGTCGGCGCGCTCACCCTGCTGATGGGCTGCATCATCGGCGCGGCCAAGGACGACATCAAGCGGGTCCTGGCCTGGTCGACGGTGAGCCAGATCGGCTACATGTTCCTCGGTGTCGGGCTCGGCGGCGGGGCGTACGCGCTGGCCATCATCCACCTGCTGGCGCACGGCTTCTTCAAGGCCAACATGTTCCTCGGGGCCGGCTCGGTGATGCACGGCATGAACGACCAGGTCGACATCCGCCGGTTCGGCGGGCTGTCGAAGTACATGAAGATCACCTGGATCACCTTCGGGCTCGGCTGGCTGGCGATCATCGGCATGTGGCCGTTCTCCGGCTTCTTCACCAAGGAGCCGATCATCGTCGAGGCGTTCGCCCGCGACGACTGGACCGCCTGGCTCTACGGCGGCGCCGCGCTGCTCGGTGCCGGGCTGACCGCCTTCTACATGACCCGGCTCTTCGTGCTCACCTTCCACGGGCCGAAGCGGTGGACCGAGGACATCGAGCACCCGCACGAGTCGCCGCCGGTGATGACCGTGCCGCTGATCCTGCTCGGTCTCGGCTCGGTGGTCGCCGGTGGCCTGATGGCGACCCCGGTCGCCGACTGGCTGACCCCGGTACTCGGGCACGGCGAGCACCACGAGCCGGTGCTCTCGCACACGGTGATCACCGTGCTCTCGCTCGGCCTGACCGTGCTCGGCGCCGGCCTCGCCTGGCTGCTGTTCCGCAACGGCACCGCGCTACAGGAGCAGCCGGCCGGCCCGGTGGTCCGGGCGGCCCGGCGCAACCTCTACACCGACGCGTTCAACGAGGCGGTCTTCGAGAAGCCGGGCATCTTCCTCACCCGGGCGCTCGTCTTCCTGGACAACCGGGGCATCGACGGGCTGGTCAACGCGCTCGCCGCCGCGGTCGGCGGTGGATCGGGCCGGTTGCGCCGGCTCCAGACCGGCTTCGTCCGGTCGTACGCGATGTCCATCATGACCGGCGCGGTGCTGGTGGTGGCGGCGTTCCTGGCGGTCCAACTGGGGTGGTTCGCGTGACCCACCACAACGCACCGGTCGCACCGAACCGGCCGGGCGACCTCGACCGGCCGGGCACTGACGACGGAGGTAAGGCCGAATAATGTCCGACTTCCCCTTCCTCTCGGTGCTCACCGTCGCGCCGCTGGTCGGCGCGCTGGTGGTGGTCTTCCTGCCGGCCAGCCGTGGCGAGCTGGCCAAGCGGATCGCACTCGGCTGGTCGCTGGCCGTGCTGGTGCTCTCCGTCTTCATGTGGATCGCCTTCGAGGCCGGCGGCGACCGGCTCCAGCTCCGCGAGTCGTACTCGTGGATCCCGCGCTGGGGGGTGAACTTCACCTTCGCCGCCGACGGCATCGCGCTGGTCATGCTGATGCTGATCGCCCTGCTGGTGCCGCTGGTGATCCTCGCCTCCTGGCACGACGCGGAGAAGTCGAAACGCTCCGTGCCGGTCTACTTCGCGCTGCTGCTCTTCCTCGAGTGCACGATGATCGGCGTCTTCGCCGCCGCCGACGTCTTCCTCTTCTACGTGTTCTTCGAGGTCATGCTCGTGCCGATGTACTTCCTGATCGGCAGCTACGGCGGCCACCAGCGGCAGTACGCGGCGGTGAAGTTCTTCCTCTACTCGCTCGTCGGCGGGCTCTTCATGCTCGCCGCCGTGATCGGGCTCTGGGTCGTCGGCGGCAAGACCTTCGACTGGCAGGCGCTGACCCAGGTCGACATCTCCACCGGTACCGAGCGTTGGCTCTTCCTCGGCTTCTTCCTCGCCTTCGCGATCAAGGCGCCGTTCTTCCCGTTCCACACCTGGCTGCCGGACGCCGGTGGCGCGGCACCGGCCGGCGCCGCCGCGCTGCTGGTCGGGGTACTCGACAAGGTCGGCACCTTCGGGATCCTGCGGTACTGCCTGCCGCTCTTCCCCGAGGCGTCGAAGTGGTTCGCCCCGTACGCGATCGCGCTGGCGCTGATCGGGATCATCTACGCGGCACTGCTGGCGGTCGGGCAGAACGACCTGAAGCGGCTCGTCTCCTACACCTCGATCGCGCACTTCGGCTTCATCGGCGTCGGGCTCTTCGCCTTCACCACCCAGGCCGGCACCGGCGCGGTGCTCTACATGGTCAACCACGGCCTCGCCACCGGGCTGCTCTTCCTGGTGGTCGGCATGCTGGTCGCCCGGCGCGGCTCCGCGCTGATCACCGACTTCGGTGGCGCCGGCAAGCTGGTACCGCTGCTCGCCGGGGTGTTCTTCTTCGCCGGTCTCGCCTCGCTGGCGCTGCCCGGCACGGCACCGTTCATCTCGGAGTTCCTGGTGCTGATCGGCACCTACACGGTGAACAAGCCGGTCGCGATCATCGCCACCGTCGGGATCATCCTGGCCGCCGCGTACGTGCTCTGGATGATCCAGCGGACCACCCAGGGCACGCTGAACCCGGCGCTGTCCGGGGTGGAGGGGATGCGGCGGGACCTGTCGGTGCGGGAGAAGGTCGTGGTCGCCCCGCTGATCGCGTTGCTGCTGCTGCTCGGCTTCTATCCGAAGCCGGTCACCGACGTCATCAACCCCGCCGTCCAGGCCACCATGGAGCAGGACCTCGGCAAGCAGGACCCGGCGCCGACGGTGGGCACCGTCCAGGAGGCACACCGGTGAGCCGGCTGCCAGTCGCGTACGTAAGGAAGGTCCGATAATGGATCTCAAGCTGCCGGACATCGACTACGCGGCTCTGGCACCGATCCTGGTGCTGTTCGGAGCCTCCGTGCTCGGCATCCTGGTCGAGGCGTTCGTACCCCGGAAGAGCCGGCACCTGACCCAGCTCGTCCTCGGCCTGCTGGCCGTGACCGGCGCGCTGGTCGCGGTGGTGCTGAACGCGCACGACCGGCTGGTCACCGCCGGCGAGGCGGTCGCGGTCGACGGCCCGACGCTCTTCCTCCAGGGTTCGATCCTGGTGCTCGCCGGAATGGCGCTGCTGCTGATCGGCGAGCGCACGGTGCAGCGCGGCGGCGCGTTCGTGGCGCACGCCGCGGTCACCGTCGGCTCGCCGGAGGACCACCGGCAGGCCGCCGACTCCGAGGGTGCGACCGAGGTCTACCCGCTGACCCTCTTCGCCGTCTCCGGCATGCTGCTCTTCGTCGCCGCGAACGACCTGCTGACGATGTTCATCGCGCTGGAGGCGTTCTCGCTGCCGCTCTACCTGCTCTGCGCGCTGGCCCGGCGCCGGCGGCTGTTGAGCCAGGAGGCGGCGCTGAAGTACTTCCTGCTCGGCTCGTACGCCTCGGCGTTCTTCCTCTTCGGCATGGCGCTGGTCTACGGCTTCACGGTCGGTGCCGGCGGCACCGGCTCCGGCGGCGGGGTCGACTTCGGCACCATCCGGACCGCGGTCACCGACTCGGCCGCCAGCGAGGTACTGCTCTTCGGCGGGCTCGCGCTGCTCTCGATCGGCCTGCTGTTCAAGATCGCGGCGGCGCCGTTCCACGTCTGGACCCCGGACGTCTACCAGGGCGCCCCGACCCCGATCACCGGCTTCATGGCCGCCTGCACCAAGGTCGCCGCCTTCGGCGGTCTGCTCCGGGTGCTGCACGTGGCGTTCTCCGGGGCGAGTTGGGACTTCACCCCGGTGCTCGGCGTCATCGCGGTACTGACCATGCTGGTCGGGGCGGTCCTCGCGGTCACCCAGACCGACATCAAGCGGCTGCTCGCGTACTCCTCGGTGGCGAACGCCGGCTACCTGCTGGTCGGTGCCCTGGTGCTCTCCAAGGACGGGCTGTCCAGCACGATGTTCTACCTCGTCGCGTACGGCTTCACGGTGCTCGCCGCGTTCGGCGTGGTGACGCTGGTCCGGGACGCGGACGGCGAGGCGACCCACCTGTCCCGGTGGGCCGGGCTGGGCCGGCGTTCGCCGCTCTATGCCGGAATCTTCACCTTCCTGCTGCTCGCCTTCGCCGGTATTCCGGCGACCAGCGGGTTCATCAGCAAGTTTGCGGTGTTCGGGGCCGCGCTGGACGCCGGGCATACCTGGCTGGTGATCGCGGGCGTGCTGACCAGCATGATCCTCGCCTTCCCGTACCTGCGGGTGGTGGTGATGATGTGGCTCTCCGAGCCGGGCGAGTCGACTCCGACGGTGTCGCTGCCGGGCGGGCTGACCGCCGCGGCCCTGATGATCGGGGTCGTCGCCACGCTGGTCCTGGGGGTCGCGCCGGCACCACTGCTGGATCTTGCCAACGGCGCCGCCGAATTCGTCCGATGACCGGTGACCCCCACGCCCCTTCCCAGGCCGACCGCCCCCGACCAGGGGTTGGCCGGCGGGTGTGGCATGGTTGAAGGCGTGGGGGGAACGGCTGGCGGCATGGCGGCCCTCGGGCTCGACACGATCGGGCTCGAGTTCGCGGATGCCCGCGTGGAAGCATCGGTGGCCAGCGTGCTGGCCAACGTGGAGTCGGAGCTGCGCGACAACGTCGCCAGCGCCGACCCGATGGTGGACGAGGCGGCCCGGCACCTGATGGATGCCGGCGGCAAGCGGTTCCGCCCGCTGCTGGTGGCGCTCGGCGCCCAGTTCGGTGATCCGGTCGCGCCGCACGTCGTACCGGCGGCGGTGGTGATGGAACTCACCCACCTCGCCACGCTCTACCACGACGACGTGATGGACGAGGCGCCGGTGCGCCGGGGTGCGCCGAGTGCGAACTCCCGGTGGGGCAACTCGGTGGCGATCCTGGTCGGCGACTATCTCTTCGCCCGGGCCGCCGACATCGCCGCCGACCTCGGCACCGAGGCGGTCCGGTTGCAGGCCCGGACGTTCGCCCGGCTGGTGCACGGGCAGATCGCCGAGACCGTCGGCCCGCGCGACGCCGACCCGGTCGCGCACTACCTGCACGTGATCGCCGAGAAGACCGGTTCGCTGATCGCCACCTCGGCCCGGTTCGGCGGCATGTTCGGCGGCGCACCGGCCCCGCACATCGAGGCGCTGGCCGGTTACGGCGAGACCATCGGGGTCGCCTTCCAGCTCTCCGACGACCTGCTCGACATCTCCTCGGAGTCGGTGCAGTCCGGCAAGACCCCCGGCACCGACCTGCGGGAGGGGGTGCCGACCCTGCCGGTGCTCTACGCGCTCGGCACGGACGACGGCGACGCCGCCTCGGTACGGCTGCGGGAGATTCTCGCGCTCGGCCCGATCACCGACGACGCGCTGCACGCCGAGGCGCTCGGCCTGCTCCGCGAGTCTCCGGCGCTGAAGCGGGCCCGGGAGACGGTCCGCAGCTATGCCGAGGAGGCCCGCTCCTGCCTCGCCCCGCTGCCCGACAGCGCGCCCCGACAGGCCCTGGAGTCGCTCTGCGACTTCATCGCCGACCGCACCGGCTGAGGACCCCGCTCTCCGCCTCAGATCGCCGTTCCCCGGCGCAGATCGCCGCTCTCCGCCTCAGATCGCCGTTCCCCGGCGCAGATCGCCGCTCTCCGCCTCAGATCGCCGTTCCCTGGCTCAGATTGCCTTTGCCCGTCCTCAGGGCGTCCTTGTCAGGCTCAGGGCGCGAGTTCGAGGCTGAGGGCGTCCGCCGGCTCGTCTGGGCGCGGGGTCAGGCCACGGCGGAGCGGGTACCGCCGGTTTCCCGCTGCTCGGCGCGAATCCGAGCCGGCCGGCGCTGCCGGGGCACCCGCACCGGCCGGGCCGGCGGTGGGACCGTGCCGTCCGCCCGACGGCGGAGACTGGCCAGCAGCATCCGTCGGCCGGCCAGCATCAGCGCGGCGGCGAGCAGCATCGCCGCCGCCGCGACCAGCCACATCGTCGGGTACCCGAGGTGCTCGGCGAGGGTGCCGAGGCCGAGCGGGCCGAGACAGCCGCCCGCGTACACCCCGGTCTGGGTGATCGAGGTGGCCGTGGTCGGCGCCTGCGGATGCAGCCGGACCACCGCGAAGTTGAGCAGCCCGGGCCAGGCCCAGCCGAGGCCGAAGGCGAGTACCACGCCGGCCACCAGCGCCAGCGGAGCGGCCAGGTGCAGCAGGGCCAGCCCGCCCGCGCCGACCACCAGCATCGCGGCGACGGTGTTGAGGTGACCGCCGGAGCGCCGGTCGGCGAGCGCGCCCATCAGGACCCGGGAGAGCAGGCAGACGGCGCCGCCGAGGGTCAGCACCAGCCCGGCGAGCGCCGGCGAGAGACCACGGGCCGCCGCCGAGTCGACCAGGAAGGTGCCGAGGGCGTTCGCGGAGCCGGCGGCCAGGGTGCCGGCCACGCCGAGCACGACCAGCGGCCCGTTCGCCCGGCCGCCGCGCCCCCGCGCCGGGTCCGCCGCCCGACCCGCCCGAGCGGGTACGACCGGCAGGATGGCCAGCGCCAGTACGGCGGCGGCGACGAACGCCCAGCGCCAGCCGACGGTCAGCGCCAGCGCCGGTACGGCGGCTCCGGCCAGCAGGGTTCCGGCCGGGATGGCGGCCTGCTTCACCCCGAAGGAGAGTCCCTGCCGACCCGGCGGCACCCGGTGCGCCAGGGTGGCGTTGCTGGCCATCTGGCCGAGCGGGTTGGCCAGGGCGACCACCGCCAGCAGGACGAGCAGCACCGGATAGGAGCGGGCCACGGCGGCGACCGCCAGCATGGTCGCGGCGACCAGCAGCAGGCTGGCCCGGGCGACCATGGTCGGGCCGTACCGCTCGACGAGGGCGCCGGACGGCACGGAGGCGAGCGCGCTCACCCCGAAGTAGACGGCGACGGCCAGCCCCAGGCCGGCGGGGGAGAAGTCCAGCTCGGCGCCGAGCTGAACGGCGAGCCCGCCGATCAGGAAGACCGGCAGTACCCCGGCGACCGTGATGACGGTGGCGGCGAGCACCGTGCGGATCGGCCGGTCGAAGGTGGCGGCCCGCGGGGTGTCATCGGTTAGATCGGCCATTTGGGACGAGCCTACGCGAGCCACCCGTACGAACCGATCGTGTCGGTGGCAGTACGCACGGTCGCCGTAGATCTGGCATCCTCAATCCGATCGGGCATTTCGCAGGCGCCCGGTTTTTCATATTCTGTAAGTCCCCGGCGGCGGAGGTGGTTGTGCGCGACCCCTTGGCGGAACCTTCGGACCTGATCCGCAGCGTGTCGCGTGCCCTGCGCGTGCTCGAAGCGGTCGGACGGGCACCGAAGGGCCTGACCGTGAAACAGATTGCCCGGCGTTGCGAGTTGACTGTGGCCACCACGTACCACCTGGTGCGCACGCTCGCCTACGAGGGCTACGTGATCAGGCGGGAGGACGGCACGTACATCGTCGGGCTGGAGGTGGCGGACCGGTACCGCGAACTGGTCACCGCGTTCCGTGGACCACCGGCGGTGGGCGAGTCGCTGCGTCGGGCCGCCTCGGACACGGGCTACAGCCACTACCTGGGGCGGTTCGTCGGCGGGCAGGTGGCGATCACCGCGCTCGCCGAGGGACCCCGGTCGCCGTACCTGGAGGACCTGGTCCCCGGCTTCGACGAGGGCGCCCACGCGACCGCGCTCGGCAAGGCGCTGCTGGCCACCCTCACCCCGGAGCAGCGCTTCCGCTATCTGCGCGAGTACGGGATGCGGCCGTTCACCTCGGCCACCCTGGTCGCCGCCGACGCGTTCGAGGCGGACCTGGCGGCCGGTGACCGGCGCGGCATGCACCTGGAGCTGGGCCAGTTCCGGCACGGTGTCGCCTGCGCGGCCGTGCTGGTCACCCCGGACAAGGACATGGAACGGCGGGTGGTGCTCGCCTGCGCGCTGCCGGCCGCCGAGATGATGACCTCGGCCCGGGTGGTCCGGGCCAAGCTGCTGGCGGTGGCCCGCGCCGTCGCCGACGGCCTCGCCACCGAGACCTGACCCGGCCCCGAACCGGAACGTGGTCTCCTGCTGCCCCGGGAGGGGGAGCAGGAGACCACGGGAAACTCCGACGCTCGGTCAGCTCCCCACGACGTCGCCGTCGAGGCGCCAGCTGACCACCACGCCGGGCTTGGCGAAGTCGCCGTCCGGCCAGTTCGACGCCGGGTTCTCCAGGGACGCCCCGGACAGCTCGCCCGGGTGTTGCACGGCGACGAAGACCGAGCGGTTGTCGGTGGTGATGAACGGCCCGCAGGTCTCCGCGCCGAGCGGCACGGTGAGGAACTGCTTGAGGTGGCCCCGCTCCGGACCCTCGACGGCGGTGGCGAAGAGCCCGTCGTTGCTGCCCAGCGCGTTGCCGTCGGTGGAGATCCAGAGGTTGCCGGAGCCGTCGAACGCCACGTTGTCCGGGCAGGAGATCGGCGACACCTTGCTCTTGTCGTAGCCGGCGAAGTACGTCGACGGGTCCGTCGGGTCGCCGCAGACGATCGGCACCGACCAGGCGAACGACTCCGAGGTGTTGTCGCCCCGGTCCTCGACCAGCTCCAGTACGTGCCCGTGCTTGTTGTTGCTGCGCGGGTTCGCCTCGTCGGCGGCCGGGTTGGTCCCGACGCCCCGGTTGGTGTTGTTGGTCAGTGCCACGTACACCTTGCCGGTGAGCTGGCTCGGCTCGACGTCCTCCGGACGGTCCATCTTGGTCGCCCCGACCGCGTCACCGGCGAGCCGGGTGAAGGTGAGCACGTCGGCGGCGGTCATCCCGGGTACGTACGACGTGTTGCCCCGGACCAGCCTGATCCACCTGCCCCGGCCGTTGAACGCGCCGTCGCTCGGCAACCTGCCCGAGCCGTCGATCTCACCGGCGCTGGTCTGGTCGAGCTTCGCCACGTAGAGCGTGCCGGACTCCAGCAGGGTCAGGTTGTGCTCCCGGGCGGTCCAGGAGTCACCCTTCTTGAACTTCTTGTCCGAGACGAACTTGTAGAGGTAGTCGAACCGTTCGTCGTCGCCCATGTACGCCACGACCCGGCCGTCCCTGGCCACGATGACGTTCGCGCCCTCGTGCTTGAACCGGCCCAGCGCGGTGTGCTTGCGCGGCCTCGACTCCGGGTCGAACGGGTCGACCTCGACGACCCAGCCGAACCGGTGCGCCTCGTTCGGGTGCTTCGCCAGGTCGAACCGCTCGTCGGCGCGCTCCCACTTGCGGCTGTCCGCCGGGTAGCGGGCGGTGGTGCTGATCCCGTACCGGGCCAGTTTCGGCTTCAGCGTCTCCGGTGCGGCGTCGGCGCCGACGAAGTACTGGTTGAAGTTCTCCTCGCCGGAGAGCACCGTGCCCCACGGCGTGATCCCGCCGGCGCAGTTGTTCAGGGTGCCGATCGCGGTCCGCCCCGACGGGTCGGCCGCCGTCCTCAGCCAGGCCGACCCGGCCGCCGGGCCGGTGAAGGCGAACCTCGTCGTGTGCGCGGTGATCCGCCGGTTGTACTTCAGCCGGCCCCTGCGGACCGGGTTCCACTCGCCGGTCCCGCCGACCCGCTCCAACTCCACCACCGAGAGCCCGTGCGCGGCCATCGCCACCCGGATCTGCTCCACGCTCATCGCGTCGAAGGTGGTGAAGTTCGGGAACATCAGGTTCTCGTTCGTGTACTCGTGGTTCACCACCAGCAGCGCCCGCTCGCCGCTGCGGTCCAGCGGGAGTACCCCGACGAAGTCGTTGTTGTAGCCGAACTGCTGCGACTGCCGGGCCGCCGTCTGCCGGTGCACGTCCAGGCCGGGCGCGTCGGGGAGCACCGGGTCGCCCCAGCGGATCACCACGGAGTGGTCGTACCCGTTCGGCACCACCAGGGTGTCGAGCTTGTTCGGCGGGATGGGCTTGAAGGTGAGCGCCGCGTTGCCGGGCCGGCGGGCCGGGGTGAAGCTCTGCACCTCCGGCAGGGTCGCGCCGGATCCGTCCCGGGGGGCGGCCACCGCCGGAGAGCCGGCGAGCGCGCCGGCAGCGGTGCCGCCGAAGCCGAGTACCAGCGCGCCGACCGCGCCGGCCCGGACGACGCCCCGCCGGCTCACCTCGGCCCGGACCACGTCGCCGAAGTACGGGTTGTCGGACTCGTTCGGCACCGGGTGCGCACAGGCGTTTCCGCAGCGGTATATGCAGGTCATGGCGTCACGCCCGCCGTGGCCCGCCGGGCCGAGCAGGGGAAGCAGCCGGGGTCGCTCGGTCATGGAGATGGAGCCTCCTCGCCAATGTCTTCGGATGCGCGCCCTTGACGCCTCGGGTAATGCGTACGAGGACGCGTGCCTGCCGGACGCTAGGAGTACGCCGTGAGCGGCACCCGGCGGTCGGATGAACCGCCGGTGAACACCTCCAGCCAGCGGCTTTCTCACAGCGCCGCCGACCGTCGGGCCGAAACCCGGTGGCCTCCGTCTCGGGCCGAAACCCGGTGGCCTGCGTCACCGCCGTTGAACCGTCCGAGCACCGGATGCGTGAAACCAGGAGCCGGGGTCGGTCGGAGCCCAGCGGGCGGGAGGCGACGGGACATCAGCGACCAGGACGCCGAACTGCTGCGCGCCATGCACGACGAACACGCTGACGCGCTGCTCGCGCACGCCCTGCGGCTGACCGACGGCGATCGGCAGCGGGCCGAGGACCTGGTGCAGGAAACGCTGCTGCGGGCGTGGCGGCATCCGGAGGCGCTCGACCCGCACCGGGGTCCGGTGCGGGCCTGGCTCTTCACCATCGCCCGCAACCTCGCCATCGACGCCTGGCGGCGGCGCAGCGCCCGGGTCGGCGAGGTGATCACCGACGAGCTGCCCGAGCCGCCGCAGGTGGTCGACGAGGCCGACCGGGCGGTGGAGGCGTGGACGGTGGCGGAGGCGCTCAACCGGCTCTCGCCGCCGCACCGGGAGGTACTGGTGGAGTGCTTCTACCGGGGCCGGTCGGTGACCGAGGCGGCCGCCCGGCTGGGCGTACCGCCGGGGACGGTGAAGTCGCGGACGCACTACGCGCTGCGGTCGCTGCGGCTGGTACTGGCGGAGATGGGGGTGACCGGGTGACGAATTGCGAGTACGCCCACGACGACGGGGCGTACGTGCTGGGCGCCCTGTCTCCCGCCGAGCGGGCCGGGTACGAGCGGCACCTGGCGGGCTGCCCGACCTGCCGGGAGGCGGTCGCCGAGATCGCGGTACTGCCGGGACTGCTGGGGCGACTCGATCCGGCCGGGCTGGAGGAGATCGCCCCGGTGCCGAGCGCCGGTGAACGGCTGCCGAAGCTGATCGACGAGGCCCGGGTCCGCCGGCAGCGGGAGCGGCGACGCGGCCGGCTCCGTACCGGCGGTTTCGCCCTGGTCGCCGCCGCGCTGGCCGCCGTGCTCGGCTTCGGCGTCGCTGTACCCGTGATCGACGGCGGCACCGACGTCGAGGTGCGGATGGTCGCGATGCAGCCGGTACACGGCAACGTGCCGGTCAGTGCCGAGATCGGCTTCGACGGTACCCGCTGGGGCACCGTGGTCACGATGCGCTGCCAGTACGCGAAGACCAGGGACTACACGAAGGCGTACACGTTCCGGCTGGTGGCGCACGGCCCGAACGGCGCGACGGAGCAGATCGGCTCCTGGCTCGCCGCCCCCGGTGACGACGCCACCTTCACCGGCGTCACCCGCTTCACCAGGTCCGAGCTGATCCGCCTGGAACTCCTCCGCTACGACAACACCCCGCTGCTCGCCTACGACGTGCCGTAGCGTCGGTCGAGTGTGGAACGTCTGGCCGGGTCTTTGGTCCCGGGACCCGGGCGGGTCCTTGGTCCCGGCCATTGGGGCGCTCGGGCCCGGGTGCTGCGGCGCCGCACCGAGCAGAGTGATGGGTGTCAGGACAAGGGTCGACCTCGGAGGTCACGATGACCACCCGCCACTCCATCCGCCCGATCACCACGCCGCTGGAGCGGGCCGACTCGCCCGGCGCGATGTTGACGAAAACCGGTGCCAAGGCGCTCGCCGTGCTGCGCGTCTCGACCGGCTTCGTCTTCCTCTGGGCCTTCCTGGACAAGACCTTCGGCCTCGGCTACTCGACGCCCGGCGAGCGGGCCTGGATCAACGGCGGCTCGCCGACCGAGGGCTTCCTCTCGCACGTCTCGGTCGGGCCGTTCGAGTCGGTCGCGCACAGCATCGCCGGCGCCTGGTGGGCGAACTGGCTCTTCATGCTCGGCATGCTCGCCGTCGGCGTCGCGCTGATCGCCGGCATCGGGCTGCGGGTCGCCGCCGCCTCGGGCGCACTCATCATGGTGCTGATGTGGTTCGCGGAGTTCCCCCTCGCCCAGCACAACAGCGCCGGTGAGCCGACCGGTTCCACCAACCCGTTCATGGACTACCACCTGGTCTACGCCGTCGTGCTGGTCGTGCTGGCCGCGACGTACGCCGGGCACACCTGGGGGCTCGGCCGGATGTGGGCGCGACTCCCCTTCGTACAGCGGCACCGCTGGATGATCTGACCCCCACCCGGGCCGCCCCCGGGTGACCGCAAGATTCTTGTTGAGCTGTGGTTGGCAGCAGACCACAGCCCAACAAGAATCTTGGTCGTTCCTCCCCTCAGCGGGGGCGGTCGACCCGGCCCTCGGTCCAGACCGGCTCGTCGGTTTCCACCACTCGGCCGTCCGAGCCGAAGAGCAGACAGCGGTCGGTGTGCGCGGCGAACCAGCGGTCGTGGGTGACGGTGAGGACCGTACCGGCGAAGCCCTCCAGGCCGCGTTGCAGCGCGTCGGCGCTGGCCAGGTCGAGGTTGTCGGTCGGCTCGTCGAGGAGCAGCAGGGTCGCCCCGGCCAGTTCGAGCAGCAGGATCTGCAACCGGGCCTGCTCGCCGCCGGAGAGGCTCTGGAACGGCTGGTCCCAGGCGGGCGCGATCTCGTAGCGGGCCAGGGCCGCCATCGCGTCGTTGCGGAGCAGGGCGTGCCCGGTCATCAGGATCTCGGCGGGGGTGCGGTCGTAGAGGTCGGGGCGGGCGTGGGTCTGGGCGAAGAGCCCGGGTACGACCCGGGCACCGAGCCGGACGGTACCCCGGTGCGGCACCTGATCGGCCCCGGCCAGCAGCCGAAGGAACTGGGACTTGCCGGAGCCGTTGGAGCCGAGTACGGCGACGCGTTCGCCGTACCAGATCTCCAGGTCGAAGGGGCGCATCAGGCCGGTCAGTTCGAGTTGCTGGCAGACGAGGGCCTGTTTGCCGGTACGTCCGCCGCGCAGCCGGATCCGCACGTTCTGCTCCTTCGGCGGCCGGGTCGGCGGACCGGCGGACTCGAACCGGGCCAGTCGACTCCGTGCGGCCCGGTACGCCGAGGCGAGCGCGTCGTTGCGGGCCGCGCCCTGCCGGGCGAGGTGCACCAGGTGCCGGAGCCGGGCGTGCTCGGACTCCCAGTGTCGGCGACGCTCGTCGAGTCGGTCGATCCGGTCCCGCCGAGCCGTCGGATAGCTGGCGAAACCCCCGCCGTGCACCCAGACCTGCCGGTCCTCGACGGTGACGATCCGGTCGGCCGCCTCGACCAGCAGTTGCCGGTCGTGCGAGACCAGCAGCACGGTCTTGGTGCTGGCCCGGAGTTGCCGCTCCAGCCACTGCTTGCCGGGTACGTCGAGGTAGTTGTCGGGCTCGTCGAGCAGCAGCAGCCGGTCGGGGCCGCGCAGCAGGGCCTCCAGGACGAGTCGTTTCTGTTCACCGCCGGAGAGGGTGTTCACGTCCCGCCCGGCGGCCCGCTCGTACGGCAGCCCGAGCGCCTCCGTCGTCACCGCCTCCCAGACGACTTCGAGGTCGTAGCCGCCGGCCTCGACGTACTCGGTGACGGCGTGCGCGTAGCGGAGCTGGGCCGGCTCGTCGTCGCGTTCCCGCAGCGTGCGCTCGGCCCCGGTGAGCGCGGCGGCGGCCCGCCGGACCCGCTCGGGTGCCACCGACAGCAGTAGGTCGGCGACGCTGCGGTGGTCGCGGATGATGCCGATGAACTGGCGCATCACGCCGAGCCCGCCGGAGGTGACGATCTCGCCGCCGGTCGGGGTCAGGTCGCCGGCGACCAGTCGGAGCAGGGTGGTCTTGCCGGCGCCGTTCGGCCCGACGAGGGCGGCGGTGACCCCGTCGGCGACCCGGAACGACACGTCGTCGAGGAGCGGGCGCCCGTCCGGCAGCCGGTAACTCAGGTGTCGGATCTCGACATGTGCCACGGGAACCTCCCGGCCGGGCCTCTAGACCAACGTTCTAGAGTCTAGAACAATGTTCTAGAGCCGGAACGCCGGACTAGACTCCGTCGCATGACGGGTGTGTGGTTGCGACCTCCGCGTTCCCCGGGCCGCAGCGGGCCGCCGCTGCACCGGGACCGGATCGTCGGCGCGGCGATCGAACTGCTCGACCGGGAGGGCGTCGGCGGGCTCACCATGCGCCGGCTGGCCGAGCGGTTGGGCGCCGGCTCGACCACGCTCTACTGGCACGTCACCAACAAGGACGACGTACTCGACCTGGCCCTGGACCAGATCTTCGGCGAGGTCACCCTCCCCGAACCGTCGCCGACCGACGACTGGCGGGCCGACGTCGAGACGCTGCTGCTCGGCTGGCGGGCGGCGATGCTCCGGCACCCCTGGTCGGCGGCGCTGGTCGGCCGGCCGCTGCTCGGGCCGAACGTCCTGACCCGGACGGAGTTCCTCCAGTCCGCGCTGCGCCGGGCCGGGCTGGTGGAGCCGGACCTGAGCGCCGGCACGCACGCGCTGGCCAACTACGTCATCGGGGCCGCCGTCACGCTCTCCTCGTGGCAGCGTCTCGACGACCCGGAGTCGCGGCAGGCCGCCCGGGCGCACCTAGCCGCCCAGCGGGAGCACTATCCCACCCTGGTCGAGACCGGGCACCTGGACGACCGGGACGAGGACGACACCTTCCGGCGCGGCCTGGGATACCTGCTCGACGGCCTCCCCGCCTCCGACGGCGACCTCCCCGCCTCCGACGGCGACGACCTCCCCGCCTCCGACGGCGACGGCCTCCCGCCTCCGACGGCGACGACCTCCCCGCCTCCGACGGCGGCGGCCTTCCTGCCTCCGACGGCGGTCGCCGGTGGGCGGCGGGTGGACGCCGGCCCGGGACGGTCAGCGGCGGCGGAGCTTCTGGCGCAACCGGGCGGTGACCCGGCCGGGCGTGACCGGCACGACCGAGATCATCAGGCGGCCGGACTCGTCCCGGACCGGGGTGAGCAGGCAGAGCCCGGCACCGCGGCGGCGTACCAGCGGCACCGCCCGGTCCAGCCTCGGCGCCCGCAACGCCGCCGCGCCACCCGCACCCGCCGCGTTGTTCGCGCCCGGCGCGCGGCCGGGGTCGAAGCGGCCGACCTGGGCCGAGACGATCCGGCGCCGGCCGGTCGCACCGGTGCCGGCGAGCAGGTCGGCGGCGCGGAACCTGATCCGTACCGTGCTGCCCGCCGCGCCGCTGGCGAGCAGCACGGTCTCGGCCGGGACCTCGTCGGCGCTCACCGACAGGGGGTCGGCACCGTGCGCCGCCAGGTCCGGCAGCGGCGAGTATGCCGTGATCGTCAACACCCGCTCGCCCCGCTCGTCGTGCTCCCAGCCGAAACCGGTGACGTCGAGCTTCGCCGGCCACTCCGGCACCGCCGTCACGTCGAAACAGGAGTCCGGCAGGCCGCGCGCCGGATCCCGGAACCCGGGGTACGCCGCGTAGCGCCGGGCGCCCTCGACCACCGTCGCCGGCACCCCGACCTCGGCGTCCTGCCGGATCACCGCGAGCAGGTCGTCGAGGCTGCCGTCCCGGGTCAGCGCCAACCGGATCCGGGTCTCCGCCCCCAACCGGTCGGCGATCTCCCCGGTCAGGTGCTCCGCCACCAGCCGCCCGACGCCGTCGTGCACCGCCTGCTGGCTGGCCCGGTCGAGTCGGAGCAGATCGTCCTCGACCAGCTTGGCGACCTCGTGGTCGAACCGGTGCACCATGACCGCGTCCCGCCGCCTGCCCGGCTCGATCAGGTCGGCCACGAACGCCAGGTTCGCCTCGACGGTACGCAGCCGCTCCAGGTGCCGGCTCAGATAGGTGATGTTGGTGGCGCTGAACCGGCGTACGGCGTAGTAGAACTCGTAGTCGGCCAGCACCGAGATGCGCCGGGCCCGATAGCACGCCTCCAGGGTGAACGGCAGGTCGCTGGCGATCCGCAACTCCTCGCGGTAGCGGATGCCGTGCCGGTCGAGCAGCTCCCTGCGGAACAGCTTGGTGTTGGCCAGCGAGCGCGGCAGCGGCGAGTCGAAGAGGTCCACGTCGACCGCGTTGCGGGCGAAGATGTCCTGGTAGATGTGCCGGCTGTTGACCCCGACCACCTTGCCGAGCAGCACGTCCGACTCCCACGCGTCGGCGGCGGTGACCAGCCGCTCCAGCGCCTCGGGCCCGAGGTGGTCGTCGGCGCCGACGAAGAAGACGTACCGGCCGGTGGCGGCGTCCAGACCCCGGTTGCACGGGCCGGCCGGGCCGCCCGAGTTCGGCTGGTGGATCACGGTGAAGGTGCCGGGATAGCGCGCGGCGTACCGGTCCAGCTCGGCGCCGCTGCGGTCGGTCGAGCCGTCGTCGACCGCGACGACCTGCATCCGGGACAGCCCGATGGTCTGCCGGACCAGTGAGTCCAGGCACCGGGTCAGATAGGGCATGGTGTTGTAGACCGGCACCACCACGCTGACGTCCGGCGCGCTCATCGGGCGTTGCCCTCCATTTTCCGCGGGTTCACCTGTCCGATTCCCCGAATTCACCAATTCGATTTCCCGGGCCTCGACAGAATTGCCGGCGAGTGTACGTCACCGCCCCACCCCGGCACTCCACCGCCGTTGTTCATCCGGCGTTCACCCAATTCGCCAAAGCCCTGCCTGGCGGCCCGACACCGTTCGGTCGGGTACCGCCCGACCAATGTACGCGCATTCTCCGCCTTGAATTAACCCGCGCACCGGGTACGGCCAATAACGTTCACGTCCGGTATTGCCCGACAGAGATCCCCCGACGAGTTAGCGGGTCTTCATGTCCTCCACACCTGACGTCAGCGTCGTGATCCCCACCCGAGGCCGGCCGGACCTGGTGACCCGCGCGGTCCGCAGCGTACTGGCGCAGACCGTGACCGATCTCGAGGTCGTCGTCGTGGTCGACGGCCCGGACGAGGAGACCCGGCGGGCCCTGGCGGCATTCGGCGACGACCGGCTCCGGGTGCTGGCACTGCCGTCCCCGGGTGGGGCGCCGAACGCCCGCAACGTCGGCGTCGGCGCGGCGCGGGCCCGCTGGACGGCGCTGCTCGACGACGACGACGAGTGGCTGCCGAGCAAGCTCGCCGTGCAGTTGGACCTGGCCGAGAGCGCCCGGGTGGCGATGCCGATCGTCGCCTGCCGGCTGCGCAACCGGACGCCCCGGGCCGAGTTCGTGATGCCGCGCCGGCTGCCGGCGATCGGCGAGCCGCTGACCGAGTACCTCACCGTCCGGCGCGGGCTGTTCCACGGCGACGGCTTCATCCAGACCTCGACCATCCTGGCCCCGACCGAGCTGCTGCGCCGGGTGCCGTTCACCGTCGGGCTGCGCCGCCTCCAGGAACTCGACTGGACGTTCCGGGCGTTGAGCCACGCCGACGTCGACCTCGTCTACGCCGCCGAACCGCTGGTGATCTGGCACCAGGACGAGGACCGGCCCCGGATCACCTTCGACACCGACTGGGCGGAGCAGTTCGAGTGGCTCCAGCGGATCCGGCCGCTGCTCACCCGCCGGGCGTACGCTGCGCTGACGATGAGCGTGATCAGCTCGATGGCGGCACCGACCCGGAGCGCGACGGCGTTCCGTACCCTGCTGGCCGAGGCACGCCGGCACGGGCAGCCGGGGGTCTACGACTACCTGGCGTTCGGGCAGATCTGGCTGATCCCGCCGCAACTTCGGCGTACCCTCCGGGACCGGATCCTGCGCAGGCCCCGCACCGGCCGCACGGCCGCCGCGACCCGACCCGCTCCGGCCGCCAGCCCGGACGCCCGGCGGCCGGTCGGCCCGGTCCGGCGGGTCTCCGGCGACTCCGGCCGGCCCAGCGAGATCGGCGCGTGAGCACCCCGTTTCCGCCCGCCACGACCGGCGGGGCGCCCACCGTGGTGATCTGGCGCAGTGGGCTGCTCGCCGGCTCCGAGACGTTCATCCGCAACCAGGGCCTCGCGCTGCCCCGCTGGCAGCCGAGGTTCCTCGGCGCCACCCGGGTCGGCTCGCCGCTGGCCGCCGAGACCGACGTGATCGCCTATCCCGGCGGCGGACGGGACCGGCGGGCCTTCCTCCGGCTCCGGCTGACCGGCGAGTCGCCACGGCTGCGGCGGCTCCTGGCCGAGCTGCGTCCGGCGCTGGTGCACGCGCACTTCGGCAACGACGGTTGGCTGATCAGCCGGACGGCCGGGCAGCTCGGGGTACCGCTGGTGGTGACCGTGCACGGCTACGACGTGACGCGGCAGCCGCACGCGCCCGGCCTGCGCGGCATCCGGTACCGGCGCAACCTGCGCCAGGCGTTCGACCGGGCCGCGCTGATCCTGGCCGTCAGCGGGTTCATCCGGGAGAGGGCGATCGCGGCCGGCGCGGACCCGGCGAAGGTCCGGGTGCACCACACCGGGGTACCGATCCCGGCCGAGGTGCCGGACGTGCCGAAGCGCTGGGACGTGGTCTTCGTCGGCCGGTTCGTCGAGAAGAAGGGCGTCGACGACCTCGTCGAGGCGCTCGGCACCCTGGCTGACCGGCGGCCCCGGGTGCTGCTGATCGGCTCCGGGCCGCTGGAGTGGCCGGTCCGGGAGCGGGCCGCCGCCCTCGGCCTGGACGCGACGTTCCTGGGCGCGCAGGAGCCGGCCGCGGTCGCCCGTCACCTGGCGGAGTCGAAGGTCTTCGTCTCGCCGTCCCGGACCGCCCCCGACGGGGACGCCGAGGGGCTGCCGACGACGATCCTGGAGGCGGCGAGCCTGGGGCTGCCCACGGTCTCGACCTACCACAGCGGGATCCCGGAGGCGGTGCTGCCCGGCGAGACGGGTCTGCTCGGCCCGGAGGGGGACCGGGCGGCCCTGGCCGGCAACATCCGGCAGCTCCTCGCCGACGACGACCTGCGGACCCGACTCGGCGCGCGGGCCCGGCAGCACGTGACCGAGCACTTCGACCTGCACCGGCAGACCCGGCTGCTCGAGGAGCTGTACGAGTCGGTGGCGGCGGGTCGGCCCGCCGAACCGGCCACGGCGGCGTCCCGCGACCCGGCGGCCTGACGGGCGGCCGGGTCGCGCGACGCGGTCAGCGGGCCGCGGTCGCCGCCGCCGGCTCCGGGGTGGCGGCGAGCAGCGCGGTACGGGACCGCCGGACGTTCCGGATCGCGTCCGCCGTGAAGACCACCAGGGCCAGCCAGACCAGCGCGAAGCCGGCCAGCCGGGCCGGTGGCATCGGCTCGTGGAAGACGAGTACGCCGAAGCCGAGCTGGAGGATCGGCGCCAGGTACTGCAACATGCCGAGCGCGGTCAGCGAGAGCCGGTTCGCCGCACCCGCGAACATCAGCAGCGGGATGGCGGTGGCCGCACCGGCCAGCATCAGCAGGGCGGTGTGCCCGGCGGAGACCTGGCCGAAGCTGGACTCGGAGTGCCAGGTGAGCCAGCCCAGATAGCCGAGCGCCGGCAGGGTGAGCGCCGCCGACTCGATGAACATCCCCTCGGCGGCGGGGAGCCCGAGCCGCTTCTTCACCAGGCTGTAGCTGCCGAAGCTCGCCGCCAGGGTGAGCGCCAGGTAGGGCAGCCGGCCGTAGTCGACGGTCAGTACCGCCACCGCGAGGCCGCCGATGCCGAGCGCCACCCACTGGGCGACCCGCAGCCGCTCGCGCAGCACGGCGACGCCGAGCAGGACGACGACCAGCGGGTTGATGAAGTACCCGAGGGCGGTCTCGACGACCCGTTCCGAGTTGACGCCGTAGATGTAGGCGCCCCAGTTGACCGCGATCAGCGCGGCGGCGAGCCCGATCCCGGCGAGCTTGCCGGGGCGGTGCCGCAGATCGCGCAGGAAGCCCCAGTTGCGGGCCACCGCGAGCAGCAGTGCGACGAAGACCACCGACCAGACCACCCGGTGGGCCAGGATCTCGACCGGCCCGGCCGGCTCCAGCAGCCGGATGTAGAGCGGGAAGAAACCCCACATGGTGTAGGCGCCGAGCCCGTAGAGGTATCCACGCCGTACCTGGTTCATCGCTCCACCGTAAGGGGCGAAGTCGGAGAAGAGTCCTTTCCAGTGAGCGGTTTCACCGGATCCGGTACCGTCCCGTGGCCCGCCGCGGCCCCGGTCTCGGCGCAGAACTCGTACCCGTCGTCGTCTCCTGTCGCGGTCAGCACCCTGCGACGCTATCCCCGCCCGGCCCGGTCGCCCCGAACCAATTCCCGATCAGTGGTCGGCGCCGGCCCGGGCGGTGTCGGTCCGGGCGGGGCGGGGCGGACGGTTCAGTCGCGGTCCATCAGCAGGCCGAGCAGCCAGGTGACCACGCTCACGAAGAGCGCGCCGAGCACCGCCGCCGGCCAGAAGCCGTCGACCTCGAACGGCAGGCCGAGCGCACCGGCGATGGCGCTGGTGAGCATGAAGAGCAGCGCGTTCACCACCAGCGCGATGAGGCCGAGGGTGAGCAGGTAGAGCCCGCAGCCGAGCGTCTTGATGATCGGCTGGAGAACACCGTTGACCACACCGAAGATGATCGCGACCAGGACCAGCGTGCTCACCGCCTCGCCGACCGAGTCGGTGTCCAGGGTGATCCCCGGAATGATCAGCGTGGCGAGCCAGAAGGCCAGGGCGGTGCCGGCGAGCCGGACGAGAAGCCCTTTCAGGAAACCCATGCCCGCAGATGGTGCCACGTGATCCCGAATCCGCCCAGGTCCGGCCCGGCCGCCGCCCGGCTACCGGGCCGGCGGTGCCCGGCTACCGGGCCGGCGGGCCGATCAGTTGCGCCTCGATCGGGGTCGCCGAGAGCAGCGCCCAGCGCAGTACCCGACGGTTGATCACCCCGACCATGTCGGCCCGGATCCGGGTCAGCCAGTCCGCCGAGTCGCCCAGCCCGAGCGCCAGACCGGCCAACTGCGCCTCGTGTGGACGCAGCGGCTGCAACACCACCAGGTCGGCGCGGGAGACGGCGTCGACGTCGACCGGGGCGAGTTCGTCGCGTACGACCAGGCTGGTCTGCCAGCCCGGCCCCGGCTGCGAGTCGGCGGCCACCGGGCCGACGTCGACGACCACCAGCAGCGGGTGCAGTTGGGTGCCGGGCGGGCCACCCACCGGCCGCCCCGGCGGGATCATCGCGATCGGCGAGCCGGGCCCACTGGCCCCCCGGACGAACGGCTCCCAGGCGCGCGGCCGGGCCGTCTGCACCACGATCCGGGCGCCGAGCGCCATCGCCCGCAGCGCGATGAGCTGCGCGGCGCGTACGCCACCGATCAGCACCACCCGGGTGGTCTCGGCCCGGAACAGCCGGGCGACCACCGCCGCGCCGTGCCGGTTCGCGCCGAGCATCAACCCGGCCAGGCCGATCGGCAGGTCGAGCGAGTCCACAGAGGAGGACGGCAGGGTGGTGGCCGGCGCCGGGGCGGTCGGGCCGGCGCCGAGCACCCCCAGCGGCAGGGTGGCGGCGACGCCGTCGAGCTGCTCGCCGTCCAGCCGCCGGGCCACCGCGTGCTCGGCGGAGAGCAGCCGGCGCAGCGCCTGGACGGCGGTACCGAGCGTCTGGGCGCTGTCGGCGGCCAGCCGTACCGTGACGTCCACCCGGATGTTGTCGGTGCCGCCGCCCGCCCACGGCCCGGCGCTCACCGAGACCGTGGTCGCGGTCGCCGGCAGCGCCAGCAGCCGGGGCACGAAGCGGCGGCCCGCCTCGGTCCGCAGGTCCGGCCAGCGGCGCAGCCGGAAGGTCGTCTGCACCAGGCCGCCGAGGCTGACGCCCTGCCAGTTCTCCCGGGCCGGTTGCGCGCCGTCGTGGTGCACCGTCTCCGCGAGTACGCCGAGCGCGGCGCGTTCGCCGAGCACCCGGGTCGGCACCGGGGCGAGCCGGCGGCGCACCTTGCGTACGGCGCTGGAGAGCGCTCGGCGCAGGTCCTCGTCGGACCAGCCGTCGGCGCGCAGCACCCGGACGGCGAGCAGCGCCCGCTCGTGCCCGAGCAGCCGCCCCTCGGTGAGCTGCCGGTACGACGTCGCCGGGGTGCCGCTGCCGGCGCTCAGCGTCGGCGCCGGAGCACCGGTGAGCACCAGTTGCACCCGCATCGGCGGAGTCTCCGCGCTGGCCGCCGGCAGCAGGCCGGCCGGGGAGAGCAGCGACTGCGGGCTGTCGGCGAGCATGCCGACCTGGTCACCGAGTTCGAGGACGGCGGTGAGGCCGTAGGCGTCGCTGACCATGCAGGCGGCGTCACCGGCGAGGTCGACCGGCAGCACCACCGCGCCGGGGTTGACCAGGTCCAGCAGGGCCTCCGGCGGCGCGGCCTGCGGCAGCGTCCGCTGCCGGGAGGAGTAGCGCAGCCCGATCGCGATCCACTCGAACAGCCAGCGCCGGCGCAGCCGGAGCCAGGTCAGCAGCACCAGGGCGACGGCGAGCAGCGCGGCACCGGCGAGCAGCAGTGGGCCCTGGCTGGCGGCGGCCAGCACGAGGGCCAGCGCCACCTGGAGGGCCACGATCTGCCCGGCCCGTACGCCGAACAGGCCGGACCGGGACGGAGTGGACGATGCCGGCAGTGGCGCCGGTGGCGACCGGTCGATCCGGCTGCCCGGGGTGCCGGTGGGCCGGGTCCGGTTGTCTGCCGCAGTTAGCGTCACCGCGATAGCCTCCCCTGGATGGGCGTCGGCCGTGGGCCCGCCCCCCGCAATTCGCTCAGGGGCCTATCGTATGGGCCGGACCAACCGGAGAGGGGGCCCGCATGCCGTCGCGGCAGGACCAGTTGCATTCCTACCAGTTCATGGTTCAGCGAGTGGTGGGCGCGCTGGTGATGCGGGAGACCGATCCCGCGCAGTCGCCGTTCCGGCGGGCGGCCGGTGCCACCCTGGCCAGCGTGCTGATCGCACTGATCGGGATCGGCGGCTCGGTGGTCTATGGCGTCTTCGTCGGCGGTGGCGCGACGAAGTGGAAGGACTCGGCGGTGGTGATCGTCGAGAAGGAGTCCGGCGCGCAGTACGTCTACATCAGTGACACCCAGACCCTGCACCCGGTGCTCAACTACGCCTCGGCGCTGCTCATCGTCGGCCAGCCCGCCCCGAAGACGGTGTCGGTGTCGCGCAAGTCGCTGGAGGGGCAGCCGCGCGGCGTGACGTTGGGCATCCGGGACCTGCCGGAGTCGCTGCCGCCGAGCAACCGGCTGCTCTCCGGCGGCTGGACGGTCTGCTCCGAGCCGCGTACCGGTGGCGGCGGCGGGCAGCCACAGTCGACACTGCTGATCGGCAAGGCGGCGCCCGGCGGTCGGGAGCTGGGCGACGAGGGCCTGCTGGCGGAGCACCCCAACGGCCAGCTCTTCCTGATCTGGCACAACCGCCGGCACCTGATCCAGAATCCTGACCTGATCATCAGCGCGTTGACCTGGGGCAGCCAGCGGCGGGTACCGGTGGCGCCGGCCCTGCTCAACGCGCTGCCCGCCGGGGCGGACCTGGACGAGATCCGGATTCCCGACGCGGGCGAGCCGTCCGAGGCGGTGCAGGGCGCGAAAATCGGCGAGGTCTTCCTCGTCGAGCGGCAGGGCGGCGGCGGCCAGTACGCGGTGGCCAAGCGCGACGGCCTCTACAACATCACCGAGGTGCAGGCCAACATCCTGCTGACCAGGGACGTCGTGAAGCAGGGCGAGGAGACCAAGCTCTCCCAGGGCGAGTACGGCGCGATGCCGAAGAAGGGCGACCTGGTGCCCGGGAACGACGCGGCGGCACCGGCGACCACGCCGAAGATCGCGCCGGCGGAGGGGGGTGTGATCTGCGGCGACGTCCCCGACGACCGTGGGGTGCAGGGCATCCGGGTCGGCGCGGACATGTCCGCGATCCCCGATCCGCCCGCCACCTCGGCGCAGTCGGCACGCGGCGGTGCGCTCGCCGACCAGGTGGTGCTGGAGCCGGGCCGCGGGGTGGTGGTCGAGGCGACCGCTTCGCCGGGTGCCACCGGCGGGGCGATATCCGTCGTCACCGACCAGGGTCGGCGGCATCCGGTGACCAGTGGCGAGGTGCTGGGCAACCTCGGCTACGGCGCCGCCAAGCGGGCACGGATGCCGAGCACCCTGGTCACGCTCATTCCGGACGGGCCGGCGCTGGATCCGGCGAAGGCCCGCGACCGGGCCGGCGCGCAATAGGGCGAGCGGAGAAGTGCGCTGGTGGGAGAGAATATAGGTGACCGTCGGTAGCCGTCGGTCCGGTTCATTGCGGTACGGGTTTGTCCACAGGGTGCCCAGAAGGGGTATCCAAGCCTTGCCCCGGCCCGCTACCGTCGGCTACGGAAGTAATTGCCAAGTTGTGCCGTGACCCGCAGGGGTGGCGGACACGAGCCCGGGAGTCCACAGTGGGCGTCCCGGGTTGACGACGAGTTAAGGGAGCGGGGTGACTTCGGGGGTGTCCCAGACGCAGGCAGAAGCCGCGGTGATGGAACAGACCGCCACGAAGTTCGAGTCGGTCGACCAGTCGCTGCAGAGCATGCTCAGCAGCCTGATGGGCGAGCTCGAGGTGTTGCAGAGCGCGTGGCGTGGTGCTGGTGGCCGCTCGTTCGAGCAGGTCAAGCAGCAGTGGTCGCAGAACCAGGAGCAGATCCACCGCGCGCTGCGCGAGACCGCGACTGCGATCCGTACCTCCGGCCAGCAGTACGACGCGTCCGACACCGAGGCGTCGAGCCGGATGAACGCCACCAACGCCGGCGGCATGACGCTGCCGCTCTGATTTGACCGGGGAGGGAAGATCCGATGAGTGACGGCCTTCTTGTCGTCAATTTTGCCGCGTTGCAGCAGGCCAGCGCGGACATCCAGAAGGCGCTGAACACGCTCGACTCGCAGCTGGACCAGCTCGAGTCGGACGCCGCGCCGCTGGTCAACACCTGGGAGGGCGAGGCGCAGCAGGCGTACTTCCAGCGCCAGACCAAGTGGCGTCAGGGTGCGCAGGAGATGTCCAACATGCTGCGCGACATCAAGATGGCGCTGGACGAGTCCGCTGCGGACTACCTCAGCACCGAGAAGAAGAACACCGGCCTGTTCCAGTAGGCCTTCCGTACCACCCAGACTGCCCCGGGCTGCCGCGATCCGCGCCGCACCCGGGGCATCTGCTTGCCCGCCGTACCGCCGCCGGGCTGCCTGCGGGTAGCGACTTCGGGTGCGGCGGCATGCTGCCGGCGCCGGCCACCGCGACGGCGGCCCGTCCTGCCGGCGGCGGCGAGGGTCAGGGCGCGGGCCGGGAGGGCTGCTGGGACGACGCGGCGGCGGGACGCCAGCGGCGACGCGCTCCCCGGGGCAGCACGACGGCGAGCAGCAGCGCCACCAGCGCGACGGTGCCGGCGAGGCCGGCGACCCAGAGCGCCCGCTCCTGGCTCTCCGAGCGCCGTTCCGCCCGGGCCACCTCCACCGGGTCGATCCGGTGCGGTGGCAACCCACCGGCCTCCTGACGCCGGGCCGGTGCCGCCGTGTCGGTGACCGCCCGGTACGGGTTGAGCAGCCCGGCCCCGTAGGCGTCCCGGTCGGAGCCCGGCACCGGATCGGTGGCGGCGAGCAGCCGCTGCGTCACCTGCCGCGCGTTCAGTTCGGGCCAGTACTGCCGGATCAGCGCCACGGTGGCGGTCACGAACGGGGTGGCGAAACTGGTGCCGTTGTCGAGCAGGTGCCCACGCTCCGGTGCCGCGATCACCACGTTGCCGCCGGGGGCGACCAGGTCGACGTAGTCGCCGCGCTGCGAGAACGGGGAGACCACCCCGTCCTCGCCGACCGAGCCGACCCCGATCACCCCGTCGTACGACGTCGGGTACGGCCTCGGGTTCTTGTCGGTGTACAGGTTGCCGGCGGCGGCGACGAGTACGACGTCCTTCTCCAGGGCGTACTCCACCGCCCGCTTGAGGACTGGGTTGTCCTGGTAGTAGACGATCGAGAGGTTGATCACCCTCGCCCCGTTGTCGACCGCCCAGCGGATCGACTCGGCGAATTTCTCGACGGTGACGCTTTCGCCCGATTCCTTACCCTCGATGACCTTCTTCTCGGAGACCCGTACCGGAAGGATCTTGGCCTGTGGCGCCAGGCCCCGGAACGGGACTCCCTCCCGAGGAGTGGCGGCGATGATGCTGGCCGCGCCGGTGCCGTGCCGGACGCAGTCCCGCGTCCCGTCCAGGCCGGGGTCGAGGTAGTCCCGCCCGGGCAGCACCCGTCCCTTCATCTGCGGATGCGTCTTGTCGACGCCGGAGTCGATCACGGCGACCGTCACGCCGGCTCCGGTGGCCAGCGGTGCGAGCCGCTCGGGGGCGTACCGCTGTTGCGCCCACGGCATGGTGGTGATGGGCTGGGCGGGTGGGTTGTTGTTGTCACAGCCGGGCAGGACCCGCTGGGCGACCGGCGGGGCGAGCGGCGCCGCCGTGACCGGACCGGCCGCGATCGGCGGCACCGCCAGCGCGGTGACGGCACCGATCAGCGTGAGTCGTATTGTCCGGCCAGGCATCGGTCGCCTCCGAAATTGGTTCGGTCCGCCATCGGGCCGGATCGGCAACGCTCGACCCGCCCACCGGATGCTAGCGGGGGATCGTCGGCGACGGCATCCACCGCCAGCCAAGCATTGTGATCCGGTCCCCACCTTGTAGGTTGTACGCGATGCTTGTGGCCTGTTCGGCGAGAGGGAGGTGGCCGTGACCGAATGGGAGCCGGCCACCGAGACCGAGGCCGCGATGCGGGACGCACTGCGCGCGGGCGACCAGGAACTCTATTTCCGCATTCTCGCCCGTACCGATCTGCTGCTGCCGGTCTCCGCCGAGGCGCTCGCCGGTCGTGCGCCGATGGGCTGGGGCACCTGGACCACCGGCGGCCGGACACACGTACTCGCATTCACCTCCACCGCCGCCCTGCGCGCGTGTCTTGCCGAGAACGCCGGATCGACCCGGCGGGCAGCCTATCCGGAGCTGGCTGCCGGATGGCCCAACCCGGAGTGGTGGCTCGCGGTCAATCCGGGCCTGCCGATCGAGGGTTACCTGCCCGCCTGGTTCGTCTCCCAGCTGTCCCGGGGCGACGTGCGACTCCCCGGCCGCAGCATGGGCGCCCGGGCCCGGCTGGAGCAGGTCGAGCGGGCCGCCCGGGCCCGGGCCACGGCGGCCGTGCCGCGTCGCCCGCCGGAGGGGCCGCCCTACAGGGCCGAGCCCGAGCCCGAGTCGTCCCGGCCGATCGAGCCGGACGGGTTGCCGTTCCGACCGGCTGAGTCCGATGGTTTGCCGCGGCGTTCGCCCGGCGCGCCTCGGGAGCCGGCCGAGTTCTTCCGGCCGATGGACGCGGACTCGCCGGGGCTGCCGTCCCGGTCACCCGGGGCGTTCCGCGAGCAGGCCGGGGCGTTTCCCGAACCGGTCGAGTCGTTCCGCGAGCCGGCGGAGCCGTTCCGCGAGCCGGCCGAGTCGTTCCGTGAGCCCGTGGAGTCGTCGTTCCCTGCGCCGGCGGAGTCGTTCCGTGAGCCGGCGGAGACGGGGTCCTCGGGGCATCCGTTCCGGCCGGCCGAGCCGGTGCGGGAGCCGGCCGAGTCGTCGCAGGAACCGACCGAGCGGTTCCATGAGCCGGCCGAGTCGTTCCGTGAGTCGATCGATACGTTCCGTGAGCCGGCCGAGACGTCCGGACCAGTGGAGTCGTCCTGGCCGGTGGAGCCGGTGCGGGAGCCGATCGAGCAGTCCCGGCCCGGCGAGACGGCGGGTGCAGCCGCCCCGATGATGCCGCCGACCGGGGAACCGGCCACGACGCCCCCGTCGTCGGGTGAGCCGACGGCGTTTCCGTCGTCTCCGGCGCCGGCACCGGTCCCGCCGAGCGGCACCCCGGCCACGGTGCCGGTGATCGCCCCGACGCCGGCCCGTAGCGGGCTGGGTGGAGAGTTCGGCAGCCAGATCTCCGAGGACACCTCGGCGGGCTGGATGACACCGGCGGGACCGGCCCGACCCACCTCGTCGAACGCGGCGACGTCGAACACGGCGAACGGAAGTTCCGGCCCGGAAACACCGGCTGCTCCGTCGTCGTCGGTCTCCGCGCCGCCGTCGTCGGTCTCCGCGCCGCCGTCGAGCGGTGCGCCGGCTGCTCCGCCGCCGGCCTGGCACGGGCCCGGCGGCCAGCAGTTCGACCGGCCCGACGAACCGGTCGAGACCCCGCAGGAGCGGCCCGGCGTGCCGGTTGCCCAGCGGACACCGCCGTCGGAGACACCGGCGCCGGAGCCCTGGACGCCGCCACCACCCGGCCGCGCCGAGCCGTCGCTCTTCACCCCGGTATCTAGGCGCCCGGCCGGCGAGTCACCCTCCGAGGCCGCCGAGCCGTGGTCCGGTACGACGGCTGACGGCTCGACGGTGACCCACGAGGCGGCGGCCACGTTCCGGCCCGCCGCCGATCCGGTTTCCGCTGGCTGGTCCGGCGCCGATCCGGAACCCATCGGCGCCGAAAGCGCCGAAAGCGTCGAAGCCGGTCCGACCGAGCCGATCCGGACCGGCACCGGCACCGGCACCGGCCTCAGCCAGTCGTTCGACGGCCGCTCGTTCACGACCGACTCGCTGACGATGGGCTCGCTGCCCACCGAGAACTTCACCGCCGCCCCGACGGCCAGCGAACAGTTCGGCACCGGCCCGTCCGGCGCCGGAGAGGCCACCGCCGGCCGATCGGCGCGCGAGCAGTTCGCCGCCGGTCCCGGGGTCCGTGAACGCCTCGGTACCGGTTCGTCGGTGACCGAACAGTTCTCCGCCGGGCGGGTCACCGAACAGTTCTCGGCCGGCCGGGTCGCCGAGCAGTTCTCCGCCGGCCGGTCGGCCCGCGCGCAATACGCGGCCGGCACCTCGGTCAACGAGCAGTACGCCGCCGGTTCCCAGGTCACCGAGCGGTTCCCCGTCGGTCCGCAGGTCACCGAGCGGTTCGGCGGCGGCCCGCCGGTCACCGAGCAGTTCGACTCCGGAACGGCCCCGACCGCACCGATTCCGGCCGCAGCGGCGTCGACCCAACCGATTCCGGCCGGAGCGGCGCCGACCCAACCGATTCCGGGCGGAACGGCGTCGACCGTACCGATTCCGGCCGGGGCGGCCGGCGGCCAGCAGTCGGACGCCGGCCCGGGTACGACCGACCCCGTCGCCGCCGGGCCACCGGCCGGTGCCGATCCGGCCCCCGCCCGCCGGCTCCCGTCGGATTTCACCCCGGCCAACGAGGTCGAGCGGAGCCTGCTCGACGCGGCCGGTGACGGCAGTACCGACACCTTCCTCTCCACCCTGCTGCTCGCCAGGGTGCTGTTGCCGGTGGCGTTCAACTCGGCCCCGGGCAGCCGACCCGGTGACGACGGTTTCGAGTGGCGTACGGAGCTGCTGGACGGGGAGCGCTACATCGTGGTGTTCACCTCGCCGGAGCGGCTCGGTGACCACCTGCCGGAGACCATCGACACGGTCGAGGTCAAGTTCGCCCAGTTGATCCGGCGGTGGCCGGACGACAACTACTCGTTCGCGGTCAACCCGGGCACCCCGGTCGGGGCGAAGCTGCCGGGTGGGCAGATCGTCGCGCTGGCGAACTGGGCCGCCGAGGTGGGGCTCGGCGACGACACCGGCGAGCCGGCCCCGCAGGCTCCGGCCGAGGAGGAGGCGCCCCGGTCGACGTACGCGCCGGCTCCGGAGGACCCGGGTCGGCCGACGATGATGCAGAAGACCATCGCCCCCAGCCAGCTTTCCTACTATCTCGACCGGGGCTACGACCGGGTGTCGGGCTTCGTGCACCGGGCGTCCGAGGTCGCCCATCTGCGTACCCCGGCGAAGCTCTACGCCGCGCTCGGCCTCAACCACCCGGGGTCGCCCTTCGACCGGGACGCCGAGGAGATCTACGTACTCCGCTGGCCGGCGTACCGGCCCAGCCTCTACCGGATCCCGTACGGCGGGCAGAACGAGGCCGCCATGCGGGCGATGGAGGGCTGGGTGATCGAGCGGCCGCCGTTCCGGGGCAACGGGTTCGCCCCGGGCGAGAGCAGTGACGTGGTGGCCGAGTTCAAGGTGGACAGCGTACGGCTGCCGCACGGCGCGCAGTTGCACCGGATCGCTCTGGACGGCACGGAGCGGCTGGTGGCGACGCTGGACTGCGACGTACCCGTCTGGCGCCGGGCCGAGGAGGACTGATGCGCGACGGTTACGTTGCCCAGTGGCGCGGCCGGGAGTACGAAGCGAGCCCGGCCGGCGACGACGTACGCCTCTACCAGGCGGAACCGGGCGACGGCTTCGAGGAGGTCCGTCCCGGGAGGTACGTCCGGGTGGTGGCCGCGGCCGAGGTCGGCGAGCTGGTCTACGTCCGGACCAGGTGCTCGTGGCAGGGCCAGCCGTTCATCGTGCTCGCCCAGCACGACAACTGGCTGCGGGTGGAATACACCGGTGGCCGCTGGCCGGTCGCCGAGGCGATGGGGCTGGAGGCGTTCGACTTCGGCGTCTACCAGGGCTGGGCACCGGCGGCCGAGGTCACCGACCTGCGCGAGAACCGCGCCTGACCCGCTCGCGCCAGCCGGCCGCTGCCCGGGGCGGCGGGACGGCGGTCACGACTTCGCCCAGCGCAGCACCTCGCCGAGCACCAGGTCGGTCGCCTCGACGTGCGGGAAGTGGCCGACGTCGTCGAGCAGCCGCCACTCGTACGGGGCGACGACGTAGCGGCTGGAGCCCTGGGCGGTACGCGGCAGCGACGCCTGGTCCAGCGCGCCGTGCAGTTGCAGGGTCGGGGTGACCAGCGGCTTCTGCATCAGCTTGACGAACCGGTAGCCGTGCAGCCGGAGTACCGACCGGAACGCCCACCGGTAGCCCTCCATCGCGCAGAACGCCGCCTGCGGGATCCGCATCGCCTGCCGGCAGCGCTCCGCGTAGTCGGCGAAGCCGGGGCTCTCGACCCAGCGCGGCCCGCCCCAGCGTTGCAGGAAATAGCCGACCAGCGCCGCGTCGTCGCGGGTCAGCACGTGCTCGTAGCGGGGGATCTGGAACTTCAGCGCCGGGGTGGCCGCCGCGAACTGGCCGCGCGGGTCGGCGAAGATGCCGGCGCGCAGCCGCAGCGGGTGCGGTGCGGCGAGCACCACCAGCCGGCGGACCAGGCTGGGATGGAAGGAGGCGGCGGTCCAGGCGATCATGCCGCCGGCGCCGGCACCGACGAGTACCGCCGAGCGTTCGCCGAGGGCCCGGATCAGGCCGGCCACGTCGGCGGCGAGGGTGTAGCCGTCGTACCCCCGGGGCGGCTTGTCGCTGGCGCCGTAGCCGCGCAGGTCGACCGCGACGGCCCGGTAGCCGGCGTCGGCGACCGCCGGCAGCATCTCGTGCCAGGCCCACCAGAACTCGGGGAAGCCGTGCAGGAAGAGCACCAGCGGCCCGCTGCCGGCCTCGACGACGTGGAACCGGCTGCCGTTGGCCCCGACGAAGCGGTGCGTCCACGGCCCCTCCACCAGTACGCAGGACTCGTCGACGACGGACCTGCGGCCGGCGCCGCGCTCGCTCATCCGGCCCTCCCCGGTGTGCCGGCGGGCCGGGCCGCCGCTGCCGATCGACTCCGCCGGTCGGCGTACCGGGCGTCGGGACGCAGCCGGCCGCCTCCGCCGTGCCGCTCCTCGCTGACCTGGCCGGTTCGCTCCCTCATGCCGACAGCCTAGGGCCATCGTGGCGGGACGGATCCGCCGCAACCTCCGGATCAGGGGATCGTCCGGGAATTTCCCGGGCCGGCCGCGCCGGGGCCGGGGGCTCCTGACTACGGGATCAGTAACGGTGACTACGGGATCGGTAACGGCGGTGACGTCTACCGGGCCGGCCGGTTAGCGTGCTGGCATGACTTCCGCCCGTCGACTCGACCACTCCGACCTGCCGCTGCCACTGGTCCGGGTGCAGGGCACCCCGGCCGAGTGCGGTGCCGGGTACGGTGCCGCGGCCCGTGACCTGATCACCGCCAACCTGGAGTTCTACCTGCGCCGGTTCCGCGAGGAGGGCGGGTTGGACGACGCGGCGGTGACCGCCGCCGGCCGGGCCTTCCGGGAGGCGACCCGCCGGCACCATCCCCGGGTCGCCGAGCTGCTGGACGGGGTGGCGGAGGGGGCCGGGGCCGCGGTCGAGCGGATCTACGCGCTGAACGCGCGTACCGAGCTGATCTACGGCCGGCACCGGGACGGCGGGTCGGCCGTGCCGCCGGACGCCGATGCCGGTGGCTGTACCGCCGTCGGGGTGCTCGGCACCCACACCGGCAGCGGTCACCTGCTGCTCGGGCAGAACTGGGACTGGCACCCGGACCAGCGGGACGTGATGCTGCTGCTGGCCACCCGGGACGAGCGCGGGCTGACCGTGCTGACCCTGACCGAGGCGGGCATGGTCGCCAAGACCGGGCTGAACTCGGCCGGCGTCGGCGTCTGCGTGAACATGCTCGGCTGTGACCGGGACGGGCTGCCGGGGGCCGGGGCCGAGCCGGGGGTGCCGTACCACGTGCTGCTGCGGGCGGCGCTGGAGGCGGAGAGCCTGACCGAGGCGTTGAAGGCCACCTTCCGGGGCAACCGGAACAGCTCGATCAACCTGCTGCTCGGGCAGGCGGCGGAGGCCGGCGGCGAGCTGATCGACCTGGAGCTGGTACCCGGGGACGCCGGCTGGCTGCACCCGGTGGACGGGTACCTCACGCACGCCAACCACCTGGAGACGGGGCTGCCGGTCTACGACACGATCAAGGACCTCGGCGGCTCGTCGCTGTTCCGGTCCGCCCGGGCCAGGCGGCTGCTGGCGCCGAAGGCGGCGGTCGGCAAGGTCGGCGAGGGTGACCTCGCGGCACTCTTCCGGGACCACGCGAGTTTTCCGCACGCCATCTGCCGGCACGTCGACGAGCGGATGCCGCCGGCCGAGCGCTCCGAGACGGTCTACTCGGTGCTGCTGGACCTGGACGACCGTCGGTTCGGCATCGCGGCCGGGCCGCCCTGCGAGCACCGGTACGGCTGGTTGGACCTGGCCGCCGGCTGAGGCTGACCGCGTCGGGCGTGGACGCGAGCGGGGCCGGAAGCGCTGCGTGCGCTTCCGGCCCCGACCGTGGTACGTCAGATCAGCCGATCAGTTGGTGATCTTGATGATCGCCAGGTCACTGATGAGGCGGTTCTCCAACAGCAGCTCGATCTTGGTGCCGGTGCCGGCGACCTTGACCGAGTTCATCGGGTTCTGCGCCGACCAGTACCGGTTCGGGTCCGAGTCGTTGAAGACCGTCACCGGGTTCAACTTCGGCACCGTGGTCGCCACCCCGTTGAGGTGGAACGTCTGCGCCGGCTTGGCGAACCGGCTGAACGTGGCGTCGTAGCTGCTGCGCCGGTTGGTGACGTTGCCGACCCCGGGCACCGTGATCGGGCCGGGCCGGACGTCGACCGGCAGGTTCAGGCCGAAGCCCGGGTGCACGATGGTGTCGTTGTCCTCGTACGCGTAGTTCACGTACCAGACGAGCAGACCCTGCGGGTTCTTGAACCGCTCCACCCAGTCCGGCTTCGAGTTCTGCCAGCCGAAGTTGTACGGACCGGTCTCCAGGGTCTTGTCGTACCCGTAGTAGGTCCGGTATTCGGCGATGTAGAAGCGCGGACGCAGCTCGGTGACCGAGCCGACCGACCGGGTGAAGCCGCGGGCGGTCCACTCCGGCTGCTCGGTCTCCGCCCCGTCGGTCCAGACCGGCGTACCGTTCTTGACCAGCGAGATGTTGTCCAGGAACGCACCGGCGAGGTTGGTGCCGTTGTCGCTCTGGTAGCGGTAGCGGAACTGCACGCTCTGGCCCAGGTACGCCGCGAGGTCGTAGTTCAGGTCGACCCACTCGTCGTTGGTGGAACCGTCGATGCCGCTCTCGCCCGGCTCGATCAGCGGGTTGGTCAGCTTGGCCCAGGTGGACCCGCCGTCCGTCGACACCTCCGCGAAGAGGTAGTCGAAGTTCTCCTCGATCTCGTACCACGCCTTGGCGTTGACCGAGGCGCTGGTGGCACCGCTGAGGTCGAGGGTCCGGGTCAGGGTGTTGTTCAGGTTGTCACCGGTGCCGCCCCACCACTCGCGCTCGCCGGCGAACGGAGTGTTGTACGGGATGGTGACCTCCTGGCCGGGCAGGTTCACCACGGTCGCCTGGGCGAGGCCGTCGGTGTCGCCGGCCGCCCCGAGGGTGGCGTACGTGGTGCCGCTGTCCCAGTCCACGGTCGAGTAGTTCAGCCAGCCCAGGTAGAGCTTGGACCACGGGTCCATGTAACCGGGCTTGGTGCCGATCTCCTGCTTGCCCTCGTTGAGCCAGGAACCCGAGGCCATCAGGCTCCAGAACCCGACGCCGTTGTCGCCGCCCTGGGTGTCGTAGAGGTCGGGCAGGCCGAGGTCGTGGCCGTACTCGTGGGCGAAGACGCCGAGGCCACCGTTCTCCGGCTCCGTGGTGTAGTCACGGATCCAGATCCCGCTGTCACCGATCTGCACCCCGCCGGCCTTGTTGAACTCCGGCCCGGCCGAGCCGGCCAGGTCGGTGAAGGCGGCCCAGCGGTGCGACCAGATCGCGTCCGCGCCCTGTGCGCCGCCGCCGGCCTCCTCGCCCTCTCCGGCGTGCACCGCCTGGAAGTGGTCGATGTAGCCGTCGGCCTCGTTGAAGTCCCCGTCGCCGTCGTGGTCGTACCGGTCCCAGACGTCGAACTGGGCGAGGTACTGCTTGATCTGCTCCTGGGTCTTGCCCGCCGCCACCTGCGACTCGTACCAGGCGGTGGCGGTGTCCTTGACGAAGTTCCAGTAGCCGTCCCGCTCGGCGATCTCGTTGCTGCCGTACCGGGCCTCGTTGAACGGCACCTTGACCCAGTCGCTGACGTCGCCACCGACGGTGTACCGGCCACCCGACTGCTTCAGGTAGAAGTCGGCCATCGACTCCTTGCCCTTGGCGTAGAAGAGGTCCAGGTACGACTGGCGGTTGTAGTCGGCGCGCCAGATGGTGCTGTTGTCGTCGGTCGCGCCGCCGTCGTAGACCCGGTCCGGCTCCTTGATCTGGTTGTGCAGCGGGCCGTCGGTGCCGCCGGTACGCGGGTCCTTCTGGTTGCCGAACTCGACCAGGATGCTGAAGATCGGGTCGCTCTTCGGCGGCTGCTGGTACTCGACGAACCGGTCAGCCTTGATCTGGATGACCTTCGACCCGTTGCGGGTCTGTAGCTTGGCCTTGCCGGAGAGCAGGGCGGAGATGGCCTCCCTGCGGACCTGCTGGTGCTCCTCCGCGAGCGGGTCGGGCAGGTTGTCGGCCCGGTGGGCCGCGCCCTGGGGTTCCCGGTCCACGGGGGCAGGCGCCGCCGGAGCGGCGGACGCCGGCACGGCGACCGCACCGGCGGCCAACAGCGCGGCCGTGGCACCCGCCAGACCGGCTGTGACTCGTCTCCTCAAAGGTCCTCCTCCTTTGTGGAAGTGTTACAAGACAGGCCGGCTCTTGGCGGGCACTGTCATCAGAAGCGACCACCACCATTGCAGATCGACCGAACCCTGTCACGGGTCGAGGACGGCTCGTCGGGGTGGTCGGATCCACGTCTAATCAGGGCGAAAGCATTCTAACGGTCACCTATTTTCGGACATGGGAATGTCACGATTCGGCCACGGCGGGAACCCTGGCCGTTCGTACCACGTCCGCGCGGCGGCAACCGTGTATGAGCAGCGGGTGCCGCGCGGTGGCCGTACCCGCTGAGCAGCCCGACCACCCCCGGCCCGCACGACGATGGGCGGACCCGGAGCGGGTCCGCCCATCGTGTTGCCCACGGTCCCGGCGGTGGTCGTCGCCGGCCCGGTCGTCGCCGGTCAGTCCTCGTCGGACTTGCCGGAACGCATCCCGGAGGAGATCAGGTCCATCACCGAGGAGTCCTGCAACGTGGTGACGTCACCGAGCGAGCGGTTCTCGGCCACGTCGCGCAACAACCGGCGCATGATCTTCCCGGAGCGGGTCTTCGGCAGCTCCGGCACCAGCATGATCTGCCGGGGCTTGGCGATCGGGCCGAGCGTCTTCGAGACGTGCTCCCGCAACTCGGCGATCAGCGCCTCGCCCGCCTTCCCCTCGCTGTCGACGGAGCCGCGCGGGATGGTGAAGGCGACGATCGCCTGCCCGGTGGTCGGGTCGGTCGCGCCGACCACCGCCGCCTCGGCGACCGACGGGTGCGAGACCAGCGCCGACTCCACCTCGGTGGTCGAGATGTTGTGCCCGGACACCAGCATCACGTCGTCGACCCGGCCGAGCAGCCACAGGTCGCCGTCGTCGTCCTTCTTCGCACCGTCACCGGCGAAGTAGAGCCCCTCGAACCGGGACCAGTAGGTGTCGATGAACCGCTGGTCGTCGCCCCAGATCGTGCGCAGCATCGACGGCCACGGCTCGGTCAGCACCAGGAAACCGCCGCCACCGTTCGGCACCGGCCGCGCCTGGTCGTCCACCACCTCGGCGCTGACCCCCGGCAGCGGGCGCATCGCGCTGCCCGGCTTCGTCGAGGTCACCCCCGGCAACGGGGAGATCATGATGCCGCCGGTCTCGGTCTGCCACCAGGTGTCGACGACCGGGCACTCGCCCCGGCCGATGTTCTCCCGGTACCAGATCCACGCCTCCGGGTTGATCGGCTCGCCGACGCTGCCGAGCAGGCGCAGCGAGGAGAGGTCGTACTCCCGGGGGATGTCGTCGCCCCACTTCATCATGGTCCGGATCAGGGTCGGCGCGGTGTAGAGGATGCTCACCCTGTGCTTCTGCACCAGCTCCCAGAAGCGGCCCTTGTGCGGGGTGTCCGGGGTGCCCTCGTACATCAGCTGGGTGGCGCCGTTGGCCAGCGGGCCGTACACGATGTAGGAGTGCCCGGTCACCCAGCCGATGTCGGCGCTGCACCAGTAGACGTCGGTCTCGGGCTTCAGGTCGAAGACCGCGTGGTGGGTGTAGGCGACCTGGGTCAGATAGCCGCCGGAGGTGTGCAGGATGCCCTTCGGCTTCGCCGTCGTGCCGCTGGTGTAGAGGATGAAGAGCGGGTGCTCGGCGTCGAACGCCTCGGCGGTGTGCTCGGTCGAGGCGGTCTCCACCGTCTCGTGCCACCACAGGTCCCTCTCGTCGTTCCAGGCCACCTCCTGCCCGGTACGCCGGACCACCAGCACCCGCTCGATCGTCGGGCACTTGGCGACCGCCTCGTCGACGGTCGGCTTCAGCGCCGACGGCTTGCCCCGGCGGAACCCGCCGTCGGCGGTGATCACGACCTTGGCGCTGGCGTCCTGGATCCGGTTGGTCAGCGCGTCGGCGGAGAAGCCGCCGAAGACCACGCTGTGGGTGGCGCCGATCCGGGCGCAGGCGAGCATCGCGGCCGCCGCCTCCGGGATCATCGGCAGGTAGATCGCCACCCGGTCACCGGCGGTCACCCCGAGGTCGGTCAGCGCGTTCGCCGCCTGGCTGGTCAGGGCCAGCAGGTCGGCGTAGGTGAGGGTACGGGTGTCCCCGGGCTCGCCCTCCCAGTGGATGGCCACCCGGTCGCCGTGCCCGGCGGCGACGTGCCGGTCCAGGCAGTTGTAGGCGACGTTGAGCTTCCCGCCGACGAACCACTTCGCGAACGGCGGGTTCGACCAGTCGAGGATCTGGTCCCACTCCTTCGCCCAGTCCAGCCGGCCCGCCTGCCGGGCCCAGAACGCCAACCGGTCCCCGGCGGCATCCTCGTAGGCGTCCGCGGTGACGTTGGCGGCGGCGGCAAGGTCGGCCGGCGGCGGGAACTGCCGGGTCTCCTGCAAAAGGTTAGCCAGAGTCTCGCTCATGGTGGGTGGCTCCTCAGGCATCGCGTCAGTGTCGTTCGGTAGGAGGTTAATCGGGCCTGGTAGCCGGGGCGAGGGGTCCGTGCCACTCGCGCGACCAGACGCGCCGAATGGCCGCGTTGCGGCGCTCGCCGGTCACGCCGGCCGCCCCGTCGACGGCGGGTGCGGGTTCCTGCGCCCGGCGCTGGCCTGCCCGGACCGCTTCCGGCGCCCGGCGCTGGCCTGCCCGGACCGCTTCCGGCGCCCGGCGCTGGCCTGCCCTGACCGGCAACTACGGTGACAGCATGGCCACCGACCCGCTCGCCCCGCTGCTCGACCTCGCCGACGTCGCGCCCGCCGTCGACCGGGCCCGCGAGCGGGTCGACCAGGCGCTGCGGCACCGCGCGTTGCGCCGGCACGGCGGCCAGGTCGCGGCCGAGGTCAGCCTGCGGTCCGCGGTGGCCAGCTCCGCGCTGGAGGGGTACGCCCACGAGCGCGAGACGGTCCGCGCCGGCACCGTGACCGACCCGGTACTCCAGGGTGCCCTCCGGGTCGCCGGTGCGCTGCCCGGACTCGCCGACCTGTGGCCGAAGGCCCCCCGTCAGGTACTCGCCCGACTGCACACCCTGGCCGCCCGCGCGGCCGTACCGGAGGAGGCGCTCGGCCGCCCCGCCCCGGAGTACGCCGCCGAAGCCTCTGGCATGGCGCACGCGCTCGGCGCCCGGCTGGACGGGCTGGCCGGACTGGTCGCCGGTGGGACGTCGGTCCCGCCGGTGGTGCTGGCTGCCGTCGTACACGGGGAACTGCTGGCGCTGCGACCCTTCGCCGGGCCGTCCGGGGTGGTGGCCCGGGCCGCCGCCCGGCTCACCCTGCTCTCCACCGGATTCGACCCGCGCGGCCTGATCGCGGTGGACCTGGGGCACCTGGAACGCGAGCCGGAGTACGTCGGCGCGGCCGGCGCCTTCGCCACCGGTACCCCGGACGGGCTCCGCTCCTGGCTGCGGCACTACGCGACGGCGGTGGAGATCGGCGCGGAGCGGCTGACCGAGGTTGGCGACGAGGTCCTGGCGAGCCCGCCGCCCGCCGACGCTCCGCCGGACGGGTCGACGGCCGCCGGATCCGGTCCCGGTGACCGGGGACCGGTCGAACCCGATGGTGTCTGATCGGGTCGGTCAGGCGGTGGTGGCGCGGGCCCGGCGGTGCCGGCCGTACCAGGCGATGCCGATGGCGACCCCGACGCCGACCCCGATCGCCGCCGCTGCCACCGGCACGGCGGGACGCTCCCGGAGGCGGCGACCGATCGGCACCGGGTGCCGGAACTCCAGCACCGGCCAGCCGTTCTCCACGGCGAGCTTGCGCAGCGCCCGGTCCGGGTTGACCGCGCTCGGATGGCCGACACACTCCAGCAGCGGACGGTCGCTGACCGAGTCGGAGTAGGCGTAGCAGGCGGACAGGTCGTAGCCGCGCTCCTTGGCCAGCTCGCCGACCGCGTCGACCTTGCTCGGGCCGGCAGCGTAGAACTCGACCTCGCCGCTGTACCGGCCGTCCACCACGGTCATCCGGGTAGCGATCACGTCGGCGACACCGAGGAGTTCACCGATCGGCCGGACCATCTCCTCGCCGGAGGCGGAGACGAGTACGACGTCCCGGCCGGCCGCCTGGTGCTCCTCGATCAGGGCGGCGGCCTCGGCGTACACGTAGGGGTTGATCAGCTCGTGCAGCGTCTCGGCCACGATCTGCCGGACCTGCTCCACCGGCCAGCCCTTGCACAGGGTCGCCAGATAGTCGCGGGTACGCGCCATCGTCTGCTCGTCGGTGCCACCCAGCCGGAACATGAGCTGGGCGTACGCGGACTTGACCACGTCGCGGCGGGTGATCAGCCCGTCCCGGTAGAACGGCCGACCGAACGCCAACGCGCTCGACTTGGCGATGACGGTCTTGTCCAGATCGAAGAAAGCGGCGCTTCGGCCCACGGCGCGAAAGTCTAGCCGGATGGTCTATGGTCAGCGGGTGCGCGGGGTCACGTTTGGCACCTGCCGACCGGTTACCCCCTGATCGGCCGATCAGCCTCAGCGTGATCACGGTCACAGGGTGAAGGCGGACTTTCGCAGGGAGTGGAAGTTAACGCCACTCGACGTATACGGGTCGACTCAGGCATGCTTGTAGTTGCGACACACTTTCATATCCTCTGTGCTCGGTAGACCTCGGCGGTCGCACCCCCCGTGACCGCCGGGCGGGTTCGGCTCGACCCCCCCGGAGCCGAACCCCAGACGACCCCCGTCTCCCCCCGACGGGGGTCGTCGCTTTTGCCAGTTAAGCGTATTCACGCTGGTCACGGTGGTCGCGACTGTTTCGGGTACCCGATTGCGCCCGGCCGGCGTCCCCGGACCACGCCCGCCGCGCCGCGCCGCCCGGCGGGCGGAGAACCGGCACCCCGTACGGGCCGGAGCGGAATCCGTTACTACTCAACTGATCCGGCGCCTCCTACTCAAACAACGGCGCGTCTACCTGTGCGGTCGACCCGGTCGCCCGGAGCAGCCCCGTCGCTCGGCGCCAGCCCGTCGCTCGGTGCCAAGGCCCGGATGCCCGGATGCCCGGCTGCGCGGAGTGGTCCGGTTGCTATCCGAAGTCGGCGGCGGTGATCCCGTCGGCGTGCCCCGGTGGCCACTGCACCAACTCGATCCGGTAGCCGTCCGGGTCGGTGAGCCACGAGGTCTGCGGGCCGCGGGCACCGGCGGGTCGTTCCACCGGGCCCGGCCAGAGACCAGCCCTGATCAGCGCGTCGACCGTGCCGGCGATGTCGTCGACCTGGACGACGAGGTGGCTGAAGCCGGTGCCCACGTCCACCGGTCCGTCGGCCGGCCGGTGCACCAGCTCCAGCGTCACGAAATCCTCGTCCGGAAACTTGAGGACGGTCAGGCTGGCGCCGTCCCCGACGTCGACGCGGCCGACCGGGACGTACCCGAGCGCGGTGTAGAAGGCGAGCGACGCGGCGAGGTCCGAGACGCGGTACGCCGTGTGGAGGGTCTTCACCAGGCCAACCATACGAGGGCGGGGCCGATACGGCTCGCCTCCGGCCGGGCGTCCCGGTCGGCCGCCGTCGACGTCCGGCGATGCGTCCGCACCCCGGTGGGCTACTCGTGGTGCAGGGCCTGGGCCAGCGTCGCCGCGGCCTGGGCGGTGACCGCCTGCGCGGCCTGGGTGGTGGCCAGCGAGTCCAGCATCGCCATGTCGTGGATGATGCCCTGGTAGCGCACCTGGGTCACCGGTACGCCGGCCCGACGCAGCTTTGCCGCGTACGCCTCGGCCTCGTCGCGCAGCACGTCCGCCTCGTTGGTGGTGATCAGGGTGGGCGGCATGCCCCGGAGCTGCTCCGGGCCGGCCCGCAGCGGTGACGCCATCGGGTCGGACCGCTCGGCCCGGTCCGGCAGGTACTGGTCCCAGAACCACATCATCTGCTCCCGGGACAGGTAGTAACCGCTGCCGAACTCCTGATAGGACGCGGTGTCGAAGTCGGCGTCGGTGACCGGATAGAGCAGTACCTGCCGGGCGAAGCGCGGCCCGTCGCGCCGGCTGGTCAGCATCGTCACCACCGTCGCCAGGTTGCCGCCCACCGAGTCGCCGGCGATGGCGATCCGGGTCGGGTCCAGGCCGTAGTCGTCGCCCTGGCTGGCCAACCACTGCGCCACCGCGTAACACTCCTCGATCGCGATCGGATACCGCGCCTCCGGCGCCCGGCTGTACTCCGGGAAGACGATCGCCGAGTTGGACCGCACCGCGAGTTCGCGGATCAGCCGGTCGTGGGTTAGGGAGTCGCCGAAGACCCAGCCCGCGCCGTGGATGTAGAGCACCGCCGGCAGCATGCCGCCGACCCCGCGCGGCCGCATCATCTCCTCGGCGGCGGCGCGGAGGCGGTCGCCGAGCCCTCCACCCGGGCTGCCGAGCCGGCCGGCGCCCCGCGGCTTGACGATCCGCACCGGTACCTGCCCGGTGGGGCCGCCGGGCACCATGATGTCCTCGATGTCGACCTCCGGGCGGGGGATGCTGCCCGACTGCATCTCGACGAGCTTCGCCCGCCCCTGCTCCGGGCCGAGCTGGAACGGATACGGCGGGTTGGCCGTCGCCCGGACCACCTCCTGCGCGGCCGGTTCCAGCACCACCGAGGTCATGCGCACGGACTGCGCCATCACGGCTCCCTCTCCCGATCTGCCCGGTTGCGTCGCGCGGTAGCGACCCTCGCGCGGCTCGGGTACCCCAGCCGGAGGCGAATATGGCCTGGTCGCCGCCGGCCGACCAAACCCCTTCGGGTACGCGGGCAGCCGCTCGTACCCGCTGTCGGGATCGCCGCTGAAGCCCTGGTGCGCATACCAGATCCATCGACTCGACGGGCGTTGTCCACAGCCACCCCGGTTATCCACAGCCCGGATTCCGGTGCCGGCAGCGGAGGTTTCGGGACGCCAGGGTGTGGCGGTAACCGGACCGCCCGTTGGAGCCGGATCCCACCGCTGGAGGACGTGATGCCACCGCGTACCCCGGTCCGCCCCGGACCGCGCCTGCCCCTGGTCGTGACCTCGGACAACGAGCTACTTGACGAGCTGCTCCGGCTTGCGGCGGCGGGTGGCGGCGAGGTGGAGGTGGCCGCCGAACCGGCGTCGGCCCGGTCCCGATGGGCCGCCGCGCCGCTGGTGCTGATCGGCACCGACCAGGCGCAGGCCTGCCTGCGGGCGAGGCTGCCCAGGCGACCGCGCGTGATCCTGGTCGGCCGCTCGGGGGAGGAGGACGGCGGCTGGGAGGTCGCCGGACTGCTCGGTGCCGAACACGTCGCCGTACTGCCGGCGGCCGAGCCCTGGCTCGTCGACCGGTTCGGCGAGTGCGTCACCGGTCGGGGCGGTGCGGTGGGTGGCCCGGCCCGGATCGTCGCGGTGATCGGCGGGCGCGGCGGGGCCGGCGCGAGCGTACTGGCCGGCGGGCTCGCCATCACGGCGGCCCGGTGCGGCCTGCGTACGCTGCTGGTCGACGCCGACCCGCTCGGTGGCGGCCTCGACCTGGTCCTCGGCTGGGAACAGTTGGAGGGGCTGCGCTGGCCCGCGCTCACCGAGGCGGACGGCCGGGTCGACGCGCCCGCGCTGGTCCGGGCGCTGCCCAGCCGGGGTGACCTGGTGATGCTCTCCTGGGATCGCGGCGATCTGCTGGCGCTGCCGGTCGAGGCGATGGCGGCCACCATGGACGCCGGCCGGCGCGGCCGGGACCTCGTCGTCGTCGACCTGCCCCGGCAGCTCGACGACGCGGCGGTGATCGCACTCCAGGCGGCCGACCAGGCGTTCGTGCTGGTCCCCGCCGAGTTGCGGGCGACCGCTGCGGCGGCCCGGGTGGTCGCGGTCGCGGGGCTGCACTGCGCCAACCTCTCGGTCATCGTGCGCGGTCCCGCCCCGGGCCGGCTCAAGGCCCGCGAGGTGGCCCGGGCGCTCGACCTCCCGCTGGTCGGCACGCTGCGGCCCGAGCCGGGACTCTGCCGAAATCTGGAACGCGGCGAGGCCCCGGCGGCGGCCGGACGCGGTCCGCTCGCGGCGCTCTGCCAGCGCATCATCACCGACCTCACCGGTGCGGCCGGCGTTCCGGTGGAGGCGCGATGAGCATCCGGAAGCGTGCCGTCCGCCCGCACACGACTCGGAGCCGGGCTGCCCGCCTTTACGTGACTCGGAGCCGGGCTGCCCGTCCTTACGCGGCTCAGAGGCGGGCAGCCTGTCCCTACCCGGCTCAAAGGGGTGCCGCCCGCACCGAGGCGGCCCGGCCGTGAGGCACGACCTTGCCGCCCGGGTCCGGCGCCGGTTCGCCGCCGAGGGGACGACGGTGACCCCGGCCGCCGTCGTCGCGGCGGTACGTGCCGAGCCCGGCGCGGCCGTCCTCGGCGACACCACCGTGTTACGGATGGCCACCCGGGTGCACCACGACCTGGTCGGCGCCGGCCCGCTGACTCCGCTGCTCGCCGACGACCAGGTCACCGACGTGCTGGTCAACGGGACCAGGGTCTGGGTCGACCGGGGCAGCGGGCTCTCCCCGGTGTCGGTTCCGCTCGGCGGTCCCGACGAAGTACGCCGGCTCGCCCAACGGCTCGCCGCCGCCTGCGGTCGACGGCTGGACGAGGGCAGCCCGTACGTCGACGCCCGGCTGCCGGACGGTACCCGCCTGCACGCCGTACTGCCGCCGGTGGCGACCAGCGGGCCCTACCTGTCGTTGCGTACCTTCCGCCAACGTCCGTTCACCCTCGACGACCTGGTACGCCACGGCACCCTGCCCGCTGCCGCCGCCACGCTGCTCGCGGCGGTGGTCGCCGCCCGGCTCGCCTACCTGGTGGTCGGCGGAACGGGGTCGGGCAAGACGACGCTGCTGAACACGCTGCTCGGGCTGGTGCCACCGACCGAACGGATCGTACTGGTCGAGGATGCCGCCGAGCTGCGGCCGGTGCATCCGCACGTGGTCGGCCTCCAGGCCCGGACCTCGAATGTGGAGGGTGCCGGCTCGGTCGGGCTGAGCGACCTGGTGCGACAGGCCCTGCGGATGCGTCCCGACCGGCTGGTAGTGGGCGAGTGTCGGGGCGCCGAGGTGGTGGACCTGCTCTCCGCCCTCAACACCGGGCACGACGGCGGGGCGGGCACCCTGCACGCCAATGCCCCGGCGGACGTACCGGCCCGGCTGGAGGCACTGGGACTGCTCGGCGGCCTGCCCCGACCGGCCCTGCACGCCCAGGTGGCCGCCGCGCTCCAGGTGTTGCTCCAGGTTCGTCGGGCGTCGACGGGCCGGGTGTTGGAGGCGGTCTGCCTGATGCTGCCGGCGGGTCCGGAGCGGCTGGTCACCGTCGTCCCCGCCTGGCGTCGGGACCGGGGTCTCGGGCCGGCCGCGCCGGCCCTGGCGACGCTGCTCGCCGAGCGGGGAGTGCCGGTGCCACCCCTACTGGAGGCCGTCGGCGCAGGTCGGACCGGTTGCTCCGGTGTCGCCGCCGGCACCGCGTCCCGGTCGTGGCCGCAGCCCTCCGCCCGCCGGGAGATCACTCGGGGTGCGCCGTGACGAGCTGGTGGCTGGCGGGTGCCTGCCTGGCCGGTGCGGCGCTCCTGGTCGGTTGGCCGGCCAGCCGCGCCCGGGTCCGGCGTCGGGCGGTGGTCGGCAGGCGTCACGGCGTGCGCATCGGGCCGTGGCGCCAGCCGGGAGGAGACGGGCCGGCAGGGACCGACTCGGCAGGGCGGCAGGACTCCTGGTCGACCGCGTTGGATCGGTTGCTCGCCTCCGTGCCGCCCTGGCGGGCCGTGGTCGTCGGTGTCGTGCTGGGCGGCGTCGGCGGAATGCTCGCCGGTGGCCCGGTCGCGGCGCTCGCCGTGGCCGCCTACACCGCGATGGCGGTACGCGGCCTGCTGCGCCGCCGGGCCGGCCGGTGGGCTGAACGGACGCATCGCGGCCAACTCGACGCACTCTGCGGCCTCGCCGCCGACCTGCGAGCCGGGCTGCCGCCGTCGACCGTGATGCTGGCGGCCGACGGATCTGACCGACTCGCCGGTCTCGCCCGGTCGGCGGTACGTCTCGCCGAGCAGACCGGCGCACCCCTGGCCGACCTGTTGGAGCGGATCGAGGCCGACGCCCGGGCGATGGACCGAGGGCTCGCCGCCGCCGAGGCACAGGCTGCCGGTGCACGTGCCACCGCCTGGCTGTTGGCGGCGTTGCCGGCCGGCGGTATCGCCCTGGGCTATGGCATCGGCGTCGACCCGTTGGCGATTCTGTTGCACACCCCGATCGGTGCCGCCTGTGCGGCCGGCGCCGTCACCCTGCAACTCGCCGGCCTGTTCTGGGCGGGCCGGCTCAGCGGTGCCGGCCGTACGGACGGAACGGGCCGTGAGGCCGGCCGGTTCCCGTCGGTCGCGACCTCGGGGCGCTGAGCACGATGCAAACCCTGGTCCCGGGAGTTCTGATCGGTCTCGCCCTGCTGACGCTGGTCGGGATCCCCGCCCGCCGGTCGCCCCGAGGGCGGCTCTCCGCGCTCGGCACCGTCGGGCCGTCCCGTCGGACAGCCGGGCCGACCGGGCGCCGGGCACGCCACGCCACCACCCACCTGCGCAACGGTGCCGACGAGCGCAACGGTTCCGACGAGCACAACGGTTCCGACGAGCGCAACGGTCTCGACGAGCGTGGCGACCGAGAGCCGGGACGCGGGCGGGACGGGAGCCGGCGCGGCTGGGGCAATAGCCGGGCAGGCTGGTCGGGCCCGATCGACCTCGTCCGGCTGGCCGCCGGGTTGGCCGGACTGGCGGCCGGAGTCCTGCTCGGCGGCTGGCTCGGCGTACTGCTCGGGGTGGTCACGGCGGTCGGCCTCGACCGGTTGCTCCGTCGGCTCGAACCAGCGGCCGTGCGGCGACGTCGGCTACGTGAGTCAGCCGACCTGCCGCTCGCGGCCGACCTGCTCGCGGCGGCACTACGGGCCGGCGCACCGGTCGACGGGGCCGTCTGTGCGGTCGCGGAGGCGCTCGCCGGCCCGCTCGGCGAGCGGCTCACCGAGGTCGGCCGGACCCTCCGACTCGGCGGTACGCCGGAGGAGGCCTGGGCGCGCCTCGGGCCGGTGCCGGGCGCGGAGCGGCTGACGTCGGCGGCGGTCCGCTCCTCGGCGAGCGGGGCGGCGCTGGCTGGGGCGTTGACCCGGCTCGCCGACGACCTGCGGGCCGACCGGGTGACCGGGGCCGAGGCGGCGGCCCGCCGGGCCGGGGTGCTGATCGTGTTGCCGCTCGGCCTGTGTTTTCTGCCCGCCTTCATTCTCGCCGGCCTGGTGCCGGTGATCGTCGCCGTGCTCGGCGACGTCCTGTGACCGATCCGAGAAGGGAACTCCATGCTCCGCAAGTTGATCGCCCGGCTCCGTGGCGACGCCGGGATGAACACCGCCGAGTACGCCGTCGGCACCCTCGCCGCCGTCGCCTTCGCCGGGATCCTGCTGAAGGTACTCACCTCCGGCCGGGTGCAGGCCGCACTGGCGAGCGTGATCGACCGGGCCCTGTCGTGAGCTGGCGCCGGTCGGTCGACCACGACCGGGGCTCGTTCACCGCCGAGTTGGCGGCCGGCCTGCCGGCGCTGTTGTTGCTGCTGCTCGCCGGGCTCACCGCCGTGAACGCGGTGACCACAAAGGCACAGTGTGTGGATGCGGCGCGGGAGGCGGCCCTGGCCGCCTCCCGCGGTGCCCCGGGCGTACCCGCCGGTGCGCGGGCGGCACCGCAGGGCGCGACGGTGTCGGTCTCGGTGAACGGTGACCGGACGGTCGCCACGGTACGGGCACCGGTACGCGCACTCGGTGCGAGGTTGCCCCGGTTGACGGTGAGCGCGATCGCGGTGGCGGCGGTCGAACCGGGCGCACCGGAGCCGCTCTCATGACGACGGCGGACCGCAGCGCACCCCGGGCTCGTCACGGCCTCGACTGGAACTGGTCCGGCCGGGGACGGCGCCGATCAACTGTTCAGCGTCCACCCGACCGAGGCAGCCGACCACTCTCGCGGTGCGGCGGATTCGATGCTCGGCGTCCTGCCAGCCGAGGATGCCAGCCGGTCTCGCGATGCGGTGGGTCCGATCGGGGCAGTGCCACCCTCTGGCTGCTCGCCGTGGGACTGGTGCTGGTGGTGTTCAGCCTCGGTGCGGCGGCGATCGGCGCCGCCCGGGTGGCCCGGCACCAGGCCCGGGTCGCGGCCGACCTCGGTGCGCTCGCCGGGGCCACCCAGGTGCTGGCGGGTCCGGATCAGGCATGTGCCCGGGCCACGGCCATCGCCGCCGCGAACAGCGCCCGGCTCACCGGCTGCACGCTGGACGGCCTCGATCTCCTGGTCACTGCCGAGGTGACGGTCGAACCGCTGCCAGGGATGACCAGGGTCGCCAGCGCGACAGCCCGAGCCGGGCCGGTCCGGGGCGAGCAGACCGGCCCGGCTGACACCTAGGCGAAGATGACCCGCTCGCCCGCACCAGCCGTGCCCTCGCCGCTGCCAGCCCGACTTGCGAAACACGCCTCAGCGGGCAGCCGGCGGTGTCGGTGGTGGCAGGAGCTGCACGGTGGGACTGCTGCTGGCGTTCCACGACGCGTCGTACGCGACCACGTAGATCGTCTCGTAGCCGCCGCGTGGCGCGATCACGGCGGTGTTGGTGCTGACCTTTGCCTCGACCCGGATCTCGTCCACCGCGAACACGTGGTAGACGTGGTATTCGACCACGCCGATGTCGTCCGTCGCCGGCTCCCAGGCGACCAGGTAGCCGTTCGGGGTGACGGCGGTGACCACCGGGGCGCCCGGTGGGCTGGGCGCGACGGTGTTGTCACCGCTGCGCGGAAAGCTCGGCGGCTGCCGGACGGAGGTACGAGCGGAGAACCCCGACGTGTTGCCGGCCGCGTCGCGCGCCGTGACCGAGAAGTGGGTCTGGGCCGCCGTCGGAGACAGTTGCAGGGTCAGTGGGGCGTTGTCCGGTACGACCCGGGCCAGATACTGCGAGTAGAACTGGTCGCCCTGGTACACGTAGTACTGCGTCACCCCGACGTCGTCGGTCGAGGCCGGCCAGGTGATGGTGACCGCACCCGGTACGACGGAGAGCACCTGCGGCCGGCCGGGCACGGTCGGTGGCTGGATGTCCGGGGCCGACGGCTCCACCAGGACGTTGTCGAACCATCCGGTGGCGTAGCTGGTGCTCAGGCCGATCCGGCCCTGGCCGAACTGGCCGTCGGTGGCGGTGACCGTGGCGGATCCGAGTTGCCCGACGAGTCGGTCGCCCCGGAGGGCGAGTCGCAGCGTCTGCCAACCGCCGATCGCCGCCGTCACCGGGGCGGAGGCGAGCACGGTGGCCCGGCCGGAGACGAGCTTGCCGAGTTCGAGCTGACTGTTCCCGCGAAGGTTCAGGTAGTAGTGGCTGGTGGTGGACTGGACCCGGGCGAGCAGCCCGATCGAGGAACGCGAGTTGCCCAGCGCCGTCGGTCTGACCTCTGTGCTGACCGTGTAGTCGGTCCAGTTCGGGTCGCCGCTGCGGGCGCTGGCCAGGGCGCTGCCGGAACGTTGCCGGTACGCCTTCGTGGTGTCGCCGCCGACGGTGTCGCCGCCGACCGACCACTGCCCGCCGACGGTCGACCAGCCGACCGCGTCGCCGTCTTCGAAGTCGTCGCCGAACAGCGGCGCCACCGCCACCACGCCGGTGTCCGTGACCGCCCCGCCGTCCACCACCACCCCACCGCCCGCGACCCCTTCGCCGCCCGCGCCCCCTTTGCCGTCCGACACCACTGCGGCCTCACCGACCACTGCGGCCTCACCGACCACTGCGGCCTCACCGACCACTGCGGCGTCCGAGACCACTGCCGCGTCCGAGACCACTGCGAGGTCACTGACCACCCGGGCTTCACGAACCAATGCGGCGCCACCGGCCCCGTGGACCGCACTCGCGACGGTCGAGGGCAGGACGACCGCGAGGGCGGCGGTGGTGGTAACCAGTGCCAGACCGGCAGCGATCGGGGCCAGCGGAGCGTCCGGGCGGTGGCGGCGACGGCCGGGTCGGCGGGTGACGGCGCGGCACCACGGGCGACCTGATCTCCGGCCGGTTCGTGGCCGGCCACGGTGCTGACGGGGATGGACACGGCGGCGACCCTTCGGGACGGTACCGGGCGGCGCCGGAGCCACCGACCAGTGGCGATGACTGAGCGTAAGGAACATCAACTCTATGTAGGCAGATTTGGGTGTGTCAATGCGATCCCGAGGGGTGCGGCTTCGCCCGAATGTGATCGGTGCACATCTATTGACTTAGTTTGGAAGCAAAACTAAATTTCGGTGAGCGATGTCGCGCGCGCCATCTCCATGCCGCAGTCGAAGTGTTCGGCTGCCCGCAGTCGAGTTGTTCGGCTGCTCCGGCCATCCCGGCGTCCGTCCCTGCAACGCCGGGGGAGACAAGGAGGTCATCGTGCTGCGCACCGCACGTCTGACGATCGGCGCGTTCGCGCTCGCCGTCGTACTGACCGTCACCGCCGCACCCGCACCGGTCCAGGCCGCCGTCTGGACTTCCAGCGACCGCTGGGGCACCTGGTCCAGCGGCGGTTACACGCTCTACAACAACATCTGGGGCTCCGGCCACGGCTCGCAGACCATCTGGGCCAACTCGCCGAGCAACTGGGGAGTCACGGCCAACCATCCGAACACCGGTGGGATCAAGTCGTACCCGAACGCGACCCGGTACATCGGGCGTCGGGTGAGCGCCCTGGGCAACGTCACCAGCAGGTTCAATGTGACGGTACCGACCAGCGGCAGCGGGCTCGCCTACACCACGGCGTACGACATCTGGACCACCGACCACGCCCACGAGATCATGCTCTGGATGAACAAGTACGGGCCGGTCGGCCCGCTCGGCAGCTTCCAGGTGAGGGCGTCGGTCGGCGGCCACACCTGGGACATCTACCGGGGCTCGAACGGGGCCAACCAGGTCTACTCGTTCATCCGGAGCGGCAACACCAACTCCGGCACGGTCGACGTCCGGGCCATCGCGACCTGGATCCGGGACCGTGGCTGGTTCGGTGACGTCACGATCGGGGACGTCCAGCTCGGCTACGAGATCACCTCGTCCGCCGGCGGTCGGGACTTCGTCACCAACAGCTTCTCGGTCTCCGGCTGACCGGGACCTCGGCGGTGCGGAAGGGACCCTCTCCCGGAGTACTCGGGAAGGGTCCCTCTCGCATGCCTGCTCAGCGGATGCTGCCCTCGGTGGCCCGGCGCACCACCCAGCTGTTCAGCACCTGGTGGATGCTGTGCAGCATCTGGTGGATCTGGTCCAGGCGTTCTGCCTGGGCCAGTGCCGCGTACGCCTGGGAGAGCGCGATCTGCTGGTCGACGGTCAGATGTGCCTGGTCGATGGTGTACAGCAGTTCGACGGTCTCGGCGATGGTGTCGGCCACGACGTCCTCCTCAGGCGGATCCGTGGAAGCGCTCCCAGCGTAACTTAACCGGATCCCCATAGATCCATGCATGCGAATACCGACTATCCGCGATCAGTCTGTGGCGGCAGGTCGTCGGGCTCCGCCGGAGCCACCCTGGCCAGGTTGGACAGCACCACGTCGAGGACCCGGACCGCCTCCGGCTTGGCCAGCGGGTTGTTGCCGTTGCCGCACTTCGGGGACTGCACGCAGGACGGGCAGCCGGCCTCGCAGCCGCACTCGGCGATCGCGTCCCGGGTCGCCGAGAGCCACTGCGCCGCCGCCCGGTACGCCCGCTCGGCGAATCCCGCGCCACCCGGGTGCCCGTCGTAGACGAAGACCGTCGGCGCCTCGGTGTCCGGATGGTTGGCCGTGGAGAGCCCGCCGATGTCCCAGCGGTCGCAGGTGGCGACCAGCGGCAGCAGCCCGATCGCGGCGTGCTCGGCCGCGTGCAGCGCGCCCGGCACCTCGGCCGCCTCCACCCCGGCCGCCGCCAGCGACTCCGGCGAGACCGTGAACCAGACCGCGACCGTACGCAGCTCCCGGGCGGGCAGGTCCAGCGGCAGGGTGGCCAGCACCTCGCCGGAGGCGAGCCGGCGGCGCTGGTACGACACCACCTGGCTGGTCACGTCGACCTCGCCGAGGAACATCCCGACCGGCCCCGCGTCGAGGTAGGAGCGGACCGAGACGACGGAGAGCGAGGTGACGTCCCGGGGATGGGTGGACCAGTCCGGCTCCTCGGCGTGCACCAGCGCACACCCGTCGTCGAGGTCGAGGTGGTCCACCACGTACGACACGCCCTGGTGCAGGTAGACCGCGCCGGGATGGACCTGGAAGTGCGCCGACGCCGGGTCGACCGTGCCGAGCAGCCGGCCGGTCGACGACTCGACCACGTCCACCGGCATGCCGCCGGTGCCGCGCAGGTCCACCTCGGGCCGCCCCACGTGCCGCCAGTACCAGCCGGTCGGGCGGTGCCGGAGCGCGCCGCCGGCCACCAGCGCCTCGACCGCCTCCTTCGCCCCCTCGCCGAAGAGTTCCAGGTCGGCCGGGGTGAGCGGAGACTCGGCCGCCGCGCAGGCCAGTTGCGGCCCCAGCACGTACGGGTTGGCCGGGTCGAGCACGGTCGCCTCGACGGGCCGGCCGAACAGCGCCTCCGGATGGTGCACCAGATAGGTGTCCAGCGGGTCGTCCCGGGCCACCAGTACCGCCAGCGCCTCCCGGCCGGAGCGCCCGGCCCGGCCGGCCTGCTGCCAGAGCGAGGCCCGGGTACCCGGATAACCACAGATCAGCACCGCGTCCAGGCCGACCAGGTCGACGCCGAGTTCCAACGCGCTGGTCGAGGCGAGCCCGAGCAACTCGCCGCCGAGCAGCGCCTGCTCCAGGGAGCGACGCTCCTCGCGCAGGTAGCCGGACCGGTAGGCGGCGACCCGGGCGCCGAGCCCGGGTACCGCCTCGTCCAGCGAGCGCCGGGCGGTGGTGGCGATCACCTCGGCCCCGCGTCGGGACCGGACGAAGGCCAGCGTCCGGACCCCGGCCGCGACCGTGTCGCTGAGCAGGTCGGCGGTCTCGCGCAGCGCGGAGCGGCGTACCGGTGCGGCGTCCACCCCGGCGCCCGCCGTCACCTCCTCGGCGGGGTCGGCCGGCTCCGGGGCGCCCGACGGCGGCGGCAGCAGCGGCGGCTCCCAGAGCGCGAAGGTCAGCCCGCCGCGCGGCGCGGTGTCCTCGGTGACCGCCGTGACCGGCAGCCCGGTCAGCCGCTCGGCCGCTGCCGCCGGGTCGCCGGAGGTCGCCGAGGCGAGCACGAAGACCGGTCCGTCCGGTGCCGGCCCGGGACCGCCGGTCGCGCCCCGCTGCCCCGGCACCGGCCTGCGGGTACCCGGATAGCGCGCCGCCTGCCGCCGCAGCCGGCGCAGTACGTGTGCCACGTGCGACCCGAAGACGCCCCGGTAGGTGTGGCACTCGTCGACCACCACGAACGCCAGCCGGCGCAGGAAGCCGGACCACTTCGCGTGCCCCGGCAGGATGCCGTGGTGCAGCATGTCCGGGTTGGTCAGCACGAACCGGGAGTGCTGACGGATCCAGTCCCGCTCGGTGCGCGGGGTGTCGCCGTCGTAACACGCCGGGCGTACCCCGTCGAGGCCGAGCGCGGCGACGGCCCGGAGCTGGTCGGCGGCGAGCGCCTTGGTCGGGGCCAGGTAGAGCACGGTGGCCCGGGGGTCGGTGAGCAGCGTGGCCAGCGCCGGGAGCTGGTACGCGAGCGACTTTCCCGACGCGGTGCCGGTGGCGACCACCACGTGCCGGCCGGCGTACGCGTGCCCGGCCGCCTCGGCCTGGTGCCGCCACGGCGCGACCACGCCCTGCCCGGCGAGGGCGGCGCGCAGCTCCGCCGGCACCCACTCCGGCCAGTCGACCGCCGTGCCCGGACGGGCCGGTACCCGTTCGACGTGTGTGACCGGGGTGCCGCCCGCACCGCCCGGGGTGCGGGCGCGCAGCAGGTCCAGCAGCTCACCCGCGCCGGGGTGACCGGCCGGGCGGGAGTCCCCGCCCCCGGTGCCGGCCGATACTGTTGCTGGAAACGTCACGCCCTGCACTCTCGCACTCTCGTACGTGCGTCGGAAGGCCGGGTGGCGGCCGGCCGCCCTCGATGCGCGGTCCGCTGCTCGATGGTTAGATGCCCAGGAGCGTTCCTGGCCGGTCAGAGGAGGACTGATGGATCTGTCGCTGACGACCCGCACCATCGGTGATTACACCGTGTTGGAGGTCGGCGGCGAGGTCGACGTCTACACCGCCCCGAGGCTGCGTGAACGTCTGGTCGAGCTGATCGACGGTGGGGCCCGGGCGATCGTGGTGGATCTGGGCCGGGTGGACTTCCTCGACTCGACCGGCCTCGGCGTGCTGGTGGGGGCGCTCAAGCGGCTGCGTCCGGTCGGCGGGACCTTCGGGCTGATCTGCGACAAGGAGCCGCTGCTCAAGATCTTCCGGATCACCGCGCTCGACCAGGTCTTCCCGATCTACCCCACGGTGGACGCCGCCACGTCGGCCGACTCCTCCGGTGCCGATGCCTGATGTCGACGTGCCGATGCCTGATGTCGACGGTCGACGCGTGATGTCGAGGGTCAGACTCTCCTTCACCCCGGCCCCGGTCCACGTCCGCACCGCCCGGTTGGTCGGCGTCGCGGTGGCCCGGCGGGCCGGCGTGCCCGAGGAACTGCTCGACGAGGTACGGCTGGCGATCGGCGAGGCCTGCGCCCGGGCGGTCGCGCTGCACCGCCAGTACGGGCTGAGCGATCTGGTGCTGGTCGAGATGTCCGACGGTCCGGCGTACACGGTCCGGGTGATCGACCGGGCGCCGATCGAGGCCGGGTTGGGGCTGGCCGCGCTGCCGCCGGACGAGCTTGCCGACGAGTCGCTGACCGACGAGGCCCTGACGGTGGGTGTCGGGTTTGCCCTGCTCGCGGGCTTTGTCGAGGACCTCCAGGTGCGTCCGGTGGACGAGGGCATCGGCACCGAGGTCCGGATGGCCTGGCCGCTCGGGCGGTAGTCGCCCCCTCGCCGGCACCCGCTCTAGCAGACCCGCGCGGCTAACACAGCGACGAAGATCATCGCGACCGGGCAGGTCCTAGTTGTGACCCTCAACACGACGGGCCGCTAGAGTACCCGGGGTTATCAGCAAGTGTGCTGGTCCCGTTCCTGTGGGTGGGGGAGCATCGCCGGTCCCGGGAACCGTGGGCCGGCGGAACGCTTGCGAGTTGGCGCTCCACGCGTGGAGACGTCGGGCCGGTTCGTCCGCCGGCCCGGCGCGAGTGTTGGGTACAGGAGGACATAGATGTCCGTACATATGTCCGCCGACGGTGGCGGGCTGTCCCTCGGCGGTGAGAACCTGTCGTACGTCGTCGTCGCGGCGGTTATCGCCCTGGTGGCGCTCGGCTTCGCCGGTGCGCTGACCAAGGCCGTGCTGTCGACCGGCAAGGGCACCGACAAGATGCAGGAGATCGCCGGGGCCGTGCAGGAGGGCGCCTCGGCCTACCTGCTCCGGCAGTTCCGCACCCTCGCGATCTTCGTCGTGGTCGCGGTGATCCTGCTCTTCCTGCTGCCGGTGCACGACACCGACGGCAACGAGACGCTGGTGAAGATCGGCCGCTCGGGCTTCTTCGTGGTCGGTGCGCTGTTCAGCGCCTTCATCGGCGGTGCCGGCATGGCCCTGGCCACCCGGGCCAACCTGCGGGTCGCGGCAGCCGCCCGCGAGCACCAGGGCGGCCGGGAAGCGGCGATGCAGATCGCGTTCCGCACCGGTGGCGTCGTCGGCTTCCTCACCGTCGGCCTCGGCCTGGTCGGGGCGGCGGCGGTCGTCCTGCTCTACAAGGGTGACGCGCCGACCGTGCTGGAGGGCTTCGGCTTCGGTGCCGCGCTGCTCGCCATGTTCATGCGGGTCGGCGGCGGCATCTTCACCAAGGCGGCCGACGTCGGCGCCGACCTGGTCGGCAAGGTCGAGCAGGGCATCCCGGAGGACGACCCGCGCAACGCGGCGACCATCGCCGACAACGTGGGCGACAACGTCGGTGACTGCGCCGGCATGGCGGCCGACCTGTTCGAGTCGTACGCCGTCACCCTGGTCGCCGCGCTGATCCTCGGCCGGGCCGCCTTCGGCGAGCACGGGCTGGTCTTCCCGCTGATCGTCTCCACCATCGGTGTGCTGATCGCCATCCTCGGCGTCTTCATCACCCGGCTGCGGGCCGGCGACCGGTCCGGGCTCACCGCGATCAACCGGGCGTTCTACGCCTCCGCGGTGGTCTCGGCGATCCTGGTCGCGGTGATGTCCTTCGTCTACCTGCCGGCCACCTGGGCCGAGCTGCTCGGCGACGACTGGCGTGGCACGCTCGGCCTGGCCGAGGGTGCGGCGGAGCCGATCGACCCACGGATCCTCGCCATCGGCGCCGTCGTGATCGGCATCGTGCTGGCCGCCGCCATCCAGGCGCTGACCGGCTACTTCACCGAGACCAACCGGCGACCGGTGCAGGACATCGGCAAGTCGTCGCTGACCGGTCCGGCCACCGTGGTACTGGCCGGGATCAGCGTCGGCCTGGAGTCGGCGGTCTACTCCGCACTGCTGATCGGCGCCGGGGTCTTCGGCGCCTTCCTGCTCGGCGGCGGCTCGCTCACGCTCTCGCTCTTCGCCGTGGCGCTGGCCGGTACCGGTCTGCTCACCACGGTCGGCGTGATCGTCGCGATGGACACCTTCGGACCGATCTCCGACAACGCGCAGGGCATCGCCGAGATGTCCGGCGACATCGACGAGCAGGGCGCGCGTACCCTCACCGAGCTGGACGCGGTCGGCAACACCACCAAGGCGATCACCAAGGGCATCGCGATCGCCACGGCGGTGCTCGCCGCCACCGCGCTCTTCGGGTCGTACACCGACACGCTGGGTACGGCACTGCGGGACGCGGGTTCCGACCTGTCGATCGACGGGCTGCTCAACGTGGCCAACCCGCGCAACCTGGTGGGTCTGATCGTCGGTGCCGCGGTCGTCTTCCTCTTCTCCGGGCTGGCCATCAACGCGGTCTCCCGCTCGGCCGGTGCCGTGGTGATGGAGGTACGCCGGCAGTTCCGCGAGCTGCCCGGGATCATGGATTACAGCCAGCGGCCGGAGTACGGCAAGGTGGTCGACATCTGCACCCGGGACGCGCAGCGCGAGCTGATGACCCCGGGGCTGCTCGCCATCCTGGCGCCGATCGCGGTCGGCTTCGGGCTCGGCCCGGGTGCGCTGGCCGCGTACCTGGCCGGCGCCATCGGGGCCGGCACCCTGATGGCGGTCTTCCTGGCCAACTCGGGCGGCGCCTGGGACAACGCCAAGAAGCTCGTCGAGGACGGCGCGTACGGCGGCAAGGGTTCGGAGTCGCACGCGGCCACGGTGATCGGCGACACGGTCGGTGACCCGTTCAAGGACACCGCCGGGCCGGCGATCAACCCGCTGATCAAGGTGATGAACCTGGTCTCGCTGCTGATCGCCCCGGCCGTGGTGGCCTGGAGCGTCGGCGAGGACAAGAACACCGCGCTGCGGATCGGGGTCGCGGTCGTCGCGGCGCTGATCATCGTCGCGGCGGTGGTCTTCAGCAAGCGCAAGCCGGTGGCGATGTCGGACGCCGACTCGGACACCGGAGGTGCCGGCAGCGGCAGCTCCGACCAGCAGCCGGAGACGGTCAAGGTCTGAGCCTGGGCAAGTCCGGAACCGGGCCCGTCGCGTACGCGCGGCGGGCCCGGACCCGTCTGCGCCCCCGGCGCCCGGCCATCCCGCTGCCAGCGGCGCCCCGCCCCGCCGCCGCCCGCCCGCCCCGCCGCCAGCGGCCCCCGTCGCCCCCCGCCGCCGACCGGTCCGGGCGCTCCGACGTGCGGTGCCGGGAGCCGGCCCGGACGGCCCGGCGAGGCGCCGGGGGCGGGCTCGGCCGATTACCCCCCTCGCGAAGCCGGCTCCAACCCGTACGCTGCAACGCATGCGTACCCCCCGCACGGCATCCGCCGGAAGGTTCACGGCGGCCCTGTGCACGATCGCCCTGCTCCTCGGGGGCTGCGCCGGGGGACCCACCCCGCAGGCCTGGGCCGCCGCCGTCTGTGCGGCACTGGCCCCCTGGCGGGCCGAGATCGGGACGCTGACCCGGAGCACCCAGCAGCAGATGACCGCGCAGACCAGCCCGGCGCAGGCCAAGGAGAACCTGGTCCGGCTGCTCCGGGGCGCCGAACAGGCCAGCGAGACGGCTCGGCAGAAGGTGGCGGCGGCCGGCGTACCGGACACCGACAAGGGTGAGGCGGTCTCCCAGGGCTTCGTCGCCTCGCTGACCGCCGTCCGGGACGCCTACGGCCGGGCCGGCGCGGCGATCGAGGCACTCGGCACCGGGCAGCCCAGCGAGTTCTACGACGGCGTCAAGGCCGCGGTCGACACCCTCAACAAGGAGTACGACGCCAGTTCGCTCGACACCAGCGAGCTGGACTCGGTGGAGTTGAAGCGGGCCTTCGACGAGGTTCCGGAGTGTCGCTGACGCCGCCCGTCCCGCCCGTACCGGCCGAGTCGCCCGACCCGGCCGGCGCGGCCGCCGAGCCACCCGACCCGCCGCCGGAACCGGCACCGGGCGGAGCGCCCTCGGAGCCGGCCGCGCTGACGCCCGCGGAGCCGGCCGCGCTGATCCCGGCCCAGCCGGAGCCGGTCGGCGGTGCGCCGGGCGGCCGGCCCTCGTCGGTCGGGGTGCCGCCGGAGCGGCCCGGACCGGACGCGGATCCGGCCGGTACCGGCCGGGAGCGGTCCGGGGCGTCGGCCGGGCGGGCCGGGGTCTCGCCGCCGGCCGTTCCACCGGTACGGCAGCTCTCGCTCTTCGGGGTGGAGGCCGCCGATCCCTCCGTCGGTGATCTCGCCGGGCTGCTGGCCGGGCCGGGCGAGCTGGTCCGGATGGGTGGGACGGCCCGGATCACCGTCGTGGTGGACGCCGCCTGGCGGGTGCACGTACTCGTCGCCGAGCTGGCCCGCCGGGGGTTGACCGCCAGCTGGCTGGGTCGGGTGGCGGAGCAGCACGGGGTGCAGACCTCCTACAGCACCCTGCTCGCCCCGCTGGCGGCGAGTTGGCTGCGCGGCACGGTGAAGCGCCCGCCCGGCACCTTCTTCCTGACCGGCCCTCGGCTGCGGCTCTGGGCGGCGGCGGCCGGCACTCCCGAGCCGCTCGGTTTCGTGCTCCGGCTCGGTGCCGCCGACGAGGCGTGCTGGGAGCCGGTCGGCGCGGCGCTGGCCGCGATCGGCCTGCCGGCGGTACTGCTCGACGCCGGGGCGGGCGGTCCGGCGTACCGGATCACCGGCCGGCGTCGGCTCGCCCGGCTGGCGGAGCTGGTGGGTGACCGCCCGCCGACGGCGCCGCCGAGCCAGTGGCCGGGCGGTGTGCCGTGAGTAGTCTCGATCGGGTAGCGGTGGCCATTACTCGGAGGGATCGACCGCTGTCGTATCCCGGACAGCCGGAAGTCAGATTTGTTCGGTTAATCCGTTTAATGACCCACCGAGTGCGGCATGATCCGTCCGGTTGGTCCCGCGCAGATCGCCGGTGGGTGTACGGTGTCGCCGTCCGGCATGACCGCCCGTCCCTTGTTGTTGCACCCCGTGTCACCGCAGCGTAGCGGTGCTCTTCGCGGGCCGCGCAACTCGGCGGTCGGGGAGCGCGTTACGTTGGACGTCTGGCCACCGGGCGGCCGATCCGGCCCCGGCGGCGGACGCGGACAGGGCGGTCCGCAGGGGGAAAGATCGTGAGTGAGGTCAGGAGAGACGTGCCGAGCAACGCCAGGAGCACCCGTCTGGTCATCGTCGAGTCACCGGCGAAGGCCAAGACGATCTCGGGCTATCTCGGCCCGGGATACGTCGTCGAGGCCAGCCTGGGTCACGTCCGTGACCTGCCGCGCAACGCCGACGACGTGCCCGCCAAATACAAGGGCGAGTCGTGGGCCCGGCTCGGCGTGGACGTCGACAACGGGTTCGCCGCCCTCTACGTCGTGTCGCCGGACCGCAGGCAGCAGATCAGCAAGTTGACCCGGCTGGCCAAGGAGGTGGACGAGGTCTTCCTCGCCACCGACGAGGACCGGGAGGGCGAGGCGATCGCCTGGCACCTGGTCGAGACGCTCAAGCCCAAGGTGCCGGTCAAGCGGATGGTCTTCCACGAGATCACCCGGCAGGCCATCCAGGCGGCGGTGGCCAACCCGCGCGAGATCGACCGCGACCTGGTCGACGCCCAGGAGGCCCGGCGGATTCTGGACCGGCTCTACGGCTACGAGGTCTCCCCGGTGCTCTGGCGGAAGGTCCGCTCCGGGCTCTCCGCCGGCCGGGTCCAGTCGGTCGCCACCCGGATCGTGGTCGAGCGTGAGCGGCAGCGGATGGCGTTCCGCAGCGCCGAATACTGGGACATCCTCGCCACCCTCGCCGTGCAGGGCACCGCCGACGGGCCGCGCACCTTCTCCGCCACCCTGGTCGCGCTGAACGGGGACCGGATCGCCACCGGCAAGGACTTCGAGCCGACCACCGGCCAGGTGAAGCCGGGCGCCGGGGTGATGCACCTCGACGAGGCGGGTGCCCGTGGCCTGGCCGCCCGCCTCGACGGGCGGCCTTTCACGGTCACCCGGGTCGACGAGAAGCCCTACCGGCGCCGCCCGTACGCGCCGTTCATCACCTCGACGCTCCAGCAGGAGGCGGCCCGGAAGCTGCGCTTCTCCTCGCAGCAGACGATGCGCACCGCCCAGCGGCTCTACGAGAACGGCTACATCACCTATATGCGTACCGACTCGGTGAACCTGTCGGAGACGGCCATCGCGGCCGCCCGGCGGCAGATCGCCGAGCTGTACGGCGAGCGGAACGTGCCGCCGGAGCCCCGCCGGTACACCGGCAAGGTGAAGAACGCCCAGGAGGCGCACGAGGCGATCCGCCCCGCCGGGGACAACTTCCGCACCCCCGGTGAGCTGGCGAACGAGCTTTCCGGCGAGGAGTTCCGGCTCTACGAGCTGATCTGGCGGCGGACCATCGCGTCCCAGATGACCGACGCGGTCGGCTCCAGCGTCTCGGTGCGGATCCGGGCGGTCTCCGGCGCGGGCGAGGAGGCCGACTTCGGCGCGACCGGCAAGACCATCACCGAGCCGGGCTTCCTGCGGGCGTACGTGGAGTCGTCCGACGACGAGAACGCCGAGGCCGAGGATGCCGAGCGGCGGCTGCCGAACCTGGTCAAGGACCAGCCGCTGACCGCCGAGGAACTGGCCGCGACCGGGCACCACACCCAGCCGCCGTCCCGCTACACGGAGGCGTCGCTGGTCAAGTCGCTGGAGGAGCTGGGCATCGGCCGGCCCTCCACGTACGCCTCGATCATGGCGACCATCCAGGACCGGGGGTACGTCTTCAAGCGCGGCCAGGCGCTGATCCCGTCCTTCCTCGCCTTCGCCGTCGTCGGCCTGCTGGAGCGGCACTACCCACGGCTGGTCGACTACAACTTCACCGCCGCGATGGAGAACGAGCTGGACGAGATCGCCGGTGGTGACCACGCGGCGGTGGACTTCCTGACCTCGTTCTACTTCGGCAGCCCCGACGGCGGGGACCAGTCGGTGGCCCGGTCCGGCGGGCTGAAGAAGATGGTCACCGAGAACCTGAGCGAGATCGACGCGCGCAGCGTCAACTCGATCCCGCTCTTCCGCGACGACGAGGGGCGCGACGTCGTGGTCCGGGTCGGCCGCTACGGCCCGTACCTGCAACGCAGCCTGCCCGGCGCGGAGCCGGCGGCCCAGACGCCCCGGGACACCGGCGACGGCGGCCCGCCCGAGGACACGTCCCCGGCCGGCGACCGGGCACCGATCCCGGAGGGGGTGGCCCCGGACGAGCTGACTCCGGAGAAGGTGCACGAGCTCTTCCTCGGCGGTGGCGGCGAGCGCAAGCTCGGCGAGCACCCGGAGACCGGCGAGCCGATCGTGCTCAAGTCCGGCCGGTTCGGCCCGTACGTGGCCAGTGGCGAGCGCAAGGCGTCGCTGCTGCGCTCCCAGTCGCCGGAGTCGTTGACGATGACGGAGGCGCTGCGACTGCTCACCCTGCCCCGGGTGGTCGGGACGGCCCCGGACGGTGCCGAGGTGCTCGCCGCGAACGGCCGGTACGGCCCGTACGTGAAGCGTGGCGACGAATACCGTTCGCTTGAGTCGGAGGAGCAGCTCTTCACGGTCACCCTGGAGGAGGCTCTCGCCCTGCTGGCGGCGCCGAAGACCCGGCAGCGCCGGGCGGCGGCCCCGCCGCTGCGGGAGATGGGTGCGGATCCGCTGACCGAGAAGCCGCTGGTGATCAAGGACGGCCGGTTCGGGCCGTACGTCACCGACGGCGAGACCAACGCGTCGCTGCGACGCGGCCAGACTCCGGAGGCGCTGACCCTGGAGGAGGCGTCGGAGATGCTGGCCGAGAAGCGGGCCAAGGGTCCGGCACCGCGCAAGCGGGCGGCGAAGAAGGCGACCGCGAAGAAGACGGCGGCGAAGGCCACCGGCGGGGAGACGGCCGCGAAGAAGACGGCAGCCAAGAAGACCGCCGCGAAGAAGACCACCGCCGCGAAGAAGACAACGGCCGCGAAGGCGACGGCCGCGAAGAAGACCACCGCGAAGGCTCCCGCGAAGAAGGCCGCCCCGCGCAAGGCCACCACCACCACCACCACCACCGCCGCCGCCGACCCGACCGACTGACCGAGCCGCCAAGATTCTTGTTGAGCTGTGGTTCGCTACGCGCCACGAGTCAACAAGAATCTTGACCGGCCGCCGTACGGGGGCGGCGGAAGCCGTACGTCTGGTGCTCGCGGCGGAAGCCGAGGCCGGCGTAGAGCCGCTGCGCCGGCAGGTTGTCCGCGTTGTAGTTGACGGTCACCGTCGCCATCCCGGCGGCCCGCATCCGGTGCATCGCGGTCAGCATCACCGCCCGGGCCAGTCCGCGCCGGTGGAAGTCCCGGTGCGTGCCGACCGGCTCGAAGTGGCCGACCCGGTTGTGCCGGTCGAGCCAGTAGACGGCGAAGGCGGCGATCCGCCCGTCCGGTGCCTCGGCGACGATCTCCCGTTCCGGGGAGTAGCCGGGCCTGGTCATCACCGCCGAGCGGTACAGCTCGGCGGTCCAGTCCGCCTCGAACGCGGAGTTGCGGGCCCGGGCCAGGCCGTCGGCGTCGGCCAGCCGGGCGGTACGCAGCACGAAGCCCTCCGGCGCGACCGGCTCGTCGAGCGGGTCGTCGAGCGGGTCGGCGAGTTCCCGGACGGTGACGTCGTCCCAGGTGCGGAACCGTGCGAACCCGAGTTCGCCGAGCAGTCGGATCCGGGTGGTGTCGCAGTCGAAGACGTCGGTCAGCACGTACGGCTCGGTGACGGGGTCGGCGGTCATCGCCCGGGCGGTGGTCTCGTACGCCGTCCGGAGCATCGCCATCTCGGCGGCGGTGCCGCGCAGCGCGGGCGCGCAGAAGACGTCGAACGCGGCACCGAAGCGCAGGTTGATCCCCAGCCCGACGATCTCGTCACCGGCCTCCCAGAGCTGGACCAGCTCGCCGACCGGCCGGCCCCGCAGGTTCTCGTAGATCCGGTGCGGCACCTCGCCGACGTGGTCGTATCCGCACCTGCCGGCCTCGGCGATCCAGGCCGCGAAGGTCCGCGACAGGCGGGGCAGGTCGACGTCGGAGTAGGGCCGTAGTCGTGGCAGGTGGCTCGTCACCGGCCCTGTATACGGCATCACCCGGGCCGGGGCCGAACGGTTTCCGCCCCGGTCAGGCCCCGAGCACCTGCTCGGTGTAGGAGTTCGCGAAGACCCGGTCCGGGTCGAGCCGGTCGCGCACGGCGAGGAAGTCGGCGAACCGGGGGTACGCCGGGCGCAGCGACTCGGCGTCCCGGTAGTGCAGCTTGCCCCAGTGCGGCCGGCCGCCCAGTTCGGTGGCGATCCGCTCGAAGGCCCGGAAGTACGCCTCGGCGGGCATCCCGGCGTACTGGTGGATCGCCACGTACGCCGACTCGCGCCCGTGGCCGTGCGAGAGCCAGATGTCGTCCGGGGCGGTGAACCGGACCTCGACCGGGAAGAGCACCCGGAACGGCAGCTCGTCGATGATCCGGCGCAGCCCGGCCAGCGCCTCCGGCAGGGCGGCCCGGGGCAGGGCGTACTCCATCTCCTCGAACCGGACCCGGCGCGGGGTGCAGAAGACCCGGTCGGAGCGGGCGGTGTAGCTGCGCGCGGTGAGCGCCCGGGCGGAGACGGCGGAGATGGTCGGCACCAGGGCCGGGGCGGCCCGGCCGAGCCGGCAGGCTCCGGCGAAGACGGAGTTGGCCAGGAAGTCGTCGTCCAGCCAGCTCCGGAACCGGGGCAGTGGGCGGTCGTCGACGGGTACCCGGTTGTTGACCTTCACCTGCACCCGGTCGGTGTACGGGAACCAGTAGAACTCGAAGTGGTCGTTGCCGGCGACCAGTTCGGGCAGCTCGGCGAGGACCTCGGGCAGCGGGGCCGGGCGCTCGTCGGCGCGGAGGACGAAGGCGTCGACGCAGTTCAGGGTCACCTCGGTGAGCACGCCGAGGGCGCCGAGCCCGACCCGGGCCGCCGCGAAGACGTCGGCGTTCCGGTCGGCGGAACACTCCAGCAGCTCGCCGGTGCCGGTGACCAGGGTGAGCCCGGCGACGAAGGTGGAGAGGCAGCCGTAGCCGGCGCCGGTGCCGTGGGTACCGGTGGAGATCGCCCCGGCGATCGTCTGCGCGTCGATGTCGCCGAGATTGGCCAGGGCCAAATCGTGTCCGGCGAGCACCTCGTTGAGCGCGTGCAGGGTGACACCAGCCGGTACGGTGATCAGCCGATGGCCGGGATCGACCCGGACCTGTCCGGCCAGCGCGGTGAGATCGACCCGCTGGTCGTCGGGGCGGGCGATCGCGGTGAAGGAGTGGCCGCTGCCGACCGGCTTGATCCGCCGGCCGGCAGCTCGGGCGGCCTGGACCGTGGCGACGATCTCGTCCACGGTCGACGGTCGCAGCGCGTCGCCGGTGGCGCGCTGGTTGCCGGCCCAGTTGGACCAGGAGGAGGCGGCTCCGGGTGGTGCGGTACGTCCGCTCATCTGACCTCCGCCGGCTCTGACCAGGTCGCCAATGGACAAATATGAATTAGACTCGCGTCAAGGTGTACCAGGGCGAGTAAATCAGGATCGTCACGGCGAGTAAATACCGATATCCGTTCGGCTCGTTAGTCCGGATAGCGTTTCGAAACCGTGACGCCTAGTAACCTTCACCCCGTCGAAAGGGAGTGGCGACGAGTGTCCACGTCAACCGCCACATCCGGTCCACTGCGCCGCGTACCGGTGCAGGGCCGCAGCGTCGCCCGGGTCCAGCGCATGCTCGACGCCTGTGCCGAGATAGTCGACGAGGTCGGCTACGAGGGGCTGACCACGACCCTGCTCGCCGAGCGCGCCGGAGTGGCCATCGGGTCGGTGTACCAGTTCTTCCCGGACAAGCGAGCGATCGTGCAGGCACTGACCCTGCGCAACATGGAGGCGTACCTGGAGCGGCTCAGCGACCGCTTCTCCCGGGGCGACCTGACCCACTGGTGGGACGGGGTCGACGCCGCGATCGACGAGTACATCACGATGCACCGGAGGGTGCCCGGCTTCCGTACCCTGCACTTCGGCGACGTCGTCGACGTGCACCTGCTGGACGAGGACCGGGACAACAACGGCGTCATCGCCGAACAGTTGGCCCGGGTGCTGGTCGAGCAGTTCGGCACCACCGACGCGCCCCGGCTGCGCTTCGCGCTGGAGATCGCGGTCGAGGCCGCCGACGCGTTGATCAAACTGGCCTTCCGGCGCGATCCGGAGGGCGACGAGAAGGTGCTGACCGAGGCGACCGCGCTGATCCGGGAGTACCTGCACCGGCACGTCGACGCCGCGCCCGCAGCCGGCTAGCGGGCCGCCAGCCCGTCCGCGGCCGGCCCGGGTACGCGCTCAGAGGAAGGCCCGGCCCTCGCCGCGATAGGTCGGAACCGTGCCCACGACCCGGTCCGACTCCACCAGGTGCAGTTCTCCGACATGTTCGGCCAGCTCGCCGGCCTTGGCGTGCCGGAACCAGACCCGGTCGCCGACCCGCAGCGACTCGGCGGCGGCTCCGGCCACCGGGGTCTGCACCTCCCCGGCGCCCTCGGTGCCGGTCAGCCGCAGACCCGGCGGCAGCCACGGGGTGGGCAGCCGGGTCGGGTCGGCCGGCCCGGACGCCACCCAACCGCCGCCGAGCAGGGTCACCACCCTGGCGGCGGGACGGCGGACCACCGACAGCGCGAAGAACGCCGCCGGGCGGGGCCGCCAGCTCCGGTAGGCGTCGAAGAGCGTCGGCCCGTACAGGCCCGACCCGGCGGTGATCTCGGTTACCGCCGGGTCCGCCGCGGTCAGCGCGATGCTGCCGGTACCGCCGCCGTTGACGAACTCCAGGTCGGCGTGCTCGCGTACCGCCGCGACCGCCGCCGCGCGGCGCTGCACCAGTTCCCGGTACGACCGCCGTTGCAGCAGCCGGATGGTGGCGCCCCGGACGGCCTGCCGGGGCGGTGCGTCGCCGAGCCCGGCGATCTGTGCCTCGTACGCCATCAGGCCGACCAGCCGGAAGCCCGGCCGCTGCGCGATCGTGCCGGCCAGCCTGCCGGCGTCGTCCGCCGAGTGCACCGGTGAGCGGCGGGTGCCGATGTGCAGCCGGCCACCGAAGGTGTCGGCCAGCGGGCGCCAGGACGCGTCCAGGTCGAGGCAGATCCGGATCTCCGCCCGGGAGCCGGCGGCGGCGACCGCGTCGACCAGGTCGAGTTGGGCGGAACTGTCCACCATCAGGCAGATCTTGGCGGCCAGTTCCGGGTCGGCGGCGAGTTGGGCCAGCGCCTGCCGGTCGGTGGTCGGGTAGCCGAGCAGCACGTCGTCGGTCACGCCACTGCGGACCAGCCAGATCGCCTCGGCCAGGGTGTACGTCATCACACCGCCCCAGCCGGGCCCGGCCAGCGCCCGGCGGAGCAGGGCCCGGCAGCGCAGCGACTTGCTGGCGACCCGCAGCGGCTTGCCACCGGCCTGACCGGTCAGCGCGCCGGCGTTGGCGTCGAACGCGTCGAGGTCGACCACGGCGAAGGGAGGGTCGAGATCCGCCGTCGCCCGGTCGAGACGTCGACGCAGCAGGTCGCGTTCGGTGGCCATTCGAGCACGCTAACCCCCGCGGCGATAATGCGAAACTGTCTCGTGTCTTCCGGCGTGGCGTGTCCGGTCCTCCGGCGTGGCCTGTCCGGACCGTAGGGGCGCGACGCGGACCGCCCCAAGATCCGCGAGCGACCCCTAGGCTCCGGCTCCGGGGAATGTCGGGGTCGGGGCGGATCCGTACCGCGATTAGAGTGTGGTCGGGGGAGCCCAGCCATGGGCCGGGGCGTGGAGGGGTACGGCCATCGACGACAACGACAGGAGCGCGGAGCGCACAGCGCAGTCGCCGCCCGGTACACCCACGCCACCCGCCGCCGCCAGCCCGGTCGACCGGACCGGCTACCAGGCGCTCCGCTCGGTCATGCGGATCCGCCCGTTCCGCCGGCTCTGGCTGGTGCTCGGCGCCGCCTCGTTCGGCGACTGGCTCGGCCTGCTGGCCACCTCGCTCTTCGCCGCCTCCCAGGTCACCGGCGACACCGCCAAGGGTCTCGCCTTCGGCGGGGTGATCGCGGTCCGGCTGCTCCCGGCGCTGGTGCTCGGCCCGATCGCCGGGGTGCTGGCCGACCGGTTCGACCGGCGACTGACCATGGTCATCTGCGACCTGCTCCGGTTCGTGCTCTTCGCCTCGATCCCGCTCGCCGCCCTGCTGGACGTCGGCGGTGGCCTGGTGGTCGGCTGGGCGGCGGTCGCCACCTTCCTGATCGAGGCGATCACGCTGATCTGGATCCCGGCCAAGGAGGCCGCGGTCCCGAACCTGATCCCCCGGTCCCGGCTGGAGATGGCCAACCAGCTCACGTTGATCACCACGTACGGGGTCACCCCGGTGCTGGCCGCCATCGTCGCCGCCGTGTTGGACCGCAGCATCCGGGCGGCCTCCAGCGGACCGCCGCCGGACTGGGCCGAGCCGGCCCAGTTGGCCCTCTACTTCAACTCGCTGAGCCGGCTGGCCACCGCGCTGGTGGTCTTCTTCGGCATTCGGGAGATCAGCGGCCGGGGCGACCGTCGGAGTGTCCAGCAGGTCGAGCAGAGCGCGTTGCGCCAGTTCGTCGAGGGCTGGCGGTTCATCGGCAAGACTCCGCTGGTCCGGGGTCTGGTGCTCGGCATCTTCGGCGCCTTCGCCGGTGGCGGTGTGGTGATCGGCACGGCGAACTTCTTCACCAAGTCGCTGGCTGCCGGCGAGGCGGCGTTCTCACTGCTCTTCGGCTCGATCTTCCTCGGCCTCTCGCTCGGCATCGGGCTCGGGCCGATGGTCGTCCGGGAGATGTCCCGGCGCCGCTGGTTCGGCATGAGCATCGTGCTGGCCAGCGCCTCGGTGCTGGTACTCGCCGGCTCCATCCACCTCTCCATGGCGATCCTCGGCGCGGTACTGGTCGGCGCGGGCGCCGGGATGGCCTTCCTCTCCGGTACGACGCTGCTCGGCGGGGAGATCGCCGACGAGGTACGCGGCCGGGTCTTCGCCGTGGTGCAGACCGGGACCCGGCTGGTGCTGATCCTGGCGATCTCGGTGAGCAGCCTGCTGGTCGGCGTCGGCGGCTCCCGGCAACTGCGCATCGCCGACCTGGGCATCTCGGTCTCCTCGACCCGACTGCTGCTGCTGGTCGCCGGAGTGGCCGGCATCCTCACCGGGATCAAGGCGTTCCGCCAGATGGACGACAAGCCGGGCGTACCGGTCCTCTCCGACCTCTGGGGTTCGATCCGGGGGCGTCCGCTCTTCCCGGCCGAGCCGTTCGCCTCGACCGGAGCCTTCGTGGTCTTCGAGGGCGGTGAGGGCGCCGGCAAGTCGACCCAGGTGGCCAGGCTGGCCGAGGCGCTGCGCCGGCAGCAGCACGAGGTGGTGGTGACCCGGGAGCCGGGCGCGACCGGGGTCGGGGAGCAGATCCGCGGCCTCGTGCTCGGCGGGACCAGCGGCCCGGACGCGCTCGCCCCCCGGGCGGAGGCGCTGCTCTACGCCGCGGACCGGGCACACCACGTCGCCACGGTGGTCCGTCCGGCGCTGGCCCGGGGCGCGGTGGTGATCAGTGACCGGTACGTCGACTCGTCCCTCGCCTACCAGGGCGCCGGCCGGACCCTGCCGGTCGAGGAGGTCTCCTGGCTCTCCTCCTGGGCCACCGGCGGCCTCAAGCCCGACCTGGTGGTACTGCTCGACATCGAGCCCCGGACCGGGCTGGCCCGGGTGACCGCCCGGGGTGGCGACCCCGACGTGGTGGAGACCGAGTCGATGGACTTCCACGACCGGGTCCGGTACGCCTTCCTCGACCTGGCCGCCGCCGACCCCAAGCGCTACCTGGTGCTCGACGCCTCCCGGCCGGCCGACGAACTGGCGGCGGCGGTGGCCGAGCGGGTCACCGGGATGCTCGCCGACCCGGACACGAACGGCCATCCGGCACCGGCGAGCCCGCCGGACACCTCGGCCCGACCGGAGTTATCCGACGCCGAGCTGCGGGCGCTGGCGGAATCGCGGACCGAGGCCGAGGCCGAGACCGGCTCGCGCGTCCGGCCGGACCTGCCGGTCGCCACCGGGTCGGGCCGGACCGGGCCGGGCCAGGTCGGGCCGGGCCAGGTCGGACCCGACCGCACCGGTGAGACGACGGGCGGCTTCGAACTCGAACGGCGCCCCTGATGCCCGAGGTCTTCGCCGACCTGGTGGGCCAGCCCGAGGCGGTCGACCTGCTCCGCCGGGCCGCCGCCGCAGCGGAGACGATCCGGGCCGCCGCGACCGCCGAGGCGGTCTCCGCCGACGGCGCGGACCCGGCCGATCCGGTGGTCGGGGGCGACCGGGCCGCCGGTACCGAGCAGCCGGCCGGCGCCGGAAGTGCGATGACGCACGCCTGGATCTTCACCGGCCCACCCGGCTCCGGGCGGTCGGTCGCGGCCCGGGCGTTCGCGGCGGCACTGCAATGTCACCGGGGCATCGGCTGCGGCGAGTGCGCAGGCTGCCACACGACGCTCGCCGGTACCCACGCCGACGTACGGTTCGTGGTGCCCGAGGGGCTCTCCATCGGGGTCGGCGAGATGCGGGCCCTGGTGCTGCGGGCGGCCAGCACGCCGAGCGGGGGACGCTGGCAGGTACTCGTCATCGAAGACGCCGACCGGCTCACCGAGGCGGCCGGCAACGCGCTGCTCAAGGCGATCGAGGAGCCGCCGCCGCGTACCGTCTTCCTGCTCTGCACCCCCTCGACGCACCCGGACGACATCTCGGTGACCATCCGTTCCCGATGCCGGGTGGTGACGCTGCGCCAGCCGCCGGCCGAGGCGGTGGCGGCCGTACTCCGGGACCGGGACGGCATCGCGCCCGACGTGGCGGCCTGGGCGGCAGCGGCGGCCCAGGGGCACGTCGGCCGGGCCCGCCGGCTGGCCCGGGACCCGGAGGCGCGCAAGCGGCGGGAGGCCGTGCTCGCCCTGCCGCGCAAACTGACCGGCGTCGGTGCCTGCTTCGACGCCGCCTCCGCGCTGATCGAGGCGGCCGAGGCCGAGGCGGCGGCAGCGGTGGCCGACGCCGACGCGACCGAGCGGGCCGCGCTGGAGACCGCGCTCGGCGCCGGAGGGACCGGGCGGGGCGCGGCGGGCGCGATCCGGGGCGCCGCCGGGCAGCTCAAGGACCTCGAACGCCGGCAGAAGTCCCGGGCCACCCGAGCCCAGCGGGACGCGCTGGACCGGGCACTGGTCGACCTGGCCGGGTTCTATCGGGACGTACTCACCGTCTCGCTGCGCGCCCCGGTCCAGCCGGTGCACACCGACGTCGCCCAGATGGCCAGCACGGCCGCCGGGAAGTGGAGTGCCGAGGCCACCCTGCGCAGGCTGGAGGCGATACTCGACTGCCGTACGGCGATCGAGACCAACGTCAAGCCACGGATCGCCGTCGAGGCGATGATGCTCGCCCTCTGGCGCGGCTGAGCGGCGGGGTCCGCGACCGGCCGCGAGCGCCGTACCGCTGGAACTTCTGTCCTGATCAGGGAGATCTTGGGGCGAAGGGTTCCCTTCGGGTGGGTCGCCCGGTACGGTTCGGTGCCGTAACGCAGCGACGGTGGTACATACGGTGAGCCGATCTGCGGGGCTTCGCCATGGCCAGCGGGCATCGGGAAGCGGGAGGGACCTGCCGGTGACGCGGGAGATCGACCAGTCCTGGGTCGAGGAGGCGATCGAGCGCTATCGGCGCATCGAGGCGCTACAGGCCGAGTTCGACGAGGCGATCCGGCGGGTGCAGGTCACCGTCCGCTCCCCGGACGGGCTGGTCGAGCTGGTCGTCACCGCCGACGGGTCGGTCGACGACGTGCGGTTCCTGGGCGCACCGCAGGTGCGTACCGGCCCGGACCTGGCCCGGTCGATCCGGGCCGCCATCACGGCCGCCGACGACGCCGCCCGGTGGGCCCGGGAGAAGCTCTACACCGAGACGTTCGGCGAGTACCGTCGGCTGACGGAGGCCTGAGTGGACCGCCTACGGGACCTCGCCGGCCGGCTCGACACCGCCGCTGGCGATCTCGCCGACCTTGCCCGCCGACTGCCGTACGCCGGGCCGGACGCTGGTGCCTTCGGTGCCGACGGGCCGGGGCGGCTCGGTGAGATCGGTGCGATCCTGCACCGGCAGTGGTCCACCGCACTCGACAACCGGACCCGGGAACTGCTGGCCACGGCGGAGCGGCTCACCGACACCGGCACCGCGCTGCGGGTCGCCGAGACGGCGTACGCCGACAGCGACACGGCGGCGTACCGCCGACGGCCGGCGGAGACGTGATGGACGTACTCGACCAGCTCGCCGAGCCCGCCGTCGCGCTCTCCGGGCGGGTCGACGACCTACTCGCCGTCGCCGGTGCGCCGGACCGGCACCGGATCTGGCCGCTGCTGCGCCGACTCCGGGTGCTTCCCGGTGACGCCGTACGGGCGATGCTCGGGCTGCGGCCCGAAGCGCTGGCCGATGCTGCCGAGGTGGACGCGGAGCTGCGCCGGGCCTACCACGAGGCCGGGGCGGTGCTGGCCGACGGCGGCTCGTGGCAGGGACCGGCCGCCGAGGCGTACGCCGCACACCGCCGTGGACTGGCGGGGCACCTGACCGAGCTGAGCCGCCGGGCGGACGCCACGGCCGCGTACGCCGAGGCGGTGGCCGGGTGGATCGCCGAGAGCCGGTACGCGCTGGCCCGTACCCTCGCCGACGTGCTTGCCTCGGCGGAGGCGGTCGCCGTGACGACGGCCCGGACCGGCCGGAGTGGGTTGACCCCGTCCGGCGTCGAGCCCGGCGGGCTGCCGGTCGGGCCTGCTGCGGCCGAGATCGGTGCCCGGATCCTGTCCACGGTCGACGAGGCATACGACCGGGCGGAGGCGCTGCCCCGGCGGTGGGCGGCGGAGCTGGATCTCCTCGAACACCGCCCCCCGCAGCTTCCGGCCGTACGCCCCGACGACGGGCGCATCTTCCTGTAGTGCCGGACGCAAGATCGCAAATCAGGATTATGTCCTACACACTTCGTATTCTGCCGCCATGCCGAGTGGAGAGCACGAATCACCGATCGCGTTGGCCAAGCTCGACCCGCGTCTGGTGACCTGGCTGCTGACGAATCTGTTCGATGTGAAGGTGCCCGACTACCACCACGCTCGACCCCAACCCACCGACGTCCGGGTGCTGGTTCCGCGTACCTACCATGCCGACGGCATGCTGCTGTTCTGCGACGCGGCCGACCAGCCGGTGCTCGCGGTGGTGCTGGAGGTCCAGCGTGGCTGGGATTCCCGCAAGCGGTGGACGTGGAAGCTCTACGTAGCTCAGCTGGAAGCCGAGCTGACAGTCAACGCCGCGCTGGTGGTCTACTGCCCCGACTCCGCGATCGCCCGTCGATACCGGGGCATGTTCGAGTTCGAAGGGCTCAGCCTGCCGCTCCGGCCGTTCATCTTCACGCCGCGCGAGGTGCCGCTGGTCATCGACGTGGAGCTGGCCCGGGCCAACCCGGCGCTGGCGGTGTTCTCGGCGATCTGCCACGGCACAGCCGCAGACGTGGACGCCGTGTTCCCGGCACTGGCGGAGGCGCTGCGAACTCTCGGCCCGAAGAGGGCGATCTCGTACTATGACATAGTCCTGGCAGGGCTGCCGCAGGCGCCCCGGGCACGTTGGGAGGCTTACATGAGCACCACCGTCGGCTCCGAATTCCGCAGCGAGTTGCTGCGCGAGGTCGATGCTCACGGAGAGGCCCGTGGAGAGGCCCGTGGAGAGGGCCGGGCGGTGTTGACCGTACTCGACACGCGAGGCGTGCCTGTTCCAGCGGCCGTCCGCGAGCAGATCCTCGCGTGCACGGACCTGGCTCGACTCGACAACTGGTTGCGCCGCGCCGTCACCGCCGTCACCGCCGAGGATGTCGTCAACGGATAGCCAGACGTCCGACGGCCCGACGGGTTCGCGCGACGTCTCGACGCATTCCGGTCGGAGCCCGCTCGGAGGCCGGCCTTCGCGCGGCGCGTCGACGGGGTCACCTCCCACCCACTCGGCTCGGCGGAGAGTCGGATCCGTCGTAGGGTGAGCGCATGGGCATGCTGTGCGCGGTCAGCTTCAACCGTTACGGCCGCCTCTACTACCTCGACCCGGGCGAGCTGCGTCCGGCGGTCGGCGACCGGGTGCTGGTCCCCACCGACGAGGGGACCGAGGTGGCGGAGTGCGTCTGGGCGGCGCAGTGGGTCTCCGACGACACCAGCGGCTTTCCCCGGCTGGCAGGGCTGGCCGGCGAGGAGGATCTGCGCCGCGACGAGATGCTGCGCAAGCGGAAGGCCGAGGCGAAGGTCGCCGCGAAGCGGCTGATCCGGGAGCACGGCCTGCCGATGAAGGTGGTCGCCGTGGACCACATCATCGAATCGACACCGGCCGGGGGTTCGAGCGGGTCCCGGACCACCATCTACTTCACGGCGCCGCACCGGGTCGACTTCCGGTCGCTGGTCCGCGACCTGGGCGCCACCCTGCACTGCCGGGTCGAGCTTCGTCAGCTCTCCGCCCGGGACTCGGCCCGGGTGCAGGGCGGCATCGGCTCCTGCGGGCGTGACCTCTGCTGCGCCACCTTCCTGAACGACTTCGAGCCGGTAACCATCCGGATGGCCAAGGACCAGGAGTTGCCGCTCAACCCGCTGCGCATCTCCGGCGCCTGCGGCCGGCTGATGTGCTGTTTGAAGTACGAGCATCCGCTCTACGCCGACAGCGGCAGCTATCCGAGCCCGGGGCAGAGGGTCGAGACGCCGGCTGGCCAGGCGAAGGTCGTGTCCCGGCATGTCCCGAGTGAGACGGTGACCGTCCGACAACTCTCCGACGGCTCCGTCAGCCGGTGTGCCCTGTCCGAGGTCTGCGGCCCGCGCCGGGCCTACGACTCGCGCCCTGCGACGGCCGAGTAGCGCCGGTACCGGGTCGCCGCTGCGTTCGACGGCGTGGCTCGGCCGGGATTCTCCGGGCGCCGGCACGGGTACAAAGTCGGGCGCATGCCGACGGCCGGGCGGAGGATGGTTGGTCGCGGGACTGTCGAGCTGGGTGCGCAGACGGGGCGCGGGAGAACAGGGTGTTGCCGGACGGCTGGTGGTAGCACGCCGTGACGGGCATTTGACGTCATGGGGTGCGGGCCGACCGGCCAGGGGGATCGCGACCGGACGGCCCGGGGACGATGGGCGCGCAAGTGGGGCAGCTCGACAGTCCCGGGATGGACTACACCCGACACCCGACACCCGACACCCGACACGACGTCAGCCGGCCCCGTCGTCCCACCCTCGTCGGCGGGACGGGTCAACGAAGCGTGAACGGAGCCTCGGCGAGCCGGTACGCCAGCGGCTGCTTCGGGGTCAGCCATGCGTCGGTCGGGTGACCGTCCGGCTCGGCCTGCCAACGCCGGCAGATCCTGTCGACCGCGACCGGATAGCCGGTGAGGGTACCGTCGGCGGCGATGTGCAGCCGGAGGAAGCACTTGGCGTCCTCGATGCCCTGACCCGCGAAGAGTTCGTTGAGATTGACCCCGAACGAGCCGGCGACCAGCAGATAGAGCGCGGTGAGCTGGGTCGCCACCAGCCCGGCGATCGGACCGTAGACCACCGCTGCGGCGACCACCGGCAGCGGCCACGGCCAGGCGTGGAAGAAGAACTGGAGCCAGATCCAGCTGCCTGCGGCGGCCAGCCCGATGTGCGCGAAGCCGTGACAGAGTCCGAGAATCCAGTGCCGGGCATGTCGTTTGCGGCCGGCGCTGGGCGGCTGGGCGAAGAAGACGGCGCCGGCCAGCGTGACGATCAGCATGATGGCCAGCGGAATGCTGAACAGCCGCTGCGCCGTCGCCTCCGAGCGCGGAGCCGCCACGCCGACCATGGCCAGCATCAGCAGCGTGTGCAGCCCGCCGAGCAGGGTGGCGAAGCCCGGGTTGCGCAGCGGTAGCCGGCCGAAGATGCCCCAGCCGTACCGGCGGGAGCGGGCGGCGTCCGGATAGCGACCGGCCAGATCGTACGTCTGGCTGGTGCTGGCCCGCCGCACCAGGGTGTCCTTCGGAGGCACCTCGATGCGGCCCGGCAGCTTGTGGGTGGGGTAGAGGTAGGCGCCGCCGCCACCGCAGGTGACCAGGTCACGGTCCGGTCCGGTGTACCGGGCGTAGTGGTGCAGGTCGCCGGAGAGCAGCAGCCGGACCCGGGCGCCGGTCGGGGCGATCACGGTACGGATGAAGTAGTCGATGGTGTCGTACTCGTGGGGCTTGTCGACGGCCTTGACCCAACTCGGTTCCGGCACCGCGATGATCACCCGGGACTCGGCGGTGAGCCGCTGCGCCGCCTCCTCGAAGTAGCGCAGTTGCGGGTCGTCGAGATAGACCCCGGACTGCCCGTCCAGCCCGAACAGCCACCAGTCGGACGGCAGTTCGACGGCGAAGTAGGAGCGGCTCTGCGGGGTACGCCAGCCGCCGACGTTGTCGTCCCGGGAGCGGACGAAGAGCCGGAGGAAGGCGGTGAGACCGTCGTACCAGTCGTGGTTGCCGGGGACGGCGAAGAGCGCCGGAGGTGGGCCGTCGGCCGGCGGCTGCGGCATGGCCGCCTGGTAGGGGCCCTTGCACCGGTTCTCGTACGCCTCGCCGCTCGCCGTCGGATAGACCTGGTCGCCGCCCATCAGCAGCATCTGGCCACGCGGCAGCCGGTGCCCGTCGACCTCCAACTCGGGGCGGGTGAGCAGGTAGGCGACCGAGTAGGTGGCGTTGAACCCGTCGCCGAGGTCGGCGACGAAGTCCAGCCACAGGTCGCCGTCCGGGCCGACCTGCCGGGTCACCGTGCCGGGCAGCGAGTTCTGCAACTCCCGCTTGTCCAGGTACGCGCCGAAGAGCAGCGCCAGCAGGGTACGCAGCCCGGTGCTGATCAACAGCAGCGGCGCCAGCCAGGGCACCGGGCGCTGCGGGGTGAAGCCGAGTTCGCGCGGATCGAGACTGCCCGGCCGGGGTGGGGCCGCCGGCTGCGCCGGGATCGGCGGCGCCTGGTGATCGGTCATCGATGGCAGCCTAGTCGGGACGCTTCACGGACCACTGTCCGCCTGCCGACCGTTCCGGACGGCGTACCGGGCGTCTCCGGGACGGGTGCTCCGGCCGTCTGCCCGGGCACACCGGTGGAAACCCCCGAGCCGGGTCGGCGCCCGGTGTCGTACACTTGCCGGCGTTGCCGCCTTAGCTCAGTCGGTCAGAGCGACGCACTCGTAATGCGTAGGTCGACGGTTCGATTCCGTCAGGCGGCTCAGTCGAAGCGGTGCCCTGGTCGAACTGTTCAGGGCACCGCTTCATTGCGTCGGCCACCGCCGCTGTCGCCGGCCGAGATGATCAGCGAGCGAGCACCAACCAGGATCCGCAACCTACCTGGAAGGTCAACAGGATGACTCCGCCTTCTGCACACCGGGACCAGACGTGCACCTGGAAGCCATCCCGTCAGGAGTGGGACGCGTTCGTAGAACGTCAGCTTGACGAACTCGGACTCACCTACGGAGAGCTGGCGGATCAGGCCGCCCGACGGGACTTCCGGTCTCCCGAGGCGCTTGTCCTCTGGACGATGATCGGGTGAGCCGGAGCGGACCGGGCAGAGTTGCCGAGCGGTTCGCCGATGACCTCATCAGCATGTTGCCGTACGGTGTGCGACCCGACCCCTCGGCTCTGGTGGTTGCCGGCTGCGGGCAGGCGCCGACCGGCATCGACGACCACCCGCGGGCAGGCCGTTCGGGCCCGAAATAGCGGAACACCCCGGCACGGAGGGTTAGTGGGCGGACAATTCGGGTACGGCGGGTAGACGCGACCTACGCATGCCGGTTGCGTCGGGTACGACGGCTGCGGCGCCGGCATCCGCTGAGCCTGGGAGGCGACGATGATGGAGAGCCGAGTCAAGGTGCTCGGGCACCCGGTCCATCCGATGCTGGTGATGTTCCCGATCGCCCTCTTCGTGTCCGCCACGATCTTCGACGTCATCGACGTGGCCGGTGGTCCGGCGTTCCTCGGCGAGCTGGCGTACTGGAACATCCTGGTCGGGCTGATCGGCGGGGTACTGGCGGCGATGGCCGGCGCGGTGGACCTGCTCGCCGTACCGGCCGGGACCCGGGCCAAGCGGGTGGGGGTGGCGCACGCCTCGACCAACATCGCCGTGCTGCTGCTCTTCGCCGCGGTCTGGGCGGTACGGCTGGCCGCGGACACCCGGGCGGCCGGCGGTGCCCTGGTCGCGATCGAGGTGGTGGCGGTCGCCGGTGCGGGGCTCGGCGCCTGGTTCGGCGGCGAACTGGTGGACCGGCTCGGCGTCGGGGTGGACCCGGACGCCGACCTGAACGCGTCGAGTTCGCTGCGTCCCCGGACCACCGCGGCCGCAGCCGCGGACCGCCCCAAGGAGCGGTGACCGGCCGACCCCGAGGAGCGGTGACATGCCGATCCCCAAGGAGCGGTGAGCAGCCGATCCCCGAGGAGCGGTGACATGCCGACCCCGAAGAGGAGTGACCGGCCGGCCCCGAGGAGCGGTAAGCGACCCCCGCCTGGATGCGTTGACCGGCCGCAGGACGGGTACCGGAGGTGGGGGTCGCCGCTCGATGGCGGCACTGGGATCCGACGGGTGGCGGGATCGACGGAGGGAAGACGGCGGCATGGACGAGCCAGGACGTGGCACCGGAGACCGTGGCTGGGATCCGTTGGGGGAGTTGCAGGCACTCCGTGCGGAACTCGGCCGCCTGGTCGGCTCCGCGCTGGTCGGGGGCCGGGGCGGGCGGCCCGAGGTCGAGCTGACCCCGGGCGACGACGGCTGGACGGTGGTGGCCCGGCTGCCCGGGGTGGCCCCGGAGGAGGTCGCCCTGGAACTCGACGACCGCGAGCTGTGCATCCGGGCGCGCTCGGAGGCCGAGGTCAACGCGGACCACGGGATGGCCGGCAGCGGATCGCAGACCCGGGCCTTCGAGCACCGGGTGCATCTGCCGGCACCGGTCGACCCGGATCGGATCGACGCCGTGATGGATCACGGCCTGCTCACCGTCACGCTGCCGAAGGCACCCCGGCCGGGTCGGCGGACCATCACCATCGGCGGCCGGCGGCACGACCCGGGCCAGCGCGCCGGGCGTACGACCGGAGCCGGTGTCCGGCCCGAGGCCGTGGACCCGGCCGCCGACCGGGAGCTGCACCGGCCGGACACCGCCGCGGGTACCCCGTCCTCCGGGTTCACGGTCTGAGCGGGCGGCGGAACCGGACCCGATGATCGGCAAGGTGCGGGACCTCGTCGACGACGTCGAGCGGATCGCCGTACTCCGGGCGAACGCGCTCGGAGACTTCATTTTCGCGTTGCCGGCGCTCGACGCGCTGCGGGCCGGTTATCCGGACGCCGAGTTGGTGCTGATCGGCGCGCCGTGGCACGAGCGCCTGCTCCGGGACCGGCCCGGCCCGGTCGACCGGGTGCTGGTGGTACCGCCCGCGCACGGCATCCGGGTGGCCGGAGCGGGCGAACCGGAGCCGTCGGCGGCGTCGATGGCCCGGTTTCTCGACGCCGCCCGCCGGGAGCGGTTCGACCTCGCGCTCCAGATGCACGGCGGCGGGGTGAACTCCAACCCGCTGGTCGCCGACCTCGGTGCCCGGGTGACCGCCGGGCTGCGCAGCGAGGACGCCCCGCCGCTGGACCGGTGGCTGCGGTACGTCTACTACCAGCCGGAGGTGGTCCGCTATCTGGAGGTCGCCGGTCTGGTCGGCGCCAGCCCGACCGGCCTGGTGCCCCGGCTCGTCGCCACCGAGGCGGACCTGGCCGAGGCACGCATGGTGCTGGGTGAGCCGGTACGCCCCCGGATCGCCCTGCACCCGGGGGCGAGCGACCCGCGCCGCCGCTGGCCACCGGAGCGCTTCGCCGAGGTGGCCGACCATCTGGTCGACGACGGGTACGAGGTACTGGTGACCGGCACCCCGGACGAGCGGGACCTCGCCGAGCAGGTGGTGGCGGCGGCGCGGCTGCCGGTCCGCTCGGTGGTCGGCGACCTCTCGCTCGGTGGTCTGATCGGCTGTTACGCCGGCTGCGAGGTGGTGGTCTCCAACGACACCGGGCCGGTGCACGTCGCCGCCGCGCTGGACACCCCGACGGTCGGCATCTTCTGGGTCGGCAACGTGATCAACTGTGCGACGCCGCTGCGCGGTCGGCACCGGCCGATCGCCTCGTGGACCCTCAACTGCCCGGTCTGCGGCCGGGACTGTAGCCGGGAGCTCTATCCGGCCCGGGGCGGTGGCGGCCCGGCCTGCCCGCACCGGGTCTCCTTCGTCACCGACGTACCGGTGCTGGAGGTGCTGGAGGCGGTGGCGGATCTGACGGCGCGGTGATTTCCCAGGCTTCCATGGTCCGCTCGGTCACCGTGGTCGGCGCCTCCAGGTGGTACGCGCCGCTGGGCAGGACGCCGGCTCCGGCGTACCGGGCCATCACGGCGAGCTGGGCGGCCACGTCCTCGCCCTGGTGCCCCGGGTCGAGGCGGGTCCAGAAGTCGAAGCCGCCCGCCGCGCACAGCCGGGACCGGTCGTAGAGGACGCAGCCGCCGATCCAGGAGACCTTGTACGCCCGCCACCGCCCGGCCGGCAGCCGGCGGGCCTCCGTCACGTGCAGCAGGTTCGCGGCCGAGTGGATCTGCGCCCGGTCCCACTCCGGCGTCCCGGGATACAGCCGTTCCGGCTCCGGCGGGCCGTCCCACTCGGCGTAGTGCCGATGCGTCTCCGGCCGTACGTCGTCCAGATAGGAGAGTCCGTGCACCGCGTTGCCGACGAAGCCGCAGTCGAGTTCGCGGATCGCGGTGAGCAGCCGGTCGACGGTGCCGGGTTCCAGCCAGACGTCGTCGTCGAGGAAGAGCACGTACCGGGCCGCCGAGGCGTCCAGCAGATAGCTGCGGTGTTCGGCCAGGCCCCGCCTCGGCAGCCGGCGGGTGAGCAGCACCGGATGGCCCCGGTGCCGGAGTACCCGGACCATCGCCGCCGCTGCCGGTCCGGCCCAGCCCGGTTCCCCGTCGGACTGGTCGCTGACCACCACCCCGAACGCGTCCGACCCGTACCGTCCGGCCGGCGCGCCGTCCTCGGCGGGACGCTGGGCGGCCAGCCCCGCCAGGGTGACGGCGAGTTCGGCGGGGCGGTTCCGGGTCGGCACCAGCACGTCCAGCAGCCGGGGCGTACGGAATTCGGCCGTGCTGCCCTGGTCGAGCGGCCGGGTGGTCGTCCTCGGCGTCGCGCCGCCCGGATCGGAACGTGCGGCCGCGCTCACGCCAACCGGCTCGACCTGGACGTCGCCGGGTGGGTCTCCGCCGAGGCGGGTACGGCCGCCCGCCCGCCGTCCGGCGCGGTGCCCGGGCCGGCCGCGTCCGGGCTTGCGGCGGCCTCGGCGCGGGCGGCTGCCTGTCGCCGGTCGTCGCCGTGCGAGCGGATCCGGTCGATCACCGCCGAGGTGGACCGGTCGGGTACGTAGCCCAGGGTGCGGACCTGCCCGCCGAGCCGGCGTACCAGGGGCGCCTCCGGGACCATGTCCGGCGGGTAGTCGCCGCCCTTGACGTAGACGTCGGGGCGGACCGCCTCGATCAGCCCGGCCGGTGAGTCCTCCTCGAAGACCACGACGTGGTCCACACAGGAGAGTGCGGCGAGCAGCGCCACCCGGTCCTCCACCGGGTTCACCGGCCGGTCCGGGCCCTTGAGTCGCCGTACGCTCTCGTCCGAGTTGACCGCCACCACCAGCAGGTCGCCGAGTTGGCGTGCCTGGTCGAGATAGCGCACGTGCCCCCGGTGCAGTACGTCGAAGCAGCCGTTGGTGAAGACGACCGCCCGTCCCTCGGCCCGGTGCCGCTGCACGAGTTCGACCAGGGCGTCCCGGTCGAGCACGATCCGGGCCGGTTCCCCGTCGGTCGACCCCAGGGCGGCGAGCAGGTCCTCGCGCAGGCAGACGCAGGTGCCGGTGTCCGAGACGGTGGTGGTCGCGGCGAGCTGGGCCAACTGGGCGGCGGTGGGCAGTGGCGCGTTGGCGGCCAGCGCCAGCGTCATCGCGGCCAGGTACGCGTCACCGGCGCCGACGGCGTAACTCGCCGGTACCGGAGTCGCGTGGCTGCGCCGGGACCGCCCGTCGGCCCCGCCCACCACCGCGCCCTCGGCGTCCAGGGTCACCGCCACCACGTCGGCACCGGTACGTTCCCGCAGCTCGGCGAGGCGGGCCTGGGCGACCAGCGCCCGGCTGGCGCCGCCGGCCGCGACCGGTCGCCCACCCGCGGCACTCGACGTCTCGTCGCCGGCCACCACGATGTCGTCGCCGGAGACCCCGATCTCGTCACTGGTCACGGTGAGGCCGTCCCCGCCGCCCGGACCGCCGCCCTCGCCGCCGCCCGGCGGGCTGCCCTCCGGCGTGGTCGAGCCGTCGTCGTCCCGGCCACCGCTCTCGTCGGCGCCGCCGGAGGCGACCGGCGAGGCTGCGCCCTCGGGTGCGCCCTTTCCGCCGGTGGCGGCCGTCGAGGGGTCGTCCTTCCCGCCGGTGGCCACCGTCGAGCCGTCCTCGGCGACGCTGACCCGGGTGCCGGCGAGCGCCGTCGTCGGGCTGGCCGGGCCGGCCGACACCGCCTCGTTCAGCAGCCGGGTCGCCTCGGCGAAGCTCGGGGTCACCACGGTCGGGGCGAGCCCGCGCCAGTAGGCCAGGTCGTGCGCGTCCAGGGCGACCGTGGCGAAGGAGTCGCGGTGCCGGACCAGCCAGCTCCGTACCGCCTCGGGCAGGGCGCCGAGACCGTAGTCGCAGACCACCAGCGTCGGGGCCTGCCCGTCCCGGTCGGCCCGCAGCTCCTCGGTCGCCCGGGCGAGCGCGTTCAGCATCCGGTGTACGCCCTCCTCGGGCAGCGTCTCGTCGGCGTCGCCCTCGTCCTCCCGGAGCAGGATCTGGTCGGCGGCGAGCAGTCGCCGTTTCACCGGGGTCGGCCGGCCGGGCTGGCTGATGGTCCGGTCCCAGACTCCGGCCCGGTCCAGGCAGTCGTGCAGTTCGTCACCGGCCACGTCGGCGCCGACCGGGGCGACCAGCGCGGCCCGGCCGCCGAGCGCGGTGAGGTTGACGGCGGTGTTCGCCGCGCCACCGGCCGCGGTCAGCCGACGGCGCAGGGTCAACACCGGCGCCGGGGCCTCCCGGCAGAGCCGGTCCGACTCGGCAAAGCGCCATTCGTCGAGCATGGCGTCGCCGACCACGAGTACGCCCCTGCCGAGCCAGCTCTCCACCACCGAGGCCAACCGGCGCTGTTCCGCTGCGTCTGTCGCCATGTGGCGCGGGTCCCCGGTGCCTGGCCCGACAAACCTGATCCGGTCGCGCCCGTGCGGCTCGGCGGCGCCCGTACGGCGGTTTTGGCACCTGCCGTACCGGGAACGTCCTTTCCATGAGACATGACTAAACGGTCTCTCAGCACATATACCCCCGTTTCCCAGGAAGGAGAACCGAGATGACCGCGACCTTGCAGGGCAAGCGCATCGCGTTCCTGGCCACCGACGGCGTGGAGGAGGTCGAGTACACCCGTCCCCGGGAGGCGGTCGAGGCGGCCGGGGGCCGGGCCGAACTGGTCTCCCTGGAGGGCGGCCGAATCCAGGCCTTCAACCACCTGGACAAGTCCGGGACGTACGAGGTCGACACGACCGTCGCCGAGGCGGACCCGGCCGCCTACGACGGCCTGGTGCTGCCCGGCGGGGTGGCCAACCCGGACGCCCTGCGGGCGAACCCGGACGCCGTCCGGTTCGTCCGGGCGTTCTTCGACGCCGGCAAGCCGGTCGGGGCGATCTGCCACGCACCCTGGACGATGATCGACGCCGAGGTGGTCAAGGGGCGGACACTCACCTCCTGGCCGAGCCTGCGGACCGACCTGTCGAACGCGGGCGCGCACTGGGTCGACGAGGAGTGCCACGTCGACAACGGCCTGGTGACCAGCCGCAAGCCGGACGACCTGCCGGCGTTCTGCGCCAAGCTCGTGGAGGAACTCGCCGAGGGCCGGCACTGACCCCGCGCACGGTTCGGCGCCGGCCGTCGGCCGGCGCCGAACCGTTGTCGTCGGCCCGCGTCGAACTGTTGCCGTCCGGCCCGCGTCGAACTGTCGGCGGGCCCGGCGACCTGTCCGGTTTCCGGCCGGGAGTAGGACGGGGCCGGCGGTAGGCATCTTCTGTGCCATCGGGGGGAGAAGGCACTATGACCACCGCTGAGGAAGCGCGACCGGCCCTGACTCATCGGCAGATCCTGCTGCTGATGAGCGGTCTGATGACCGGCATGCTGCTGGCCGCCCTGGATCAGACCATCGTCGGAACGGCGCTGCCGACCATCGTCGGCGAACTCGGCGGGATCAACCACTACTCGTGGGTGGTCACCGCGTACCTGCTGGCGTCGACCGCCTCCACCCCGCTGTACGGCAAGATGGCCGACATCCTCGGCCGCCGTCCGGTCTTCCTCTTCTCCATCGGGGCGTTCCTGGTCGGCTCGCTGGCCGCCGGCTTCGCCCAGGACATGACCCAGCTCATCATCACCCGGGGGGTGCAGGGGCTCGGCGCGGGCGGGCTGATGACGCTCGCCTTCACCATCATCTCCGACGTGGTGTCGCCCCGGGAGCGTGGCCGCTACCAGGGCCTCTTCGGCGCGGTCTTCGGGGTCTCGTCGGTGGCCGGGCCGCTGGTCGGCGGCTACTTCGCCGAGCACGACTGGCGATGGATCTTCTTCCTGAACGTGCCGCTGGCGGTGGTGGCCATCATCGTCTGCTACCACGTGATGCGGCTGATCCCGTTCCAGCGCCGGCAGCACGCCATCGACTGGCTCGGCGCCGGCCTGCTGGTGGCCGGGGTGAGTTCGCTGCTGCTCGCGCTGAGCTGGGGCGGCAACGAGTACCCCTGGGGCTCCGGGGTGATCATCGGGCTCTTCGTGGCCGGCGGCGTGCTCGGCGTACTCTTCCTGGTCCAGGAGGCCCGGGTGGCCGAGCCGATCCTGCCGCTCAAACTCTTCCGCCGGTCGACCTTCGCGCTCGCCAACAGCGCCGGCTTCATCCTCGGCCTGGTGATGTTCGGGTCGATCATCTTCATCCCGCTCTATCTCCAGATCGTCAAGGGCGCCTCGCCGACCGACAGCGGTCTGCTGATGCTGCCGATGATGGCCGGCGTGATCGTCACCTCGGTACTCTCCGGGCGGGCGATGAGCCGGATCGGCCGGTACAAGTGGTTTCCGGTGGCCGGGGCGGTGGTGCTGGTCGCCGGCATGCTGCTCTTCACCCAGTTGCAGGTCGACACCCCGCTCTGGAACGCCTTCATCTACATGGTGATCATCGGCGTCGGGCTGGGCCTCTGCATGCAGTCGCTGGTCCTCGCCGTGCAGAACGCGGTCGAGATGCGCGACCTCGGCGCCGGTACCTCGGCCGCCACCTTCTTCCGGTCCCTCGGCGGCTCGTTCGGGGTGGCGATCCTCGGCGCGGTGCTCTCGGCCGGGCTCTCCGGCGGGCTCGGCGACCGGCTGCCCGGGGCGATCGCCCAGCTCGCGCCCGCGCAGCAGGTGCAGTTCGCCGGCGCCACCACCGAGTTCTCGGTCAACGAGCCGTCCCGGATCCTGGCGCTGCCGGCCCCGATCCGGGCCGCCGTGCAGGAGTCGTTCGTCGACGCGCTGCACACCGTCTTCCTGGTCGCCGGCCTGATCGCCCTGCTGGCGGTCGCGGTCACCCTGGCGATGCCGAACAGCGAACTGCGCGGCGGCCCGCCGCCCGCCTCCGGTGAGCGGCTGGCCCGGGACCGGAAGGGCGAGGCGGCCACCGAGATGGAGGCGAACACCCAGACGCTGATCTGACTCCGCTCGGCGGGCTACTTCAGGACGACGCGGGCTACTTCAGGACGACCTGGCCGGTCCGCTCGAACGCGGCCAGGTCGTCCAGGGTCTCCAGCACCGTGTCGGAGACCGGCGCCGGCAGCGCCCGGCTGGGGAAGAAGCCGGCGTCGGTGGTCTCGTCGGTACTGCTGAGCAGCTCTCCGGACCAGGCGTCGACCCGGAAGGCGACGACGAAGAGCTGGTACGTGTCGCCGTACATGTTGGTGAAGGTGCGCTCCGGGCCGGTGTACATGGCGAACGGGGTGACCTCGGTGGCGGTCAGCCCGGTCTCCTCCCAGACCTCGCGGACCGCGCACTCCGCGATCGACTCGCCGAGTTCCATCGCGCCGGCCGGCAGCGCCCAGTAACCGTTGTCGGAGCGCTCGATCAGCAGTACCTGGCCGGCCGTGTCGCGTACCACGCCTCGGGCGCCGACGAACATCAACGTACGGTCACCGGCGAGGGCGCGGAGCTGGCCGAGGTACGACTCGGCCCACGGGATACTGCTCATCGGCCTGCCTTCCAAGGGTGGTCAAGGTGTGAGCTGCGACACTAGGTTGTGCTCCATGCGTAGCACGATGATGGACGCACCCCTGCTGATTTCCCGCATCCTCGAACACGGCAGCACGGTGCACGGCGATGCCGAGGTGGCCACCTGGCTGGGCGACGGCTCGCGCCGGATGACGTACGCCGAGGTCGGTGCGACGGCCGCCCGGCTCGCGCACGCGCTCCGCGACGACCTCGGGATCACCGGTGACCAGCGGGTGGCCACCTTCATGTGGAACAACGCCGAGCACCTGGTCGCCTACTTCGCGGTGCCGAGCATGGGTGCCGTGCTGCACACGCTCAACATCCGCCTCTTTCCCGACCAGGTGGCCTACATCGCCAACCACGCCGAGGACCGGGTGGTGCTGGTCGACTCGACACTGATCCCGTTGCTGGCCAGGGCGTTGCCCGAGATGTCCACTGTAGAGCACGTGGTGGTGGTCGGCGGCGGTGACCCGGCTGCGCTGCACTCGGCCGGGGGTGGGCGGATCGCCGTACACCACTGGGACGAGCTGCTGCGGGACCGGCCGGACCGGTACGACTGGCCCGAGCTGGACGAGCGGGACGCCGCCGCCCTCTGCTACACCTCGGGGACCACCGGCAACCCGAAGGGCGTCGCCTACTCGCACCGGTCCATCTGGCTGCACTCGGTGCAGATCTGCCTGCCGGAGTCGTTCGGGCTCGGCCCGACCACCCGGGAACTCGCCATCGTGCCGATGTTCCACGCGATGTCCTGGGGCATCCCGTACGCCGCCTTCCTCTCCGGCGCCTCGCTGGTGATGCCGGACCGGTTCCTCCAGGGCGCCCCGATCGCCGCGATGATCGCCGCCGAGCGGCCGACCCTGGCCGGCGCGGTGCCGACGATCTGGACCGACCTGCTCAACCACCTGGACGCGAACGAGGTCGACACCTCCTCGCTGACCGAGGTGATCGTCGGCGGCTCGGCCTGCCCGCCCGCCCTGATGCACGCTTTCGCGGAACGGCACCACATCGACGTGATCCACGCCTGGGGGATGACCGAGATGTCCCCGCTCGGCTCGGTGGCCCGGCCGCCGGCCGGAGCGACCGGCGAGGACGCCTGGCGCTACCGCTACACCCAGGGGCGGGTGCCGGCCGGGGTCGCCGCCCGGATCGTCGGCCCGGACGGCACGCAACTGCCCGCCGACGGCAAGTCCGTCGGCGAACTGGAGGTCCGCGGCCCGTGGGTGACCGCCCGGTACGTCGGCGACGACGCACCGGACCCGGAGAAGTTCCGGGACGGCTGGCTGCGTACCGGTGACGTCGGCACGCTCTCCGCCGACGGGTTCATCACCCTCACCGACCGGGCCAAGGACGTGATCAAGTCCGGCGGTGAGTGGATCTCCTCGGTCGAGTTGGAGAACGCGCTGATGGCGCATCCGGCGGTGCTGGAGGCGTGCGTGGTCGGCGTACCGGACCCGCGCTGGGACGAGCGTCCACTCGCGACGGTGGTACGGCGGGAGGGTGCCGAGGTCGGCGCGGCGGAGCTGCGGGAGTTCCTCGCCGAGCGGGTGGCCGGCTGGCAGCTGCCCGAGCGGTGGGCCTTCGTCGACGCCGTACCCAAGACCTCGGTGGGCAAGTTCGACAAGAAGCGGGTACGCGCCGACTACGCCGCCGGCACCCTCGACGTGGTCCAACTTCCGACCTGAACCGGGGATTCCCGGCCCGGCCCACCGGTCCGGTCGACCCGTTGCCAACTCGATGTCGCGGCGGGAAGGATGTTGACCACGCGGAGGGGGCGAGCGATGCGAGCGGTGGCGGTGACGGCACTGGGCGGTCCCGGTGTGCTGCGGGTGGTCGAGTGGCCGGATCCGACGGCCGGCCCCGGCGAGATCCTCGTGCGGGTACGCGCGGCGGCGGTGCACCCCGCCGACCTGGCCGCCCGGATCGGGCGGATCCCCGGCGGCCCGATCGAGCCACCCTTCCTGCTCGGCTGGGACTTCGCCGGTGACGTGGTGGCGGTCGGCGAAGGGGTCACCGGGCACCGCCCCGGCGGCCGGGTGGCCGGAATGGTGCCCTGGTATCTCACCCGGGGCGACGTCGGAGCGTACGCCGAGTTCGTCGTCGCCAAGCCGGACTGGCTGGTCGCGGTACCCGACGAGCTGGACGCGGCGGAGGCGGCCACGGTGGGGCTGAACGCGCTGACCGCCCGGCAGGGGCTAGAGATGATGTCGCTGGCCGCCGGGTCGACGGTGCTGGTCACCGGGGCCAGCGGCGGGGTGGGCGGCTTCGCCGCCCAGTTGGCGGTCCGGGCCGGTCACCAGGTGGTCGCGGTGGCCAGCTCCGACGACGAGGAGTGGGTACGCGGCCTCGGCGTCGCCGAGGTGCTGCCCCGCTCCGCCGAGCTGGCCGGGCTCGGGTTCCCGGCGGTCTTCGACGCGGTGCCGGTCGGGGCGGCGGCCGGAGCCGCCGTCGCCGACGGCGGCGTCCTGGTGACGACCCGGCCGGTCCCGCCGCTCGACCCGCCGCGCGATGTGCGGCAGCAGACCGTCATGATCCGGCTCGACCAGCCGATGCTCGCGGAGTTGATGACCGAGGTGGCCAAGGGGCGGCTGCGGACCCGGGTCGCGGCCTCGCTGCCGCTGGCCGAGGCGGCCCACGCACACCGGTTGGTGGAGGCGGGACGGCTGCGCGGAAAGGTCGTCCTCATGCCGTAACGACCGCCCGGCCGTCGCCGGCCGCGCGGCCGACGGCGGGGTCAATGCCCACGGGCGGCGCGCGGCCGTCCACGGTTGGCGGTGGGGTCGCCGTCGACGGGCGGCGCCCGGCCGTCCACGGTTGGCGGCGGGGTCGCTGTCGACGGGCGGCGCCCGGCCGTCCACGATCGACGGTCGACGGTGCGGGAGCCGCGCGGATGGAACCGCGCCGATGTTGGGCCGGATGGGATAGCGTCGTCGGGTATGAGCGAGCCGTGGCCGGCGGGCCGCGCGGCGCCGGTCGACGGCGGCGCCGATCGCACCGTTCCCGGGCCCGGTCCGGTCGCCGCGACCGGGGAACCCCAGCCGGGACTGCGCGGGGTGGACTACGCCGCCGCCGCCGAGTGCCTCTGGCGGTGGGTGACGGCGCCGGCCGACGCGGTGGTGACGGCCTTCCTGACCGGGTACGCCCGGCTCCCCGCAGCCGACCGCCGGAGGCTCCGTGCCGAACTCGGCCCCGACGAGCTGTACACACTGCTCACCTTCGCCCGCCGCCGCGCGCTCGCCGCGATCCGTACCGAGGATCCGGCCGAGGTGCTGGTCGCGTTCGACGCGTTCTCCGCGATCGAACTGCACCGGATCGACTGGCGGGACGTCTGGGTCAGCACCGCCCTGGTGTCGTACGCGGCCGAGCGGCTCGGGCTGGCGCCCGCCGAGGCGGTACGCGGGGCGGCCGACCGGGCGGATCCGGAACTCGCGGCGCTGCTCGCCGAGGTGACCCGGGACAGTGTCGACCTCACCGGGGAGTGCGGCTACCGGGTGCTGGCGACGCCGACCGGCCGGGTACTCGTCGACGACGAGGGCGGGGCGTACGCGCCCGCCGCCGACCTGGCCGGGCTCGCCTTCGAGGCCGCCGCGATGCTGGAGGGCGACCGCTACCAGGTCGGCCAGGTGTCGGTGGCGGCCACCCTGCCGGCCACCCGGCTGGGCGTCACCGGGCAGCCGGCGGTGTCCACCGCCACGGACCGGCTCACCGGCTGCGCCTACCTGCACGCCACACCGGGAGACGCGGGCGCCGACCAGCAGTACCTTCTGCTCTTCCTGGCCGAGACGGAGAGCGAACCGGACGCGGCGACGATCGCCGAAGCGGCGCTGCGGCACCAGGAGCGCGGGACCGCCGGCTGGGCGGTGGCCGCCGGCCGGCTCTGCGCGGTGCTGGTCGCCCGGTCGACGGTCTCCGGCGTACGGCCGGGCGAGGACCGGGACTCGCTCGCCCGGTTCGGCCCCCGGCTCACCGCCATCCTGTCGACCGGAGGCGCACCCGTCGGCTGAGGCGGCCCACCCTGCCGCCGCGCCTCGGAAGCCCGAGACCGGGCGAGCCACCGATTCGGATGTCACCGGACGACCGGCCGGGAGGTCGTATCTGGTGAACGGACCGGTGGGCAGGGGACGGTGTGGACGGACATCAGGCAATTCGAGAGGTGTACGCGGCTTCGGCGGCGCGGCTGGTGGCGCAGCTCTTCGCGGTGACCGCCGACTACGCCGAGGCGCAGGACGCCGTACAGGAGGCGTTCGTCCGGGCGCTGGCCCGGGCGGGCCGGTTCCGCCAGGTCGAGAACCCGGAGGCGTGGCTGCGCACCGTCGCGCTGAACGTGGCCCGGAGCCGGTTCCGGCGTCGGCTACGACTCGACCGGCTGATCCGCTCCGGCCGGCTGGGCGGGGCCGAGCGGGCCAGCCCGGAACTGTCGCCGGACCACGTGGCGCTGGTCGCCGCCCTGCAACGGTTGCCCAGGGCCACCCGGGAGACCGTGGTGCTGCACCACATCGGCGACCTGCCGGTGACCGAGGTCGCCACGACGCTGGGCTGCTCGGTGGAGGCCGTCAAGACCCGACTGGTACGCGGTCGGCAGGCCCTCGCCGGGCACCTGAGCGAGCGTGCCGGAGCGGCGACCGCCACCGCCGCCGGCCGGACAGAGCACCGCTGAGCCGTCCGATCTTCCCGAATACCGCCGCGCGACTCTCACCGGAGGATCTCCATGCCTGAACCCGACTTCGCCGGTCTCGGCCAGGCGGCCCAGGCCGCGTTCAGGCCGCACTTCGCCGAGGTGGAACGCCGGTCGCGGCGCCGACGGCGGCGTACCCGGGCGGCCGGGGTCGCCGGCCTGGTCGCCGTGGTCGCCGTCGGTGCCGGACTGGTCTGGCGCGGCCTGCCCTCGGACGACGGCGCCGCCGACCGGATCGGCACGCTCGCCCCGCCGGGCCGGCTCGACCGCACCCCCGACTTCGTACCGACGCCGGACCCGAGCGCCTCGGCGCGCGGCGGCACCCCGGCCCCCTCCACCGTCACCGGCCGGATGCTCGCCGGCGACCTGCGCCACCTCTACCTGCGGTACCGCGACTGCCAGGGCGACAACTGCGCGATCCGGCTCGCGGCCAGCGTGGACGGCGGCGCGACCTGGGAGTCGTACCCGCTGCCGGTGCCGGACAACAGCGGGGTCCACCTGCGGGTGGTGGCACCCCGGACCCTGGTCGCCGAGGTGGAAACCCGGCCACGGGACGCCGAGGGGCGGATCGACATCCGGCGGAGCGAGGAGTTCTGGCTCGCCAGCAACGACGGCGGGGTCAACTGGCGGAGGACGGAACTCACCGAGGTCGCCGCCGTGCCGGAGACCTTCCGGCCGCTGGCGTGGGTCCCCAACCTCGACGGGTTGACCGTGCTCGCGGCGGACCCGACGACCGGGGACGTCGTCCGGCTCGCCCGGAAGGTGCCGCTGCACAGCGCCCGGGTGATCGAGGACATGCCGGCCGGGGCGGGACTGTGGGTGACCGGCTGGACGGACCGACGGGTCGGCTCGGTACGGGAGCCGAACGGCACCGTCTCGGAGAACAAGGTGATCTACAGCGGCAGCGCGATCCGGGTCAGCCGGGACGGCGGGCGCACCTGGCGGCAGTCGGTACTGCCCGAGGACATCCTGGCCGGCGGCAACTTCGGCGCGGCTGCCCTGGCCATCGGCGACCGGGTCGCCTACGCGGTCGGCCAGCTCGACGGCGAGCTGCGGGTGTACCGCAGCGAGGACCAGGGGCGGAACTGGCGGCGTACGGCCGCCCGGGCCGAGGTGGGCGACCGGATGATCCAGGCCGGACTCCGGCCCGACGGCACGCTGCTGATCCAGGTCGGCATCCTGGCCGGCGAGAACCCGGTGATGTTCGAGGGTCTGGACCGGGGTGAGCGGCTCCGGGAGGTCCCGGTCGGGCCGGGCGCGTCGGCGGTCGCCCTTCCCGACGGGTACGCCCAGCCGGGCAACCAGGACTCCTCCGGCGGGTGGCTCTCCGAAGACGGCGTCCGGTGGCGGTACGTCGGGCCGCCCACGATCCGCCGCTGACCCCGCCCGCGGCTCAGGACTCGCTGGTCACCACGAGTACCTTGCCGACCGCCGAGTTCTGCACCGCGGCGTGCGCCTCGGCCACCTCGTCCAGCGGGTAGTAGTGCAGCGGCAGACCCGCCTCCGCGCCGATCCGGAGCACTCCGGACGACGCGGCGGCGGCGACGTCCGTCACGGCCTGCGCCTTGGCCACCGCCGGCAGGGTGTAGACCAGCACGAACTGCCAGCGGACGTTCGGCACCATCAGCGGGCGGACCGGCAGGGTGAGCGTGGCGCCACCGTCGTCGGCGTAGACCGCGACCGCGCCGTTGGCGCCGATCACCTGACAGTCGATCTCGGCGTTGCGGGCGGCGGCGACCTCGACGATCGCGTCCACCCCGTCCGGCGTGATCTTCCGGATCTCGCGGACCACGTCCTCTTCGCGATAGTTGATCACGTACGAGGCACCGGCCGCGACCGCGAGCTGGGCCTTCTCGGCACTGCTGACCGTGGCGATGACGGTGGCGTCGGCCCACCGGGCGAGCTGGATGGCGGCGTTGCCGACCGCGCCCGCCCCGCCCTGGACCAGCACGGTGCGTCCGGTGAGCGCGCCGACGTCGAGGCGGTCCGGCATCGTCTCGCCGGCCGTCAGGCAGCGGTGCGCGGTCATGAACGGGATGCCGAGGGCCCCGCCGAGGTCGAAGGAGGCCGAGCCGAGCCGCACCACCTGCCGGGCCGGCACCACCGTGTACTCCGCCGCGGTGCCCCACGGCCGCTGCCAGGCCGCCTCCCAGATCCAGACCCGCTCGCCGGTCAGCTTCGCGTCGACACCGTTACCGACCGACTCGATGATCCCCGCCCCGTCCTGGTTCGGAATCTGCCAGCCGTGCCGGGGCGGCGTGCCGGAGCCGTCGCCCTGCCGCGACTTCCAGTCGGTGGGATTCACCCCGGAGACGGCGACCCGGACCAGGACCTCGCCCGGGCCCGGCTCCGGCACCGGCCGCTCCACCACCTCCAGCACGGACGGATCGCCGGTGCGCTGGTAGACGGCCGCCCTCATCGTCGACTTCCCCGGTGCTGTCACGCCGATCACCCCTCGTCTCGATCCGCCGGCCGGCCCGCCCGCCCCGCGTACGGGTGCACGGCGGGCAGCGCAGCCGCACGCGGTACGACCGATCACCATCTTGCTGCCCGTACGCGGGGATCGCCGGAGTTTCCGTCCCCGGAGGCGGGTGGGCGAGATCACAGACTCGCCCCGTCGGCCCTGGGCGGGTGCGCAGCGACGAGGAACACGCCGTGAAAGCCCGGTCAGGGATCGTTCAGGTTTGTCGGGTAGGACTGTTGGGCAAGGGTCCGTCTGTCGAGGGCGCCGACCTGCCGGGCGGTTGCGCCGGAGGCGGCAGCCGGGCGGGCGGCGTTGGCGCGGAGTCGACGGAGGCGTTCCGGGGCGCCCGTGCCAGCGACGTACGAGTCGCCCGGACCGTCGGGCGCGGCCGACCGGAGACGTGGAGACGCCGATGGGAACCTCAGCCGAGCCTGCGGTGACGGCTGCCGTCGTCCCGTCGGCCGGCCAGGTCGGGGCCCCGTCGGCGGGGCGGGCGGGGGGCTCGTCCGGGGGTCGGGACCGGTACCTGGACCTGTGGCGGGCGGCCGCGCTGGTCCGGGTGGTGACCTATCACGTACTCGGCTGGATCTGGCTGACCGTGCTCTTCCCGGCGATGGGGCTGATGTTCGCGCTCGCCGGCTCGCTGATGGCCGGCTCGCTGGACCGTACCGGCCCGGGGGCCGTCGGGCGGCGGCTGCGCCGGTTGCTCCCCCCGCTGTGGGGCTTCGGGGCGGTCACCCTCACGCTGCTGCTGGTCACCGGCTGGCGTACGGCGCCGGCCGCGGCACTCGGCTGGGGCGAACTGGTCTGGTGGGTCTTTCCCGCCCGTACCCCGCCGGTCGGCGACCAGTCGTGGGCCTGGGCCTACAACGTGGTGCTCTGGTACATCGTCACCTATCTCTGGCTGGTACTCCTCTCGCCGGTGCTGCTCGCCGCGTTCCGCCGCTGGCCGTGGCAGAGCCTGGCGCTGGCCGTGGCGCTGCCGATCGCCTTCCGGTTCAACATCGTCAACGTCGGCGGGTACTTCAACGAGCAGGCGCTCAACGTCAGCACCTACCTGGCCTGCTGGCTGCTCGGTTTCGCGCACCACGACGGGTTGCTGCGCCGGATCCCCGCCCGGCGGTACGCGCTCGCCGTCGGGCTGCTCGCGCTGACCGGGGCCGGTTGGGTGCTGGCGGTCGGCTGGTCGACCGGCAACTACGACCTGAACCGGATCGCGGGCGGCAACACCCTCTGGTCGATGGCGTTCGTCGCGACGGTGCTCCGGTTCCGACCCCGGCTCGACTGGCTGGGCCGGATCCGCCTGCTGGACCGCCTGGTGGAGCTGTTGAACGCCCGGGCGGTCACCATCTATCTGTGGCACCTGCCGCTGGGCGTGCTGGCCGGGGCGCTGATCGCCCCGCTGGCGGTCTCCGGCTGGGTGCAGACCGTCACCGTCCGGCTGGCCGCCGTCTGGCTGCTGGTGGCCGTGGCGGTGGCGCTGTTCGGCTGGATCGAGGATCTGGCCGCCCGTCGCCGGCCGGCGCTGGTGCCGGCCCGGGTCAGCCCGGGTCGGCGGGGGACCGCCCGCAGCGCGCCGTCCGGGCGGGTCGCCGGAGCCGGGGTACCCGGGGCCACGCCGGGGATCGCTCCGGCCGCGCCTCCGCCGCCGGCCGTGACCGCGCCGGCCGTGACCGCGGCGGTGCCGGCCGCCTCGGGGGCGCGGCGCTGGCACCGGGCGATGGCCTCCACCGTGGCGGTGCTGGCCGTCGGGCTCGGGGTCATGGCGCTCAACCTCTGGCCCGGGGTGACCACCCGCAGCCAGGCACAGCCGTCCCCGGCCGAGGTCACCTACCACCTCTCCGACCTGCCCATGCTGCTGGACGGCAGTTCGGAGCGGCCGTCACCGACCCCGGCGACCGGAACGAGCCCCGGCTCGGTCACCGTGCACGGCCAGGTCTATCCGCGTGCGGTGCTGACCGCCGCGCCGAGCCGGGTCCGGGTGCAGCCGCCCGCCGGCTGCGAACGGCTCCGGGCCGTGATCGACGTCGGCGCCGACGACGTCGAGGTCGCCTTCGCGGTACGCGCGGACGACGTGACCGTCTTCGAGTCGGGGGTACGCAGCCGGGCGGACAGTGCGGAGCGGATCGACGTGGCGATCGCCCGCGCCAGCTTCGTAGACCTGGTCACCAGCAGCCCGTCCGGTGGCGCGGTCGGCGTCTGGGCCGACCCCCAGTTCGTCTGCGCCCCGTGACCGTAGGCCGTGCGCCGCCTCGGCTGCCCCGAATGGCTGTCCGGGCCGGTCGGCCGGCGGTCAGCGCGAGCGGAGCACCACGTCCTTGCTGAGGTCGCCCCAGCCGGTCTCCCGGGCCCGGGCGACGGTGTCGCGCAGCTGCGACTCGTCCACCGGCTGCTCCCGGCCGGCCTGCTGGAGCGCGACCGCGAAGTTGGCGCAGAGGTATGTCAGCAGGTCGTCGTCGGCGTGCAGGATCTCGCAGATGCCGGCGACGCGGCGGCGGTGGAAGAGCCCGGCCATCCCCGCCAGGGCGGCCTGCTCGTGACCCTCGACGTCGATCTTGAACAGCAGCGAGTCGTCGTCGCCGAGCCGGATCCGCTCGTCCAGCCGGAAGCACTCCACCTCGACACCCCGGTCGTTCTGCACCCGCAGCGAGGCGACGCCGGTGTGCTCGTGCAGATAGAGCCGGGCGGTGCCGGGCCGGTCGCTGGCGGCACCCGCGTGCAGTACGGTGCCCGGATAGTCGCCGGTGGCCGCCGCGACCGTCTTGCGCAGCCAGGGCAGGACGGCCGGGTTCGGCTCGACCAGATGCAGTTCGCGGAGGCCGTAGTAGCAGGTCGAGAAGGCCACCTCGCCATAGTTCGCGCCGACGTCGACCGCCACCGTGGGCCGGATCTCGGAGACCAGGCGCCGCCAGGCCGCCACCGCCTTCCGGTCGAGGTTTCCCTTGTAGACGGCGAGTTCGGTGCCCCGGATGTCGGTGTGGTCGGCGTGCAGTACCACGCCGATCTCGTTGCGGAACGCCCCGGCGCGGGTCCGCAGGGCGATCCGGTGGGCGGCCCTGCGGACGTGGTGCGCACCGGACTGGTGGTAGGCACGGCGCAGCGTCGATCGAAAAGTTGGCATACCGTTGACCGTTCTCGCTGATCGTTGGGGGTTGTCACACGTCCGGTGGGGCCGCTGGCGCTTTCCTCGGGCAGGTTACACAGACAATCACCTAGAGCAACAGACCCGATACGCAACGGAGTGATACGCGGGATTCTCTCGCATTTTCCCTGGTGGCGCCCCAGGTGCCGGACAGTCCCGGCGCACCCGGGCGTACGCCACACAAACCCCGATGTCAGGCGCTGTCGAGCCCGGCCCGGAGATCCGCCCCGGGCACCTCCGGCGGAGGCCCGCGCCACCCCCGCCGGCCGGGCCGGCGTGGTCGGAAAGCCGACAGCGGTGCGTTCGACCGTCAGCCGGCCGGTGCCGAGGCCAGGCCGGCGAGGACACGGTGCAGGCGCGCCGCGCTCTCCGGATCGAACTCGGGGCGGCTCAGGTCGACCGGCGTGTCCCGCCGGAAGGCCGAGAGCGGGCGGTCGGGCGGGTCGGCCAGCAGGTCGACCAGTGCCGGGGTGACCTGCTCCACCCGCCTGGCGAGGAGCCGGGCCAACACCCGGACCAGGGCCCGGGTCGGTTGCCGGAACGGGTCGGCCAGCCCGGTGTCGACGATGAGCGGGTTGTAGAGCACGTACCGGATTCCGCTGCCGGCGTGCCGGGCCGCGAAGGAGACCCCGAGCAGGTCGTTGGCGCGGGCACCCTGCATGGTGGCCCGGAAGCCGCTGTACCGCCGTCGCAGTTGCAGGTCGTCCCAGTGGATCCGACCGGCCGGGATGCCGCCGGTGCCGCAGAGGTTCAGGATCACCGGCCGGTCCGCCCGGCCCAGCGGCTCGCGCAGCAGTTCCGGCAGCAGGAACCGGCTGAGTACGTACAGCGCGAAGGTCCGTTCGAAGCCTTCCACGGTCTCGGCGCGCCCGGCGTGGTAGCGACCGGCGCAGAGCACCACGGCGTCGAGCACCTCGTACCGGGCCCGCAGTTCCTCGGCGAGCGCGGTCGTCCCGGCCACCGAGCCCAGGTCGACCCGGTGCACGGCGAGCCGGTCGGCGTACCCCCGGCGGGCCGCCTCGGCCGGCAGCGCCGCGCCGGGCCCTTCGGCGCTGCCGATCGCCACCACCCGGGCCCCACCGTCGAGGAGCTGCCGGGCCAGCCCGGCCCCGATGCCCCGGGTACCTCCGGTGATCAGCACTGTCCTCACCCGTCGTCTCCCGTCCCCCGTCGCGGATAACCTGATCCTCGGCTTGCTGACGGACGGGCGAAAGAAGGCACATCGATGTCCCCTGACGAGGCCCCGGCCGGGGCGCCGGCCCCGAATCCACCGCCGAACCCGACGGTCGCCATCCGGGTGCCGGTTACCGAGGCGGACCGGGCGGCCTGCTCGGCACAGGACGTGCTGCACCGGGTCGGCGACAGGTGGAGCATGCTGGTGCTGTCGCTGCTCAGCCGGCGCAGCTACGGCTTCAACGAGCTGGACCGGGCCGTCGTCGGGCTCAGCCGTCGGATGTTGACCCGTACGCTGCGCGGGCTGGTCCGTGACGGGTTGGTCAGCCGTACCGGCCCGGTGGTGGTCGCCGGCCGGGTCGAGTACGCCCTCACCGGCCTGGGGCGCTCGCTGCTGCCGCTGGTGATCGCGCTCGGCGAGTGGGCGGTGGCCAACCAGCCCGCCATCACCCGGGCACGGGCCCGGGACGACGCCCGGGCGGACGGAGAGCCGTCGACGGGCACCACCCTGCGGGCGCGAGGCAGCCAGCACCGATTGCCGTGATCGCGGCGTGCCGGGCCGGCGTACGGGGGACGATGGCCGCATGCGGGCGGTGCTGATGCGGCGACACGGCGGACCGGAGGTCCTGGAGACCGTGGAGGTTCCGGCGCCGGAGGCGGGCGCCGGTCAACTCCTGGTGGACGTCGCCGCCGTCGGGGTCAACTTCACCGACGTCTACCAGCGGCAGGGCGTCCCGCCGTACGCGGGCGAGCTGCCGGCGGTGCCGGGGCAGGAGGGTGCCGGCACGGTCGCGGCGCTCGGGCCGGGGGTCGAGGGGTTCGCCGTGGGCGACCGGGTGGCCTGGGTGAGTGTGCCCGGCGGGTACGCCGAGCAGGTCGCGATCCCGGCCGAGCGGGCGGTGCCGGTACCCGGGCACGTCGACCTCCCGGTCGCGGCGGCGGCGATGATGCAGGGGTTGACCGCGCACTACCTGTCGCACACCACCCATCCCGTGGCGGCCGGCGAACCGGTCGTGGTGCACGCCGCCGCCGGTGGGGTCGGCCTGCTCCTCACCCAGCTCGTCAAGCTGCGCGGCGGTGTCGTCGTCGGCACCACCTCCACGGACGAGAAGGGCGAGCTGGCCCGCCAGGCCGGTGCCGACCACGTCGCCCGGTACGACACCTTCCTCGACACGGTCCGCGAGGTGACCGGCGGTGCCGGTGCGGCGGTGGTCTACGACGGCGTCGGCCGGGCCACCTTCGACGACAGCCTGGCGGCGCTGCGTCGCCGTGGCCTGCTGGTGGCGTACGGCGCCAGCAGTGGGCCGGTGCCGCCGTTGCAGACCGAGCGGCTGGCCGCCGGAGGCTCGCTCTATCTGACCCGGCCGACCCTGCCGCAGCACATCGAGAGTCGCGCGGAGCTGCTCGGGCGGGCCGCCGACATCTTCGGCTGGATCGACGGAGGGCGGTTGTCGATCCGGGTCGGCGCCACGTACCCGCTCGCCGACGCGGCCCGGGCGCACGCCGACCTGGAGGGCCGGCGTACCAGCGGCAAGTCGCTGCTGCTGCCCGGGTGAGTCCGGGTGGGCGACGCGTGGCCGGCTGGCGCCGTCGGCGGTGGGTTCGCGTCGCGGGGCCGGGCGCACAAGCGGGGCAGCTCGACAGTCTCGCGAACAGACATCGGCACTGCCCGGCGGACCGCGCCGGGCTCGGGGTGCCGGAGTTCCTTCTCAGCAGGTGGAGTGGAAGAGCCCGCCCACCGGCTCCCGGGCGGCGAGGCTGTTGTACAGCTCGACAGCCTCGTCGGTCCGGGCCACCTGCACCTCGACCGCCCGTTCCTGAAGGAATCGCAGCGTCGCCGGGTCGACCCGGAGCCGCCCGTCGAAGCCCTCGGAGAGCACCACCCGGGTGGCCCCGTTGGCGAGCAGTTCCTCGACGTCGGCCGGCTGGATCCCGGGCTCGTGCCGGGTGCCGGTCTCGGCCCAGTCCCAGGGCCGGCCGCCGCCGGGATAGAGCTTGAAGTCCTTGCCCTCGCCGAGGCCGTCCACCGTCATCCGGCCCCAGGAGATCTCCTGGATCCGCGGCGACCGGGCCGCCGGCACCGTCGCCTCGGTCAGGTCGGTGACGTGCGGCAGGACCACCGCGGCGAGCTGTTCGGCGTCCGGGTCGAGCGGGTACGACCCGTGCGGGATCGCCACCACCCGCATGCCGGCGGCGGCGGCCGAGCGTACCCCGTTGCTGGAGTCCTCGACCGCGACGCAGCGGTCGGCCGGTACGCCGAGGCGCTGCGCGACCGCCAGGTAGGCGTCCGGTGCCGGCTTGCCCCGGGGCACCTCCTCGGTGGAGAGCGTCACCCGGAACAGCTCGGTCAGCCCCATGGTGGCCAGCGCGACGTCGATCAGCCGGCGCGGGGAGGAACTGGCCAACCCGAGCGGCCAGTGCCCGGCGATCCGGCGGACCACCTCGGGCGCGCCGTCGATGACCGGCAGGCTGTGCTGGTACTCCCGGGCCATCGCGTCGACCACGTCGGTGGCGATCTGCTCGGCACTGCCGGGTACGCCGAGTTCGCCGAGGTAGCGGGCCCATTCGCCGGTGCTCATCCCCATCAGCCGGCTCTGGGTGTCGGGCTGCCACCGGCCGCCCGAGGTGTCGACGTAGCGTCGGCGGACCCGCTCCCAGACCGGTTCGGAGTCCACCAGTACGCCGTCGAGGTCGAAGACCACCGCATCCACCACGGCTCCATCCTGCCCCAGCCGGGGCGGAAATCACGCGGCGGGCTTGAGCACCACCTTGGAGTAGCCCTCGTCGCGCCGGTCGAACCGGTCGTAGCCCTCCGGCGCCGCGTCGAGCGGCAACTCCTTGCTGACCACGAAGCTCGGCCGGGCCCGTCCGGCGACGATCAGGTCCCGCAGGTACCGGTTGTACGCCTTGACGTTGGTCTGCCCGCTGCCGATCCGGAGCCCCTTCTCGAAGAACTTGCCGACCCGGAACAGCAGCTCGCCGTTGCGGGAGTGTTCGTCGGGTGCCCCGGGGTCGTGCGGTACGTAGAGTCCCACCACCCCGATCCGGCCGGTGGCCCGGACGATCTCGACCAGGCTGTTCAGCACCGACGCCGGCTGCTCCTCGCCGCCTGCTCCGGTGCCCTGGTAGCCGACCGCGTCGACGCCCTTGTCGGTGCCGTCGCCGTCGGTCTGGTCCCGGATCTGCTCGACCGGGTCACCCTGGCCGAAGTCGACCGGGATCGCGCCGATCGACTCCGCGAGGCGGAGCCGGGAGGGCACCCGGTCGACCAGGAAGACCTTGGCCGCACCGATCAGCATCGCCGAGTACGCCGCCATCAGCCCGACCGGGCCGCCACCCATCACCGTGATGGTCTCGCCGGGACGCAGCTCGGTCATCGCCACCCCGTGGTAGCCGGTGGGGAAGATGTCGGCGAGCATCGCGAAGTCGTTCTCGTGCTCGTTGCCGGGCGGCAGTTTCAGGCAGTTGAAGTCGGCGAACGGCACCCGGAGGTACTCGGCCTGGCCGCCCCGGTACGGACCCATGTTGACGTACCCGTAGGCGGCGCCGGCGAAGCCGGGGTTGGCGGTGAGGCAGTAGCCGGTGTTACCGGCCAGGCAGTTCGGGCAGAACCCGCAGGCGACGTTGAACGGCATCGACACCCGGTCGCCCCGCTTGACGTGCACCACGCCGGGGCCGACGTCGACCACGATGCCCATGTTCTCGTGTCCGAGGACGATGCCCGGCTCCGCGCCGGTACGCCCCTCGTACATGTGCAGGTCGGAGCCGCAGATCGCGCTGCTGGTCACCTGCACGACCACGTCGTTGGGGTCCTGGACCCGGGGGTCCTCGACGTTCTCCACCGCGACCTCGCGCGGCCCGTGGTAGACCACTGCCTTCATGCTCGCTCCCTCCGCCGGGCGCGGGGCGGTGCTGCCGTCCCCCCGATTCAGCCTAGGCGGATGATCTTCGGATGACGGGCGAATCGCCTTCGGGGCCGGCATTGAAACGATCGTGGTGATTCGGTGTGGTCGGCTCGGTTGCGGATGGCGGCCCGCCGGGTCGGCTTCGACCGGTGGTGCACGTCGGTGAGGTATTGACAGGTGCTCATGGGTGCCGCTATTTTCGGCGGGCATGTCTTGAAACGATTCACAGACTGCCGAGTCGAACCGGAGGTCGCCCCATGTCCCGGAAGTCGTCGACCAGGCACGACCGCCTGCTGGGCGCCGGCACCGCGCTCGCCCTGCTGGTGGCGCTCGGCGCGGCGGCCAGCCCCGCCGCCGCGGAACCCACGGCGACCGCCGCCGGCCCGGCACCGGCCGCCGGCTCACCGGCCGGGCGGGCCGCGCAGGTCGAACCGACCGTGGTCACCAGCTTCGACACCAGTGCCGCCGGGGGTGGCGCCCGGCCGCTGCTCGGCGACGTGACCGGGGACGGCCGGCTGGACGTGGTGATGATGCAGCCGCACTACACCGCCGACGACCGCTACGAGGGCGCGCTGGTCGCCGCCCTGACCGCGTACGACCTGGACGGGCGGCTGCTCTGGCAGGCCGGCACGGTCGACCCGCGCGGGCGCAACAACGGCAGCGACATCCCGGCGCAGGTGCACGACGTGGACGGCGACGGGGACAACGAGGTCGTCGCGATCATGCACCCCGGCGGCGACACCACGGCCGAGGGCCGGTTCATGATCTTCGACGGCCGAACCGGCCAGCTCGTCCGGGACTTCGCCCTGCCGGACCGGCTGGCGCACGACGCGATCATCTTCGCCAACCTCAGCGGCGGGAACACCGCCCGGGAGATCGTGCTCAAGGACCGCTACGACACGGCCTGGGCGCTGGACAGCCAGGGCAACCTGCTCTGGACCCACCGCGGCAACACCGGCCACTACCCGTGGCCGTACGACTTCACCGGCGACGGGCGCCAGGAGATCATGGTCGGCTACGACATGCTGAGCCCGGACGGCGAGCTGCTCTGGCAGCACCAGGGCGACGGGCACGCCGACACCATGTGGATGGCCGACATCACCGGCAACGACGAGCTGGAACTGATGCTCGGCGGGGACGCGGCGGTGGCGCACGACGGGCGTACCGGTGCGGAGATCTGGCGCAACGCCGACATCGTCGAGACCCAGAACATCATGACCGGCGACTACCTGCCGGAGCTGCCCGGCCTGGAGTCGCTCGGGCTGGACCGGATCGACCGGACCGCGCAGGGCTACGACGGGCTCTTCCTGCTCGACGTGCAGGGCCGGCACGTCTGGCGGGAGACCCGCGAGACCCGGGGCTGCTGGGGCTCGATCCCGGAGCCGATCCACAACTGGACCGGCGACTACAGCGACCTGATCATGGTCTGGAACCGGGGCTGCGGCGAGCCGACCACCATCATGAACGGCGCCGGTGACGTGATCAGCACCCTCGACTCCGGCGCCCGGCTCTGGCACGCCGACTTCTGCGGCGACGACAAGGAAGAGGTCATCGAGTACGTACAGGGCCGCTCCGTGACGATCAAGAGCAACGGTCCGTGCGACCTGGCCGCCAAGGTGACCGGGCACCCGCTGCCGCAGGCCAAGCGGCTGCACAACTACACCCGGTACACCGCCGGGGACAGCCCCGTGACACTCTCCGCCGGCCGCCCCACCGGCACCAGCGGGGCGCTGCCCGGTCAGCCGGGCGGGCACGCCGTGGACGGTGATCCGGACACCGCCTGGCGGGCCGCCTCCACCGGTACCGGGCAGAGCTGGCAGGTCGACCTGGGCCGCTGGTACACGCTGACCGGGATCGAGCTGACCTTCCCCGGCACCGACCTGCGGGACGCCTGCACCCGTACCGTCACCGGCCGGCACACCGGGCCGCTGACCGTACCCGCCGGGGTGACCTGCCTGGCCCCCGGCGCGACGGTGACCGGCCCGGTCACCGTGCTGCCCGGCGCCTCGCTCGCAGCCACCGACGCCACCGTGACCGGCCCGGTCTCCACGCTCGGCGCCCGGTCCGTGCAACTGCGCGGGACGCGGATCACCGGCGCGCTCTCGGTGGTCGGCACCACCGGCCGGCTGGTGGTCACCGGAAACCAGGTGACCGGGCCGGTCAGCCTGGTCGGCAACCGGACCGGCGAGACCCCGGTGGTGCTCTCCGCGAACACCGTGCGCGGCACGCTGGCCTGCGCCGGCAACCTGCCGGCTCCGGTACGCGACGGCGGGCCGAACACCGTCGCCGGGCGGGCGGCCGGGCAGTGCGCCGACGTGCCGGCCGGTGACCCGCACGGCACCGAGTTCCGGTACGGCTACCTGGTGGAGACCTCCACCGACGGGCAGAACTGGGTACCGGTGCTGGACCGCACCGACAACACGCTGACCAGTTCGACCCAGCGGGGCCTCTTTACCGGGCTCGGCAGGTACGTCCGGGTCACCGTCACCGACCTGCCCGAGGTGCCGTACGCCCGGGCCGGGCTGGCGGAGGTGGCGGTGCTCGGCAACCGCTGAGAGAGGTCCGTCGACGAAACAGCGTCGGATCGGCCGCCAGGATAGCGGCCGATCCGGCGCTTTTTGCTGGTCGAGTCGGGTATCGGACCGATGTTCCTGACTGGTCACTCAGATTCGCCATGATGTCTGGCATTGACGCCGATCATCATCTGAGGAGGCGGACATGGGACGGCAGGCGGCGATCCGGGCTCTGCTGGTGGCCACGCTGGGCGTGACGGGGGCGCTGCCGCCCGCCCCACAGGTCGCCGCCGCACCGTCGCCGGCCCGACCTGGCGGAGCTGAGGCCCGGGCCACCGTCCCCGACACCTGCCCGGACGGCGGGGCCGGCTGCGTCGACGACACCATCGCCCGACTGCGGGAGCGGTACGCCGCGCTCGGGCGGTCCTGCGACCACCACGCCACCTTCACGCTCGCCTACCTGCGCACCACCCAGGGCTTCAAGTGGGGACGGGACCAGGCCGGATACTTCGCCGACAACGCCTGGGTCAACCGCGAGGGCGCGCTCTTTGCCGAGTACTACTACCGGGCGTACGACGACTGGGCCGCCGGGCGGCGCTCCGAAGTACCCGGCGCCTGGCTGGCCGCCCTGGACGCGGCCCGGTCCCGTCGGCTCACCGGAGCCGGTGACCTGATGCTCGGAATGAACGCGCACATCAACCGGGACCTGCCGTACGTGCTCGAACGGGTCGGGCTGACCGCACCGGACGGCAGCAGCCGGAAACCCGACCACGACAGGGTCAACGAGATCCTCGCCGCCGTGATGGACCCGCTGCTCGCCGAACTCGTCACCCGGCTCGACCGGGACGGCTTCGACACCGGCATCCCGACCAGCGCCGCCCTCGGGCTGCTGGTCAGTTGGCGGGATCAGGCGTGGCGCAACGCCGTCCGGCTGGCCGGTGCCCGTACCCCGTTCGCCCGGACCCTCGTCGAACTCGACATCGAGTCCAGCGCGGTGGCGATCGCCGCCGGGATCGCGACGCTGACCAGCTACGTCCCGCCGCTGTCCGGCCCCGGGCCCCGGGCAACGTACTGCGCCGAGCGGCACGGCAGCGCGCCGCCGGTGGCGTACCCGTTCGGCGTGCCGCCGGCCTACTGAGCGGTGGGCACCGACAGACCCGACCGTGAACGCGGCGGGTGGTTTCAGGCGGACTTGCGGGGCGCCTTCTTCGGGGCGGCCTTCTTCGTCGCGGCCTTCTTGGCCGTACCCGACTTGGCCGCCGCCTTCTTGGCCCCGGCGGCCTTCTTCGCCCCGGTGGACTTCTCCGCCGACTTCCCGGCCGCCTTCTTCGTGCCGGTCGCCTTCTTCGCCGCCGCCGCCTTCGCGGACTTGGCCGACGAGATCGGGGTGGGCTGGCCGGCGCCGGCCCCGGCCGGCTCCTCGCCCCGGGCCGCCCGAGCCCGGTCCACCGAGGCCCGCAGCGCCGCCATCAGGTCGACCGCCGCCGCCGGTGCCTCCTCGACCTCCTCCGGCTGCACCACCTCCCGGCCCTCGACCTTGGCGTCGATGACCTCCTGGAGGGCGGCCCGGTAGTCGTCGGTGAAGACGTCCGGCTCGAACTCGCCGGCCATCGAGTCGATCAGGGAACTCGCCATCGCCAGCTCCGGCGGGCGTACCTTGATGTCCTCGTCCAGAAAGCCGAAGTCGGGGCGGCGGATCTCGTCCGGCCAGAGCATGGTGTTGAGCAGCAGCACGCCCTCCCGGACCCGCAGGGTGGCGAGCTGTTCCCGCTGCCGCAGCGCCACCTTGACGATCGCCACCCGCTCCGAGTCGGTCAGCGCGTCCCGGAGCAGCACGTACGGCTTGGCGGCCGCACCGTCCGGCTCCAGGAAGTACGCCTTGTTGTAGAGGATCGGGTCGACCTGCTCGGCCGGGACGAACTCCAGCACGTCGATCGCGTGCGAGGTGCTCAACGGCAGCTCGGCGAAATCCTCGTCGGTGAGGATGACCATCTCGCCGCCGCCGATGTCGTACCCCTTGGCGATGTCGTCGTAGCTGACCTCCTCGCCGTCGATCGAGCAGACCCGCTTGTACTTGATCCGCCCGCCGTCGGTCCGGTGCACCTGGTGGAACCGGATGTCCTTCTCCTCGGTCGCCGAGTAGACCCGTACCCCGATGGAGACCAGTCCGAACGAGACCGCTCCGCGCCAGATAGCCCGCATGATCTCGACCTTTCCCCTCTCCGGGCGGATATTCACCCCGTCGAGTGAAAGTGCCCCCGAGCAGCGGGTATCCCGCCGTTTGCCGGTGGGCGACGACCCGTTCGATCCAGGATCGCACCGGATCGAACCGGACGCGAGTGTTTCGGCGTGGACCTAGAGTGAGGGTCGTGCCCGGCACCCCGGTCAAGCCGATGCTCGCGGTCACCGGGGAGCTGCCCGCAGGCCCCGGCTGGGTGCATGAGTTCAAGTGGGACGGGGTGCGGGCGGTCTCCGACTTCGCCGGTGACGAGCTGCGGCTCTACGCGCGCTCCGGGGTGCAGATCACCGCCGCCTATCCGGAACTCGCCCCGCTGGGCGCCCAGCTCGCGCAGCGGGGGCTGGCCGACGCGGTGCTGGACGGCGAGGTGGTGGTGCTGACCGAGCAGGGGCAGCCGTCGTTCACCGCGCTCGCCGAGCGGATGCACGTGCGGGAGCCGGCCCGGGCCGCCCGGCTGGCGGTGAGCCTCCCGGTGACGTACATGATCTTCGACCTGCTGCGGCGGGACGGGACGGACCTGACCGGGTGGCCGTACCAGCGCCGCCGGGAGGCGCTGGAGGCGCTCGGCCTGGCCGGGCCGCGCTGGGCGGTACCGCCGGTCTTCCCGGACGGCCGGGCCACCTACCAGGCGGCCGGCGAGCACGGGCTGGAGGGCGTGGTGTCGAAACGGGTCGACGCCGTCTACCGGGCCGGGATCCGGTCGCCGGACTGGGTGAAGGTGAAACTGGAGGTCACCGACGACTTCGTGGTCGGCGGCTGGCGGCCCGGCGTACGCCGGATCGGTGGGCTGCTGGTCGGGGTGCCGGCGCCGGACGGCGGCCTGGTCTACCGGGGCCGGGTCGGCGGCGGCATCGGCGCGGCGATCGAGCGGGAACTGCTGGCCGTACTGGAGCCGCTGCGCAGCGGAACCTCGCCCTTCGTGACCCCGGTACCCCGGGAGGATGCCCGGGGCGCGATCTGGGTAACTCCCCAGATCGTGGTGGAGGTGAAGTACGGCCAGCGCACGCCGGACGGTCGACTGCGGTTCCCGCGGATCCGCCGGCTGCGCACCGACAAGACGGTGGCGGACGTCGATGGCGCGTGAACAGCGGGTACGGGTCGAGGTCGAGGGCCGCAGCCTCGAACTGTCCAATCTGGACAAGGTGCTCTATCCGGCGTCCGGGTTCACCAAGGGTGAGGTGATCGACTACTACACCCGGGTCTCCGAGGCGCTGCTGCCGCACCTGCGGGACCGGGCGCTGACCCGGATCCGCTACCCCAACGGCGTCGACGGGAACTTCTTCTTCGAGAAGAACGCCCCGGCCAGCACCCCGGACTGGGTACGCCTGGAGCGGCTGCCCGCCCCCGGCTCCACCAAGGGCCGGGAGATGCTCGACTACGTCGTCTGCGACGACCTGGCGACGCTGGTCTGGCTGGCCAACCTCGCCGCGCTGGAACTGCACACCCCGCAGTGGCAGGTCGGCGCCCACCCCGACCTGATGGTGATGGACCTCGACCCGGGCGCCCCGGCCGGCCTGGTCGAGTGCTGCGGGGTCGCGCTGCTGATCCGGGAACGCCTCGCCGCCGACGGCATCGCCAGCTATCCGAAGACCTCCGGCAAGAAGGGCATGCAGCTCTCCTGCCCGGTCTCCGGCGGGCAGTCCGCCGACGTCGTCTCCGGCTACGCCCGCCGGATCGCCGAGGAACTCGCCCGCGAGGCACCGAAGTCGATCACCGCCCAGATGGCGAAGCGGCTCCGCCCCGGCAAGATCTTCATCGACTGGAGCCAGAACAACGCGGCGAAGACGACGGTGGCGCCGTACTCGCTGCGGGCCCAGCCGACGCCGTCGGTCTCCACCCCGCTGACCTGGGCCGAGGTGGAGGCAGCCGCCGACGGGGAGGCGGGCGCCGTCCGCCAGTTCCCCGCCGCCGAGGTGCTGGACCGGATCGAGGAGTACGGCGACCTGCTGATCGAACTGCTCGACGGCGGCCCGGAGCTGCCGGTCCGGTGACGTCGGCGGCCGGCGGCCGGCGGCCGGCGGCCGGTGAAGCCGATCTGAAGTCGGTGCCTGGCAACCTCGACGCGTCTGTGCCGCGCAGCTCCGTACGGGGGGAAACGTGCCGTCCTTCAAGGCCGATCCGGCGGTCATCCGCGAGTTCGGCGCCACGATCACCGGCCTGGTCAACGACTCGGTGGGCGCACAGCAGTACAACGACAGATGGCTGGAGATCGGTGGATCCTCCGGACCGCTGTTCCAGACGGTGTTCGACGCCGTCACCAGGATCAAGAACCAGTTGTACCTCTCCTACGCCCAGCTCGAGAACGTCCTGCGGCTCTCCGCCGAGGAGGTCGAGCGGGTCGCGCACTACTACGAGACCACGGACGCGGCGGCGGCCGAACAGCTCGACCGGACCTACTGAGCGTCGGCGAGGAAGGAAACCGGCATGGCCGACCCGTTGGACGAACTGATCGACCCGAAGGTCGAGGACCCGATTCCGGACAGCCTGGAGAACTACCTCGGCATTTCCCAGTACATCAGCCCGTCGTACTGGCTGGGCGAGGCGATGAACCTCGTCATCGGCACCAACCCGTTCCAGTGGGCCGCCGAGCAGTTCACCGGCGACTGGCAGGCGGTGCAGACGGCCGGCAAGGCGGTGCAGACCCTGGCCGACTTCAACGAGGCGTGTGCCGGCGCCCTCAACTCTGCGGTCGCCACCGTCGGCTACGGCTGGGAGGGCAACGCCCGGGACGCCGCCGACGAGTACTTCAGCGGCGTCGGGCAGGTGCTCAGGGACCAGATCAGCGTTCTCGTCCAGCTCGGTTGGCAGTTGGACGTGACGGCGTTCAGCGTCTACGAGACGGCCGGCGCCCTGAAGGGTCTGCTGGAAGGGCTCGTCGACCTGCTGATCGCGATCGGCATCGAGATGGCGGCGACGGCGGCGTCGGCTCCCACCATCATCGGCCCGATCCTCGGCGGGGCCAGCATCGCGTTCACCGCCGGTCAGGCCGTCGCGAAGTGGAATCAGATTCTGAGCTTGCACAGCACCATCTGGAACGCCGTGCAGGCGTTCAGCGGTGTGGTCGCCGGCCTGCTCGGCCAGGTGAGCGACACCAGCCTGCCGCTCCTGCCGGCCAGGGAGTACGACCACCCGGCGGTACGACCGCCGGCCGAACCACCCGTTTCCCACCACCGCGACTGAGTCGGAGCCGGAGTACCAGATGAGACCACCGAAGGACGACGAACCGCTGCTCGACGTCGCCGGGGGCGACCCGGTGCTCTCCCGCCACCTGCGCGACTCGCTGAAGACTCTCAGCGAACGCACCGACGACCCGGAGTTCCGCCGGCTGGTGGCCGACGTGCTGGACGGCCGGCGCGGACTGCGCGAGGTGGCCACCTCGCCGGTGTTCGCCTCGGCGCTCAACCCACGGATGGAGCAGTTCGCGCAGCGCTGGGCGGAGACCTCCGAGGAGGAGCGGGCCGAGCTGGCGGCCCAGGGCGAGCGGGAGTTCGCCGCGCTGCGGGAGCGGTTGGAGCGGGAGCGCCGCGACCGCGAACGCTGGTGGCGCGACCACCCCGACGGCTACTGACCGGCGCCCGCCCGCCAACGCCCGATCGACCTCCTTTGTGAACGTGCCTTTCCCGCCGCGCTCCGGCCCGCCCGGGGAAAGCTGGGCTGCACCCTGTTCGGGCGGGCCGGAGTTGTGATGTTTGCGCGGGGGAACCAACTGCCTCCGATCAATCACCTCCTTCAGATTCGGTACGCCCGGCGCGCGGGAACGCGTCCCGGAGCGCCGCCCCGTCGGGGGCGGAGGTGGCGGGGGTCATCGGGACGGCGATCACCGGCCGCGCCTCGGTGCGTAGTACCCGCAGCACCCGCACGTCTCCGGCCGCCGTGGTCACCCGCAGTCCGGAAGGGTGGTCCATGGCCGTGAGCACGGTCTCCACCCGCAGGATCTCCGGTCGTTGCGCTCGGTGCAGCAGGTCCGCGACGAAATCGAGGAACTCCACCACGTCGGCTGTCGCCTCGCTACGCCCGGGAGGGGTGAGGACCAGGTACGTCGTGCCGCCGCCCGCATGCTCTATCCGGATGCCGGGTGTGTCCATCTCGCCGCCGAACGGCACTGCCGCAACGATGTCCGGGTTTCCGGACGCGCGGATGGTCTCGGCGACGAGCCGCGTCAGCTCGGTCTCACTCATGCGCTGTCCGCCTTCCCTGTTTCCTCGGTACCCGGGGGGCCGGTTCACCTCCACCCCGGCCCGCGCGACATGGCAGCGAGCCGGACCGGGCTCAGCCCTCCCGGGACCGTCGGAGGCCCCGCCCGATCCCGTCCCCGCCTCACCCTCTGCCTGGTGAGGCCGACCGGGCGGGGCCATACGCCGCACGACGACCGGTGCGCGGTGCAACCCGCCGTGCCGAGTCGGGTGCTGTCCTTCTGCCGAACGCGCCCGAATCGCCGTGCTTGACATCAATGCTGGACCGCGCAACCGAAGGGCCGGAAGATGGAAGACGTTCATGGATGGGTCAGCGTGATTACACGCGCGGACGGCAGGTGACGATAATCGTGAGTGACCATCAGGATTTACGATCCCGGCTCCGACAACTGCGCACCGGCCGGAAGCTGTCACAGGAGAAACTCGCGGCGGTGCTCAACGTGTCGAAGTCGCTGATCCAGCAGTTCGAGAGCGGAAAGCTGACCCCGCAGGACGACACGGCGGAGCGCCTGGACGAGTTCTTCGGTACGGGCGACGAGATCCGCAAACTCGCCAAGATCGAGCGCGAAGATCGGCAACCCTGGCTGCGATCGTTGGTCGAGCAGGAGCGTCGCGCCCTGCTGCTCCGCACCTGGGAGCCGCTGGTGATACCGGGGCTGCTGCAATGCGAGGCGTACATGCGCGAGATCTTCTCGGCGGTGCCCCGCAATGCCGGCCGGATCGACGAACTGATCGCCACCAGGCGCGAGCGCCAGGCGAACACGATCCTCCGGGACAACCCTGTCGCGCTGTCCGTCATCATCGGTGAGATCGCGTTGCGCCGTGGGCCGGCTGACGTCCTGAAAGAGCAGTGGGGCTACCTGGTCGACGCGGGACACCGGCCGCATGTCAAGATCCGGGTCGTCCCTGCCGAGGCGGAGGGGATCCACGTCGGGCTGTCCGGACCGTTCAGCATCGCGGCCATGCCGGACGGGCGCCGGTTCGGCCACCTGGACGACCAGTTGATCGGGCATCCCGTGACCAACCATGGCGACCTGGGGCACCTGGACCTAGCATGGGAAGAGATCGACGCGCTGGCACTTCCCGTGCTCCAGACCCGAGACCTGATCTTGCGAATGCTAGAGGATGCGAAATGAACACTCAGCCACGCTGGCGGACCTCGACGCGCAGCAACGGCACCGGCAATTGCGTGGAAGTGGCCGACAACCTTCCCGGTCGGGTGCTGGTTCGGGACAGCAAGGATCGGCAGGGACCGGCGCTCACCTTCGGCCCGGTCGCCTGGCGCGCCTTCGTCCAACTGGCCCGCGAGACCGCCTGAAAAACCGCTCACTTCTGGCGCTATTGATGTTGGCCGTCGACGCCGGGCGCTGTGCCTCTCAGTTCTGGAACTGTCCCAGCCTTGCCCTCTACCGCCGATGGCTGCCCCCAGAGGGTTTTCCGGCGATATAGCAGTTACTGCTATATCGCATTATGTCCGGCCGTAGCGAGATCCTGCGCGAGGTGATGCGGGATCAGCGGCGTGCGCCAACCGAGAATCAGCCAGTTCCTCTCCGGCCGCACGCCGATGAGCGAGGAGGAGGTGGGCGTCCTTCGCCAGGAGACGGCTGCGGCCCGTCCGCTGGCGGCCGGCGCCGGCCGCGATGTCGCCGACTACCGGGCCGAGTTGCGGGGGCACACTCGCACGCTCAATGCGTTGCGGGAGACGCGGCTTGAGCAGGAGCAGGCGATCGCCGGGCTCGGCGAGAAAGGTCGATCAGCTGACCGGTACGGTCGGCCACCTCCGCGACCAGCACGGCGCGAGCCTGACGGAGATCGTGGGACTGCTCAACCAGATGATCGAGCGCGACGGCCGGCAGGAGTAGCCTCACTCGGCGTCCCGATGCCGGCTGCCTCGACGGCTGTGAGTGTGACCAAGCACCTGGAACCCGGCCGTGGTGGCCTGGCAGAACTGGGCCTCAGCCCTGATCCCTGATCTCTGCGTGAAGCTGATCTGAAGCTTCTTTGAAGCTTCTGACTGCTTCAATAGACGCAATCGAAAGGCACTGACGAGGGCCGATGCTTGGCGGCGGTCGTCACGTGTCGTGATCCCCAACTAGGGAGTAACAAAATGTCGAAACGGGTAACGGTCACACTGGCCATGGTGGCGGCGCTCGTTGCCGCAATCGCATTCAGTCCCCCTGCGCAGGCTTCTCCTGCCCCTGCGACGGTCGCCTCTGCCCAGACCGTCGAACCGTTCATCGATGAGCGGACGTGTAATGCCAATCAGTTGCCGCGCCAAATCTGGCTGACCTACACATCACGTCCGACACGGTGCTTTGGCGGCACCGTCGGTAGCTTCAACCTGGGCAACAATCCCGCGACTCCCGTCCAATGGCTCTCGTCAGGGGACTACCACGGCACCATTTACTGCGTTGGCCTAACCCTGCCGTTCGGCCCAGCGACCGATGCGCTGTTGAACAGGACCTGCACTCGCCTCGAGATCCGTCCCGCAAGCTGATGTAGCCGTAACACCCACAGTTGGTGGTGGCGCGGAGTTCCGTCACTGGCTGTCCACTCCGCCCACCACCCCATATCGGCGCTGTTGCGGGCGTGCTGGGCTCCGCTGCCGGAACATTGCGACCAAGGTCGTCTCAGCTGGACGCCAGCCTATGTCTCAAAGCTTGATCGCGGATCGCCGGGTGGCTCGATGTGCCGGGAAGTATGTTTGCCGGTCGGCGACCACGTCGCCGACACGGCCGATTCTGCGGTCGCGGCCACCCCGTCGTGGCCGGCCAGTCGCATGTACGACCGTCGCCCACACCACACTCACATGCCGATGACAGTGCGTTGTTCGAACCTGGTAGGCGACGGCCTGCCGGTCTTTTTCATTCAGTTTCAGCGGTAAGGGTGAGGAGGTTTCCGCGTACTTTCTCCAGCAGTTCAACCAGGATGGCTCGTTGGGATTCTGTCATTCCGGCAGTTGCGGTCTCGGCGAGAGTGCGCCAGGCTGCCTCGATTTCCGGGATGGCGGCTCGGCCCTTGTCGGTCAACTGAATACGGGTGGCACGTCGATCGCGCGGCACGGGCTGCCTGACGAACCAGCCGCCCTGCTCGAGGCGGCTGAGGCTGCGCGTCACCGTAGGCTGTTCCACGCCTAGTCGAGCGGCGATCTCCGAGACGGTCACGCCTTCGAGTTCCTGGCCGAGTATCCACAGCAGGACGTCCTGCCCGGGATGCAAGGCGAGCCTGCTCAGCACGTCCGCCTGCGCACTCCGGTACAGCTTGGCCACCTTGACCAGGGCTTTGTTGGCAGCCAGGACATCCGCCAGTTCCACCCCGGCAGTGTACGGGTTGACGACCCACCACCGCCCAGTGCATAGTCGGCTAACCTATAGCCGACTATGGAGATGGTGATGGAGACCGGTCTGTCCGACAAGGTGGCTCTAGTCACCGGCGCCTCCGGCGCCATCGGCAAAGCCACGGCCCTGCATCTGGCCGCCGAGGGTGCCTCTGTTGCGTTGTCATGGCGCACCGACCAAGACGGCGTCATGAACATCGTCGATGCCATAACACGAGAAGGCGGCCGCGCCCGCGCCGTCCACCTGGACCACAGCGACCTGGCCACCGTGCAGGGCGTCATCGAGGAGGTCACCGAACGTCTCGGACCGGTCTCGGTCCTTGTCGCCAACGCGGTGCAGTGGCCATCCTTCGACGCTGACGAGATCAGCGGCCTCACCACGTCGCTGACCGTCAACACCGTCGGTCCGGCCGCTTTGATCGATGCGGCTCTACCGGGCATGCGCGCCGCCGGCTGGGGACGCATCGTCGCCGTGTCGACCGACATCGTCGAACAGCCCATGGCCGGGCCGCTCGCCTACGCCACAGCGAAGGGCGCACTCGAAACGGCCGCACGCGTGCTCGCCGTCCGGGAAGCCCGCCATGGCATTTTGACAAACATCGTCCGCCCGGGCTTCACTCTCACCGACAAGGCTTTGAACGCCCCCTTCCTGGGGCCCAAAGCGGTCGCGGCTGAATCCGAGAAGACCCCCACCGGCCGTATCTGTACTCCCGAGGACGTCGCCTCCGCCATCACCTACCTGGCCTCGGCAGCAAATGGTCACATCAATGGACAGACGCTGTCACTGGCGGGTGGCCGCGAACTCGTCCGATAGTCCAGTACGCACTGTCATGCCGCCGTCCGCGCGCCTCGCACCGGCCAGAATCGTCACGTTCTGTGGCCGGCCTATGGTGTCGGTTGATGTCCGGACATGACGATGCTCGTCACTGCAACTCCTGCGGTCCCAGCTCACGTGCAACCCACTTCCACCAGTACGCCCGAGGCGATCTCCACAACACCAGATCAACGCACTAACTGGGGGCGGATGGCGGCGATGAGCCGAAACCGAAACCCGGGGCCTTCACCGCGGCGGCGACGTCGCTACCACCCGGCCCAACGTAGACAAGGGCGGTATCCTCCGCCCGGACGTACCTGTCCGCCAGCCGAAAACCTTCCACCTCGACCTGGTCGGCGTACGAGCCACCGACCTTCTCCTCCGCGCTGGATACACAGGTGACGGCAGCCAGGCATACCGTGCCTGCCAGCAGGCAGACCAGAACCGTCCGCACCAGGCTCAGCCGGATACCCCGTCGTGACAACCGACCTCCCGATCACCAACGAGCCGCCAGCCACCAACGCTTAGGCCATGCACCTGACGCAGGACACGGCCACCCCCACCAGACTCCCGACCGCACCTCCACCGGCTACGCCTTCCCCCAAGCCGAGCCGCCCACCCACACCACAGCAATGACGAACCGGCGGGCAGCACCTCCGGCAACCACCACTCATCCCTGAGGCGGGTACTCCGTCCTGCCGCGATCGGCATGGCCCTGACCAGCTCACCGCTGACGTGGCTGTGACGGGCGTTCTCGGCCCCAGGGCGACGGTTGAAGCGGGCCCCATCCGCGGTTGAGGCGCTTGGTCGGTGGCAGCGCTAATTGGCCCCACATGCATCAGCTGCGGGCGATGCCTGTGTCAATCGTGGCTGGCCCCGGCTTGTTGATGGATGCGTCTGACGACTTCCTGAGAGGTGTCGGCATAACGATCTTCAGCGGCCTGCGCCGGTTCTCGGCGGCAGGTGACGCCGACCCGCTCGACCGCGGCGGCTTCGGTTAGGCGGTCAGGCGGTCTTTGCTGATGAGGCGCCGGCTGGAGGCGATGGTTGCGGTGAGGGTTGCGAGGTAGAACGCGGCGGTGATCAACATAAGCCATGTCCATGGGATGGACAGGGTGAACCCTCGGAGTTTGACTGCGGCGATGACGACTGGCGGCACGGCGATGAGCGTGGCCAGCGCGGTGCTCGTCAGGATCACGAGGCCGTTCTGGATGAGCAGGACGTGTCGCGCCCATCGTGGGGACAGGCCGATGGCGATGAGTCGGCCGAGGTAGCTGCGTAGGGTGATTACCTGGCTCCTGGCGACGGCCATGGTCGTGGCTAGGACGATGGCGGCGAGGCCGAGGACCGCCGCGTAGTAGGCCGGTGGAACCGTTATGGGCTCCGGCGGTTGGTGGATGCCGACCTGGAGCGGGTCGAGGCCGTTGTCGATCGCGGCCTGCTCGGCGGCGGCTGCTTGGGCGTCGGTGACGTCGGTGAAAACGATCGCGGCCGGGGTGATGGTGAGGTTGAGGCGTTGAGCGGTCGCGGTGAGCAGCAGCCCGCTGACTCCGACGGTCCAGGCGGGTTCGAAGGTGGCGTGGCTGGCGGGCAGGGGCGGGCTGGAGGTTACCGCTTGGTCACTGGCACGGTCGTGGCTGAGCAGTGTCCGTGTGCTGGGTCCGTCGCTCCACACGAGCAGGCCACCTCGTTGCAGTGTCTGCAGTTGCGTTTCGGTGAGGGCGCCGTTGTTGAGACGGTTTGCCTGCTCGGGGGTGTCGACCACGAGAACCGCGCCGATACCGGCGTCCCCAACTGTGACGTGCACCGTCTCGGTCGTGAGGTAGCCGGTCCTGACGGGCTGCGCTGCGTTGGCGAGTCGGGCCGATACGGCGGTGACCACTTCGGGAGAGGGCGGATGCATGGCCCCTCCGGGTCCGGACAGCACCACCTGGTGCGGTGCGACGGTGGGTGCGACATCTTCCTGCGCCGTCGTGATCAGTGTGGCCAGCAGTGTCATCAGTCCCAGGGGGGCGCCGAGCGTCGCCGTGAGGACTGCGACGGCGGCGACGGCGCGGGTGCGGTCGTTGTGCAGTTGCTGGCGGCCCAGGCGGATCCGGGGATCGCTGGTGGGGAGCAGGCGGATCGCCGCGCCGACGGCTTCCGGGGTGAACAGCAGGACCGCCGCCGCGACGGTCGCGGTCAGCACCATCGCCTTCGGGACGGTGTCGAGCATGCCGATCTGGATGACGATCGCGGCGCCCAGGATGCCGGCGGCGGTCCGCCGTACGGTCACGCCGCTGACACGCGTTTGCTTCTTTGCCGATGTCGGCTCGGTAGGTGAGTCGGTGCTCGCCGCTACTCGCGACGGCCGAGGGTGGGCCAAATGCAGTAGGAGCGCCGCCACGACGCACGCTGCGAAGGTGACGCCGAGCAGCCGTCCGGCGGGCGCCTGCAGACCCGGCCAGGGCGAGATCGGCCCGGCGAGGAAGCGGTCCACCACCGGCCGGCTGGCGGCGCCGAGGCCGATGCCGGCGATGATGCCAGCGAACGTGGCGGTGAGCGTCCACATCGTTGTCGCGGCGGCGACGCCGGCCGTGGCGGTAGCTCTGCTCATCCCGATGGACGTCAGAGTCGCCAGGCTTCTTCGGAAGCGGCGTGCGTTGAGGCCGAACACGGCGAGTACCGCCAGCAGCGGCAGCGCCAGCGAGGGTAGGTCGTAGGCGAGCGGGATCCGGTCGGTCCACGACCGGCGTGGTGTGGTCAGCTCGTCCGCTCGGGTGCGCACCTCAGCGGCGAGTTGTGTCTCGACCGCGGCCGGCGACGCTTCGATGGCATCGCCTGTGACGACCGCGGCGACGGCGGTGAGTACCTCCTGTTGGACGCCGCCGTTCCACAGCAGCGTCGCGGTTGCCAAGACGGTGGAGAAGTTTCGGGCGGTTGCCTCGCTCAGCGATGCCCAGGTGCCTTGCGCCGCGAGGATCCGCGGTGTGGCCCCAAACAGGTCCTCAGCGACGCCGACCACGCGCAGGCGGTCGTTGCCGGAGAACACGGTAAACGACTCGACCTGACCGAGGACGCTCCGCAACGCGTCGGTCAGCACCACCTCGCCCGGCTGGCTCGGCCACCGTCCCTCCCGCAACTGGTAGCGGTCAGGGAATGGCTCCGCCGGCCACGGCGCCTCGCTGTAAAGAGTGAACGGCGGTCGGGTCATGTCGGGGCGAACGTCGAACGAGGCCAGTGCCACTACCACGTCCGTTGCCCCGGCGGCCCGAGCCGCCGTAGCGACCTCGTCGGCCACCTCCGCACCGCCGGGCCGAAGGGTGGTGACGTTACTCAGGTCGATCTGCGAATCGAAGCGCCCCAGGTCACGCACCGTGACCTGACGCGGGGACAGCGTGAAGGCGTTGAGGGCGACGAATACCGCCACCAGCAGCGCGGCAGTCGCTGCGATGAGGAAGGTCGACCGTGTCAGCGACTTGCTGCGCGCGAATCTGCGCGCCACGACAGCAACTAACCGGGCTCGCATCAGGTCGTTTCCTCCGCCGCCCGCTCCCGGCGGACGACGCTCCCGTCGACCATCTCGTATACGGTGTCGGCATATTCGCGGCACATCGGGTCGTGCGTGCACACCACCGCCAGGGTGCCCTGGTCACACAGCTGCCGCAGCAACCTGAACAATGCGCGGGAGTTGGAGGAGTCCAGCGCCCCGGTCGGTTCGTCGGCCAGCAACACCCGTCGGTCCCCGACCAGTGCCCTGGCTATCCCGACACGCTGCCGCTGCCCGCCAGACAACTGGCTCGGGAGTCGGCTGCCCAGGCCCTCCAGCCCAACCCGCGCGAGTTGCTGATCGGCCAGTTCCAGGGCCCGTCGGTAGGGCACGCCGGTGACCTCCAACGGCAATGCCACGTTCTCCTGGGCCGTGAACTCCTCAATCAGGTTGTGGTCCTGGAAGATCACCCCGACGTTCGTCAGACGCAACCGCGCCCGCTGGTCCTCGTTGAGCCGACCGACCTCGGTCGACTCAACGAGGATCCGGCCCGCGTCCGCCTGGTCCAGTCCCGCGATGAGGTTCAGCAGCGTCGACTTACCGGACCCACTGGCGCCGAAGACGCAGACGAACTCGCCCGCACTCGCTCGCAGGTCCGCATCCCGAACGGCCCACACAGTTTCAGAACGGGTCACGAAACGACGGCTGACACCCTCGACGGCGAGCAGGGCTTCAGCAGCGCTGGCCGGTGAGGTCAGCACCCGCGGTCAGTCCGCCACGACGACAGCTCGTCGCTGTTGAACACGTTCACGTTGTCGTCCTCGGTCAACGCCGGCATAGTCCTACAGTTCCCTCCGCCGTCATGGTCGTAATACCAGGCGGCACTCGTGTTCGTCCGGTTCTCCCACGAGTCCATGTGATCGTTTGCGGAGGCACTCACATTCTGAATACCTCCACCCGGACCACGCGACCCGAGGAATCCGACCCAACTGTTGCCATCATAGATGCATACAAGGTTGGATCCGCAGAAGGCCGGGTTCCCGGCCGACGCGGCGGCCGGGAACGCAAACCCTCCGGCCGCGATCACCGCACTGATAATGAGCAGTTTCTTGACACCCATATGCGCTCCCTCCCCATATCCGGCGGTCCTGTGTCTTGGCCACCGGACGCGAATGTGAATATGCGAAACGTAATGTATTCATTACGGGTAGTCAATGAGGGGCTGGGTGTCCGGCCTGGCAGAAGGTGAACCCTCTGGCATGACTATTATTCATTCGTGCCGCGCGTCGGGATTTCACCGCGCACATCCTCGGACCGGAGAGGAATGACGGTGACAACAGCCGAGATGCGGGGTGCACCACGGCCGAGACTTTTCCGCCTCTCCGGGTAGACATACGGGCGACCTGCGTCGAACGCTAGCCCCCGGCTTGAGTTGGCCGCGACCCCGTAACGCAGATACGTGAGGTTTGCTCCGAAGGTCGCAACTTCCACAGTCGGTAGCGCATCACTATTCAAGGGCAATGACCGGTCGGGTAGAGGCAACGTCCAGGCCAGGACCGATGATCGCTGCTGATCCAATGGCAACGCCGCCTGAGGATCAATCTCGCGCGGCGGCTTGCGATACGAGTTGTGTCTTGGTGCGGGCGAGTCGGTAGGAGTCAGTGCCGGTTTGGATGATGTTGCCGCCGAAGGTGAGGCGGTCAACGATGGCGGCGCACAGGCGTGGGTCGGTGAAGGTCTTGGTCCAGCCGGAGAACGCTTCGTTGCTGGCGATGGCGACGCTGTTCTTCTCTTCCCTTTCGGTGAGGACCTGGAACAGCAGTTCGGCGCCGCGGCGGTCGAGTTCCATGTAGCCCAGTCCGTCAATGCAGAGCAGATCGACGCGGCCGTAGCGGGCGATGGTCTTGGTGAGCTGCTTGTCGTCGGCGGCTTCGACGAGTTCGTTGACCAGCTTGGCAGCCATGACGTAACGGACCCGGTATCCGGCCATCGCGGCAGCGGCGCCGAGACCGATGAGCAGATGGGACTTGCCGGTGCCGGAGTCGCCGATGAGGCACAGGGGTTCACCGTTGCGGACCCAGGCGCAGGTGGCCAGCGTGTGAATCATGGCAGGGTTGATGTTCGGGTTGGCGTCGAAGTCGAAGTCTTGCAGCCACTTGTCTCGTGGGAAGCCGGCGGCTTTGATGCGCCGTTCGGAGCGGCGCCGGTCGCGTTCGTCGCACTCGGCGAGCAGCAGTTCGGCGAGGAAGCCGCGGTAGGTGAGCTGTTGTCGTTTCGCGGCGTCGGCGACGTCGGCGAACCGGCTGCGCAGGGTCGGTAGCCGCAGGGCGCGGCAGGCGGAGTCGATTGCGGCGTCGGCGGCCTGTTCGGTCAGGGCGCGTCCGCGTTTGGCGAGGCTGCTGGTCATGACACTCTTCCGGTCTCTGCGGGCGGGCCGCTGCTGGGCGGGGACGCTGTTCGGCGGAGCTTGAGTAGTTCGTCGTAGTGGGCGACGCTGGGCAGCGGTCGCGGGTCTCGCGGGAGGCCACCGATCACCGCGCCTGGGTCGGCCAATCGACGTTCGGTCAGGCTGACCACCCGTGCGGCCCGACCCGCCGCAGACGGTTCCGGCCGCAGGTGGTCGTGCGGTTCGCATCGCTCCTGGGAGCTCTTGCGGGCCTCGACCGCGACCACGTCGACGGTGGCGGTACCGACGCGCAGGGCCGCCTCGATCCCGGCGACGACATCGGCGTGGGGCAGATGGCGGTGCAGCAGGAGTACCTCCACCAGGGCTCGGGTGCCGCCAGCGTCCCCGAGAGTCCGGCGGGCCTGGCCCCAAAACGCATCGTGCGCCGTGGTGAACATCCCGGCTTTGCGGGCCTGCGCCAACGCGACGGCGCCCGGCAGAGCACCGGGCTTGCGAGCGAACACCTCCAGGTAGTGATCGAGCAGCAGGGTCCGGGAGCCCTTGTTGACCGAGCGGGCGTGCCGGGCGACTTCCCGGCGGCCGTCGAAGACGATCAGCTCGGAGGCGCGGAGACAGACCCGGACCTGCCGCCCGATCAGCGAGGCCGGCACCGAGTAGTAGCAGCACCGCACCGCGACCTGGCCGAACCGGTCAACCCTCGGATACAGCCACAGGCCGGGCTCGAAATCATCGCTGGGCAACGACGCCAACAGCGGAGCCTCCACGGCGAAGTCCTGCCCGACCGTCCGCACCCGGCCAGCGATCCGGCGCGCGTCATCGGCCCGGTCGGCGGCGTCGATCCGCTCGTTGAGTTCGGCCAGGCTGTTCACAACCGGTATCGGGGACAGATACATGCGGCGGAACCGGCCGACCTCGCCTTCGACCCCGCCCTTCTCGTGCGCGCCCTCAATACCTGGCATGCAGTAGAACGGGTCGAAGCCGTAGTGCGAGCGGAACGCCACCCAATGCTCGGACTCGGTGCGGTTCCGGCCCAACAGCACCCGGGACACCGCCGAACGCAGGTTGTCATAGCGGATCTTGTCCGTCGGCACACCACCGATCGCCGTGAACGCGTGGACGTGCCCCTCAATGAACGCCTCCTGCCCCTGCGAGGCGAAAACCCGGTGCACCGCCTTACCCGAGTACGACAGCCGAAACGCGAACAGGAAACACTTCAGCTTCTCGCCGGCCACCTCGACCCACACATCACCGAAGTCGACCTCAGCCTCCGCGCCCGGCGCGTGGGACTGCACAACGAACGCGGTCTGCACCGACCGGCCCGCGCTCGCGGCGATCTCCGGCCGACGTCGCCGCACGTAGTCCCGCACCGTCGAGTACGACAACCCGTGCGCGCCATGCTCCTCGACCAACCGGGCGTGGATCCGCCGCGCCGTATGCCGCTGCTTACGCGGCGCCGTCAGGTCCGCGACCAACATCTGATCGATGACCGACCGGACCGGATCCAGCTTCGGCGCCTGTGCCACCCGAGGCTTCCGCGGCACCGGCACCGCCGACGCCAGCGCCTGGCGCACCGTCCGCCGATGCACTCCGTGCCGCTCGGCCAACGCCCGGATCGACAACTCCTCCCGGCGGGCGTCACGGCGGATCGCCTCGAACAGCTCCAGCCTCGGCCTCACCCGGCCCCCTACCAGACGACGGATCACACACGCCGGAACCTAGAACGTAATCAAGCTGGGGCCAAGTATGACTGACACGACACACCGGTTGAAATCGGGTGGGGCCAGATATAACCGTCGCACCCATCAATGCTCATGAGTCCGACTGGGGCCGGCTGCAACCGTCACTCCGGGGCCACCTACCTCCGTCACAGCCACCGCTGACGGTCGATCTCCACCCACGGCAGTGCGTCGAGTGCCGACTGCACCTCGGTAAGCGGGGTGCGGCATACGGTACCCGGCAAGGCCGGCAGGACGCTGTTGCCCGACGCGTCCGTCAGTGCCAGCGACACCGGCATCACGAAGACGGCCGGACATACCAGGTCGCCGGTAGTTTCCGGCGGCGGTAGGCGCAGCGCGCGGACCAGCTCGTCGAACCGACCGGTGGACCGCTGTGCGGCAGCCCAGGTGAGGCCCGACGAGGGCGGATCCGCGGACTGCGCGACGGTAAGCCGGAAAGTGCACCGGACGGCCGCGACCGGCCGGAAGTCCGCAGGCAACGGGTCTGCGGAGCGTTGTCCGACCAGCCTGTCCACCGGTGGACAGGCAATGGCCGGCTGAGTGAGGTAGGGAGCGCGCCCGGAGACGTTCGAACAGCCCGCCACTGACAGAACCGCTACGAGCATCACGCCGATCCGTCGCACCCTCATGCAGGTAAGACGGCATGGCAGCGTCGCCGGTTTCGAGATACCTCGAGCGCACGCACGATGAACGACCGAAAGGCGCTACCGGCGACCCGCCCGCCCGACCAACCAATACCTGATCGGACATCCGCTTCTGCCGCCGACCGTGCGCGCTGCCCTCGGCAGACGCCGCCACGCTCCGTGACCAGCCTCCGGTACCGGTCGACGCCCGTATCTGCCGATGAGCGAGTGTTCATAGGCTGCGGCGGCGCGGTGAACGCCGGATGACCGACCAGGGCGAGGCCACCCCTACTTCGGCCGGGTCATGTTCTACCGGGCTGGCCGCTGGTTTGCGCCGACTGCGGCGCGGTAGGGGCGGAAGAAGTCGCGCAGTTCCCGCGCGTACAGCTCGGGCTCCTCGAACGGGGCGAAGTGGCCCCCCCGGGGCATCTTGGTGACCCGCACGACGTTCGCGAACCGTTCGAGCCAGCGGCGCGGCGGATGCAGCGTGTCACCAGGGAACAGCGCGAAACCGGACGGCACCTCGACCCGGCGCGCGTGCTGCTCGATCGGGATGGCGGCGTTGGCCGCGTACATGCGCATCGACGAGCCGATGGTCCCGGTCAGCCAGTAGCGGGTGAGCAGCCCGCAGATCTCGTCCCGGGTGAAGCTGCGCTCGACGTCGCCGCCGCAGTCGCTCCACGAGCGCAGCTTCTCGACGATCCAGGCGGCCAAGCCAGCCGGCGAGTCGGTCAGCCCGACGGCCGCGGTCTGCGGTTTGGTGCGGTGCAGATCGGCGTACGCGCCCTCGGCGGCCTTCCACTCGGCTGCAGTGTCCAGGTACGCGCGTTCCTCAGGCGTGTAGTCCGCCCCGACGTCGACCGGGAGGCTGGCCTCCATGCGGTGCACGGCCACCACCCGTTCGGCGTGGTCGAGGGCGAGGTAGCGGCTGACCGAGCTGCCGATGTCGCCGCCGGCCACCCCGAACGTCGGGTAGCCGGCCACGGTCATCAGCTCGGCGAACAGCCCGGCCACCGCGACAGAGTCCAGCGGCGCGCCGGCCGGGCGGTCCGAGTGCCCGAACCCCGGCATGTCCGGCACGACTACGTCGAACGCATCGGCCGGGTCACCACCGTGCGCCCCGGGATCGGTCAGCAGCGGCAGCACCTTCTCGTAGCGCCAGGAAGAGTCCGGCCAGCCGTGGCAGAGGATCAGCGGCAACGCGGGCCCACCCGGCGCGACGGCCCGGGCGTGCAAGAACGCTATGCCCAGCCCGTGGACGGTGGACCGGAAGCGCGGCAACCGGGCCAGCGCCTCCTCCTGGGCCGGCCAGTCGAACTCCTCGGCCCAGTATCCGACGAGATCCCGCAGGTAGCTGAGATCGACTCCCAATGACCAGCCGGCGGCCTCAGGTGCGTCCGACCAGCGGGTCGCGCGCAGACGGGCCCGCAGGTCGGCCAGATCGGCCCCGCTGGCGTGCACCCGGAACGACTCAAGCATGATCGAGTCCTACCCCCCGCCGCCCGGAAGCATGCCCGGACCGGCCGTAGCCGCCCAGAGGCCACTCGAGGCGTAGGTCGATGTTCCCGGTACCGACGACCGCATCTGCGCCGTCAGCCACGAGCACGGCAGTGGTTCCCAAGCTCCGGGCGACCACCACGTGGCTAGGCCATCAGTCACGTACTCCGCGCCGGCGAAGCGGTAGGTCGCTGGCCAAGTCCGCTGGCCGACGGAGATGGTGGTCCGACCAGCCTTGCGGATTTTCAAGGACACGCGCACATTCTGCCCTCGTGCGGACCTCGAATCGAAGACCAGCATGTGCACGGATCTGCCGCCGACCGTGCGCGCTGCCCTCGGCAGACGCCGCCACGCTCCGTGATCAGCCTCCGGTACCGGTCGACGCCCCTATCTGCCGAAGAGCGGATGTCCCGATCTCGGAAGTTCCTGTTGACCTCAACCAGAGTTCAGATGCTTCACTTGGGCCATGAATCTTGACGGCCTGCGCGTCGCCATCACCGGTGCAGCACGTGACACCGGGCGACTACTGGCCGAAGCCTTCGCCGAGCGCGGTGCGCAGATCTTCCTCTCGGCCCGCGACCTGGCTGCGGCCGAGCATGTTGCTGATGCGATCAGCCAGCGGGGGCCAGGTCGGGCTGATGCATTTCACTGCGACCTCGCCGTACCGGAGTCGGTGCGCGCGTTCGCCGCTGCCGCGGCCGAACGGACGAAGCACCTCGATGTGTTGATCAACAATGGTGCCCCATACATCGAAGGTGACGACCTGGGAGCTGTCTCCGACGACAAGATCGAAAGAGTGATGGCTGCGGGCGGGACCGGCACCATGTTGTTGACCAAAAATCTACTGCCGCTGCTACGGGCATCGTCGCGGCCCGACATCGTCAACATGATTTCCGCATGCGGCGAGGTGGGGCACCGCCGCTCGGGTGCACATCCCGCGTTCTACGCCGCTAAGCATGCCCACGCCGGACTCGCTGAGATCCTGTCGCACCGGCTCCGGCCAGAAGGGATCCGGGTAATCTCACTGTTTCCGCCGGACTTCGTTCAGGACGGGCCCCGACAGGTAAACAGCGACCTAACCGCGCGATCGGTCATCGACTGCGTGCTTTTCGCGGTCGGCCAACCACGAGACTGTTTCATTCGCGAGTTCCACTTCGAGCAGGTTCGGCGGGCGTCCACACCCTGACCACTCACTGCGCGAAGCAGCCCGAGCCCGGTCGTGGGCCCTCGGCAGAAACCCGCCCTTGAGACTGTCACCTTCTGTACCAAGGGCAGATGCGCGGATCTGCCGCCGACCGTGCGCGCTGCCCTCGGCAGACGCCGCCACGCTCCGTGACCAGCCTCCGGTACCGGTCGACGCCTGTATCTGCCAGATTGTGTGTATCCGATCTTGGTCGGCGCGTATGTTGGGATCGAAGCGCGTACGTTGGGATCGAAGGCTGCTACGGCAGATCAACGACCAGCAGGGTGCGCCCGTTGACCTCGACCGGTCGCGGGATTTGCGGATCGGTCATGGGGTGATGAACTCCGCCAGGACAGCCGCGAGCACCGCCGGATCGGCGACGTGCGACTGTCCCTCGATGATTCGACGCTCGGCGTTGGGCAGAGCCGCAGTGACGGCATCCGCCGCGGCGGCGAAGAAACCGGGTTGCAGACCCTCCATGTGCTGGTCAGCGACGCCCCCCGTCGCCACAAGGACGGGTTGCGGGACACGAGCCGGCCGGGTGATCGGCGGGAGTCCGTCACCGAGGCAGGCCGCGTCGTAAGCGAGGGTGGGCGCCAGGACTCTCAGACCAGGCCCGAATGGCGAGTCACGCGCGGCGGCCACATCCTCGTCGGACGAGCCCGCCAGCCGCATAAACAGCGCGACCGCGTCCCAATGCCGACCCTCGGCTAGTGCGACCGTCAACTGGTCAACGTAGGTCGACCAGCGCCTGGCCATCGACGCGTCGCTCATGTACGGCACCTCGTACACCGCGATCCTGTTGATCGCCGGGCCGGCGGCTGCGGCTTCCAGCGCGAGTGCGCCACCAGAGGAGGCGCCGAACACGTGGGCCGAACCGCCGGCGGCGCCGATCAGCGCCTGGATGTCATCGATCTCGCGCGCCACGGCGTAGGGAGCGGTATCGCCGCTGCCGCCGCGACCTCGGCGTGCGTAGTTTTACACGGTGAAGTGTCGTGCCAGCTCCGCGGCGATCGCCGCGTTCTCCGAGCTGTCGTCGAGACCGCCACCGACGAGAACGACCGCCGGCCCTCCTCCGCCGCGGTCATAAGCGATCATCGTGCCGTCGTGTGATCTCACCTGTGCCATCGCGCCTCTACCCCAGCACCACCAGGTTCGTACCAAGCAGCACCTCGGCCTACGAACTGACCGACCGCGGTCGTGAACTGAAGCCCGTGCTGATGGCGTTGCGCCGATGGGGCGAGCATGCCCCTCTCAGCGACACCACCAGCCCGGATCTCGGCATCGACGCGCTGATCCTCGCCTTGACGGACAGGTTCACCGTCAACGACGCCACCCCCCACGACGCGGTCGTCCATCTGCGCCTCGACGACGACCACTTCCGGCTGACGATCAAGAACAGACAGCTCCTGGCCAAACGCGCCGAGGTCGACGACGCCGACACAACCACCACCACGACCACCACAACGCTGCAGTCACTCGTGTTCGCCGAACGCACAGTCGCCCGACGCCGAACGGTCAGGCGACCTGACCATCACCGGCGACCGCGACACTGCCGAGCACCTGCTGCATTCTTTCCAACACAGCAGGAGAAGCACGCCCAGCACCAAGCACGACGGAGCCGTCACGTGACCCGGCAAGGCCCGGACCGCGAAAGCGGCGCAAGCGTCCTGTGGCTGGTCCGCCGCCCGGCCACGCGCTGGCGACAGGGCCGATAGGCTGTTGGCCCTTGCCGGTCAGCGGTGGCCGACGACGTTGACCACCTTGCCGTCCGGGTCGCGGACGAACGAGTCCCACCGCCAACGCCGCGAAACCACCGGAAGCACGCGGGAGCTGACTGGACGGCAGATTCACCCGTTCATCGTCATCCAACCGGGCGACTCACTCCACACTGGGCAGCGGCGGGCCGAGCACGTCGTCGGCGTCGACGATCGTGTACGCGTACCCCTGCTCGGCGAGGAAGCGCTGCCGGTGTGCCGCGTATTCCGTGTCGATGGTGTCCCGGGAGACCACCGTGTAGAAGTGCGCCTGCCGGCGGTCCGCCTTCGGCCGGAGCACCCGGCCGAGCCGCTGCGCCTCCTCCTGGCGCGACCCGAAGGTGCCGGAGACCTGGATCGCCACCGCCGCCTCGGGCAGGTCGATGGAGAAGTTGCCGACCTTGGAGATGACCAGGGTGGAGATCTCGCCGGCCCGGAACGCGTCGAAGAGCCGCTCCCGTTCCCTGTTGGTGGTCGAACCCTGCACGATCGGCGCGCCCAGCGTCTCGCCCAACTCGTGGAGCTGGTCGATGTAGCCGCCGATCACCAACACCTGGTCGGAGGAGTGCCGGTCGACCAGGGCCTTCACCACCGGCAGCTTGGTGCGGGCGGTCGCCGCCACCCGGTAGCGCTCCTCCGGCTCGGCGACCGCGTACGCCATCCGCTCGGCGTCGGTCAGCGTGACGCGTACCTCGGTGCAGTCCGCCGGGGCGATCCAGCCCTGCGCCTCGATGTCCTTCCACGGCGCGTCGTACCGCTTCGGGCCGATCAACGAGAAGACGTCGCCCTCCCGGCCGTCCTCCCGGACCAGGGTGGCGGTCAGGCCGAGCCGGCGGCGGGCCTGGAGGTCGGCGGTGAACCGGAAGATCGGCGCCGGCAGCAGGTGCACCTCGTCGTAGATCACCAGGCCCCAGTCCCGGGCGCCGAAGAGGTCCAGGTGGGTGAAGGCGCCGCCGCGCCGCGCGGTCAGCACCTGGTACGTCGCGATGGTGACCGGGCGGATCTCCTTGCGCTCGCCGGAGTATTCCCCGATCTCCTCCTCGGTCAGCGAGGTACGGGCGACCAGCTCACGCTTCCACTGCCGGCCGGCGACGGTGTTGGTGACCAGGATCAGCGTGGTCGCCTTCGCCTCGGCCATCGCGGCGGCCCCGACCAGGGTCTTGCCGGCACCACAGGGCAGCACCACCACACCCGACCCGCCGGCCCAGAAGGTCTGCACCGCCTCCCGCTGGTACGACCGCAGCTCCCAGGCCGGCTTGCCGTCCGTACCGCCGGTGGCCAGCTCGATCGGGTGCGCCTCGCCGTCGACGTAGCCGGCCAGGTCCTCGGCCGGCCAGCCGAGCTTGAGCAGCGCCTGCTTGAGCCGGCCCCGCTCGGACGGGTGCACGACCATGGTGTCGTCGTCGACCTTCGCGCCGAGCATGCCGGCGAGCTTCTTGCTCTTGGCGACCTCGATCAGGACCATCCGGTCCACCGCCCGCAGCACCAGGCCGTGCGTCGGGTGCGCGGCCAGTTGCAGCCGGCCGTACCGGTCCATGGTCTCGGCGACGTCGACCAGCAGCGCGTGCGGCACCGGATAGCGGGAGAACCGCAGCAGCGCGTCGACCACACCCTCGGCGTCGTGCCCGGCCGCCCGGGCGTTCCAGAGGCCCAGCGGGGTCAGCCGGTAGGTGTGCACGTGCTCCGGCGAGCGCTCCAGCTCGGCGAAGGGCGCGATCGCCATCCGACAGGCGAGCGCGTCGGGATGGTCGACCTCCAGCAGCAGGGTCTTGTCCGACTGCACGATCAGTGGTCCGCCGCTCACGCTCACGCCCTCCCGTCCCAGGTCGGGCGTCTCACGCGCCGACCCTCCAGTCTTGCACGATGGATAACGAACCGGAAAAATTCTTCACCTGGCGCAACCGAAGCGGTACTCCCATGCGTCTAGCTGTCGACGGCTTCTGGGGAGGGCAGATGGTACTGACGCGTCTCGGCACCGGTCTGATCACTCTAGTGGCGGTCGCCCTGTTCGGCGCCGGTGCGTGCGCGTTTGATCCGCAGTCGGACCAGTCGGGAGCCGCCGGGGGGCTCACGCCGGTCGGCGCGGAGAACGCAACGGGGGCGAGCGCGCCGCCCGCGCCGGATCAGGGAGCAGCAGCCACCCCCAGCCCGCGTACCACCCCGCGCCGGCCCGCGCCGACGACGAAGGCACCGCCGGTGAAGAAGCCGGCGAAGAAACCGGCCCGGACCGGTTCGCCGAAGCCGCCGGCCGGCTGCCCGCAGGGGGAGCGGCAGCGCGAGGTCGAGGGCTACCTGGCCCGGCTGGGCGGATTCGGCACCGTCACCGTCGACGGCCGGCAGTCGGCCGCCGACTGCGCCGCCATCAAGAAGTTCCAGCGCCGCTACGACATCCGCCCGGCCGAGGGCCGAGCCGGGCCGACCACCGCCGACGTGGCCCGCCGACTGGCCCGGACCGACACCGGCAGGTGCAAGGCCGGCAGCGGGACGACCTTCTGCGTCGACCTGACCCAGCAGACCGTCTGGGCGATCCGCGGCGGCAAGGTGGTGATGGCGCCCACCGTCACCCGCACCGGCATGTCGGGGTACGCCACGCCGGCCGGCACCTACCGCGTCAACTTCCGCAACACCAGGGAGTGGTCCGACCCGTACGAGGTGTGGCTGCCGTACTGGCAGCGCTTCGTCGGCGGGATCGGCTTCCACGAGACGACCACCTATCTGCACAACAAGGCGATCGGCTCACACGGCTGCGTCAACCTGCTGCCGGTCGACGCGCGACGGATGTGGCAACTCGGCAAGGTGGGGACCCGGGTGCACGTGATGGGCCGCCGGCCGGGGACCTGACGCGACTTCGGTCGGTGAACCTGTCATATCGGCCCTCCAGGTGCGAGTCTGGACTCTTGTCGAGCAGACGCCCGTGGCGGGAGGTTCGCAGATGACGGTCGACGGCGAGGTGAGGTCCGAGACAGACCCCCCGACCGCCCCCGGGCCCGTCCCGGCGCCCGTCTCCCGGGCCACCGTCGCGGCGTACGCGACCGTGGCGGTGCTGCTGGCCTGTTGGGTCCTCTTCGGCTGGCTGGTGCAGCAGCAGGGCTTCGTCGACTCGCTCGGCGAGGGGCTCGGCGCCGCCTTCACCCTGCTGCTCATCGTCTCCGTGGTCGGCTCGCTCCGGCAGCACCCCCGGGACTGAGCCGCCCTCACTCGTCGAGTACCGCCGCCGTGATCCGGTGCAGCGCGAAGGTGTGCAGCATCTCGGTGCGCTCGTCCTCGGCCCGCAGATAGCCGGCGCCGATCGAGACCGGCCGGACCAGCCGGGACGCGGTCGCGCCGTGCGCGTCGACGTAGCCGACCCAGACCAGCGCCTTGTCCCGGACCGCCTGCTGGAGTACTGCCAGCGCCTGGGTGTGCGCGTGCGCGGTCGGCATCCCCGGACCGGCCCCGCCCGGCCGTCCGGCGCCCCGGACCGTACTCGGCGCCCGGCGGGCCGCCCGGGCGGCGGCGTCACCCCGGCGGATCTGCTCCACGATGCCGAGCAGCCGGGGCGTGGTCAGCCTCGGCGTGGCCAGCGGATCGGCGACCCGGCTCGCGACCGAACCCCGGGCCGGTGCCCGGCGTACCTTCGGCCGGGTCAGCACCGTCGCCCCGGACGCGTCCTCGGAGACCGGGGCGTACCCGGCCTCGCGCAGCGCGGCGAGCAGCCGCCCCACCAGGTGCGGGGTGGTGAGCACGGTCGGCGCCAGCCGGCGCAGCGACATCGGGGCGAGCCGGCGGTCGGCGAGTACCTCGGTCAGCAGCGCCTCGTCGTCGCTGCGCAGGTACGCCCCGGCGGAGCCGACCCGCAGCCCGCCGTGCTTGCGGGCCACGTCGTCGATCAGGTACGTCAGCCCCTGCGGCACGGGCGTGCGGGACCGGCGTTTGAAGAGCGCGTGCAGGTCGTCGGCCGCGTACCCGGCGTCCAGCGCCCGCCGCACGCTGGCCCCGGTCACCCGGTGCACGCTGGCTCCGCCGGCCGACTCCTGCTCGGCCACCGTGGCGAGTTCGGCGGCGACGGTCGGCTCCGGCGGCCCCGGCACCACCACGGTCAGGTCGGCCTGCACCAGGAAATGGTCCACCGGTGCCGGCAGCAGCGCGTCCAGGGCCCGGACCGCGGCGGAGCCGCCCCCGGCCGCCCCGCCCGCGTCCGGCCGTACGCCGAGCGGGTCGTCGCCGGGCTCGCCGGGCCGGGTCTCCCCGGCGGTCCACTGCGCCAGCAGCAACCGGCCGTACGTGGTGAGCGCGCCGAGCCCGGTGACGCCGAGCAGTGCCGCCTCGGCGAGTACCTCCCGCTGCCCGGCCTCCCGGCCCAGGCTGCGCCGGGGCGAGCGCCAGGCGAGCAGGTCCACCACCTCGTCGACGCTCGGCGCGGCCCCCGGTTCGAGATCACCGAGTACGTCGAGGACGGCCCGACGTACCGCCGGCACCCCGGCCCGTTCCGCCTCGGCCGAGAGCACCGTGATCGGGCGGTCCCGGTCGTCGCGCTGGCCGACGAGCCCCACCTGTCGGGTCATGCTGAGCCAGGCCCGGGCCAGGTGTTCCCAGCGGTGCGCCAGCGAGGCGTCCCGCCAGCCCTCGTAACCGGCGGACGGCAGCATCTGCTGGTCCGCGCCGTTGCGGGCGGTGACGGCGCCGGGCAGGTCCAGTTCGCCGAGCAGCCCCGCCGCGTACGCCACCTCGAGCAGCAGCGCGGCGGTCGGCTCGTCCAGCCCGGTGGCCCGGGCCAGCCGGCGCAGGTCGCGTACCCCGAGCCCGCCGGAGCGGAGTACCGGGGCGGGCTCGGCGGCGAGCTGGTCGAGCAGCGCCTCGGTGTGCCGTACCGCCTCCATCGCCTGGCCGGCCCCGGCGGAGTCGGCGGCCTTCGGTTCCCGGGCCGTGCCGGCCACCGCCGGCGGGGTCGGGCGGAGCGGGCCGAGCGGGCCGGTGTCGCGGCGCAGCAGCAGGCCGATCTCCCGGGGGAGTTCGACGGCGGTCGGCTTGCCGGCCAGCGTGCTGGGCTCGGTGACCGGCACCAGCAGGCGGTTCTCGACCAGCCAGGAGACCGGGGAGGCGGCGCCGGACGCCGCGGCGGCCGGCAGCGTGCCGACCGGGGGACCGGCGGCGAGCCGGTCCAGGATCGCCCGGGCCGGTGGCGGGGCGGCCAGCAGGGTCCGACGCAGCCGGGCCGGGTCCGCGACCAGCGCCGCCGTCTCCGGGTCCAGCTCCGCCGCCGGCCGGCCCAGCCCCGCCGGGTACGGCGAGCAGACCTCGTCCACGCCCGGCACGACCAGCAGAGACTCCTCCGGCCCGTACAGCAGGAAGAGCGCCCGGAGCCGGTCGACGGCCGACCGGACGGCGGCCCGGTCCGGCCGGCGGCCGGCCCCGGCGGCCAGGGTGAGGATCTGCTCCGTCGACGTCTCGCCATGATCCGCGTCACGGGTGAGCCGGGCCGCGTCCAGGATCCGCAGGGTGAACTCGTCGAGCCCGTCCAGGGCCCGGGCCACCGAGACCCGGGACTGGGCGCGGACCGCCAGGGCGGACAGATCGGTCGGTACCGGCACGACGAGGTCCGGACGCAGCCGGAACAGGGCGGCCAGCGCCTCGTCGGGCAGCGCCCGCAGGTGGTCGGCGAGTGTGGTCATCGTCTTTCCACGCTAGCCGGCCAGGCGCCGGTCGTGCGCGTCGGTCGCCGAGCGGGACCGCCGGTCGTTCCGGCCGATCATGCGATCATGGCGGAGTGACCACCCCCGCCGTCGGGTTCGACCTCGACCTGACCCTGATCGACACCCGGCCCGGGATCGCCGCCGCCTATCGGGCGCTCACCGCCGCGACCGGGGTGTACGTCGACGCCGACGCCGCGGTCTCCCGGCTCGGCCCGCTGCTCCGGACCGAGATGGCGAACTGGTTTCCGCCGGAGCGCCTGGACGAGGCCGTCGAGACCTACCGTTCGCTCTATTCGGAGTACGCGATCACGATGTCCCCGCCGCTGCCCGGCGCGGTCGAGGCGCTGGCCGAGACGCGGGCGGCGGGTCTGCGGGTGGTGGTGGTCACCGGCAAGTACGGCCCGCTGGCCCGGATGCACCTGGAACACCTCGGCATGGCGGTCGACGAGCTGGTCGGCGAACTCTTCGCGGCGGAGAAGGCGACCGCGCTGACCGCGCACGGCGCGGAACTCTACGTCGGTGACCACGTCGCCGACATGGTCGCGGCGCGGACCGCCGGCATCCCGGGACTCGGGGTGACCACCGGCTCGCACGACGCCGACGAGCTGCGGGCGGCCGGCGCCGATCTGGTGGTCGCGGACCTTACCGGATTCCCGCAGGCGCTTCGGCGGCTGATGCGGCTAGCCTTGTGAAGGACAGCAATCTGATCAGGGAGTCGAGGTTTTCAGGTGCCGACGGGTCGAGTGAAGTGGTACGACGCGGCCAAGGGATACGGGTTCGTCACCAGTGACGAGGGTGGCGACGTGTTCCTGCCGAAGGGCGCGCTGCCGGCTGGTGTCACCGACCTGAAGGGCGGCCAGCGGGTCGAGTTCGGCGTCGTGGACAGCCGCCGGGGCGCGCAGGCGCTCGGGGTGAAGCTGCTGGACGCGCCACCGTCCATGGCGGAGCTTCGCCGCCGGCCGGCGGAGGAGCTGCACGGCCTGGTCGAAGACATGATCAAGGTGCTGGAGGCGAAGGTCCAGCCGGACCTGCGTCGCGGCCGGTTCCCCGACCGCAAGACGGCGCAGACGGTGGCTCAGCTCGTCCACGCGGTCGCCCGCGAACTGGAGATCTGAGGGGTCAGCCCGGCGGCAGCCGCCCGGCCGAGCAGGGCGTCGACGGCAGCCTGACCCTCGGCGCCCAGCTCGGCGGTGAACTCGTTGACGTAGAGCGCGATGTGCCGGTCGACCACGTCGCGCTCCATCTCCTGGGCGTGCGCGAGCACGTACTCCTCGGTGCCGGCCGGGTCGGCCCAGGCCCGGCGTACCGAGTCGCGGATCCAGCCGGTCGCCTCGGCCGGGTCGACGGCACCCCTGCGGGCCAGGATCGCGCCGAGCGGGATCGGCAGCCCGGTGTCGGCCTCCCACCACTGCCCGAGGTCGACCAGGGCGGTCAACCCGTGCCGGGGGTACGTGAACCGGGCCTCGTGGATGACGAGTCCGGCGTCGTACCGGCCGGCCGCCACGCCCGGCATGATCTCGTGGAACGGGACGACCTCGATCCGCGCCGGTGGCCGCCGCGCCGACCAGAGCCGGAACAGCAGGTACGCCGTGGTCCGGTCGCCGGGTACCGCCACGGTCGCCCCGGTCAGGTCGGCGCGGTCGGTCCCGTCGCCGCTGGCCGCGCTGCCGGCCGGTCCGTCGCCCCGGGTCAGCACCAGCGGTCCGCAGCCCCGGCCCAGCGCACCGCCGCAGGGCAGCAGGTGGTAGTCGTCGAGCAGCCAGGGCAGCGCCGCGTAGCTCACCTTCACCAGGTCGTACGCCCCGCGTTCGGCGGCGGTGTTGGTGACGTCCACGTCGGCGTAGGTCACCTCGACCGGCGGGGCGCCGGGCACCAGCCCGTGCACCAGGGCGTGAAACACGAAGGTGTCGTTGGGGCAGGGCGAGATCGCCAGGGAGAGCGCCACGGGTTCACGCTAGTCCCGACCGCCTCCACCGTGCCCGGCACCCATCGCCCGGTTGCCTGGGTCACCTCCCCCTGGTGGCGCCTCCGCTCTGGTGGCGCCTCCGCTCTGGTGGCGCCTCCGCTCTGGTGGCGCCTGCGTCCTGGTGGCGCCTGCGTCCCGGTGGCGCCTGCGTCCTGGTGGCGCCTGCGTCCTGGTGGCGCCTCCGCGCCAGAGGGTGGTCGACGCGGAGACTGTCGAGCTGGGTGCGTGGGTGGGGCAATGGCTTTCTGCGTCGGTGGCGGCGGTCGGGTGGCGGCGGCCGGTGCGGTCGCGGACTGCGCGGCGGTGGTCGCGTGGCGGCGGCTGCGCGGCGGCGGCTGCGCGGCGGTAGCTGCGCGGCGCTGGTTGCGCGGCGGCGGCCTGCGCGGCGGTGGCTGGGCGGCGGCGGCTGCGCGGCGCTGGTTGCGCGGCGGCGGCCTGCGCGGCGGCGGCGGACTGCGCTGCGCGGTCGCGGATGCGGTCGCACAGACGGGGCAGCTCGACAGTCTCTGAAACGACATGTGCCTGGTCCCGCCCTGACACCGTCAACCCCTGCCCAAGGCCTCTATCCACAGGCTGGTGCTGTTATCCACAGGCTGACGGTGCGGGGCTTGGCGGTCCCGACGGGAGCCGGGATGATCGATGCCCATGACAGGGGAGGGCGAGCCGGTCGACCTGGGCGGACTGCTCCGGAAGCTCCGCCGGCAGGCCGATCTCAGCCAGCGCGAGCTGGCGGTCCGTGCGGGCGTGCCGAAGAGCACCATCGCCCGGATCGAGGCCGGGCGGTCCCGTGACCCGAAGTTCCGCACGGTCGAGCGACTGGTGCTGGCCACCGGCGGCACGTTCGGGCTGGACGGGTTGCCGCCGCATCCGCACGAGGATCGACGCGACGAGGGTGGCCGACGCTATCCCGCCCACCTGGACGTGCGGGACGTCTACGGGCCGAAGGACTGGCCGGGAGCCTGGTGGGCGCACTGGTACACGCTGCCGCCGGAGCGGTGGCCGCTCAGGGTGCCTGAGGCGACCTTCGACCTCTGTCGGGTGCGCCGCGACCGGCGACGCTGGCGGGAGGACGTGCGCCGCCGGGTGCGGGTGCGGGCCGTGACAGAGGCTCTGCCGCCCGACGGCTGGCAGTGGGTGGCCGAGCTGCCCGACGGCGAGCTGGTCGGTGAGCTGCGGGCACACCTGCGCGGCCGGCATCCGACCGAGCTCTGGTCTCCCGCCGAACCGGACCGGGAGGTGGTACTCGACGGGATAGTGGTGGTGGCGGAGTGCCGAGGGCTGGGCATCGGGCGTCGACTCTTCGCCGAGCTGCTCGTCGAGATGGATCGGGCCGGCATCCGGGTCGCCCAGGCCATCACCGAGTTCGACGGGGTGGAGTTCCTGGTCCGTTGCGGGTTCCGGCCCGAGCCGAGCCGGCCGGTACGGCTGACCCTGCATCGCCCCGACTGACGAGGCGCGGCTCGGGCCGGCGTCGGCGCCGGGGCGGGGGCCGGGGCCGGGTCAGAGCTTCGGGCCGACCGTGCCGAAGGCGGCGGTCAGGGCCGCGAAGGCGTCACCGATCCGCCACGCGGAGCGGTCCCGGGGCCCGATCGGGTTGGAGATCGTACGCAGTTCGGCGAAGGGGAGCCCGGCGGCGACGGCGGCGCTGGCCACCCCGTACCCCTCCATCGCCTCGGCCACCGCGTCCGGGTGCCGGGCCAGCAGGGCGGCGGTGGTCGCGGCCGTGCCGGTCACGGTGCCGAGGGTGAGGACCGCGCCGGTGATCGCCTGCGGCAGCCCGGCCCGGAGCACGTCCAGCAGCGCCGGGTCGGCGGGCAGGGTGGTGGTGCCGAAACCCAGCTCGTCGAGGGTGAGGAAACCGTCCGGCGACTCGGCACCGAGATCGGCCGCGACGCTGCGGGTCGCGATCACCACCCCGCCGACCGGGGCCCGGCCGGGGAAGCCGCCGCCGATGCCGGCGCTGACGACTCCCCGGTACGGCCGTCCGGCCGCCTCGGCGAGCGCGATCAGCCGGGCGGTGCCGGCGGCGGCCGCCGCCGGACCCACCCCGACCGGTGCGACGGTGACCGCGTCGCCGACCAGGCCGGCTCGTACCGCCTCGGCCTCGGCCGCGACGGCCGTGACCACGAGTATGCCGTCGTGCACTACTTCCCCCGGCTCTCCCGACGCGTGCCCTCGTCGCCGGGCCCGGTGCCGGGCACGGCGGAGGAGGGACGGTAGATGTGGTAGCCGGGCGGCGCGAGTTCGGTCTCCTCGTCGTCCTGCGGAGCCACGCCGCCGGCCGGCTCGCCGTCGTCACCGCGCCGGTTGAGCACGGGCGCCGGGGAGGTGGGCACCGGAGAGGTGGGTGCCGGGTCGTCGGTGGGGCGCTGGTCGTCCGGCGGTGCCGCGTCGGCCTCGGCCATCGCCCGCCCGGAGAGCCGCTCGCCGCGCAGCCGGGTGGCGACGGTGAACGCCCAGACCGTACCGACGGCGGCGAGCCCGGTGAGCAGGCCGACCCCGATCCGGCCGTCCAGCGGTACGAGACCGAGCCCGCCGCCGGCCACGAAGGCCAGCATCAGCACCGTCTCGGAGTGCGCGAACCCGGTCGCCCGGAGCCGCTCGGGGACCCGTTCCTGGATGGAGGCGTCGACGGCCAGTTTGGCGATGCCGCTGGTCACGGCGGTGACCAGGCAGAGCAGGGCGACCAGCAGCAGGGAGAACCGGAGCGTCGCCAGCACCCCGACCCCGGTCACCACCACCAGGCCGGCGGCCTGGAGCGCGACCGGACGGTGGATCCGCAACCGGGTACCGAGGGCGGTGGCCAGGAACGTCCCGACGCCGAGACCACCCCCGACCACCCCGAGCGCCACCTCGGCGCCGTACTGGCGGCCGAAGAGTTCGGTCTCCAGGTCGCCCGCCTTGATCGCGAAGGCGAGGAAGAGCAGCAGGAAGCCGTAGATGCCGCGCAGGGCGGCGCTCCCGACCAGGGCACTGATCACCAGCCGGCCGCCCGGACCGCTGCGGCTGAGCGCCCGTTCCCGCCCGTTCCGGCCGGGTCGGAGCGCCTGGAAGGCCCTCGGCACCGTCTCGGGTGGGTCGGAATCGGCCCGGGGTGGCAGGCGCAACGCGATCACCATGCCGACCAGGAAGATCACCGAGGCGACCCGGAGCGGCCACTGCGGGCCGAACCAGAACGCGGCCAGTCCGATCGGTACGACCACGCCACCGGCGATCGAGCCGTACACGCTGGCCCGGGCGCCGGCCTGGGAGAGTCCGATCCCGGCCGGCAGCAGTCGGGGCACCGCCGCCGACCGGGCCACCCCGTACGCCCGGGAGAGCGCCAGTACGCCGAAGGCGGCCGGGTAGAGGCCGAAGCCGTGGATGTAGTCCGAGATCAGCCAGGCCAGGAAGGCCCGCCCCAGCATGGTGGCGGCCAGGGCGTAGCGGCGCCCGTGCCGGAAGTGGTCGAGCAGCGGCCCGACCACCGGCGCGAGCAGCGCGAACGGCACCATGGTGATCAACAGGTAGAGCGCGACCTTGCTCCGCGCCTCGCCGAGCGGGGCGTTGAAGAAGATCGTCCCGGCCAGGCCGATCGTGATCAGCGTGTCGCCGGCACACGAGGCGGCGTGCAGGTCGAAGAGGCGGACCATCCCGGTCTCGCCGCCGGCGCCCTTCGCGCGTACCCGGGCGACCCGGCGCCCTGTCCAGCGGGCGCTGCCGAGCGAACCCCGGAAGAGCAGCCGGACGGCGCGGATCCCCGTACCCACGACACGCCCGGGGACGGACCGCCCAGAGCGGGTGAACAGCGGCATGAGCATCATCCTCGCCCATCCGGTCGACGACCGTCGGATCTGTGCCGAGATATCTCTGCGGAGAAAAGTGCCGGGGAGTGCCGCCGACCCGCTGTCAAGGATAGGCAAGAATGGGTGAGTGACCAGGAGCACCACGGCCAGAGCCGCCCGTCTCGACCAGGTCTGTGCCAGCGCCGTCGACGTGGCGCGGGAGGGCATCACCGAGGTCGACCCGGCCGACGTCGGCGACCACCAGGGGGCGATCGCCGAGGGCGACCGGCTCGTGACGCATCTCTTCGAGTGTCGGATGGCCGGCTACCAGGGCTGGCAGTGGGCGGTGACGGTGACCCGGGTGCCGCGCAGCCGGCACGTCACCATCTGCGAGACGTTCCTGCTGCCCGGCCCGGACGCGCTGCTCGCGCCGAGCTGGCTGCCCTGGCAGGAGCGGCTCCAGCCGGGTGACCTCGGCGTCGGCGACCTGCTCCCCACCCCGCCGGACGACGAGCGGCTGGTCCCCGGCTATCTGCTCTCCGACGATCCGGCGGTGGAGGAGACGTCCTGGGAGCTGGGCCTCGGGCGGCCCCGGGTGATGTCCCGGGAGGGCCGGATGGAGACCGCCCAGCGCTGGTACGACGGTGATCACGGACCGAGCGCGCCGATCGCGGTCGCCGCGCCTCGGGCGGCCCGCTGTGGCACCTGTGGCTTCTATCTTCCGCTGGCCGGCGCGCTGCGCCAGTCCTTCGGGGTCTGCGGAAACTTCTTCGCCCCCGACGACGGCCGGGCGGTCAGCGCCGACCACGGCTGCGGGGCGCACTCCGAGACGCTTGTCGAGTCGCCGGAGACGCCGGTCGACGAGCTGCCGACGATCTACGACGACAGCGAGGTCGAGGCGATCGCGGTCAGCCGGGCACCCGGCTCGGTCGAGGCCGCCGAGCCTCCGGAGCCGTACGGGCACGGCTGAGGGGGTTCACCGGCGGGCGCGGCGGCGGTTGGCGTCGTGCCGGAGCATCACGGCCAGCCCGGCGAAGCCGGCGAGGAAACCGGCCAGGCAGGTCCAGAGCCAGTGCTCACGGCCGGTGTCGGCGAGCCAGTCCCGGAAGAAGACCAGCAGCACCAGCCCGACGACCGCCCAGACCACGATCCCGGCGACGGCGAACGGGACCATCGGCGGGTCGAGCGGCTCGATCCGCGGCTCCTCCTCCGACATCGCTCCAGCGTACGGGCCTGCGGGTGGGGGATGGTAACCGGGAAGGTCTTTGTTGGTAACCGGTGATCTGGGACGATGCCTCGATCAACGATGACCTGAGCACACTCGTACACCCCCTGCGAGGACCTGATGGACAACGCCCCGACGAAGCCGGACGGCCGATCCGGCGCCGGTAACGCCTTCGACCGGTACTTCGAGATCACGGCGCGCGGCTCGACGGTGGGCCGGGAGGTGCGTGGCGGGCTCGCCACGTTCTTCACGATGGCCTACATCGTGGTGCTCAACCCGCTGATCCTGGGCAACGCGGTCGACGGCGACGGCGCCCGGCTGGCCATCCCGGCGCTGGCCGCGGCGACCGCCCTGGTGGCCGGGGTGATGACGATCCTGATGGGTGTGGTCGGCCGGTTCCCGCTGGCGCTGGCCGCCGGGCTCGGCGTCAACGCGCTGGTGGCGTTCGAGATCGCCCCGCAGATGACCTGGGCCGACGCGATGGGCCTGGTGGTGATCGAGGGTGTGATCATCGCCGTGCTGGTCCTGACCGGGCTGCGTACCGCCGTCTTCCGGGCGGTGCCGACCCAGCTCAAGACCGCGATCGGGGTCGGCATCGGGCTGTTCCTGACGATCATCGGGCTGGTCGACGCCGGGTTCGTCCGGCGGATCCCGGACGCCGCCAACACCACCGTGCCGGTCGGGCTGGGCATCGGCGGCAAGCTGGTCACCTGGCCGGCCCTGGTCTTCGTACTCGGGCTGCTGGTCACGCTGGTGCTGGTGGTACGCCGGGTGCGGGGCGCGATCCTGATCGGCATCCTCGCCTCGACCGTACTGGCGATCGTGGTGGAGGCGATCGCCAAGGTCGGCCCGTCGATGGTGGACGGGAAGCCGAACCCGGCCGGCTGGTCGCTCAACGTGCCGGCGTTGCCGGAGCGGGTGGTGGACACCCCCGACCTGCACCTGCTCGGTCACTTCGACCTGCTCGGCTCCTGGCAGCGGGCCGGTGTACTGGTCGCGCTGATGTTCGTCTTCACGCTGCTGATCACGGACTTCTTCGACACCATGGGCACGATGGTGGCGGTCGGCCAGGAGGGCGGGCTGCTCGACGAGCAGAAGATGCCGCCGCGTACCCGGGAGATCCTGCTGGTGGACTCGATCGCCGCGGCGGCCGGCGGGGCGGCGAGTACGTCGAGCAACACGTCGTACATCGAGAGTGCCGCCGGGGTCGCGGAGGGTGCCCGGACCGGGGCGGCCAACCTGGTCACCGGCGGGTTGTTCCTGCTGGCGATGTTCCTGGCCCCGCTGGTCGTGGTGGTGCCCTTCGAGGCCGCCTCGGTGGCGCTGGTGATCGTCGGCTTCCTGATGATGACCGCGGTGCGGACGATCGACTGGAACGACTACGAGATCGCCATCCCGGCGTTCCTGACCATCGTGCTGATGCCGTTCACCTACTCGATCTCGAACGGCATCGGGGCCGGGGTGATCAGCTTCGTGCTGGTCAAGGTGGCCCGGGGCAAGGCCCGGGAGGTGCACCCGCTGCTCTACGGGGTGGCCGGGCTCTTCGTGGTCTACTTCCTGCGCGGTCCGATCGAGGCTGTGCTGTTCTAGCCTGTGGAACGGCACGGCGCCGGTTCCCGGTGACAGTGGTCATAATCGGTGGTCGTTAGCCAAGCTTATTAGTTAGGCTAACGACCGTGACGGAGTGGACGGTGATGGCGAAGCACATGCCACCGGCGCAGCTCGCGACGTTGTTGCGCGACGCGATCACCCGACTCAACCGACGGGTACGGCAGACCCGGCCGGTCGGCGACCTCACGGGGACCCAGCTCTCCGCGTTGACCAGCCTGGAGCTGGCCGGCGCGCTGACCCCCCGCGAGCTGGCCGACACCGAACGGGTCCAGCCGCCGACGATGACCAAGATCGTCGCCAGGTTGGAGGAGCGCGGCCTCGTGCAGCGCACCCCCCATCCGACCGACGGTCGGCAGGTCATCCTCTCGACCACCGACACCGGCCGCGCGATGCTCGCCCAGTTCGACCGGGCCCGCAACCGCTGGCTGGCCGTCCGGCTCGCCGAGCTGACCCCGGAGGAACGCGACGCGCTCCAGCGCGCCGCGGAGATCCTGCAGAAGGTGGCGCGCGACTGACCGCCGCAGAAGACCGGGTCCGCTTCGTCCGTTAGGACCTTCCGGCCGCAATGCCGAGGCCGGAGGTCGGGATGACGCGTACGACCCGAGGAGGCGCACCCCGAGTGCGGGCAAAGCTGAGCACCACCTTCCAGTCCCTTACGGTTCGCAACTACCGGCTCTTCGCCACCGGTCAGTTCATCAAGCTGATCGGCGTGTGGATGATGTTCACCACACAGGACTGGCTCGTCCTGGATCTCTCGGACAACTCGGCCTCGGCACTCGGCGTGGTGATCGCACTCCAGTTCACCCCGGTACTCCTGCTGACCCTGCTCTCCGGCCGCCTCGCCGACCGGTACGACAAGCGGGTACTCCTGTTCATCGCCAACTGCACCTGGAGCCTCCTGGCGCTCGGCATGAGCGTGCTGGTCATCACCGGTGTGGTGCAGCTGTGGCACGTCTTCGTCTTCGCCGGCCTGCTCGGGGTGGCGAACGCGGTCGAGACCCCGGTACGCCAGTCCTTCGTCTCCGAACTCGTCGGTACCCCGCTGCTGCCCAACGCGCTGGCACTCTCCGCGGCCACCTTCAACTCGGCCCGGATCATCGGCCCGGCGGTGGCCGGGGTGGCGATCGCCCTCTTCGACGTCGGCCCGGTCTTCCTGGTCAGCGCGCTCAGCTCGATCGCCCCGGTGGTCTGCGTGGTGCTGATGCGCGCGACCGAGCTGCACCGCGAGGAGCTGCCCCCGCTCGCCGAGCGGGGTTCCGCCCGGGTGATCGACGGACTCCGGTACGTCGCCCGCCGCTCCGACCTGGTCCTGCCGATGGTGCTGATGTCGGTGATGGGACTGGCCCTGTTCAACTTCCAGCTCACCCTCTCGGCGCTGGCGAAGACCACCTTCAACACCGGTGCCGCCTCGTTCGGCCTCTTCACCACCGCGCTCGCGGTGGGCGCGCTCGCCGGGGCGCTGGCCGGCAGCGGCCGGCGCAGCCGACCGTCGGTCTGGACCGTGCTGGGCGCCGCGGTGGCGACCGGCGCCTGCGGCACCCTGGTCGGGCTCGCCCCGACGTACTGGCTGGTGGTGGCGTTGCTGCCGCTGACCGGGTTCTTCATGGTCTTCTTCGCCCAGGCGTCCAACCAGCGGGTCCAGCTCGGCGTGGACGCGGCGTTCCGGGGTCGGGTCATGTCGCTCTGGGTGCTGGTCTTCCTCGGCACCAACCCGGTCGGCGCGCCGATCATCGGCTGGATCGCCGAGCGCTACGGCGCCGGTGCGAGCATCTGGATCGGCGGGCTGATCTCGCTGGCCACCGCCGGTACGGCGCTGATCTGGCAACTGCACCGCACCGGTACCCGGCTGCGGCTGCGCATCCTCCCGCTGCCCCGCTTCTACGTGGTGCACCCGGCCGACACGTGAGTCACCCGGACGCCGTGCCGTCGAGCGGCCACCCGGACGCCGTGCCGTCGAGCGGCCACCCGGACGCCGTGCCATTGAGCGTCGCCGGTCGATGGCGCGGCGCCCTGCGGGCGTCGGACCCCTCTGGTTAGCTGGTTTCATGCTGCGCGTGCGACTTCTGGAGTGCCTGGCCGCCGACCAGGCCCGGCTGCGCCAGGTCGCCTCCGCCGATCTGGCCGCCGCCGTGCCGAGCTGTCCGGACTGGACCGTCGCCGACCTGGTCCGGCACGTCGCCACGGTCTACCTGCACAAGGTGGAGTGCATGCGGACCGGACGGATCCCGTCGTCGTGGCCGCCGGACCTCTCCGGAGAGGAGCCGTTGGCGCTGCTCGACCGGGCATGTCTCGCGCTGCGCGCCGAGTTCGACAGCCGGGATCCGGGCGCGCTCGCCCCCACCTGGTACGACCCGGACCAGACCGTCGGCTTCTGGCTCCGACGGATGGCACAGGAGACGGTCGTGCACCGGGTGGACGCGGAGCTGGCGGTCGCCGGGGCCGTGACGGAGATCCCCGCCGACCTCGCCGTCGACGGCATCGACGAGGTGCTGCGGATCTTCCTGGGCTACGGCAGCCGGCGGTGGCCCGAGCGCTTCATCGACGTACTCCCCGATTCCGCGATCCGGCTCCTGGCCACCGCCGGGCCGGCGAGCTGGCAGATCCGGCTCGGTCCGGAGGGTGCGACGGTCGCCGCCGACCGGGCCGCGGTCGCCCGCGCCACGGCGGCGCCACCGGGCACCGACCGGCCGGACGCGGCATCCGAGCGGGGGTCGGCCGGTGCCGGTGCGGCCGGCGGTGGGGCGTCGGCGACCGGCGAGGCAGCGACGTCCGGGCCGGCCGCCGATCCGCCGTCGGAGGCCGGGCCGGCGGCGACCATCAGCGCCAGTCCGGAGCGGTTGCTGCTCTGGCTCTGGCGGCGCTCGGCCGCCGACGCCGTCGGCTGGACCGGCGACCGGGCGGCCGTCGACCGGCTGCGCCTGGCGCTCGCCCCGGCGACCCGATGAATGTTCGTTGATTGCAAAACGGGTGGCGGGCCGGGTTGCCGCCGGTTAGCGTCGGAGAACGTGGCCGTCGT